>JBGCCY010000296.1:0-32158 GCA_045104975.1 Saprospiraceae bacterium
GTGAAACGAATTTTCCTGAAATCCTAAATTGATTCATGTTTTACAGATAGGAAATATTAAGAATGTAAAGTCTAATTCAATGAATTAACTTTTCTTTCGGTAACCGCAAAAGCCCAAAATGTAAACTATTATATTTTAAAATTGCGGAGGATAGGCAACCAATTGAGTAAATTGTGCATAATTATAGGTAGAGTAAACCAAATCATAAAACAAGCTTAGTTATGTTTCATCCAAAGTCTTCCACTAAAAGATCGATATTAACGATATTGTTTCCATTTCTTTTTGTTTTTTTTCCTTTAATTATATTTAGTCAAACCTTTAATGGGCAAGGAGGGTTAGCCATCCCGCCCGGTGCGCCTAACCAAACGCAAGGAATAACTACGTCTGATGCGACGGTGACTGGAGTAGGAGTAATAGGCTCCTGCGTAGAGATAGAAGTTTTGCTAAATATCAATCATTCTTGGATCGGTGATATAGGTTTAACTTTGACTGGTCCTAATGGTGAGATTCTTGATTTAAGTACAGGAAATGGTGGTTCGTCAGATGATTATATTGATACTGAATTTTTGGATGGAGCAGTTCTTTTTACGGGAAATACAGCACCTCCTTACACAGGGGCTTATAGGCCAGAAGGAAGAGCACAAACCGCAACAGCTCCATTTGCCAATACCAATCCCTTAGGGACATTTACTTTTCAAAATACTTATGGAGGAAGCAATGCAGATGGGATTTGGACGCTTACGATTGATGATTATGTTGGTCTAGATGTAGGAATACTTAATAGTTGGTCTATTACTTTTGTTGGAGGAGGAACACCTGCCAATCCAGCTAGTTCCGAGGCTTGTGATACAGGTGGCGGATTGGCAACATTTGATTTGACTACTCTTGATAATACTGTAAATGGTGGTTCGGGGAATGCAGTTAGTTATTGGCAAGACATAAATGCAACTATTCCTATTGCTAATCCTACGGCTTATATTTCAGGAACAGGGACAGTTTATGCAACTGTTGCTGGAGGTTGTGCAAATGGAAATGCAGCTCCGATAACCCTTACGGTTACACCAGCCACTTCTCCAAGTTTAGGTTCAGATGAGATATGTGAAAACTCACTTATGTATAATTTAATATTTCTTCAAGATCCAACTTTCCCAATTGGTACCTGGTCAGGAATTGGGGTAACTGGTTCGAATTTTAATCCCACAGGTCTAAATGGAAGTATAATGTTGACATATACGCCTTCGGGAAATTGTACATTAGCGACTACTACCTTTATTACAGTACTTCCCTCTACCTCGCCAACTTTAGGAACGGATGTGATATGTGAAAATTCAGGGATTTATAATTTGTTCCTACTTCAAGATCCGAATTTTCCAACAGGAACTTGGTCAGGTACAGGAGTAAGTGGCTCAACTTTTAATCCCACAGGGCTAAATGGAAATATAACTTTGACATTTACGCCATCGGCAAATTGTGCTTCGGAGAGTACTACGGTTATTACGATAACTCCCTCTGTTTCTCCAACTTTAGGAACGGATGAGATATGTGAAAATTCAGGAATTTATAACTTGCTGCTACTTCAAGATCCAAATTTCCCAACAGGAACTTGGTCAGGAGCAGGAGTAACTGGTTCGACCTTTGATCCTACGGGACAAAACGGAATGGTAGTATTGACATTTACATCAACAGCAAATTGTGCCTCGGCGAGTACTACTTTCATTACAGTAACTCCTTCGACTCCTCCAATTTTAGGAACTGATGATATATGCGAAAACTCAGGGAGTTATAATTTGTTCCTACTTCAAGATCCAAATTTCCCAATCGGAACTTGGTCAGGCACAGGAGTAACAGGTTCGACCTTTGATCCCACAGGGCTAAATGGAAATATAACGTTAACATTTACGCCAACAGGAAATTGTTCTTCAGCAGGTACTACGTTTATTACGGTTACTCCACTTACTTCCCCGAATTTAGGAGTGGATGCAATATGTGAGAATTCAGGAATTTACAATTTGCTGCAACTTCAAGATCCAAATTTCCCAACAGGAACTTGGTCAGGAGTAGGAGTAATTGGTTCGACCTTTGATCCCATGGGACAAAGCGGAACGTTAGTACTGACCTTTACACCTTCGGGAAATTGTACTTCAGCGGGTACCACATTTATTACGGTAACTCCCTCGACTTCGCCCAATTTAGGAACGGATGCGATATGTGCAAACTCAGGAAATTATAATTTACTGCTACTTCAAGATCCGAATTTTCCAATAGGAACTTGGTCAGGAGCAGGAGTAACTGGTTCGACCTTTGATCCGACAGGACAAAATGGAACGGTAGTATTGACATTTACACCAACAGGGAATTGTTCTTCAGCAGGTACTACAATTATTACGGTTACTCCATTGACTTCCCCGAACTTAGGAACAGATGTGATATGCGAAAATTCAGGAAATTATAATTTACTGCTTCTTCAAGATCCGAATTTTCCGATAGGAACTTGGTCAGGAGTAGGAGTAATTGGTTCGACCTTTGATCCGACGGGACAAAACGGAATGGTGGTATTAACATTTATGCCTTCGGGGAATTGTTCGTCTGCTAGTACTACAATTATTACGGTAATTCCCTCGACTTCCCCAACTTTAGGAACGGATGCGATATGTGAAAATTCAGGAGTTTATAATTTAATGCCTCTTCAAGATCCAAATTTTCCAACAGGAACTTGGTCAGGAGTAGGAGTAACCGGTTCGACTTTTGATCCGACGGGACAAAACGGAATGGTGGTATTGACGTTTACACCTTCGGGAAATTGTTCGTCTGCGAGTACTACTAATGTTACGATAACTCCTTCAATTTCGCCCACTTTAGGAACGGATGAGGTATGTGAAAATTCAGGGAATTATGATTTACAGATTCTTCAAGATCCGAATTTTTCAACAGGAATTTGGTCAGGAGTAGGAGTAACTGGTTCGACCTTTGACCCCACAGGGCAGGATGGAAATATAGTTTTGACATTTACCCCTTCGGGAAATTGTGTATCCTCAAGCACTACCAATATCATGGTTAATTCTTCCCCAGTTGCAACACTTTCAGGAACTACTAATATCTGTGAAGGGGAGACAGTCAATCTTGTTTTTGATATTCAAGGAACTGGTTTATTTAATATTATTTATCAAGATGATTTTGGTAATCAGTTCCCATTAAATGATATTTCTGATGGACATCTAATTTCTGTTTCGCCATTGGTGACGACAACTTACACCATTGTTTCTGTTACTGATGGTAATACGCCAACTTGTAATGGTATTGTTATGGGAGAGGCAATAATTACTGTTTCTGCGGCGCCTTCCGTTAACAATATTTTGACTACATGTAATGGAACTAATAGTGCATATACTGTTAGTTTTGAAATCACAGGAGGAGATGCATCGAGTTATCAAGTGACAGGAGGTAGTGGTAGCGTGTCGGGTAACATATTTACAAGTGATGAAATTATTTCTGGGGCGAGTTATAATTTTGTTGTAACAGATGCAAATGACTGCTCACCAGTTACTGTAACAGGAACATTTAATTGTACTTGTACGACTTTCGCAGGAACGATGAATTTGACTCCAATAGAAATTTGTGAAAATGAAACTGCAATAGCTGTTCATAATGGTGATCAGATTTTGGATGCAAATGATCTATTGCAATTTGTTTTGCATGATGGAAGTGGAGCAAGTTTGGGAACTATTTTTTCAATTAATTCTATCCCTGAATTTATTTTTCAAACAGGCATGCAGTATGGAATTACTTATTATATTTCAGCTATTGCAGGAAGTGATGATGGCAATGGAAATATTGATTTGTCTGATGGTTGCCTTTCCTCATCTCAAGGAACACCAATTGTGTTTTACCAAATACCTACAGCTGAGATTTCAGGAGACTTAACTATTTGTAGTGGGGAAGATGCTTTTCTAACTTTTACAATGAATGGTTCTGGATTTTTTAATGTTACCTATTTAGCAGATAATGGGATGCCGATCACTTTAGAAAATATTCCTAGTGGTCATACTGAAATGGTAAATCCTTTGCAAACTACAGTTTACACAATTGAATCTGTTTCCAATAATTCTAATTCAATTTGTGGAGGTATTGGAAATGGAAGTGCAACAATAACAGTAACGATAGGAGGTAGTCCAACATTGGGTACTTCGACACTTTGTGAAAACAATGGACTTTTTGATTTGACTACATTAGAAGATAGTAATTTTCCTATGGGTAGTTGGTCGGGGAGTGGAGTAAGTGGTAACGACTTTGATCCAACTAGTTTAAGTGGAGCTATTAATTTGACTTTTACTCCTATAGGAAATTGTTCTCAACCTGCTAATACTATAATTACGGTTAATTCAACTACTTCACCAAGTTTAGGAATAGCGACACTTTGTGGAAATAACGGACTTTTTGATTTGACTACATTAGAAGATATTAATTTTTCAGGAGGAGTATGGTCAGGTGATGGAGTGAGTGGGAATGAATTTGATCCAACAAATTTAAGTGGAGAAATTACCCTGACATACACCCCAATAGAAGATTGTACACTACCTTCTAACACTACAATTACCATTATCGAAATTCCCCAAGCTACCATTTCTGGAACAGCTTCTATTTGTGAAGGAAGTTCTTCTACACTTACTTTTAATTTTTTAGAAAATACATTTTATGATATTATTTACCAAGATGATACTGGTAATCAATTTCCTTTAAACAATATTTCGGATGGGCATACCTTAAATATTTCGCCAAATTCGTCAACAACTTATACCTTAGTTTCAGTTACCGGTACTTCAGCACTAGCATGTGAAGGTATTGTTATGGGAAGCGCAACGATTACAGTTAATGAATCGCCCACAATAAATAATATTCAAACTTTTTGCAACGCTTTGAATACAGGATATACGGTTAGCTTTGAAATTGCAGGAGGAGATGCATCGAGTTATCAAGTAATTGGAGGCAATGGTAGTATATCAGGTAGTATATTTACAAGTGATGAAATATTATCTGGAATGTCTTATAGTCTTGCGGTAAGTGATGCGAATGGTTGTGTTCCTGTCGATGTGGTAGGAACATTTAATTGTAATTGTACTACGTTTTCAGGGATAATGGATTTGACTCCACTTTCTATTTGTGAGGGAGAAGAGGCAGTTGCTTCGCATAATTCAGATGAAGTTTTTGATGGAGATGATATGCTAGAATTTGTTTTACATGATGGAAATGGAACAAGTTTAGGAAATATATTTTCAACTAGTAATCTTCCTTCATTTGCTTTTCAGTTAGGCATGCAGTATGGTGAGACTTATTATATTTCAGCTATAGTTGGAAATGATTTAAATGGAAATGTGGATGTGACTGATCCATGTCTAAGTATCTCGCAAGGAACTCCCGTGGTTTTTAATTCCTTACCAACTGCAACGATTATGGGAGATGCTTCCATTTGTGTAGGGGAGTCTTCAGACTTGATTTTTAATATGACAGGAAATGGTCCTTTTGAAATCACGATAGATGACGGTTCTCCTGATCCAGTTGTTTTAAGTAATATTTTGGATGGACATGTGGAAACTTTTTTCCCAACCACGACTACAATTTATTCAATAATTTTAGCTACAGATGCTTCCATGCCGACATGTGAAAGTATTGTTATGGAGACTGCAACCATAACTGTTAATGAATCTCCGAGTGTAAGTAATATTCAAACTATTTGCAACACTTTGAATACGAGTTATACTGTTAGCTTTGAAATTAATGGGGGAGATGCATCGAGTTACCAAGTGATGGGAGGTAGTGGTAGCGTGTCGGGTAACATATTTACAAGTAATGAAATATCTTCTGGAATGCCTTATAGTTTTGTAGTAAGTGATGCGAATGGTTGTGCTCCTGTCGATGTGGTAGGAACTTTTAATTGTAATTGTACTACATTTTCAGGGACAATGGATTTGACTCCACTTTCTATTTGTGAAGGAGAAGAGGCAGTTGCTTCGCATAATTCAGATGAAGTTTTCGATGGAGATGATATGCTAGAATTTGTTTTACATGATGGAAATGGAACTAGTTTGGGAACTGTTTTTTCAACTAATAATCTTCCTGTATTTACTTTTCAAGTAGGCATGCAGTATGGTGCAACTTATTATATTTCAGCTATTGTTGGAAATGATTTAAATGGAAATGTGGATGTGTCTGATCCATGTCTAAGTGTTTCGCAAGGAACTCCCGTGGTTTTTAATTCCTTGCCAACTGCAACGATTTCGGGAGATGCTTCCATTTGTGCAGGCGAGCCTGCAGACTTGATTTTTAATATGATAGGAAATGGTCCTTTTGATATTATTTATCAATTAAGTGATGGAAGTTTAATTCCTCTTTCGAATATTACGAATAATCATATCGAAATAGTTTTCCCAATTGATAACGAAACTTATACCTTAGTTTCAATAATCGACAACGGCACTTCTTGTGGAAACATATCAGCTTCATCTGTTGATATTAATGTTATTACTACTGCGTTAAGTACCACGAATATTATAGAAGAGTGTGATGCAACAAATAATAGTTATACTGTTTCCTTTGAAATACTAGGAGGGGTTTCAAATTCATATATTATAACAGGTGGAGTAGGGGCTATCGTTGGAAATACTTTTACAAGTGGATTAATTCCAAGTGGAACACCTTATTTCTTTACGATTGATGACATCAATGGTTGTACTCCATTTAATGTAACTGGCGTATTTGAATGTGAGTGTATTGGATTTGATTTTTCCCTTGCAGTTACCTCAGGAGGAAATGTATTTGGAGTGAGTTGTGCAGATGCCGCAGATGGATCCATCGAAGTAACTAATATCAATGGAGGAGTTTCTCCTTTTGTTTATGAATGGAGTAATAATCAAACGGGGGCATCGATTGCTAATTTAACTGCAGGAACTTACACCGTTACGATTACCGATAATGAAGGGTGTTCGGAGGTGCAGTCGATTAATATTACAGCACCTTTGCCATTGACGGCAGATTTGATTAGTAATGATATTTCTTGTTTTGGAGAAACAGATGGTAGTCTATCAATAGAGAATGTAGTAGGTGGAACTCCCCCATATATTTATGCTATAAATAATTCTAGTTTTGGAAATAACAATATATTTACAAACTTAGAATCTGGAACCTATTCCATCATTATTCAAGATGCCAATGGTTGTGAAATAGAATGGTCTTCTACTATCTTAGAAGCCACCGAGTTTCAAGTAAGTGCAGGATTGGATACTGTAATTGAGTTGGGGCAAAGCATCCAGCTTCAGGCGATTACTAACATTTTTTCAATAGATTCTATTTATTGGAATCCTTCAAGTTGGATGGATTGTAATAATTGTCTAAACCCTATTTTGACTCCATTAAATTCTCAGACTTATGAAGTGATCGTTGTAAATAATGATGGTTGTTCTGCTGCTGATCAAATTATGGTTTTGGTTGAAGTTAATCGAGATGTATACATTCCAAATGTATTTACACCAAATGGAGATGGGAACAATGATGTTTTTATGGTGTATGGAGGAGAGAATATTGTAGCAATAAATACTTTAAAAATATTTGATAGATGGGGAGCTCTGATTTTTGAGAATAACAACTTTAGTCCCAATGATTATACTACAGGTTGGGATGGATCTTTTAAAGGAGAATTGATGAATTCTGCCGTTTTTATCTATTTTGCTGCAGTTGAATTTAAAGATGGAACAACTGAAATATTTAAAGGAGATATCACAATTAAGAGGTGATGTGAAATGAGAATTGAGCTGATGAAATAATTAAGTCTTGTGGTGGAAATAGAATTATAGGATCTTATTCTTAATCAAAAGAATTCCTCCATGTTTGAAAATAACAAGGTTTCATAGCTCCAGTCTTTAGATTGTTGCTATAAAACCTTGATCTTTATTTTTATTATTCCTTGTCAGTTTGTTTAGAGATTATTTAATGAATTTTAAAAAGGTTTACAAACGACTCACAATAAATCGTTTCGTAATTCTTCGATGATTTTCTACATCTACCGTTAAAATATACATCCCACCATTAAACTGACTTGCATCAATTTCCATATTGATAAATGGAATCGACAAATAATTTTTCTCCATCATCAAATATCCAAAACTATTATAAACTCGAACTATTCCTTTCTGCCCCGCAAAATCTTTCAACGTCACATTAAGAATATCGCTAGTGGGATTTGGATAAACTAAAATATTTCCAAAATCAATATCATAATTAAGCTGTCGAACATTGGAATAAAAATAAGAACCATCTTGATAGATCAATTTTAAGCGATAGAAATTATCACCATGAACTGGATTGAAATCAGTAATATGATAATTACGTGGAGCATTAATTTTTTCAGCTACTATTTCCTCTAAAATTTCAAATTGAATTCCATCATAAGAAACTTCAATTTCATAATACTCAACATCTGTATCTTCCATCATAAACCATTCGATTTCAGATTGACGTACATTTTTTTCAACTGAAAAATTAAGTAAATTTGGAACAACAAAATTATTAGTAGTGGCACATCCCATAACTTGAATTTCTCCTAAAACTAAATACCCACTTACATCATGTTGAATTCTCACATACCTTCCCGTAGTATTAAAATTATAAGTACTTGGAGAATTAGGCGCAACAGATTCATAAACTTCAGCATCTGCTTGGCTCCGAGCATTGGCCAAATTACCTGAGAATGGAGTGTCGGAAACTAAGATATAACAAGACTTGGTTTTATCTGAACCATCTGTTCGATTAAAAACTTTAATCTGTTCTATTTCATAAACAGCCCCCAAGTCAACTTGCCACCATCCTTGAAATTCATTATTTGTTGCAATTACGGAAGAGGCGCTTGGAGGATTAGTAAAGAAAGTTCCATTAGTATTTCCATCAACACCTTTGGATGAGCTACCTGTAATTCCTCCTGCTGAAAGAGTACTCGATTGACTAGTACTTTTATTCAATGCTAAATTTGTAGTAGTGCTACAATTACTCGGTGGTAAATCACAAGCATTACCAATACCATCACCATCACTATCAGCTTGATTTGCATTAGCATTGTTAGGACAGTTGTCATTATTATTGCAAATGCCATCGCCATCACTATCACCACCTTGTCCAACACAAGGACCACCACCTGTACATGAAATAGTTAACTGTAATCCAAAATTACAAACCTCTTGCCCATTTCCATCGATGGTATATACACTTAAAGGATAAACGCCATCCGCTAAACCAGAAATAGTTTCAGTTGGAGTACAAACGTTTCCTTGCCAAGGATTACAAGACCAAGCCGTTCCATTATATCCAGGATTGAATAATTTAATATTGCTGACTGCATCTGTGATTCCTGTAATTGTAATGTTACAACCATCGCTTGTAGCAGTTACACCACAGCCACCACCTCCAATGACTGTTCCTGCACAACCACAACCATCAGCAGTAACGAGATCATTTTCTGTATTTGGATTTCCATCATTACATGGCGTATTGGGTGTCGCAGGGAAATTTGCATTGTTAGGTTGACAATCTTGATTATTACAAACGCCATCATTATCTGAATCACCTCCTTGATTTGCACAAGGATCACCAGTCGTACAATTTATAGTGATGTAGTCTACATAATTACAAACTGTTGCATTATTATTATCCGCTGAATTAATACTAATAGGGTAAACTCCATTTGGTAATCCATTAATAACTTCCGTTTCGGAACAAGGATTTCCTTGCCAAGGATTACAAGCCCAAGCTGATCCATTAAAACCTGGATTGAAAATTTTGATATTATTAACCGCATCAGTAATCCCACTAATGGTGATACTACAACCATCTGTGGAAGCTACAATGCCACATTGTTCTGGAGGGAAAAGGTATTGTTCCGCAATAATATTTTTATTAATACCAGGGCCTGACCAGCTTAATTGCATGGTCGCTCCACCAGTACTTTCATAATATTCCATTTTAAAATCATAGCGAATATTAGGCTCTAAAACTAGCGTTCCAATATCTTCAGTTGGGCCATGATCAGTCCAATTATCGACGATTAATTTATCATTGACCCAAAGTCGAATCCCATCATCTGAGTTAGTATAAAAAGTATAACCACCACTTCTAGGAACTTCTATTCCTCCTTCCCATCTTGCTGAAAAAGTTTCCGCTCCAATATTACTTGCTGGTGAACCAGTACCCCAAGTAAAATTAATAGTAGGATCCACTCTTTCTAAAACAGGAGCGGTAAGATTAGCATTGTTAAAATAAGTGGCAGCCAAACCAGTTCCACCTAAATTAGTATTTCCTTGTTGTGCAGTAGCATGAACGTCTTCGCCTATTGTAATAAATTTAGCTACACTAGGAACGCCATTATTTTTCATAGCAAATAACATATAATTTCCAGGAGGAAGAATATTTCGATTGGGTATGCTTAACTGATAATTATTTCCTCCGATAGAATTGAATGAAAGTGGAATACGTCGTTGGTCATTATTAGTACTATGAGTCACCCCTGAGTTACGCACCAAAGCGAAAGAACCAATAGTAGTATTTGCAGCTACATTAATTAATGAGTTATAATTAGCTGTAGATGGAGCTGCATTAATGGTAGGTCTACTGGCTAATGTTCCATTAGCATTAAAAAGATAGGGTGGTGAAAAGATTTGAGCATCTGGATGATTCTCAGGACAAGTACCACACAAACCTCCTCCAGAAGTCATCACTCTTCCATCTGCTAATAACAAAGCAATACTATGATAATTCCGAGGGACATCCATTGCTGCCATCGTCGTCCAATTGCCCGTTGTGGGATTCCAAATCTCTGCATTTAATCTAGAGTTTACATCTGAGAAAAAATTTCCTAGTGGTATCCCACCAATGACAATAACCTCTCCCGAGGGAAGTACAACGCTACTATGAACATTTCTAGAAAAAGCTAAATTACCTACTTGATCGACTACAGGAGTTTCATTATTAATATCAATTGTGTAAGCTCTATTGTTTGCATTACCACCTTGTCCTGAAGTAGGTGCACCTCCTGCTTTTAATATTTTCCCAACATCATACATGACTGTTGTTCCACTTGCCGAATATGGATCATTACCTCTCTGCCCAGCTGATGTATAACTACCTACTCCGTCGGTATCAATCCAATGCATGGTTTGGCTGGGACCAGCATGAAAAAGTTTTCCATTAGGAGCTGCCCATAGCCAAGGGAAATAATCATCGTAATTTTGATTTTGAGAAGAGTTGGTTCCATCTGTAATCACTTCAGTTGGAATTCCTGCAGGTTCATACCAGCCAGATTTGCTAGTCCAGATTTCAGCATTCTTATTTCCAGTTCCACCACTCCAAGATCCTCCTATCGTGAGAGAAGCTCCACTAGATAAAGTGACATTAGAATGATATCCTCGAGGAATATTCATCTCATCGGCAGCACTCCATTGATTGGTGGAAGGATTATAAATACTTGTCTTTGATGAACTTGAACCACCAGTCACCATTACTCTTCCATCAGGAAGTGTATTAATTGAGGGACAAAACATATCATGACCTGTATTGGAAATCAATGCTTCTGTAGCAGTATTAGTTGTTGGATCAAAAATGGCAGTCCAGGTTTTTCCTTGGTTTCCTCCAAAAGAAAATTTATCACGTGCGGCCCATAACATTACTTTTCCGTCTGGAAGGTTGGCAGCTGATGCAGAAATTAATGGGAGATTAATGACTGAACTCCATGCCCCAATGGAATTATTGGTAGGAGCAACTTCATAACTAACAAAGTCTATTTCTTCATCCCACTCTTCTGCCATTTTAGCTTTATAAATTAAAAATTCTTCCCACGTAAAAGTTTTTCCAGAACAAAGGGTAATTGTTCTAGGAGGGTCAGTAGCCTGTAAGGTTGAAAAAATAAAAGAGAAAAAGAATATAATTACAAACTTGAAATTTTTCATAATGCTTAGTTATGTTATTTTGTGAAATAGGGAGTTGATATTTATGATACTTAATTATAAAATGCAGAGATTCTTATTTTAAGTGATATGCATAAAATAATTGATTTAAAATTTATTACTCTTGGAGTTATAAACTAACCTTGTTCAAAGGGATGAAAAAACAGGTGTAAAATGAAGTATTAATAATCGGTTTATAATGATAAGAAATAAAAATAATCTTTTCAAAAAAATGAAATGGATTACGGGTTTTTACTTAGGAAGAAAAACGCCATCAAGTAGAGTAGGAGACAGGTTGGAAAGACTGCTAATAATTATGCCTAAATTGATAAATGATGATCTCTCGTTTTTTTATAGAAAAAAATAATGGTCGGGAAGACTGGATTCGAACCAGCGACCTCACGCCCCCCAGGCGCGCGCGCTACCGGGCTGCGCTACATCCCGAAACAATAAAACCTACTTCAAATTAATCGAAGTAGGTTTTTTAGTTTGTGAGTCTGGAGGGATTCGAACCCCCGACCCCTACCCTGTCAAGGTAATGCTCTAAACCAACTGAGCTACAGACTCTTCACATTAATTTCAAATGATTTTTATTAAATCGAAAATCAAAAAAATTAACTTCCTTATAATTTGAATTTAGAAAATATAAAGAAGGTTTTAATTGGGTTGCGAAAATAGTATAAATCATTTTAAAAATGCAAAAAGTAATCTCTAAGTTTTAATCTTTTTCAAATTATTTGGATTAGGCTGAACCATTCCTTAGGATAAAAAATAAAAATTTATTCTTTCAAGGGGCTCCTGTTTTTTAGCGTTTTAATTATCCACCTTCATCACTTGGGTAGTTGAGACCTTTTGAGAGGAAATTATTTGAATAGAGTAAATTCCAGTTGACCAATTATTAGAGTTGATAGTCATTTCAAATTCATCTTCCTTTAGGCGTTGGGAATATTTTAATCTACCATTCACATCGTAAATATTTATTTGAGCATTTTTTACTGGTCTAGAGTTGAAACTAATTTTAAGTTGTTGATTAAATGGATTTGGAATGGTCAACCATTCGTTATTAGTTTGACCAAAATCAATAGCAATAGTTTTTAAAAATTGGTGCTTGCCATTAAAATCGGTCTGACTTAAATTGTAATAATTTATTCCTTGAGTGGCTAATCGATCTATGAAAGAATAATTATTAAAAAGGGTAGAGTTGCCTTGACCCGCAACTTTTGTAATTTCAAAAAAAGTATCACCATCAGCACTTCTTTCGAGAGTGAAATGTTTATTATTAACTTCTGAGGCAGTTTGCCAATCTAACAGTACTCCATCAGAAATTACTCTTCCTTCGAAATTAATGAGTTCTACTGGTAAGGCACTACCTGTAAATGCAGATGGTGAGTTATTAGGAAAGGTAAATCCACCAATGAACCAATTGCTACTTGTATTAATCATAGTGGCACATTGAATAGGTGTACCATTACATATGGTAGAACCATTATAATAACCTTCAAAATCCTCAATCACACAGGCAGTAGAACCATTGGTAAGTCCAGTATTTGTTAGAGTAGCAGGAACGCTGCCATCTAACCCTCCAATAAATGCTAAAAAGGCAGTAGGAACAGGAATTTCACTAACGATGCTACCTATGACTGCATAAATTTGATCATTCGCTGTTCCTGTAGTAAAGCCGCTTCCAGATGTTTCGACTGCAGTACCTGAGCTTGAATTCGGGTTACTATTTGCACTTTGAATGTCCACTACTACACCTTTGAGAATGGTATTTCCTGTATTATTTGTCCAAACAACAGAGCCTTCTCCAGACTCAAAAACGGAACCGTTCCATTCTTTATCAGTAAAGATAATTTGAGTATTATTTGGACATTCATCCAAAAAGACAAAAGAAAATCCATCTATATTATCATGATATGCTACAAAAGCTATATCACCTGGAACGTCTATTATACTGTTTGAGTTTTGAGCATTGGTTTGACTAGTTATAAAAATAAGAAATAGAAGATGTAATGTAGATTTTACAGCATTCATAATTTAATTTGATTTGTTAAAAATTAAGTAATGCAGCAAATTTTATAAAAAGAAAAGAGGGAAGAAAGATGAAGGTATAGAACACGATCTTTTTGGTATAGATATTTAATCCCAATAATTAACTGGAGTGTTTTTGTTATGAAATGTACTCTTCTGGTACGAAATGGAGAGGCTAGGTGGTAGCGGGAGTTTCTCTTTTTTGTAGGGATGATTTGAAATGAGCATGATAAGTTCTAGAAACTGGAATTAAGATATCTGAATCTTTCAATTTGATTTTTACTAATCGAGCATCACTTAGGATTTCTTCGACTTGAAGAATATTGACTAAAAATGCACGATGAGTTCTGGAAATAGCGGAAATGTTGGTTAATTCTTTTTCAACCATTTTTAACTTCAAGCGAATTTTTTTCACTTCCGTTTTTAAATGAATATTTACATAGTTTTGGTTTGCTTCAAAAAATAATAAATCTTCTAATGGAAAGGTAATTTCATCCTTTCCATTTTCAGCTTTTAGTTTTATAAATGTGATTTCTTGAACAGATTCTTGATTCAAGCTTTCGTTCATTTGGGAGGCGACCTTTTGGTTAACTTTTATCTGTTTTCGCTGCCAAAGAATAATCCATAGCAAGCCAATTAAAATGGTCAGAGCGAGGACTATTTGAAGTAATTTATTTCCTCTTTAATCAAAAGCCTATTTGATTCACTAGCTTTTTCTATGTTAAAGAGTGAATCTGTTAATTCTGCAGTCATGTTTTGGTAATAAGCTGCTTGCTCAAAATCCTTTTGGTTCAAATATATTTTAGATAACTGAGCAGCTAAATCATTTTTTTCTAGTAAAAACTTCATCTCAGACATCAGTTTGATCGACGTTAGAAAATTCTCTTTTGCAGAAAGAGTATCTTTTTCCATCAAATCCAAAAGACCAGATTGAAGATGATAAAAAGCGATACTACGTTTATTATTTGAGCTCTTTTTGTAGGAGTGAGATTTTTCAAGATACCAGCGAGCACTATCTGGGACGCCTAATTTTCGATATGCATTTCCAATATTTCCTAGGTTATGTCCTAATTTATTTATTCCTAATTCTTTGTAGATAGCATATTTCCTTTTGTAAAAATCCAATGATTTATTATGATCCCCTTGTTTGCCTAATATATCAGCTATTCCTCCTAAACATAATGCTATTGATCTCCTATTGTCTGTCGAATCATAATATATTTTGGCATCCTGAATAAAATTTAATCCTTCAGAATACAGCTTTAAATCTTTAAGTGTAATTCCAAGATTATAACGAATGTTGGCTAAGCGTTCATAGTTTTTCTCACTTTTTGCTAAAGCAATAGCACGCAAGTCATATTTAATGGATTGCACTAAATCTCCTAAATCATTGGAGACTATGGCTAAGTTGCTTAAAGCAACAGATTGATGGCTTTTCAATCCATTTTGAATAGCTAGATCTAAAGATTTTTCATAATAAATTTGGGCGGTATCTATTTGATTTTTATACCAATAAGCATTGCCATAATTAATATATAAACTGGCTAGCTGACTAGGCGAATCTAGCTTTTCATAAATTTTCCTGGATTGGTCAAAATGGAAGATTGATTTGGAGGGATTATTATTTCGGTATAAATTATTTCCTAGAATCATGTGGCATTTTGCTTGTCCTTCTTCGTCATTTAATCTGTCATAAATATTCATAGCGAGAATTACTAATGAATCAGATCTAGAAAATGCCCCTTTTTTAAAATACAGATTCCCCAAATTGGTGGAGCTATCTGCAATGCCCTTTTTGTAAATTATTTTTTTTGCTAAATCCAAAGCCTTTCTTCCATATTCAAAGGCAAGGTTGGGATTCGATTTTGAAACCTCTTCCAATAACTGATTTAGTAGATCTACTTTCTCCTCATTCTCTACTAAATCAAGTCGATTAGTAAGACTATCTACATTATTGGCTAAAATAGAAATCGGAAAAAGAAGGGATATAATGAAGACAAATAATTTCATATGGTAACTTTACTTCTAGAAATACTTTTTGGTTTAAAATTAATCAATCCAAGTTAGGAATCAACCTAAACAAAAGTATATATTGAAAATCTAAAGTGATGTAAAATATCTATAATTATTTTCGAAAAATTTATAATTGATTTTACCTTTAGCTTTTCTCATATAAAAAAACATTAATCATGGATTTTACCAATAAAAAAATATTAGTTACGGGAGCGGGGAGAGGTCTTGGAAAAGTGATTGCAGCTGAGTTTGCCAAGGCAGACGCACAAGTGGCTGTTCATTTTAATACAAGTAAAGCAGAGGCTGAACAAACAATTTTAGAGTTGACAGGCGGAGGTCATTTTTCGATTCAAGCAGATTTAAAAAATCCTGATTCCGTAAAAGCATTGTTGGAAAGTGTCGTCGAGCGATTTGGCAAAATTGATATTGTAGTCAATAATGCTGCGGTGATCAAATATCATCCAATCGCAGAAGTGAGTTATGATGAATGGCAACAAGCTTGGAATGAAACGATTACTGTAAATTTGCAAGCAGCTGCGAATCTTAGTTTTTGTGCAGCGCATCAAATGAAAAATACGGGCGGTGGTCGAATCGTCAATGTTTCTTCTCGAGGTGCTTTTCGAGGCGAACCTGACATGCCTGCCTATGGCGCAAGCAAAGCAGGAATGAATGCGATGAGTCAATCGCTCGCCATGGCTTTGGCAAAGTGGAATATTTTTGTTGGAACGGTTGCACCTGGTTTTATTGAAACAGATCGTGTTGCTCCAATTTTAAATGGTGAAAGGGGAGAAGCGATCAGAAATCAAAGTCCACTTGGAAGGGTTGCTCGACCAGAGGAAGTGGCGAAAGGAGTTTTGTTTTTGGCTTCGGAAGGAACTGAATTTATGACGGGAGCAATTTTAGATATTAATGGAGCGTCGTATTTGCGGAGTTGATGTTTAGATGATTTGACTTTTCTTTATTGTGAAATTGAAAATAAATAATTTGACTATGATGGTTTTTAGAAAAAAAATAACGGATATCTTAAAATATGGGATTCTGATAATTTTCCTTTTTTCATTGAATCAAATTTTTGCGCAAGATTCAAATTCATCAAAGGAATATGAGACTGCTTTGCAAAGGATTATTTTAATTAAAAACGAATATAAATTAATTCCAATTACCCAAGTACAAAGTAATGAAATTGGTGTTTTGTTTTTTCCTCTACCTAAATCAATTGCATTTGTCAAGGAGTTGCAAAAATATATACCAGTAGATGAAAAAGAATTTTCGTCAAAAATAGATGAAAAAACAGCTAAGGAATGGATGTCTAAGAAAAAATATGTCATAATTGTTAATGACCAAAATGACCAAAATGACCAAAATGGTCAAAATAATGTATTCGTAAAAATTTTAAAAGATGACCCATCGCTAGCTGAAAAATTAATTATTGTAATTTTTACAGAGGAAATAATACTGGATGTTTCAATTCCTGATACTAATTTATCTTTCATAATGGCTATGACAAATAATCCTTGGGTGCCAATTTTGACTGCTCAAACTATCTTTGGTGCAGCTCCAATTATGAATTTTACAGATAAAAAAATACTTGGAGGTAGTCTTCGTCTTGGCTATGCACCTCCTGAATTAGTCGGAATGAATTCCAAATTTTTACATCAAAAAATTGACTCCATTGCTCAGGAAGCTATCGAAGCAAAAGCCTTTCCTGGCATGCAAGTCTTAGTGGCAAAAAGTGGGAAAGTCATATTCCACAAAGCCTACGGATTTCATACTTATGAAAATAAGAAGAATGTACAACTAACTGATTTGTATGACTTTGCGTCGGTTTCGAAAATCACCACCGCTTTGCCAGCTTTGATGAAATTGCATGGCGAAGGAAAATTTAAATTAGATGAATCTTTCAAAACCTATTTCCCAAAATTTAAAAAATCGAATAAATCAGACTTAACTTATCGAGAAATCTTAGCGCACCAAGCAGGACTCAAACCTTGGATTCCATATTGGACAACGACCATCAAAAAGAATGGAAAATACAAATGGCGAACCTTGAAAAATAAACAAACCAAAAATTATAACATTAAAATTACGGACAATTTATTTCTCCATAAAAAATACAAAAAACGAATTTATAAAGCCATTTGTAAATCACCCGTGAGTGATGTGAAAGAATATAAATATTCAGGATTAGCATTTTATCTTTTTCCAGAAATGGTTGCTGATCTGACGAATATGGATTTTGAAACTTATTTGAAAAAAGAAATTTACGAACCAATCGGAGCAACTACTTTGACTTATAATCCTCAACGTTTCTTTTCAAACGAAAGAATTATTCCAACGGAGCGAGATACTTTTTTCAGGAAAACTCAAATTCATGGAACGGTTCATGACGAAGGTGCGATCATGATGGGAGGCGTTTCTGCTAATGCAGGTTTGTTTGGAACGGCAACTGATTTAGCTAAATTGATGCAACTATATTTGAATGGTGGAAGTTACGGTGGGAAACAAATTATTGCTCAAGCATCTATTGATGAATTTACAAAATATCAATTTCCAGAAAATAATAATAGGAGGGGACTTGGTTTTGATAAACCGCTTTTGGAATATGATTTTGCCAAAAGTTCGGTAGCGAAAGATGCGAGTCCTTCGAGTTATGGGCACTCAGGTTACACCGGAACTTTTGTTTGGGTTGATCCAGAATATGATTTGATTTATATCTTTTTTTCCAACCGAGTTTTTCCAACTAGAAATAATCGGAAAATTTATGAGATGAATGTGCGACCGAATATTCATCAGGTGATTTATGATTCGATAAAGAAGTAACCAGCGATTGGCTTTGAGCTTGCTTCTGATTTTTTTTTTTAAGAATAAACTAAAATTTTTCAAAATGAATAGATTAAAAAAGAGGGAAATATTTTGTATGCTATTGAGTGTGATTTTTACTTTAATGAGTTGTTCTACAAAAACAAGTCAGTTAGCGGATAAGGAGGAAGTTAATAAATTGAAAGAAGGCAATCCACCAATAGAAAAAGAGGTGATTGTTAAATCAGAAGTAGAGGAAGAACCGATGTTTGAAGAAACAATAGTGGAAGAAGAGATGCCAATGTTTGTAGATGCACCTGTGGAAGAGGAAGAGATGGTGCCCGCATTTGTAGACCAAACCTATGAAGGCCAAATACAATATGTCTCCTCCGATTTGAGAAAAGAATTCCCCAAGAAAGACCACATTAGGATTGCAAAACAACTGGGAGTAGAGATAGAAGATATTTACTATTATAATAATGCGTCACAAGTCTTAGCTATTTATGTAAATACGTCACAAGTCCTAGATGAAAATAAGTTGAAAGAAATACAAACGAAAATGTATCAACTTCTTTGGGATTTTAGTGGTGCCAATATTACTACTATTGTCAAAAAGGAGGGAACTCCATATGCAATCATCTCCTCTCAGAAAGGTTGGGAAGATGGGTTGACCATAATGGTCTATGATTATAAAAGTTTGATGACTGAATTATCTGGTATCAAAAAAGAAATAATGCAATCGGAGGATTTTGCTTTTGAAGCAGACAAAATATTTGGCGTTTATTTTAATCCAGGATTATTGAGTAGCAAAAAAAAGTCAATCCCAAGAGAAGGGAGTATTGATTTTATCATTGAAAAAGATGGAAGTTATACCAGCTATTTTACCATCATAGATAAGTTTGGATTGCACAAAAGAAGGAGTTTGTCTAAAGGAAGTGATGACTTGTTTTACGATTCTGAAAATGGAACTATGATTAAAGTTTGCCCTGACGGACATTTGTTATTTCGTAGTGCGAACTCTAATTTTGAGAAAAAGTTTAGTAATTTTAAAATGAAGATTGACTAGGGATTTGCTACTGTCATTGGGCCTTACATTTTCTGAATTTAAGAAGTATCGGATACCACCTTTAAGGTATCCGATACTTAATTTACATAAAAAATCTATTCTAATTTAAAAAAAGTTTGCTCACTTCAGCAGTATTCAATGCCCACTTCATATCGTAAACTTCATCTGCCAAAGACGGATCTTCGACCTTGGTCAAGCCTTGAATTTTCGCTTTCAATTCGAGCAAGTTTCCGATTTTTAATTTGGCATCCAACTTTCTCAACAAAGTTTTGACATCAATGGAATTCATATTTTGAATCACTTGTCCATCAAAACTCATCTCTAACCAAATCACTTCTCGTCGTTGAATATCCAAGATTCCGAATACCATTCCTTTTGTCAAACTCTTTTTAATTCGCACTTGATGTTGCACCGCAGTCGGATCATATGCCACACCTTTTCTAGAAATTTTCATTGGCGATTTACTGTTCATCCAACCGACAACTAAGTTCGGAGAAAGTTCACCACTTGTATATGCGTTGCAAGTAAAACTAACATATTCAGCTCCTTCCTTTCTCAATGTATCTAAGTCGATATCAATATATTCCGCCGTTCCAACTTGGTGTGGAATTTTTTGAATATCACCACTATGCTTACATCCTGGAATCACCAATTGCGAGTACGAACAAAACCTAGTGCTGTCCTCAAAAGCAACTTTGCAACTTAAATCCATATCCAAATGCTGTGCTGGAAGACCTTCCCCCCATTGTAAAAACAATCGAATGGTATCGCCTTCTACTGGGAAACGAGTTCCCATCAAAGCACCTGGCAAATCTTGAATATTTTCACTTCGATCGCCAATTGCGATTGGAATATTTTTCAATTCATCATCAATGAAAATAGTTTGATTCGAGTTTTTCACGTTCTCAAATTTTTTCACAATAATATCCAAACTCAAATATTGAATCATTGATTGCATGGTTGCTAATTCCTCATCCGAATAAAAATTCAACATCTTGTTTGCAGGGATTTTCTTTGAAACCCCGCCAAGTGGTTTAACACTTCGCATGGCATTTTTATCAAAATAAATTTCCGCATACATGTTCAATGTATAAATCAAACGAGCTGGAACTTGATCCATCACTTTTCTAAATTGTTGGATGGCAATGTCTTTTCCAAACCACAACATCGTTGAGAATAAAGATCTAGCAAACAATCCTGGTCGTTGTTTTAATAACTTAAAAGTATTCTCTGCATCACTTTTTAATTTGTAATGTTGCACTCTACCATTCCACACTTCGTACTTTTTGTTATAAAACAAATCAAGCAATTCAGCTAAGTTTTCAAAACCTTTTCGCTTCGCAAATTCTGCTAATCTTAAGGCTCGAATTATTCTAACCCACATGCTTCTTTTAGGGTGCATGATTTCGCATTGCTTAGCCGCTTCCATTTTCAAGTTGTTCAACCAAGTTGCATATTGACGACATTCCTTTCGTGTGAATTTTAATTTCAACTCATCCGATGACTGCAATTTTACTGCAAGCATTGCCATCTCATTCGAACGAAAAGTTTTAATGTTTTTTACTTTTCGCATCGCAATAACTTTTGGTTCAATGATTTGTAAAAAACCTGTATGCTTATACCACAAGTATCTCAAAACGTCATTTGGTGTTTTAAATAAATCACCTGCAATAGTTAATTTATTTTGCTCGACCAAGGCATCAATCAAAATCATCATAGTTTCTTTGATTCCAATTGTTGTATCCTTTGGTACATCATAAGTCGCCACTAACACTTTCAAACTATCTACTTGAGTCGCATCCAAAGCAACTGGAGACTCTAATAAATCCAACAAGTATTTCTGCAAATCTGCTTCTGTCCACAAGTCCAACATTTTTAATTTGTTGCCGCTTGGTTTATATTCCAATTCTCCAAAAGTAAAAGGTGTTCCACAAAATGGGCAACCATTATATCTTTCTAATGGAAAAGTATTATCTGGAATTAAGTGTCCACATGGCAAAGTCGTTCCTTTCTTTGATTGGAAAACATTGGCAAAAAAAGCGATGACATGATCCACAACTGACTCGCCAGTTGGGATGTCCCATTGCTTAACAAGTGGTGTCCAGTTTTTATTGACACCAGTCACTTCTTTCAAGGTTTCGAAAATTTCCAATTTTGACTTTGGAGAAATTCCGTTGATCGCATGTAGTAAATTCTCTGAAAATGAAAACCCCAATCGTGCACAATTAGCCATTAAAACACTAGTGGTCTCATTGATTTCAGACGTCGACTTATTGACCATCCATTCGTTAGAAATGAAGATAGCTTTTTGTCGGATAGCGATTTTTAACAAATCAGTTTTCATGATAAATAAATTTAAAAATTAAAATTTTAAAAAAAATCAGATAATGTTGCTTCTAAGTCAAAGTGGTAATTTGGTGGGCGCAAGCCCAGAAGTAAGAAGCAATTGACCTTGATTTTAAAAGGTAATTCATCATTTATTTTACCAAATGCTCTCTCTCGAGAGTCAGGATTCGAACCTTGGAGTAAAATAATGTTGACCTTTTATTTTTTATGGGAGACAGGTAGGATTCGAACCTACGACCCTATGATTCCTAATTATATGAAGTATGTTTAAATTGACCCTTGTTCCATTCCACCTAAATGAAAAGGAGTTAAAAGGTAATGAGCAAACAATTTCCATATGCTCTACCAACTGAGCTACTGTCTCCATGAAAAATCAGGTAATTGAATAAGTAATTTTATGGCGAAATTGGTTCCGGAAGTAACTTATTCTTGACCTGGTTTTTATCGGCGATTGACTTTTAGTCAACTTCCGATTTTTCTTTCTTTTGTAAATCAGAGGCTGGCTGGAAGCCACTCGCTGATATGCGCAATTATGTTGCGTAGTTGTTTTTTATAAAAAAATAAGTAGGTAATTGAGTAAGTATTTACAACCTAAATGTTTTTTGAAGTAACTTATTCTTGACCTACTTTTTTCTTTTAATTGAGGAAAATCCGTGGCACGGTTTCAAAC
This sequence comes from Saprospiraceae bacterium, assembly GCA_045104975.1. Taxonomy (GTDB): domain Bacteria; phylum Bacteroidota; class Bacteroidia; order Chitinophagales; family Saprospiraceae; genus CAJQQY01. Next base: position 22,904 of record JBGCCY010000296.1, read on the forward strand.
CGTGCCACGGTTCAATTAATATATTTCAACTACGCATTACTATTGCGCAATGCTCTCTTTTTATCTCTTCTAACTTTCCACGGTGGATTGAATTTGTAATCACCCGCCATGATCGAACCATAAGGCATCACTTCATCAATTACTTTTCCTAAACCAAATTCATCCATTTGGTTTCTCACCGTCGCAGCATTTTTGTAGGCAGAAGGTAATTCTGTGATGTCAATCTCATTGGAGAAAAATCTAACATCCAACCCTTTTGTTTCTTCTTTAAAAATAGTGTTGATAGGTGTTTCACCTTTCGATCTTCTATGGTTGGTTCTGCTCATATTTCTTCCAGCTCCATGTGGCGCAAAACCTAAATTAGTTGCAGTCGTTTCCCCTTCGACAATCAAAATTGGTTCAGCCATGTTCAACGGAATCAAACGAGGTCCAGTAATATCAGGCATGAATTTTTTATCCAAAGGAGTTGCACCTTTTGCGTGATAAAATAAATCTCCATCCTTGAAAACAAAGTTATGTTCATTCCAAAATCTGTTTTCCACTTTTGCTCCAGCCTTTGCTGCAGTTGCTTCGTGGAGACAAATATGATTTTGCTTAGTCCATTTTCTAATCACTTGCAATGCTTTCCAGTACTCTTTTCCTTCTTCTGTTTCGTAAGGAATCCAAGCATTTTGTTTTAAAGTTTTAGGAGATAATTCTTTTCTAAAACGTTCTGCAATTTTCATCGCACGTTTAAAAAGCATCGCTCCAACTCCTCTTGAACCATGATGAGTCACCATCATTGTGTTGCCCGTTTTGGCAGATTTTCCAACAAACAAAAAGTGATTTCCGTCTCCTTGAGTTCCCAAATGTTTTCTCGCCATTTGAACCATATCCTTATCGTTCAACATTCTATTTCCTTCAAACGCTTCCAATAATTCAGCTGGAAATCTAAACTGATCATTTCGTTCTCTTCCTCCTGGTCCAAAATGGGTGATCGAAAATGCTGCATCCAAAATATCTTTTGGTTCTATTTTTCCAAAGTCAGTCAACATTACCGAACAACAAATATCGGCAGAATGCATTCCAGGGTGAATCGCATTTTTGGTAACAACGACTCCTCCTACCGGAATAGTTCCCGCACCAGTCGGACAAGCATCAGGCATAATCGCTCCAGCAACTACGGTTGGAGTTTTCATCACGATATTCATGGTATTGATAACTGAATTGATATTTTCTTTTTCCAATTCGTTTTCAGCTTTGATGTTTTTGGAAAATGGAATCGGTTCAGCGTGTAATTCTAATTCTGGTTCACGTCTAAATTGTTCCAAGTAATCTAACATCGCTTCTCCTGTTAATTGATTTTCATTGATATGCTCCATAGCATCTTTAAACCATTTTCCAGGAATAAATCCTAAGTCAATTAAAGTGTTCCCGTTGATTTTTATAGTCTCTTTCATTTTTATATATTTTAATTCGTTTGTTATTTCTTAATTACAAAACAAAGTTGGGAACTAAGTGCGCAATGTTTTTGCGTAGTAGAAAAAATATTATATTTTTATTGAAAAAAATAAAATGGCACTCAATAAAAACGCACTTATTCGCTACAAAACCATTGATAAATGTTTGCAGAACCGTTATAGAACGTGGACTTTGGATGATTTGATTGATGAATGTTCTGAGGCATTATATGAATATGAAAATAAAGAGGTCAATGTTAGCAAGCGAAGTATTCAGTTGGATATTCAATTGATGCGAAGTGATAAATTAGGTTACAATGCTCCGATTGTGGTTTATGATCGGAAGTATTATAAATATGAAGAGGAGAATTATTCCATCACCAATATTCCTTTGACCGAGCATGATATGAGTGTGTTGTCGGAGACGGTAGAGATGTTGAAACAGTTTAAAGATTTCTCTTTGTTTTCAGAATTAGGAGGAATTATTCAAAAACTGGAAGACAAAGTTTATACAGAAAAAACACATCAATCCTCGATCATTCATTTAGATAAAAATGAAAAATTAAAAGGATTACAACATTTAGATGTTTTGTACCAAGCCATTTTAAAAAAGATTTGCTTAAAAATAAAATACAAATCATTCAAAGCAAGAGCGGCATCAGAAATTATTTTGCATCCATTTATTTTAAAGGAATTTAATAATCGGTGGTTTTTGGTTGGAAAAAAAAATCGAGAGAAACAATTATTGACTTTAGCATTAGATCGAATTGAGAAAATTGATTTTGATTTAAAAACTAAATATGTCCAAGGGAAATTTGATGGAGATAATTATTATAAAAATACGATTGGAGTAACAGTTCTAAATGATGCGCAATGCAAAGAAGTAGTTTTAGAAATTGATCGGACAAATGCACCTTACGTGATTACTAAACCATTTCATCACTCACAAGAAATTTTGGAGAAATTTCCCAATGGAGACGTTCGGGTTAGAATAAAAGTACACCTCAATTTTGAACTGGAACGGTTGATTTTAGGTTTTGGAAATTCAATAGAAGTGATCAGTCCGAAAACTTTGAGAAATAAGATTAAAAAGAAATTGCAAGTAGCATTAAAGGTGTACGAGTGATTTTTTGAACATAAATTATCTAGATTTTCTCTAATTATATCTTTTAAACTGATATGAAGGAATCTTTAATTTCTTTGGTGCCAATAGAAGCTATAATATTATATTTTTTATCTATCTTTAATTTAATAATCTTTCAAAAAAACAAACCAAAAAAACAATGATTACAATTCAAAAAAAGGTAGGTGATACGACTAGTGCAGTTAACCAAACAAAAGATTTAGCAAAAATACAACTTGGATTATTTGCTATAGGAATTTTATCCAAATCTGCCTTTAAAAAAGAAATGCTTGATTTATTACTTCCTCCAAATAGCAGTTCCACCAAAGCAATTTTAACCTCCGAATTTGAGTCTATTTCAAATAAACTAAAACAGCTTCCAAAGACTAATAAACAAATTCCACGATCTAAAATACCATTGACGATTGCAGCCATTCGAAAGTTTCAAAAGGATGTAGTTGGTTCATCATCACCTGATGGAAGGATTGATCCTGGTTTTGGAACGTTGAAAAAATTAGTAGCAACGGTGAAGGCTTTACCGAAACCGAAACCTCGTCCAACAGCACCGACAAATGTGCCTGACTCATTTAACACAGGATCGACAGGAACTCGAATAGTTTCTGGAAACGATTCAAGAAATAATTCTGGAAATGAAGTTCAGCAAGTTGGTAAAAGCATTGTTGTAAAAATTTCTACAAGAGAAAAATCAGCATCAAAATCTGTTTCTATAGAGGCAAGCCGCCAATTTATTTCTAATTATTATAATTGGAGTGGAATTATCAAATTGATGGATTTTGTCTATAAAAAAAATAGAGATACTTATGTAAGACCATCTATTTTAAAAGGTACATCTGAGGATAATTCATTGATTATTCCTGATGAGGGAGTTCGATATGTCATACAACAACAACTGGCTTATCAAAAGAAAAATACACCTCTTACCTCAGATAATTTAAAGACTATTTTAAAAGTAGTTGATGGGAAACCTGGTAAAGGATTTCTCAATAATATCATCAAAAAATCTAAAGTTGTTTTTACTAATGAAGTAGAAAATAAATCCTTAAAAGATTCGGATGGTAATAAAATTTCTATTCCATCTTTAAAAGAAGGAGAAGCAACTTTATATGATTTTTTTAGAAAATTAGTGATTGCTCGGAATGGTTTATGGTCTGATAGTCAAGGAGTTACGAACTTAGTTGGACTACGTAGGAATTTAGATAGAAATATAGCGACGGAGTATAATGATAGTTTGGCAGCCTGCTGGAAAGATGAATCGGGTAATCCTCGAGTCGAAATAAATATTGCTACCACAGAGCCAGGGAATAAGAATAGACATCGAACAGTTGCTCCACAAACACTTTCTGCTTTATTTGGATTTCATCATGGAAGACAACCTGCTGGAAGGACACGAAATTTGCTAGTTCGAAGTGCAGGGAATGGAAAAAAATATAAATGGGAAATTGACAAAGGGTTTAATTTTCATCAAGGTGGAAATACTTTTATTTTTCCAAGAAATCATTGGTTGGAAAAGTATGGAATTGATGGAAATATCAAAGGTGGAAATACGAATACCAAGTTTAATTTACAAGATACCTTTCGACTAAATCTAACCTTGACAGAAATTTATTATTGGCTCAGTCAGTTTGGAACCAATGGTAAAGTAGCACCTTATCAAAACCTGAAAAGTTTGGCTGAATCAAAGCCGATGAAAATTGATAAAGTAGAAAATGGTATTGTTACTATTTCTCAAGAAGGTTTGAGGACAAAGAAAAAGATTAATCTTTTTGAAGCGAAAAAATGGATGGTTGGACGTTGGCATGATAAAAGATTTAATGATGTAAGTCGAGAAGTTATTGCTAAAATATTGAGTGATGCGAGCGGTATGGACGAGAAGCAAATGACTGATATGGAAAATTTAAAAAGAAGTGATGTCATTGCAAAAATTAAAGATGAATGGGTCATAAAAGTGATCGAACGACAATTTAAATATTATCCAAAATTAAGTGATATCGATGGCAAGGCGGGACCTGATTATTATCGAAGCCTAGTTGGAATTAGACCTTCCAAAGAGGAAGCAAAAGCAATCTTTCCAAAGGTAAAAGATTTGATTAAAGGGCTAGAAAGTCTTCCATTGACCAAAGTTAACTCGCTCCAAAAAGTATTGCGAACTGGTTTAAGAATTAACACAAATCTTCATCGAGAAAATGTGAAAAATAATACTCGTTTTGATGAAATGAAAAAAGTAGATTTGATTGCCAATGTTTTGGTCAAAGGATATTCAGCAGGTTGTCAGGTGATTTATGATACGGAAACGTTTTATGATTTTTGGCTAAAGTTGTTGAAGCGAGCTGAGAAGAGTGGGCAACGAAAATGGTATTACACTTTGGTTGATGCGACAGGTTGGAAAAAGACAGATGTTGTTTAACTGTTAATGATTAACTGTGAATGGTTAACACCACAATGTAATTACGGAATGGTATTAATCATTCACAGTTAACTGTTATCAAGCAAATCTGGTCGTCTCTCCTCCGTTCTTTTTAGAGATTGTTCATGTCGCCAATCGTCGATGAGTTTTGTATTTCCAGAAAGAAGTAGGTCTGGCACTTTCCAACCATTATATTCTGCTGGACGAGTATAGATCGGTGGAGCCAAAAGATCATCTTGAAAAGAATCAAACAAAGCGGAAGTTCCATCATTGAGCACACCAGGAATTAGTCTTCCAATCGAATCGACCAAAACTGCTGCTGCTAATTCACCTCCTGATAAGACATAATCACCAATCGAAATTTCTTTTGTAACAAAGTGTTCACGGATGCGCTCATCAATACCTTTGTAGTGTCCACAAATCATCATTAGATTATTTTTCATGGATAAAAAATTTGCTTCAGATTGATCTAATCTTTTCCCATCAGGAGTCATGTAGATGATGTCGTCATAAGTTCTTTCGCTTTGCAAATGTTCGATACATCGCGCCAAAGGTTCGACCATCATCACCATACCTGCACCACCACCATATTGGTAGTCGTCGATTTGTTTTTGCTTGCTGAGACTATAATCTCGAATATTGTGGATGACCACTTCTAGCAATCCTTTCTCTTGCGCTCGTTTCATAATGGAGTGCTGCATTGGGCTTTCCAATAATTCAGGGACGGCTGATAAAATATCTATTCGCATGAAAAATATGTTTAACTAACTGATTGTCAAATGTTTGTGTGTTTTACCATAGAATCTGGTAAAAGAAAAAAAATCCATCTTCAAAACTACGGTAAAATAAACCCCAAAACTACGAATCCAATTTTATATTTTCCAATTGAAAGTTCAAGACTAATATTTTTCTAACAACAATATTACATTTGAACAATTTTTCCTACTTTAGCTTTATAACTATAAAAAATAACAACACTATGTTACCCATAGAAAAAATGTATTTAACGAGTAGACGAAATCGACCATCTTTACGTAATAAAAGTTGGTATCGGATTCGAGAATTAAAAGGTATCGTAGTGCATTGGACTGCCAATGAATCAACTGGTGCTAATGCTCGTCGAACTCGAGATTATTTTAATACTGCTAACCGATATGCTTCTGCACATTATAATGTAGACGATCGAAGCATCGTGCAATGTTTGCCAGATCATGAAGTTGGCTACCATGTGGGAGGTCGATATTACAAACCTACAGGACAAAAAATTATTGAAGGAACTGATTTAACACCTAATTATTTTTTGATTGGTTTTGAGATGTGTGTGAATAAAGATGGTGACTGGAATAAAACCTATCAAAATTCTGTAGAGTTAGCGCAGCATCTTTTGAATAAATATAATTTCACTACAAATGAATTATATCGACACTATGATATTACTGGAAAGTTATGTCCGTTGATGATGATTGATGAAAAGCCCTGGCAAGAGTTTAAGGAAAGGGTTAATCGTGGACTTAATTTTCAATTGGAAAATCCAATCAAGCAAGGTTTTGTTAACACGCGTGATTTGAATGTGCGAAAAGGACCAAGTTCAAGATTTCCAGTTATTCAAGTTTTTCATCAAGATCATAAAATTGAGATTTATGAGCAAGTAGGGAACTGGTTTAGAGTTGGCCCAGATGAATGGCTACACAAGCATTATGTGGAAATAACTTTTGAGAAAAAAGATGGAATTGTAGTTGATCCAACGGACTTAAATGTTCGGTCAGGACCAGGTGCAAATCACCCAATTGTAGATACTTTAAAAGATGGAACACCGGTAGAAATTTTTGACATCCAAGGTCGTTGGTATCGCATTGGTGCAGACCGTTGGGGATTTGGTCCATTGATGAAAATTGTCGAGGTCAAAACTGGTCGAATTATCGCTCCAAGTTTCTTGAATGTTCGGAAAGGACCAGGAACGAATAATGCTAAAATTAGTAAAGTTCAAAGAGGTACTTTAGTCAAAATATTTGAGGTTGAAGGGAAGTGGTTTCGAATAGGTAAAGATGAGTGGGTGTTTGGAGGATATGTTGAGGTAATTGAATAATGAAAACGTTTTTCGTTCTTGACATAAAAAAAAAGTGGTTAGCGAAATAATTTTGCTAACCACTTTTTTTTATAAATAATTGACTATCAGTTACTTAGGTACTTAAATGTTGTTTCTAGTAAGTGAACGTAAAACGTTTAACGTCCAGCGTTTAACGAAACCTTTATTTCCCCGTCAATTCCTTATACAATTTATCTGCTTTATAAACATACTTTATTGCAGCTAAAATTCCTCCTGCATGAACAGAAACGGTTCTATTAGAAACTTCATCAAAGATAAAATTACCAGGAAGAGATTCGATATTTCCATCGAAGATCAAACCAACTGCTTCTAAGTTTTTATTAATCATCGGACTTCCAGAGTTACCACCGATAATGTCATTGGTAGAAACATAATTCAATGGTGCTTTCAATAATTCCATTGGTGGATTCATCCATTTTTCAGGTAGTGACCAAGGGAATTTCCCATCGTTAGAATAGAACCGATCATACATCCCAAAGTAGGTCGTTTTGATTGGCGCAACAGTTCCGTTGTAGTCATATTTTTTTACCACACCATCCGCTAATCTCAAAGTGAAAGTTGCATCAGGTGGTAAACTTGAACCATATACATTGAAAACTGCATTCGCTACTTGTGCTTCCAACGCTCGACGAGTTGGGCCAGTAGATTGGAAAGCATCAACAGCTTTGAAGAATCTTCCTGCTAATTGATTGGATAATTTTACAAATGGATCTTTTGCTTTTTTGAAATTCTTCTCTTTCATTCCCTTTTTCAATTTCTTCCCTTTCAAAAGATTAGAAGAGTCAAATAAGTTATCCACAAATTTAGCAGCATCAGCACCTTTCAAAGGACGGTCAGGAGAATACTCATCATAATCACTTAAGAGCATCGCTAATAGTTGTCGTTCCAAAGGAGTATCAATTGTTTTGATCATTTCTTTGATGGCATCCTTACTTTTTTCTTTGTCTTCTTTTGATGCGTCATTTTTGATTTGTTGTCCAAGTTCGTACGTTGCAAACATCAATTCCAGAGAAGCTTTTGGTGCAGCAACATCTCGTCGACCAGGATTCATCATCATCAAGGATGGCCCTAATTTTTCGAGGTCAGCATAGCTATCTCTCAATTTATCCCAATAATCTACTCCAGGATTCGCTGCACGAATCTTACGCTCCATTTTTAATTTTCGACCATACAACATTGGATCTTTTAATCCTTTTAAAATTCCTGTGAAGGCTTTTAATCCATTAGAATTTCCAAAAATCTCATTCATCAAATCTTCTGATGGTTCTGACTCATATCTTTTTCTCAATAGGCGATCTGTATTTCCCATCATTCTTAATCTGATTGGAAAACGAACATCACGATCATATTTTAATTGAGCAGCTGTTCGGTATCGTTCTGTACTTCCAGGATTTCCAACTACAAAAACAGCTTCCCCTTCGTGGATTCCGTCTCCGTTGAATTTGAAATAATTTTTTGAAGTGTCCAATGGTTTTCCATCGTCGCCATAAGCTCTCCAAAAAGTACAATCCAAATTGTATCGAGGATAAGTAAAGTTATCTGGATCACCTCCGAAGTAACCCAAGTCTCCCTCAGGAATTAAAACGAGGCGAATGTCTTCGTACTTTTTATAGCCATACAAAGAGAATTTCCCGCCGCTATAAAAAGTAACTGCTTGCAAACGCAAACCATTCCAACCTTTCTTTTTGGCATATTCTTCTTTGATTTCTTCGAGTGCTTTTCCACGCAATTCTAATTTTTCGGCATCGGTTCCTGCTGAGTTAGTTCGTTTTTTTACTTCAGCGGTGATGTCAATTGCTTGCACCATTTGCTCCACGAATAAACCTTCTGCTTTTCTTTCGAGGTCGTAACCATTGGCAACGAAACCATTTTTTTCAAAAGATTCTCCTTCTTTTTGCAACGCTGTAACAACATCTCGTGAGCAATGGTGATTAGTCATAATCAATCCATTTGGCGAAACAAATGATGCAGAACACCAACTCGCAAATCGCAAAGAAGACATTCTAGCCGATTCAATCCATTCTTCGGAAGGTCGGAACCCGTATGTTTTTTCAAAATAATCTAACGGTAAGTTTTCAAAAGTCCACATTTTCCCAAAATCAAATGGGCTGACTTCGATATCATCTAAAGGCATGTTTTTATCCACTTGGGCAAAAGTGAG
>JBGCCY010000297.1:0-4730 GCA_045104975.1 Saprospiraceae bacterium
ATATTAATCAAGGTTTGGGAATTTCCTTTGTAGATCTTGTCAATCAATATCGAGGGGAAGAAGTGAAGCATAAAATTGCTGCGGGGCGATTGGAGCAATTCACATTATTGTCAGTTGCATTGGAGTCAGGATTTAATTCCAAATCAAGTTTTAATCGGATATTTAAAAAACTTACCATAATGAGTCCGTGTGAATATGTGAATACGACTCAAAGCAAAGATTAGGTCGTCTCAATACATGTTTTGGGGCGATTGGAGGTTTGCGATGTCTTAGTTTTGGGGCATTGTTAACCAAAATTTTAAAACATGAAATTTTTATTTAGTTTTCTTTTTTTTGCTTTGACACAATTCGTTTGCGCTCAAAATTCTACTTCTAATTCCTTAGATATCGATCTTGAAAAAATAAAAGGGACTTGGGTGATTGATCTGAGACCTTCTCCTGATGCAGCAGCTTATATTCAAGAATTTACGATTGAACCTAGGAAAGGGAATCAGTTTGATGGTACTTTTTATGGTTCTGAATTTAAGAATGGGTATTTTAATTTGAATTGGGATGTGGTGTATTTTGGATTTTCTTCGAGGGATGGGAGTAATGGGTATTATCATTCAGGGTATTTTAAGGATGGGAAGATTTATGGGGTTACTTATTGTCCTGGGAGGGAGTTTACGATTCCTTGGGTGGGGGAGAGGAAGGAGTAGTTTGTTTTATTGGAAAAGGAAAAGCCTCTCGCTGGTGGGCGGGAGGCTTTTATTCAGATTAAGAAAATGCTACCTTAAGAAAAATTAAGAAATTTCACTTTTAAATGAAATTTTGTTTAAATTTGTCGATTGTTAATCTATAATTAATCCCTTGAGTGAATTTTGAAGTTGTAAAGTTAGAAGGTTTATCTGGAAAGGAAACTTCCATTTATACCGTTTTTGTCGAAGAATTGGAAACAACTCTCTTCGATCGGTTTCTGTTGGAGAATGCACAAAACTATCCTGTTGAAATTCAAAATCTAATTGATAGATTAGAAACTATCGCTCATAACACAGGTGCTAGAAATAATTTTTTCAGAGAAAAAGAAGGTAAACCAGGTGATGGAGTTTGTGCATTGTTTGATATACCAGATCATAATCTTAGACTTTATTGCATTCGATATGGAATGAATTTAGTGATACTTGGTGGAGGCGGAGAAAAAAATGTTCAGGCTTGGCAGGATGATGAAAAACTAAGTGAAGAAGCTAAGTTGATGATAAAAATTTCGAAAGAAATTTACCAAAGACAATTAGATGGAGACATCAAATTTATAAATGATGGGAAAGACTTTGAGGGAGATTTGATATTTGAGAAATAAAATTTTGGAGAGATGGAAAACAAATCAAAAAAGGCGAGAAGTTATTCTAGTCCTTTGCTAAAAAAAATATTAGAGAATCGAAATGAGTTGGAAACTAATCGGACTCGTAACCGAATGTTGTTGGCTGCTCGTATTGATGACTTGCTAAAAACTAAAGGTTGGAAGAAAAAAGAGTTGGCTGCAAAATTAGATAAAAAACCTTCCGTTATTACAAAGTGGTTGAGTGGTACGCATAATTTTACATTGGATACTTTGAGTGATTTGGAAAGTGTTTTTGGGGAGAAGATTATTTTGGAAAAACCAAAACAAAAGAAAAATGTTGTTTACCAAACTATTTTTATGGTAGCTAAAAATCATGCAACGAGTCAAGTATCCGAAGCTTTGATTCCTTATGGAAAAATTGAAAACAAATTACAATTGAAAACTAATTATCAAGCTTAAATAAAATGGATTTGAAAATTTCAGATTTTACATTACAAGATGTTGGAATTCTTGAAACAAGTATGAATATTGAACCTAGCCAAATTGGGCAAGACCAGGTGACTCAATTTATTCATCAGGTAGGAATTGGACATGAAATAGATTTAGAAAAGAAAGTTCTATTTATTAACGTTGATGTTGATATAAAAAGAGGTGATACTGATAATATTATTGCAAAATTTAAAACAAGTATTTCTTTTGGTTTTGGGCATTTAAATTTAGAGTTTGATACTTCTGATTCTAAGTTTCCTTTTTCTAAAAAGTTAACTCACCAGCTTACTGATGCCGCTATGTCAACTACCCGTGGAATGATGTTTATGTACCTAAAAGGTACCATCTTACATAAAGCATATTTGCCATTGATTGATTTTTCTAATGTTGAAATTCCAGTAAGAACTTAATCACAAAAATGAGTGACCATTCAAAATTTATTACTTTAATATCGGAGCATTTAAAAAATGATAATGAAATATCTGTTTTAGATATTGGTTGTGGAGATGCAGGAATGTTATTTTCATTGTATAATGAACTTGATCTTGACTTTAAAAGATTAGTGGGAGTGGACTCAGGAGTAGATGATGCTAAAGATCCATTTCATTTTGAAAATCACTTTGACTTGAATAGAATTTATAAATCTCAAGTTTCTTTTGAAAAAGAATTGAAAGAAAATGTATTTGAATATATTAGGAAAGATGAGATGCAATTTATTAAGGAATGTACAAGTGAATTTGATCTAATAATTATTTCAAATCTTCTACATTTTTTTAAATGGGAAACAATACTTCAGGCAATTGATACATCAATTAAATTGTTTAAAAAAGAAGGAATTATTTATCTGTTGATAGCAAATGAAAATCATCCATATTCTCAACATGACGATAAAACTATTCTCGATCAAGCCAAATTTGAGCACCTAGAAAAAGAATATAATATTGTTTCTAATGAAAAAGGAGATGGACATTATTTGTTAATAATAAGGAGTAATTAATGTGAATATTATTTTGGATTAACTTTAATTTAATAAAACTCAAGTCGAAAGTAGAACATTCAATCGACCTGAGTTGTTATATATTAAGCAACTGCTATCGCTTTGTTTTCTAAAACATAATTTTCTACTTGTGTATCAAACTCCACTCCCTGCATCTTCAACGCCTGTACCCGATACAAATACGCCGCCCCTTGCATAATCTGCTCCGCCACATCCGCCGCATGTCGATTATTATAATCCTCCAAGTAAGAACCTTTCACCCAATCATTAAAAGCACCCATCGAAGGGCCACACCAAATTTGGTAATCTTGCGCACGACCATCTGTACCTGCATTTGCCCAGTTGGAAGACAAACCTAAATACCAACGGAAGATTAATGCCATCTTACGTTTTGGATTTCCTTGCGCCCGTTCGATTTGTTCAGGATCTCTTTGTTGGAAAAATTCAATACATCCTTGCCAGATTTCTTCGAGTGGTTTTCGGAAAATTTGCTTTTCTAATTTCGCTCGTTCGTCAGCAGGAATTTCGTCGATTGAATTATATTGTTTGTAATATTCGTAGAGTTTTTTTGCACGAGGAGCGAAGAGCGTTCCTCTTTTAAGCACTTGCAATTCTACACCCATCTCAAACATATCTGATGCAGGAGCCATCATCACATCAGTTGAAGCAACTGTTTGTAACAATTTACGCACGTGTTCAGAAGTCCCCGCTTCTGTGCAAGCTTGATTTACAGAACCTGTCACTACAAAAGCTGCTCCCATCATAAATGCACCTAATGCTGAAGCTGGAGTGGAAATTCCACCGGCAGCACCGACTCTGATTTTTTTCTCAAAATTATACTTCACTTGCATCTCATCTCGCAACTGAATAATCGTTGAAAGCAATGCTACCAAAGGTCGATTATCTGTATGTCCACCTGAGTCTGCTTCGACAGTAATATCATCTGCCATCGAAACTCGGGTAGCTAGTTTTGCTTGTGCTGGTGTGATTTTTCCTTTTTGTAAAAGTGATGTTAGGAAACGTTCTGGTGCAGGTTGCATAAATGGTGCAGCTACTTCTTTTCGAGAAATTTTTGCGATTACTTTATTTTTAGTTACGACATTTCCATCTGCATCTTCGCTTAATCCTGCTACTCGGTAGTGAACTATATTTTCTGATAAGGCTAAAAATGCAGATGCTTCTACCACGGTAACTCCGCGTTCCAAAAACAATTTTACAGCTCCTTCTTCCAAAGCTGGTTCGTTAGGACTGTGGATCAAATTGAATGCATAAGATTGAGTTGGCAATGCTCCTTGGATTTTTTCAATGGCTTGCAATACTCTTGTTGGTACTAATCCTGCTGCTCCGAATGATCCTAGAAATCCTGCTTTTCCAATGGCAATGACTAATTCTTCGGAAGCGATTCCGTTGGCCATTGCACCAGTTTTGTAGGAGTATTTTAGGTTGTAATCTTTTTGGAAAGATGAGTCACCGAGTTGTGCAGCGGTCATTGGATTGGCCATTGCTAAAACTTGTAGACCTCTTCCTTCGGAGACTAATTCGCCGTTGTTACTTGCTCCGATTCTTCCACGGAAGTCTTGGAGGATGTAGCAAGGTTTGTCTGTTGCGGATAGTTTTTCTTGGATGCTGGCTGTGTCGAAGACGATGTCTCTTGGGGAGCCTTTCCAGAATAGTTGTTGTGGTGTACCGTTGTATTTTAAACTCATGATTTATGATTTTATCTAAAATTGAAATTGGCTTTCAATTTTATTTTTTCTTAATTTTTAAGATTGTGGTCTTGGTTGTGTTTGCCTTCGGCGACTTACTTTTTCATTCGAAAAAAAGTAAGCAAAATTCTTGGCGAAAAAAATGCTTTCCTCCGTGCTGCTCCCTCACCCACATTTTTCGCCGTTCCCAACGCGCTCTCGTTTGTGCGGGAAGTATTGT
>JBGCCY010000298.1:0-6683 GCA_045104975.1 Saprospiraceae bacterium
GCGATATTAATATCTCGTTGACTATTTTCAATTACTTTGGCGGCTTCTGCTACTTTTAAAGAGCTTGCTTTAAATGTTCCTGCGGTAATGACTGATTTATATATTTGATCGACAACTTCTGCAATTTCAGGAGTTGATCCAGAAGTTACTTTTAAAATTTTAGTCACCGTATGTTTTTTATCTCCTGGGTTAATCCGCTCAGGACTATATCCACAGAAGAAGTCTTTATTGAATTTTAGTCCCGATACTTTTTCCAAAACAGGGACACATTCATCTTCTGTTACTCCAGGGTAAACCGTTGATTCATAAATGACAATATCTCCTTTTTTCAAAACTGCTCCAACGGTCTCGCTTGCCTTATATAAAGGTGTCAAAATTGGACGATGATGTTTATCCGTTGGTGTTGGGACTGTTACGATAAAAACATTGCAGTCATTTAGTGCAGCATTATCTGTAGTAATTAGCAAACCAGTCTTTGTCATAATTGAACCTGAATCTCCTGTATGGATAACAGATTTCAATAAATCATCTTCCACTTCAAGCGTACTATCTTTTCCACCATTCAATTCATCTACTCTTGATTGGTTAATGTCAAAACCAACCGTCGTATATTGTTTTCCAAACTCTACAGCTAGAGGAAGTCCAACATATCCTAAACCAATAATCGCAATTTTTTTGTCTTTGATTAAATCGTTCATGTATCTTTTAAGTTTTAATTTAGTTTTTTAAATAATCATTCCTGCGCCTACCGTTTCATTCGATCCTTCATCCACAAATATCACACTCCCTGTATTTCGATTTTTTCGATAAGCATCTATAAATAATGGCTTTGTAGTTCTGATGACTACTCTTCCGATGTCATTCATTTTAATCGTACGATCTTCTAAGTTTCGATGCAAACTATTAATGTCTAATTTATATCGCACCTCTTTAATAATACATCTTGCTTCTTGTGATGTATGAAGGATCGTGTATTTTCCTCGTTCTTGCAATGGTCTTTCGTTAAACCAACACATCATCACTTCAATATTTTGCTCCACATCTGGAACATTATTTTCCCTAACCAACATATCCCCTCGACTCACATCTATATCATCTTCTAATAGAATGGTAACTGACTGAGGAGGAAACGCCTCTAGCAATTCTCCATCAATCGTGTCTATCTTTTTAATGGTAGAGGTAAAACCTGAAGGTAAAACCATCACCTTATCTCCTTTTTTCAAAACACCTCCCGCTACTCGTCCTGCATAACCTCGATAATCATGAAATTCATCTTGGTATGGTCGAATCACGAATTGAACGGGAAAACGAGTATCAATTAGATTATGATCACTTGCAATATGTACATTTTCCAAATAATACATCAAAGTCGAACCTTCGTACCAAGGTGTTTGTTCAGATCGATTCACTACATTGTCTCCCTTCAAAGCTGAGATTGGAATAAAATGAACATCTTTGACATCTAATTTTGCTGCGAATTTCTCAAAATTATCTTTAATATTTTCATACACCTCTTCGCTATAATCCACCAAATCCATTTTATTAATACAAACTACCAGATGTGGGATTTGTAATAATGAAGCAATGATTGCATGACGACGAGTTTGTTCAACTACACCGTTCCTTGCATCAATTAATACCAAAGCAACATTAGCCGTCGATGCGCCTGTCACCATATTTCTGGTGTACTGAATATGTCCAGGAGTATCTGCAATGATGAATTTTCGTTTGGGCGTAGAAAAATATCGATAGGCTACATCAATGGTAATTCCTTGTTCTCGCTCTGATTTTAAACCATCAGTTAGTAAGGCAAGATTTACCTCTGTTTCACCTCTACGCAAACTTGTTGCTTCGATCGCTTCCATTTGATCTTGAAAAATGGATTTACTATCATAGAGTAAACGTCCGATTAGGGTGCTTTTTCCATCATCGACGCTTCCTGCGGTAGTAAATCTTAATATTTCTGTGGACATTTATTGTTTATTTGTTTAATTCTTGCTTGGTGTTAGTTTTTGTTTATTTGTTTATTTTTTAACTCGGGGAATAAACAAATAAACAGTTTAACAAAAAAACACCATTAAGAAGTCAACTGAACTTTTCTTAAACTATTGATTTTGTTTCCAAGCTCATCAATCAAAGGTCTTAACTCTATAACTTCTTTTTCCAGAATAAAATCCAAATCCTCTGCAAGTATTAGATGGTTAAGTACTTCCATCAAACTTCCAAAAGCTATTTCAGAAAAACGTGCTTTTTCTTTTCCTGAAATTCGTGCTGATCCTTCTGCGAGGTTAGTTGGTACAGAGGTAGCAGATCTTCTAATTTGTGAAGTAAGTCCAAACATTTCTTCTTTTGGAAATTCTTGTGAAAGTCGATAGATTAATTTTGTTAACTCTCTACTTCTATTCCACACTTCTAATTTTTCAAAAGAATATGTTTTCATTGTTTGATTGTTTAGTCTCGTTTGGTAGGTGTTTTGTTTATTCTCGTTTATTGAAGTGTTTTTGTTTAACTGTTTATTCTCGTTAATCATGAATGGGGAATAAACAAATACTTAGTTAAACAAATAAACAAAAACTAGCACCAAGCATGAATAAACAAATAAACACCTAAAAATATCCATTTTTCTTTCGATCCTCCATCGAAGTTTCAGATCTTTTATCATCAGTTCTGCCTCCTCTCTCTGTCATTCTAGTTGTTGCAACCTCTTCTATAATTTCTTCAATCGTAGAAGCGGTAGATTCCCATACTCCTGTACAAGTCATATCTCCAATCGTTCGACATCGAACATTCATTTCTTTGACTTCTTCGGTTGGTCTTTTTTCAATGTATTCGCAATCTGCTAAAAGTGTTCCTTCTCGAGCAAACACTTTTCTTTTATGTGAAAAATAAAGAGACGGCAAGTCTACTTTTTCCATGGCTAAATATTGCCATACATCTAATTCAGTCCAATTGCTTATTGGAAAAACTCGAAAGTGTTCTCCATAGTGTTTTTTACTATTAAATAGATTCCACAATTCAGGTCTTTGGTTTTTGGGATCCCATTGTCCAAATTCATCTCTATGGGAAAAAAACCTTTCTTTGGCTCTTGCTTTTTCTTCATCTCTTCGGGCACCTCCTAAAGCGGCATCATATTTTCCTTTTTCCAAAGCATCTAATAACGCTGAAGTTTGCAAACCATTTCGACTAGCATTGAATCCTTTTTCTTCTCTAACTATTCCTTGATCGATTTGATCTTGTACGGAAGCAACAATTAATCTTGCGTCTATTTTTTTCACCAATGCATCTCGGTAAGCAATTGTTTCTGGAAAATTATGCCCAGTATCTATGTGTAATAATGGAAAAGGAATTCGAGCTGGATAAAATGCTTTTTGTGCCAAATGAACCATCAAAATAGAATCCTTTCCTCCAGAAAACATTAAAACTGGATTTTCAAATTGCGCTGCGACCTCTCTTAAAATAAAGATCGATTCTGATTCTAATTCTCGTAAATGATTTAATTGATAGTTCACTTTATTTTAATGCTGAATAGTAACTTTTTGAATAATATTAGTAACTCCTGATTATACAAAATGATTTAATTTTACATTTTGAAATTTGTGGATGATGGAGCATGGTTCTTTTTTTCATTAAAAAAAAAGAACCAAAAAATTTTAGGCGAAAAAATAGTTATGCGCAAGGCAGGCTCCCGCACCCTCATTTTTATTTTCCAATCGCTTTTTGATTTACAGAATCAAGCAACGCAGGTTCCAAGCCCGCTTCTTACTTCTCATAGTTTTCCTTTCAATCTCAATTTTTCTAAGTAAAAACAAATACTCGTGCTTTTCTTTAGTTATTGAGTCTAATCCTTGATAATATATATTGATAAATTAAATCAACTGATTCTTCTATAGATTGTTGATTTGTCAAAATTTCTAGGGTCGGCTTTGGTGGTGCTTCATACGGAGCATCTATTCCTGTAAAACCTTTGATTTCCCCTTTTCTAGCTTTTTTATACAACCCTTTTACATCTCTTTTTTCACAAACTTCGAGAGGAGTATTCACAAAGATTTCTATAAAATCTGAAGCTCCTATAATGGTTCTAGCATTTTTTCTAATGCCAATTGTGGGACTAACAAAAGAACAAATAGTTATTACCCCGCTGTTTAAAAATAGTTTCGCCACTTCTGCTATTCTTCTAATATTCTCTTCCCTGTCTTCAAGACTAAAACCTAAATTACTATTGATCCCTGTTCGAATATTATCTCCATCTAACACTTGTGCAAAGAAACCGTTTTTAAATAATTTTTTTTCTAAACCTTCCGCAATGGTACTTTTTCCTGATCCTGATAAACCGGTCAACCATAATACTTTGCTTTTTTGATTTAAAAACTTTTCACGGTCTTTTCTTTGCAAAAGGTTATTAAAAATAGGATGGAGGTTGTCTGACAAAGTCTTGATTTTGAAATGATAGGGCTTCGCCGTTAATAAGTCCCAAGACTTAATTTCCGATAAAAATATGTACTAAAAAAAGTGATATACTATATTTGATTCTTAGTTAAAAGTTATTTATTTAGTCAGGTAAAAGTTGACCATAAACTTCATCAAAGAAGGTTTAAATTAAAACTTTTGTCTTTGCATGCTTTAATCTCCTTAAATAAGCAGCAGGTAATTCAATTTTTAAAGTATATCCCAAATGAGATAATTCGATTGATACCTTATTTTTTCCTTGTACTTCGATGAGTTCGCCTTTCATTCCTGAAAGATTTCCAGCAATAATTTCTACTTCATCTCCTGATTGATAAAAACCTTCTTGTGCTTCAATCAAGGCTTCGCTACCAATAATTCGTCTAATCATTTGAATTTCCGCTGTCGGAATAGAAATAAGATTTTGGGAAAAACGAATAAACTTAGTCACCCCTTCAATTGATAAAACAGGAACATAATTAGCTTTGGTGATTTTTACAAACACATAGCAATTGAATAGAGGTAACTCTACCCATTTTTTTTTGCGCCCGTATTGTCTAAGAATTTTTTGTAAGGGTAAGAAAACTTCAATTCCTTTTCGAGTCAATTCATCAAACACCACTTTTTCTCGCTTATATCGAGTATAAACTGCGAACCACCGAGCTTCGGTTGGGTGTAAGTGATTTTCAGGATTTGAAGTTGAATTCATTAGTGCTAATCGGTTGCTTTGTTTTATAGTTCTTCCTATGCTCTAGACCACAATAAAAGTGGTTCTGGTTTAAAAGTATCCAAATCTATATTTTCAAATTCGGCTTTTTGATAAATTAGGTATCTCACTTTTCTTTTAATCAAACCTTCTACTTTTTCTATTAATTTGATCAAATAATTCTTATCTATATCTCCAATAAAAAGTAAGTCGATGACTTGACTATCAATTCCTTTTGAAAACTCTCCTACCAAATAAACCCGTTCGACATCACCTAAACGTTCGACCACATTCTCGACAATTTTATCTAACCCAATATGTTTGAGTAGAATATTATGAATTTCATTAAAAAGTGGATGTTGAACGTTGGCTTTAAAGATTTTTTTATTGCCTTGAAGAGAAGAGGAAAGCATTCCTGCCTTTTCCAATTTATTAAGTTCAATTCGGATACCATTAGTCGATTCTCCAAACTCAGTTTGCAGACTACGTAAGTATGCAGTAGTGTTGCTATTAAGAAAAAACTTTAATAAAAGTTTTATTCGAGTTTTAGAAGAAATAAGAGTGCCGATCATAGTTTAATATTGAGCAACAAAATTACTCAATCTGTCTTTATTATTAAAACAATTCTATATATATTTTAAATATTTAACTTCCTTCCATTGTATCTCTATAAATTTTCCGTCCTATGATAAAGGCAATCGCAAGAAAAACACCTAAAATTCCTCCAATAATGATTTGTTTAATATAAGTAGTTAAAGTCTTATTAGGTTCTAAAGGAGGAATTGGCAGATCAATTGATTGAATAAAAGGCGTTTTAGATTTTAAAGTGAAGTCAGCAATTTCTCTATTCTTTAGGGCTTCCCCATATGCAATTAAGTTTATTTGGTATTCTCTTTCTAATTTTAACTCTTCAGATCTATACTGGTTTAATGTTGTGTTCCGACGGGTATCTTTTACTTTTAATAATCTAGCTTGTACATAATTCATTACACCTAGTAAAGAGTCTGTTTTATTCTTAGTGATCTCATAAGTCTGTTTTTGCTTCTCAATTGTTTTATCAATATAAAAGGTACTTAACTTTTCAAATAAGGAATTAAGCAATTTAATAGATAAAGTCTCATTAACTGATTCTATGTTTAACGTCATTATTCCTGTATCTTCATTAATATTGCTTGATAATATACCTTGAGTCTTATCTGAGCCAACTATCTTAGCATAAACACTTTTTAAGGCTTCATAATCTGTTCTAGTAAATTCATCAACCTTTTCATTTTTAAATGTAAAGTCTTTTAATGTTTCACTTTCTTCCCATTCTTCATGAAAATCATATTCTCTAATTAGATGATTAGCAAAAAAATCTACCACTCCATCTATTTCAGTTTTTTCGAATAGCCCTTGTTGGATAATATTCCTCGATTTTAAGAGAGATAACATTTTTTCTAGATTAAATTCCCCTCCTCCTCCTCCTCCAAAACCAAAAGAAGCAGCTAAACCTCCAAGTGCGCCTAGCCCACTACCATCATCTTCATTCATC
>JBGCCY010000299.1:0-17185 GCA_045104975.1 Saprospiraceae bacterium
GTATTGATTATCAAAGTTTTAATAGGAATGAAGTTCATGGCTTCTCCAGCATTATTCAAATAAAATGCACCATAGACATCTAACCTATTTCCCCAATGTCCATATAATGAAGCATCTAAAATGACAAAAAATGAGATGATAAATAACGATATGGAGGTATAGATGAGAATGGATTTTTGGAATAGATTTTTACCAAAAAATGAGTTTAAAACTATTAATAAAGTTGGAATCAATAATACATAACCTGAGATGGAAAGATCTAATTTCGAACCCTGAGAAAAAATAGAAATGAGCTCGGAGGTGTTTTCGATCTCAGTTGTTTTTTTCCAATTAAAAATCAGGAAAACTAATTTTGCCAAGACAAAATAGCCAAGCCAAAATAACCAATAGAAGAAATAGAATTTTAATTTATGTTTGATGATACTTTGTTTTTTATGGTAATTTTTCAGCATTAATTTACTCTAATATATTTTAAACGTAGAAGTGAAGAGGCACAGAGTTTTTTAAATTTTTTTTCGAAAGATTCTCTGCGCCACTCTATCTCTGCGTTCAAAAATATATAAAAATAAGAATCGCTGAATAATTACATTTAACATTTAATTCTTTTTGCAAATCTAGTCATAATTTGTTTTTAAAATCCTTCTACTTCTTTCTTATATTTGTCAAAAAAGAATCAATACGATGTCAAAAAAGAAAGATAAAAAACCTGTAAAATCTACTTTAAAAGCGGTCAAGAAATCTTCAGCTACTTTTTCTTTAAGAAAATATTTACCTCTTGCGATCATTGTAGGACTGCTTGGTTTTGTTTTGTATGCCAATACGATTCAACATGAATGGGCACTTGATGACTTCTCGGTAATCAAAGAAAATTTTGTTACCCAAAAAGGTTTTGCGGGTATCGGAACACATTTGACGCATAGTTATCGCTATGGATATGGAGCAGGCTTTGGAACACTTTATCGACCTTTGACTCCTGTGATGTTTGCGATGGAATGGCAGTTTTTTCCAGACAATCCAAGTTTTATGCATTTTGTAAATGTATTGTTTTATGCGTTGACAGGAATGCTGTTGTTTTTCACTTTGGCAAGAGTTTTTAAAAAATATAATTTGATTTTACCTTTTGCCGCGGCGGTGATTTTTATGATTCATCCTTTGCACACCGAGTCGGTGGCCAACATCAAAGGACGAGATGATATTATGGGTTTTTTCTTTTTTTTATTAGCGGTTTTTTGGTTGTGGGATTACTTGAAAAAATCAGATGTGAAATGGTTAGGGTTGTCCATAGGAAGTTTCTTCTTAGCTATTATGGCAAAGGAAAGTTCGGTGACCTATGTAGCGGTATTTCCCTTATTAATATATTTTTTTACCAATACTTCTTTGTCAAAAAACTTAAAACTATCTGCCGGTTATTTGGCGGTATCGCTTGTTTTTATAGCTATGCTAAGTGCTGTTTTGGGGAAAACAATTGGAACGGAAAATACTTCGATTTTAGATAATGTATTAGTTTCTGCAGATAATTTTGTGGAACAAAAGGCGACGGCATTTTTAATTTTGGGTCGATATTTAAAATTATTAATATTCCCACATCCTTTGGTTTCAGATGCAGGATATGCTCAAATTCCATTGACTTCCTTTGGTGATTGGAAAGCACTCTTATCTTTTGTTATTCACGCTGGTTTAGGTATTTGGGCCTTGTTGAATATTAAGAAAAAATCAGTTTTTGCTTTTGGAATTTTGTTCTACATTTTGACGCTTTCGATTACTTCCAATTTGGTTTTTAATATCGGAACATCCTATGCTGAGCGATTATTGTATGTACCTGTTTTGGGCTTCGCAATTGCGGTAGCTTATGGAATAATGAAAGTTTTAAAATTAGAAGAGGAAAGAAGTAAGGATTTTGAATTGAGTAATTTTCTCAAAAAAAATAGTGTAGCACTTGGTCTTTTAGGAGTCTTCGTTTTACTGTTTTCATTTAAAACGATAGATCGAAATTCGGCATGGAAAGATAGTTTTACTCTTTATGATACAGATATTCAAACTTCTCCTGAGTGTGGGAAATTATTGTATCACTATAGTTTAGAGTTGTCGAAAAGAGGATTGACGTTGACAGGAAATGAGCAATCGGAAATGATGAATAAGGCAAAAACTGTTTTGGAAAAGGCAGTCGAAGTTTATCCAAAATATTCTGATGCACATGCTAGGCTAGGGTGGTGGTACAACAAAGCGGGCTTCAATGAAAAAGCAGAAGAGCATTATAATTTGGCGATTCAATACAACTTGAATAATGCGAAAGCTTACAATAATTTGGGGGTTATTTATTTTGAAAAAAGTGCTAAGGAAAGGGCGAAAGGAAATTTAGCAGGAGCCAATGCTGAGTTGGAAAAAGCGAAGGGTGTTTATGAAAAAGCAGTTGAGAAAAATCCAAGATACGTGGATGGATGGCAAAACTTGGGAGTTATTTATGCGATGCAAAAACAGTTTCCTAATGCCATAAAATATTTTGAAAAAGCAAAAGAATTTGCTTTGGATGCCAAGCAAATTGAGACGCTGGATAATTATTTAAATAGTGCCCGTCAAGGGAAATGATTTTTAATGTGAATATCCAATATTCAACAAGACTAAGAAGTAAGAAAACTTGGACAATTCTTGTTGGATATTGGATATTTTGTTTTAATTCCTATTTTTCTCTACCCTACACTTTTTGAAAGTTGCCACGAATTCCACGAATCTTTGACATTTAGATTTTGCGAAATTTCACGAAAGTTTAAATTATAGCATTTCGTGGACTTCCGGAGATTTTGACTTGTCAAAATCCTTTCGTAAAAATTAACTTTCATCAACCTAGTTCGTGGAATTTGTGAAAATTCGTGGCAAAAAAGAGAAGTATACTGTAGAGAACCATATTTTAAAAATTGGTAGTGAAGAGAATTTTTTTCAAAAAAAAATGCCCCGCGAATTTTGCGAGGCATGAGTAAATTTTGGTTATGTTGTTGTGATGAAAAAGAGTTATTCTTTCCCACCATCTAAATCATCTTGATATTCTTTTAATTTATCAAATTTTCCTTTTGCGGCTAACCTTGCCTGTTTAGGCCAAGTGCTTGGATTATGCATTTTGTAGCGAGGTCCAGCGTTTTCTAAGATTTCTTTCAACTCATCAATACTGGTTTCTGCCAGGTCATCCCAATTATTAATTCCAGCAGCATGAAGTAATTTTTCAATCTTAGGTCCGATGCCTTCCACGATTTGCAGGTACTCAGATCGATAACCTGATTTTCCTTTACGTGCTTTAAGTACTGCTTTTTCTCTAAACATTTCCACCGCTTTGATGGTCTGAGTATTGGTGTGGAGTGTTACAGGTATTTCTTTAATTACTTCTACTTCTCTGATGACTTCCACTTCTTTAATGATTTCAACAGGCACTTCTTTGATGACTTCTACTTCTTTAAATATCGTCACCTCCACAGGAACTTCTTTAATCACTTCTACTTCTTTGATTACCTCAACAAGTACTTCTTTGATGACTTCCACTTCCTTAATTACTTCTACTTCAATTTCTTTGATTACTTCCACTTCTTTAATGACCTCCACCTCTTTGATTACTTCCACTTCTTTGATCACCTCCACAGGAATTTCCTTAATCATTTCAACTGCCTTGATCACTTGAACTTCTTTAATGACTTCCACAGGAACCTCCTTGATGACTTCTACTTCTTTAATGACTTCCACCTCTTTGATGACTTCGACTGGCACTTCTTGAACCACCTCAATTTCTTTGATGACTTCCACCTCCACTTCTTTTTCAATTACGACTGGCACTTCTTTGATTACTTCCACTTCTACTTCCTTAATCACTTCTACTTCTTTGATCACCTCAACGGGCACTTCTTTAATTATTTCTATTTCCTTAATTACTTCTACTTCAATTTCTTTGATGACTTCCACTTCCTTAATCACTTCTACTTCAATTTCTTTGATGACTTCCACTTCTTTAATCACTTCCACCTCTTTCATCACCGCTACTTCCTTGATGACTTCTACTTCTTTAATTACTTCCACTTCTTGAATAACAGCCACTTCTCTGATGATTTCTACTTCTTTCATCACTTCTACTTCCTTGATAATTTCGACAGGCACTTCTTTGGTGATTTCTACTTCTCGAATTACATCCACTTCTTTTTCAATGACGACAGGCACTTCTTTGACTATATCTACCGCTTTAAGCGTCTCGTAGTTATTGTACATTTCGACAGGCACTTCTTTGATAACCTCGACCTCTTTTACTATCTCAACTAATCTTTCAACAGGTACTTCTTTGATCACTTCTATTTCTCGAATGACTTCCACCTCTACTTCCTTGATGACTTCAACAGGCACCTCTTTGATAATTTCAATTTCTTTTTCTACGACTTGAGGTTCAATACTTTTTGCAGTTTGATAATCTAATTCAAGAGAAGAGAATCTGTTTTTTAAACCAGAATATTCGTTTTCTGTTTTTTCCTTTGCAGTCAAAGCATTATCTAAATTGCCTTGAACTAGAGTCAAGTTGGTATCTTTTTCCTTCAACAAACTAGTATATTTATTTGTAGCGGAATTTTTTCCAAAAAATCTTCCCAATAGCCATGCCCCTATTCCAAATAACAAACTAGCTACAAAGTACATCCAATTACTAAGTAGGATAAAACTTAAAATTGTCATAGTAATTTCTCTTTTATTAAGGTGTTAAAAAAATGCATTTGTGTTTACATTATTTAGTGACCCACAAATGAGAGATAAGTCACATAAATGAATAAAGAGTTACGATAGTCTAGGAATATATATTTGTAGTGTAGAATAGTGTAATCCGAAGATAATGAGAAAATGTTAATAACTTTAATTTCTATATTTTTTTTTGAAAAAATATTCTTATTCTTTTGAGGATGATGGAGTTACGTAAAATGGTTTTTAATATTTTAAAATTTTCCATGAAAATTTTTATGTTTTCAGGTGCTAATAAAAATTATAGAAACGCTAAAGAATTTCTACTGTAACGTATTCAAAAATACATTTCTTGATTTCTTTAGTTTTGTTTAAATTTACTAATCCTTTAAGCAAATTATTTTTTCCAAAATACCTCAAACCAAAACTTAATTACAAACCAAATCTGAATTTTTTCAGAAAAAAATATAATTATGAATAATACAGCATTAGGAATCTTATCTGCCTTATATATATTGATTGGATCATGGGTACTTAGTTTCGCTAATTTTGGAGGAGATTCAGCGGACTCTGCAGCTAAATTTTCATTTACAGATGGTGCATTTAAAACTAAAACTGTAAATGCCTTTTCGTTTGAAAAGGATGGGTTATTTGCAACTATCCCAGCAGCAACAAATGGCGAGTTGAAAAAAATTGGAGCACATTTTAAAAGTAATGAAAATCGAACATTAAGTTTAATCGGAAATTATTATGCTACCGAAAAATATAATGGGGAGACTAATTTGGGAAAAGAAAGAGCAGAAGCGATTAAAGCGAAATTAGTAAAATATGGAACGCCTAAAGATCGGATTATCACCTCTGGAAAAGAGTTGGTTGGGGAATTAGGGGGAAAAAGATTATATAATGCGGTTGTTTTTGAAGGAAACGAAAAAGTAGAAGAGGTTGCAGTTGAAACTCCAGTTGAAGTTAATTTTTCCCCTTCAGGGCTGCACACGGTTTATTTTGATGCAGGCAGTAGCAATCTTGAAATGACAGCTGAATTGGAAAAATATTTAGGACAAGCGATGGAATATTTACGTAAAAATTCAGGAAGTGTACTTTTGGTGAATGGTTATACGGATAGTGAAGAAAATACCAAGAAGGAAACGTTATCGAGAGCCAGAGCTAGAACTATAAGAACTTTTTTGGAGAAAAATGGGATAAAGAGAAGTCAGGTAACCATTCAAGGATTGGGGGAGAAAAATCCAATTGGGGCTAATGATAATGAAGAAGGAAAGGCTTTAAATCGAAGACTCGAAATTACAGTCAAATAATTCTCTTTTGTGGAAAAAAATAAAAACGTGCTGGCTACTTTAGTCAGCACGTTTTTTATATTTGTGTCATTGTTAAAATAATTCAAATCTACTTATGTCAAACATTATCGATGGTAAAGGACTTGCCAATATAATCAAAGAAGAAATTGCAGTTGAAGTTGCAAAAATCAGGAAAGCTGATGGAAAAATTCCACACCTCGCTGCCGTGTTGGTTGGAGAAGATGCAGCAAGTCAAGTGTACGTAAGAAACAAAGTTCGTTCATGCGAGCAAGTTGGTTTTGAATCTACCATGATTCGAAAAGATGTTTCGACCACAGAGGAAGAATTATTGGAAATAGTAGCAGAGCTAAATAATGATGATGAGATAGATGGATTTATCGTTCAGCTTCCTTTGCCAAAACATATTGATGAAGAAAAAATAACGCTTGCTATTGATCCCCGAAAAGATGTAGATGGATTTCACCCTGCTAATTTCGGGCGAATGGCGCAAGGACTGCCTGCTTATTTGCCGGCAACACCTTTTGGAATTATGCAAATGTTGGATCGATATAATATAGATGTGGAAGGGAAAGAGTGTGTGGTTTTGGGAAGAAGTAATATTGTTGGAACTCCTATCAGTATTTTGTTATCACGAAAAGCGAGACCTGGAAATGCAACCGTTTCACTTTGTCATAGTCGAACTAAAGATTTAAAATCACATACTTTACGAGCTGATATTATCATAGCAGCCTTGGGAATTCCTGAATTTTTAACCGCTGATATGGTAAAAGATGGCGTAGTGATTATTGATGTTGGAATCAATCGAGTAGAAGATGCAAATGCTAAGCGAGGTTACCGACTGACAGGTGATGTGAAATATGAAGAGGTCGCAGCCAAGGCAAGTTATATCACGCCAGTTCCAGGAGGGGTTGGCCCAATGACTGTAACATCTCTATTGATGAATACCTTGAAATCTTGTCGAGGAGAAGTTTATGGAAAATAAATAAAAATTAAAATGTAAATCAAAATCAAAAAATATAACGACTGTTTTGTTTTTTGATTTTGATTGACATCTTGATTTCTAGTGTTTTATTAATATTAAGTTTTTTTAAAATATATTGTTAAAGTTTTTCGTTTTTTTGAATATGTCGGATTAAAATATTTACATTTGTACTGACTTCAAATATACCTATCTACTTTTATTTCAAACCTCTAACTCCCTACATAATATTTTCGAAAATTTGAATTTACTAATTCAATCTAGGCATTGTAATTGGTGAAAGATCAATACATTGAAGCTATTGTTTTTTTTGAAAAACAAACTAGTCTTCAATTACTAATTACCAAACCTACAGCCTCTTTTATTAATTTATTTGTTATCCAAAAACTAATTTTAATTATTATGTCATCCACATCTATTGTTACTTTTTTGATGATTTTTTCAATGTCTGTTTTTCAATCAACTGAATTGCCGAGTCAATTAAATGATTTTGATTTGAAAATACAGCAAGGTAAAAATGAAATTCCAATTACGACCTCTCAGCAAAGTATTGATTTAGAGAAGGAAAAATTTTCTGTTTATTTTAATATCAAAAAAGATGATGATATTGCTCAAAATTACCATGCAGCTAGATTAGTGGCAGATATTGATCCTGACATCTTTTTGCAATTTGAATCAGGAAAAGCTTTTGATAAAATTCCAGCGCTATCAGCAGGAACAAGTATGGCTGGGCCAAAAGATGCTCCTTATGAATGTATCTTTTTTGATGATCAAGCGCACCATTATATTTTTTACAATAATGAAGAAGAGAAACGAGCGAATTTGATTTCTAAAAAAGAAAATGGGATTGTTCAACTTAGTTTTGATGTAGAAAATTATTGCATGCAAGATCTTGAGGTTAATATCGAGAACTCTAATTTTGAAAAACTATATTTTGTATTTTTAATTGATGAAAATTTAAATGAAAAAGTGGAAGAAGGAGAATATGTGAAATTGATAGTCAACCTCAAGAAAAAGTAACCTGGAAATGATTTTATAAATTCCAATCAATAGGAGTCAATCCTTGCTTTTCCAACAACTCATTGGTTTTTGAAAAATGCTTATTTCCAAACCAATAACCTCGATTGGCACTAAGCGGAGAAGGATGCCCAGTCATCAAAACATGATGTTTGGAATGATCTATCAAGCTTGATTTCTTTTTAGCAAAACCTCCCCAGAGTAAAAAAACAATCCCTTCTCGTTCAGTAGATAATTTTCGAATGACTGCATCTGTAAATTTATGCCAGCCTGCATCTTTATGAGAGTTGGCTTGGTGTGCTCGAACCGTCAACCCAGCATTGAGTAAAAGGATACCTTGTTCAGCCCATTTCTGTAAATTTCCAGTTGTTGGAATATCCATACCAATATCGGTATTCAATTCTTTAAACATATTTATTAAAGAAGGAGGAGCAGGTATCCCATCAGGAACCGAAAAACTCAGTCCATGTGCTTGTCCAATATTATGATAAGGATCTTGCCCCAAAATAACGACCTTTACTTTGTCAAAAGGAGTAGAATTAAATGCATTAAAAATTAAAGAACCCGAAGGAAATATTTTATGACCTGCTTGTTTTTCTTGAAGTAAAAATTGTTTGATCGCTACAAAATAAGGTTGTTGAAATTCATCAGTTAAGACCTTTTTCCAACTTTCCTCTATTTGTACATTAGTGGATGAACTCATAGTTAGGTTTGATTTTTTAAAAGTCCGTGAATTTAAAAAAATAAATGGAAGTAAGGGAACCGAAAGAAAGGTTATTTGGTTTAAAAAAATACTTTGCAGAAATTGCATTTTTACCATAAAAAAATATAAATTTGCGTCCGCTTAACAAAGCATATATCCAGATTTGGTCTCGTAGCTCAACTGGATAGAGCAGCTGCCTTCTAAGCAGCAGGTTCCAGGTTCGAGTCCTGGCGGGATCACAAAAAAATAAAGACCCACAACAAATTGATTATCAATGAGTTGTGGGTCTTTTGTTTTTAGGAATGCTAAGATTGAAATTAACTCTCTTATTGAATGTATTATTTTGATCTCATTCCAATTTTTATTTTCCGCTTTGATAGCAGGTAGAATCAATGTTTTACTCTAATCTTTTTTTACCAAATCACCATATTGTTCAGTCCGTTGAATTATTCCTTTGGCAATTTACGATGTAAAAATATTACTCAGGAGAGATTCAAAGAATAATAATAGGATTATTAAAAGATATGCAGTATTTATTCTATTTTGGAGGTGCAATAAATTGCCCAACTGCAAAAATGAAAACAGCAAACCGTCTGGTAACAATTTTAAAATTAACCTCTTTCCTTTTTATTTTTTGGAACTCACCTATTATTGCCCAAAATCAAAATCTTCGTTTTCAAAAACTGGAGGCAAAAAATGTTCCTCTCTTTCCAGTTGTCGAATGTATGCTTCAAGATAGCCGTGGCTTTTTTTGGATAGGATCTTATTCAGGTTTGTATCGGTATGATGGATATGAATTCAACCACTTTCAAAATATTCCAAATGATTCATTAAGTATTAGTGATAATAAAATTAATGGTTTGGTAGAAAACCAAAAAGGAAATTTATGGGTGGGAACGCAAAATGGATTAAATTTTTTCGACGTAAAAAAAGAAACCTTTAAAAGCTATACTGTCGCTAGCCAAAATGGGATTGGAGCAATTGAAATTAATGATTTGATCATTGATAGAAAAGGAGTTTTATGGCTAGCAACAGTTAACGGGGTATTTTATAAAAATCCAAATCAAGACATTTTTTATAAAATTAGTAGGAACCCTAAAAACGAAAATGATATAGGAGATAATATATATTCAATTCTTGAAGATAACGAAAACACCATCTGGGTATTGGATAATTATGGTTTGAGTAAAATTGAAAAGCAATCAAATGAGATTATAAATGTTGTCCTTTTTAAGGATCAGTTTACTAAAAATTTCTTTCCCAGTAATTTGATGACGGAAGGGAATAACTTAATTTTAATCAGTACTTCTGAGGGCCTTTATTGTTATGATAAGAATAATAAAGCTTTCGAAATTCATCCTGTCTTAGGAAAATTATTAAAGTCTACTCTAGTTGGAGATTTTACTAAATTTCAGAACCAAATATGGATTTCTCACACCAATGGATTGCTCGAATATTATCCTAAAACTAAGACATATACCAATCATATTTATGAACTAAATAATCCATACAGCCTTCCAGAATCATCTGTTTATAAGAACAAAATATCTTTACCAAATACCATTTGGACATTTAATTTTAACGAAAGAATTCGGACAGCGAATTTTCAAAAACGAGAATTTTTCCAAATGTTGCCGCATGATTTATATGAAGCAATAACACATGTTAGGCAATATTATGAAATATATGAATTTGAAAAAAAGCATATACTTATTCCTAAAAAGGAAGGAGCAAGGTTATTAAATTTTGAAACAGGTGAGATTGTTCCCTTTCCTTATCAACCTACCTATAATTTAGAGGGATGGAAATCAGGAGTCATTTGTTTTCATGAAGAAAAAAATGGATTGCTTTGGATAGGAACAAGGAAGGGGATTTTTCTTTTTGATAAAAAGAAGATGCGGTTTCTTCCATTTGAAAATAATATAAATGGAATT
This sequence comes from Saprospiraceae bacterium, assembly GCA_045104975.1. Taxonomy (GTDB): domain Bacteria; phylum Bacteroidota; class Bacteroidia; order Chitinophagales; family Saprospiraceae; genus CAJQQY01. The sequence goes on from JBGCCY010000299.1 coordinate 10,642, forward strand.
AATAGTTTAAGAAGTAACAACATTAGGAAAATTCATAGAGATAAAAGAGGAAACCTGTGGGTGGCTACTTGGGGTAATGGAGTTTGTAAAATAAATTTTGAAAAAAATGAATTCATTCGATATGAGGATGTGCTAGGAAAAATAAATCTTTATACAACAGGTGTTCGAACTATTTTTGAAGATAGTTTTGATAATATTTGGATAGGAACCAGAGGTGGATTGTTAAAATATTTACCTGAAAGTGATGATTTTTTAGCCTACTTGCATGATGAAAAAGATGGAAAAAGTATAAGTGAAAATACCGCATTTAGTATTTACGAAGATAAAAAAGGAATCCTTTGGATAGGTACCTATGGCGGTGGATTGAATAAATTTGATCCACAAACTGGAAAATTCTTACTCTATTCAACGAAAGATGGATTATTGAATAATAACGTTTTTAGTATAATTCCAGATGCTCAAGAAAATTTATGGTTAATGTCTTATGATGGTTTAACAAAGTTTAATCCTGAAAAAATTACTTTCCAAAATTTCACTTCTACAAATGGATTGATCAATGATAATTTTGATGCATTTATGTTTGGGAAAAGTAGATATTCTGAACAACTTTTTTTCGGAGGAAAATCAGGACTAGATATTATTCATCCAGATAAAATCGAGTATTCTAAATTTGAACCTAATGTTTGGATTACAGATCTTAAATTGTTTAATGAAAGTGTTCCATTTCGAAAGCAGTCAACTGGTGGAAAAGATGGTTATCAATTAGAACAACATATTTCATTTGAAAAGGAAATTAATTTGAACTACGATCAAAACGTAGTCTCATTTGATTATGTAGCTTTGGATTTTTCATCTCCGGAAAATATACAATATGCCTACTTGTTGGAAGGGTTTGATAAAGACTGGCAGCATGTTGGAAATAAAAGATCTGTAACTTTTACAAATCTAAAATCTGGTACTTATCACTTTAAAGTAAAAGCTACAAATGGTGATGGAATTTGGGGAAGCAAAATAGCCAATTTAAAAATCATTGTAAATCCACCTTGGTGGAATACATGGTGGGCGTATCTTTTATATGCGACATCTATAGGAACATTAATTTGGGTTTACTTACAATACCAACGACGTAGATATTTTTTACAGGCCCAGTTAGAATTAGAACATCAGGAAGCAGAAAGATTAAAAGCCTTAGACACTTTAAAAACAAATCTCTACACCAATATCACACATGAGTTTCGGACACCTTTAACGGTTATTCTTGGATTGAGTAATTTGATAAAAGAACAAATGCCTGAAATTTCTCAAGAAAAAATAACAACGTATTTACATACCATTAATCGGAATGGAGAAGGATTACTTAATCTCGTTAATCAAATGTTAGACCTTTCGAAAATTGAAGTTGGGAAATTAAATCTTAATCTTGTTCAAGGTAATCTTCTTCAGTATTTAAAATATCTTTCAGATTCCTACCACTCTTTTGCGGAGAGTAAAAATATTCAAATTCATTTTATTAGTCCACAAGAAAAATTGTTAATGGATTATGATCCAGAAAGAATTCGTCAGATTTTTTCTAATCTAGTTTCCAATGCTACCAAGTTTACACCCCAAGGAGGACATATTTATATTTTAGTTGAAATACAGGAAGAGGAGCAAAAATTTATTTTAAAAGTAAAAGATACTGGAATCGGAATTGATCCAAAACAAGTTGATTATATTTTTGATCGCTTCTATCAAGTAGAGGATTCCAGTACTAGAAAAGGAGAAGGGACAGGTATCGGATTGGCGCTTACCAAAGAATTAGTAGGATTGATGGACGGAACTATTTCGGTTGAGAGTGTAAAAGGAGAAGGAACTACTTTTGAAATAATTTTACCAATCGAAAGAAGTGCAAAACTTATTGAAGTTAATTTGGTAAAAGAAAACGCAAAAGGTTGGACTGCTATTCCGCTTGCTAAAAATGAAGAAGCAAGTATCCTAAATGATCAAAGTGATCAGCCTTTGTTATTATTGATTGAAGATAATACCGATGTTAGAACATTTCTAAAAATTTCGTTGGAAGAAAATTATCAAATTATCGAAGCAGTTAATGGACAATTAGGAATTGATTTAGCTATTGAAAAAATTCCTGATATTATTATTAGTGATGTGATGATGCCAGAGAAAGATGGATTTGAAGTTTGTCAGAAATTAAAGACAGATGATCGAACCAGTCATATCCCAATTATTTTATTGACTGCCAAAGCGGATATAGATTCTAAAATTCAAGGATTGGAATATGGAGCTGATGCTTATTTACCAAAACCATTTGATCGACAAGAATTATTGGTTCGGATAAGAAAATTGATCGAACTAAGAACAAAACTTCAAAACAGATACCAAGACTTATCTAATCCGATACCTCAGTCCAATCCATTACTGGAAAAAGAAGATGCATTTGTAACTCAAGTACGAGAATTGATTGAAGTTAGGATGGAGGATACCTCATTTGGTGTAGCGGAAATATCAAAAGAGATTTTTAAAAGCCGAACTCAAGTTCATCGAAAATTAAAAGCTTTAACAGGACTCGCTACAGGAGAATTTATTCATCATGTCAAGTTATATCATGCCTTACATTTGATTCAATCTACGGATAAATCTATCACCGAGATCGCCTTTGATTGCGGTTATAATGAACTCGCCTATTTTTCCAAGTTGTTTTCTAAAAAATTTGGAGACAATCCATCCTCATTTCGTAAGTAGTTGACTTTCAATTAATTATAACCGCCCTTGCAACGATTTTACAAATGTTGCATGGGCGATTGCATTTATTTTATAAGTGGTTGCAACAGGATTGCAAGCGGGTAGGGGGTGGTTTGTCTCATCTTTGTATCATCAGATATTTAGAAAATAAGCAATGAGATACTTAAAGTTAGAATCACTTTCAAACACTAAATTTTACGTATCTAATTTTTCCTCCTAATAATACATAAAATGAAAAAAATACTCCCTTTTCTTTTGTTTACCTTTTCAGTTATATCTATTTTATACGGGCAAAATAATGCGCTTCATTTTGATGGAAACAATGACTTAATAATTGGCCCATCCAATAGTGCTTTTGAACTAGAAACCGGAACAGTTGAACTTTGGGTAAAACCTGAAAATGCCCTCAATAGCCAAACCTTTATTTGTTACAGAAGTACTGACGGTTCTCAGACTAGATATCTTTGGAATTTCTTAGGAGGTCTTTCAGGCCTAGGTTTTTGGAATGGATCTGGGTATTTGACAATTAGTCATTCCTTTACTTCTGGACAATGGTATCACCTTGCTTTTGTTATAGATGGTCTATTAACTACTGTCTACGTCGATGGAGTTTCTATAGGCACTTTTGGGCAAGGCGCTGGCACAGCATCAGGTTCTGATTTATATCTAGTCATTGGTAATGATATTCCTCTTGCTGAATATTTTAATGGAGAAATTGATGAAGTAAGAATTTGGAGTCATCCACTTTCGCAACAAGACATCCAAAGTCAGATGAATTGTAACTTGAGTGGTTCAGAGCAATGTCTCGTGGCTTATTATAAATTCGATGAGGGAAATGCATCTGGTAACAATGCTGGAGTAGTCAATCTTTCAGATGAAACGAGTAATAATCTTGATGGCACGTTAAATAATTTTTCACTCATTGGTAACACTTCAAATTGGGTAAATTCAAATACTGGAGTTACGGGTAATTGCTTAAATGGTAATATCTGTTTACTTCTATCCATTACCATTGAATCAAGCCATACCACCTTACATCCAACATGGGCTATAACCCCAACTGTTACAGGTACGTATGGAAATGGAAATTCAGGTATTCAAGGAGAAGATGTAACCTGGAGTTCTTCAAATCCTTCTGTTGCAAGTGTCAGTTCTAATGGAAAAGTTACTGCCTTAACATCTGGCAACACAACAATAACGGGAACAATTTCTGGGATTAGTGATAATATTATTATTACGGTAGTTGATCCAGTTTTGGCACCAGTTTATGAAACGATTGATCCTTATTTATCTTCCTCAGCGACAAATGGCATCAACGAAATTCCTGTTGTAATTTTAAGATATATGCCCTCTGCGGACGGACTCAATCTTGACGTTAGTAAAGCCCCTGATTTTTATACTTTAAACCCGATTTCGTTACCAGATTTGACAACAAGAATTGATGCATTTGATCAGCGAGTAAAGTTCAGCTTAGTGGAAGGAACAAAATTTCGTGGATATAATAATTCAACAGCCGTTCCTTTTATTGGATATAAGGTAGTAGAGTATATAACCGTCTATGAAAATACTCCACCAGGCCCAATTGGTTACTATGATATCAATGATTTTCCTGTATACTTAGCAGACTATTTCTCTATATTCTCTAGATTTAATTTAGGAGATTATATAACTAATCAGGGTGTTAAAGAAATCTGGATTTGGGATGTTGGTTTTGATTCAGGTTATCCCTCTTATGACCCTAATATCCACGACCCTGAAGATTTCAGAACAAGTTGGGAATCTAACATGTCGAGCCCTACTACTGGAGATATTTCTAATAGCAATAGAGATAATAATGATTTGCCTGTTTTGGGAAGTACTTATATTCTTTACCACCAAAACTTTAGACGATCACAAGCAGAAGCGGTTCATAATAGAGGGCATCAAATAGAGCATATGTTCACGCATGTTAATTATATACAAGACGGGAACAACGAATTATTCTGGAAAAAATTTGTGGGACAGGATGGAAGTGGACAACCTACAACGGGGAGGTGCGGTTGGACACATATGCCCCCTAACACAACAACTAATTATGACTACACTAATACAACTGTAGTTGATAGTGATATCGAAGATTGGAAACCTGATGGTTCTGGTCAAACAACTTCAGTCAGCAAAAGTACTTGGGAAAATCTGAATTATTCTTGGCCAGGTGCTTCCACATTTCCGCAAAAGATAGAATCACAATGGTATTTATATTGGATGCAAAGTATTCCTGGTTTTAATAATCAGATTCCTTACAATACAAATGAAATAACGAATTGGTGGGAATTTGTATTTGACTGGGATGAAGGCATCATGAGCGGTCTTGGTTTATATCAACCAGTACTTCCTCTTCCTGTAAATTTAGGATTCTTTGTTGCAAACCAGAAAGCAAAGGCCTCTATAGAATTACAATGGCTGACTCATTCAGAAACTAACAATGATTATTTCATAATTGAAAGAAGTAATGATGGAATTCTATTTAGTAATATCGGAAAAGTTTCAGGCGATACAAATTCTCAAAGTGATAAGCAATATACTTTTTTGGATAAGGATCCACATTTTGGGATAAACTACTATAGGTTAAAACAAGTTGATATTGATGGGAGCCATGAATACTCAAAAGTTATTAGTATCGCTTTTGAAATAAGAAATCCAAAAGTAATTATATATCCAAACCCAACCGATGAGTTTATCCATATCTCAGGATTGAAATCAGAATTACAGGAAGTTTCTATAATTAATTCATTAGGAAAGGTAGTACTTAGAACAAAGTTAAATGGAAATGTTCTTGATCTATCCAGTTTAACTGCGGGGATATATGTAATTAGTTTTTGGGATGGGAAGAAAAGGATTTCTGAGTCAGTTTATGTAAGATAGTTTCATTCTGAAAAACATAAATTTCGTAAAAACGCCTCGAGTTTTATGTCTAAAAAAAAAATCATGAATAAGATAAAAGGGTTACTCACATATCTAATATTTGGTTTTGTGCTTCCTTTAATTGGAAATCCAATACTCTTATTAAATCCTAAAATTATTGTAATTATGACTACGTGTACAGTTGTAGTTTTAACGCAACCAATTATAGAACTACATGAGGCAAAGACTAAATCTATTACTGATCACAAGTTCTTTTGGATGATTTTAATTTTATCGTTTATTGGATTAATTGTACTCATCATGGAGTGGGCATACATCAATCAATCACCTAGTAAATGGACGGTGTTTAGTTTCATAGGAAGTATGATTATAATACTTGGAATAATAGTTAGAGTGTGGGTAATTCAAGTGCGTAGTAAATTATTTACAACCTCAGTTCAATTAAATGATCCTCACCAATTGATAAAAACAGGTCCCTATTTTTTATTGCGACATCCAAGTTATACTGGTGCCTTTTTGACCTTTTTAGGCTGTGGAGTTTTATTGGAATCATGGGGAGGAGTGTTAATAGCTGGTTTAGCTATGGGTATTGCTTATGCGTTGAGAATCACGGCTGAAGAACAAGCTTTGTTATCAGCCTTTGGCGATGAATACCGAAAATACCAACAAGTAACTTTTCGCTTGATCCCATTTATTTATTAGAATATTTTATCACAATTCAAAAAACTAAATTATGAAAATAATCTACACCCTACTTTTAATTGGCTTAACTAATTTTTGTTATAGTCAAATATGGACTTCAGAAAATATAGATGCTCCACGTCAACTAATGGGAGCTGCATCAACGGATAGTTTATTATTTTTTGCAGGCGGAAACGAACCTGGATTTACACCTTCTGAT
>JBGCCY010000300.1:0-16342 GCA_045104975.1 Saprospiraceae bacterium
GCAATGTCTTCCACGAATCTTCCAGTATTTAAAACCACATTTACTGTTGCTTGTTTTCCACCTCTCAAGTGAGTAATTAAATTACGATTACTCCAGTTTGATTCAATTTTATATCGACCTGCACGCATGGTCGTTTTTTTATATTTCATCAACTCAGCTACCTCTCGAAATGAAACAGTATCGATCAGTTGACCATTTTCAAACAATATATTTACAACTTCTGGAAAAGTAGAATTGGTGGGAATCTCTACCATATTATTTTGAAGTTCGGCAGGAACATTAGGAGAGGAAATCGCTTGGTATTTTCCCCATAAAAAAAAGCCTGCGACGGCTCCAATGATTAATAATGCAAGAAATATCTTCTTAATCATAATTCTTTTTTTTAGATTTTAATCGGTTAATTAAATAATCATTCACCTTTATTTTAGTGAACTAATTATTCAATTAACCGATCAACTATTCACAACTCAATAAATTAATATTGCTCATTTTCATTAGGAAAATCACCTGACTTCACATCTTTAATATATTGTTCCACCGACTCTTTGATCACATCAAATAATTCTAAATATCGTCGTAAGAAACGTGGGTGGAAATCTTTTGTAATTCCAAGTAAATCATGCGTTACCAAAACTTGCCCATCGGTATCTGCTCCACCACCAATTCCGATAGTTGGAATATTAATACTTTCAGAAACTTGCTTAGCTAATGCTGCTGGTATTTTTTCCAAAACAATTGCAAAGCATCCCAATTTTTCTAAATGTTTGGCATCTTTAATCAACCGTTTAGCTTCCTCTTCTTCTTTTGCACGTACGGTATAAGTTCCAAATTTATAAATACTTTGAGGAGTCAAACCCAAGTGTCCCATCACCGGAACCCCAGCTGAAAGAATTCGTTTGATAGAATCCTCGATCTCTTTTCCACCTTCTAATTTTACGGCATGCGCACCAGATTCTTTCATAATTCGAATAGCAGAATTCAAAGCTCCTTTGGAATCTCCTTGATAAGTTCCAAAAGGTAAATCCACTACAATCAAAGCTCTTTTGACTCCACGTACTACAGAAGACGCGTGGTAAATCATTTGGTCCAAAGTAATTGGGAGGGTAGTTTCATGGCCAGCCATCACATTGGAAGCAGAATCTCCGACCAACAAAACATCAATTCCAGCTGCGTCTAAAATTTTGGCCATCGAAAAATCATAAGCCGTTAACATGGAAATTTTTTCTCCCCTCAATTTCATAGCTTGTAGGACATGGACGGTGACTCGTTTTACTTCTTTGTGTACAGACATTTTAAAATAATTAAATATGAATAATTAAGTAATAAGAAATTACTAAGTTTTGTAAATCGGATTTTCTATTCTAATATGAGTTGGCTAATTGAAGGCATGAAGGTAAATAATTCTCTGATTTTTTGTAGGCAAAAATATAGAATATTATTTAGTCAAAGAAACGTCAAATAGTTCATATTGGGAGGCTAAAATTTTGCAAAATATCTGTTATTTAAATTACTTTTGCAGTATGAACAAAACATTTTTATTTATTGCGGTGATGGCAAGTGCTATTTTCTATCCTTCTTGCTCTAATGATATAGACTTAACTTCAGAATGGAAGGATATTCCTATTGTTTATGGATTAATTTCGAAAAGTGATTCTGCCAATTATATTCGAGTTGAAAAAGCATTTATTGATAATGACATAAGTGCATTGGAATTGGCGCAAAATCCAGACTCTTTATATTATGATAATATTTCGGTGCAAATTAGAAGTTTGAATCCGAATAATCCTGTAACCTATGATTTGAATCGAGTAGATGGAAATGAGAAAGGATTTGTTCGGGAGGAAGGAGTTTTTGCCAATGAGCCTAATTATTTATACGAATTAGTATTGCCTGATGGCGAAGAATTAGTTGGAGCACAAGAGTATGAGTTTGTTCTTAATCGAGGAGATGATTCCGATTTAGTAACTGCAACTGCATTGATAGTAGATAATATTGATATTAGAGATCCTGATTCTGATCCTGCAACTTCTGATGCAATCAATTGGGAACAGTTCGGCTTAAAAATAGGTTGGAGAGGTTCGAATGGTGCTCGAATATTTGATGTTACTTTATTTTTAAACATTGAAGAAAAAGATCAATCGAATCCAGCCAATGATCGAATCATAACATTGGAATGGAAAATAGAGGAAAACATGCCTGCCGTTTATGTCAATAATCAGGTGAGAATGGATACTCGATTAAATAAAGTAGATTTATTTCAATATTTAGGTAATCGTTTGGAAAAAAATCCTTCTGTAGCTCGAAAATTTGTTTCATTTGATGTTTTAGTGACAGGAGGTGGAGATGCGTTGAATGATTATATTAGTGCAGGAAATGCCAATACTGGAATTACCAGTACCCAAGTAATTCCAACATATTCTAATCTTTCGGAAGGATATGGAATTTTTTCTTCTAGAAATTCTCAATTTCAAGAAGGATATGTTCTGAATAGTTCTACTAAGGATTCTCTGCAAACTAATCCGTTGACTGAAGATTTGAATTTTCAGTTTTAGATCTAAAATTTTGAATAAAAAAATACCTGCTAGGAAGTGATTTCTTAGCAGGTATTTTTTTGCACGTGGTGGTCTGATTTAACTGACCTGAAAAATGGAGCGTAGCGACATTTTTCCAATCCAATTATTGATATTCATAAATCGGTACTTCAGAATGGACATAAGATAAAAGTATACTTAAGCCATAATGTAAACAGAAGATGGACACCGAGACGATTGAGTACTCTGTTTTCTCTGTGTTTTTCCTCTGTTTTCTCCGTGGTTAAAAATCAATATGAATATGAGTAATTTGTTTTATCTTATACTTAATCAGTACTTATCACTTAGAATTCGTGTTATTAGTAAAAATTCATGGCAACTTTCAAGAGGTCTACGTTAGAGAAATTTTGTATTAAAAAACTAATTCTAGCTTTATTCTTACTTCCGTATTATTTTTTTGAAAAAATCGCTACGCTCTATTTTTTAGGTCAACTAAAGCAGACCACCATGTTACTATCTATTGACTCTGCCTTTTTGTCATTCCCGAAAAATCAAAAAACTGACATCAATTCCTTCTTTTTTCCTAAAATAATCCAAAATGACAGGTCAAAACGACCAAAACCCCAATGGTATGCCAATTGATAAGTAATAGTTGTTAATCATTTTAAATGACATTCAATCAAACTTAAACTATAATAAAACATGGGTAAAATTATTGGAATTGACTTAGGAACAACCAACTCATGCGTAGCCGTAATGGAAGGCGGTGAGGCAGTTGTAATCCCTAACGAAGAAGGAAGAAGAACGACTCCTTCGGTAGTTGCATTTATGGACAATGGCGAGCGTAAAGTTGGCGATCCAGCAAAACGCCAAGCAATCACCAATCCAACTAGAACTATTTCATCTGTAAAAAGATTTATGGGTTCACGTTATTCTGAAGTGAAAGATGAAGCGGAAAGAGCTACTTTCAAAGCAACTAAGGGAGATAACGATACAGTTAGAGTTGACATCGACGGTCGACTTTATACGCCACAAGAATTATCTGCGATGATTCTTCAAAAAATGAAAAAAACAGCAGAAGATTTCTTGGGACAAGAAGTAACGGAAGCAGTTATTACGGTACCTGCTTATTTCAACGATTCGCAACGTCAAGCAACCAAAGAAGCTGGACAAATTGCAGGTCTCGAAGTAAAAAGAATTATCAACGAGCCTACTGCTGCGGCATTGGCTTATGGTATGGATAAAAAAGATCAAGATGTAACGATCGCTGTATACGATTTAGGTGGAGGTACATTTGATGTTTCTATTTTGGAATTAGGAGAAGGTGTTTTCGAAGTGAAATCTACCAATGGAGATACGCACTTAGGAGGAGATGATTTTGATAGAATCATTATCGATTTCTTGGCTGACACTTTCAAAGGGCAAGAAAATATGGATTTGAGAAAAGATCCTATGGCATTGCAAAGACTTAAAGCTGCTGCTGAAAAAGCAAAAATCGAATTGTCTTCTTCAACTGAAACTGAAATCAATTTGCCATACATCACAGCAGTTGATGGAGTGCCTAAACACTTGGTGGTAAAGATGACTCGAGCTAAATTTGAGCAGTTAGCGGATGATTTAGTACAACGAACATTGAAGCCATGTGCGGAAGCATTGAAAGATGCAGGTATCGACAAAAGTGAAATTGACGAAGTAATTTTGGTAGGAGGTTCAACTCGTATCCCTCGAATTCAACAAGCAGTAGAAGAGTTTTTTGGGAAAAAACCAAACCGTAGTGTGAATCCAGATGAGGTAGTTGCAGTTGGTGCATCTATTCAAGGTGGAGTTTTGAGTGGAGATGTAAAAGACGTTTTATTGTTGGACGTTACACCATTATCAATGGGGATCGAAACAATGGGAAATGTGTTTGATGTAGTAATCGAATCTAACTCAACTATTCCAACTAAGAAGTCAAAAATCTACTCAACAGCTGCTGACAATCAGCCTTCTGTTGAAATTCATATCCTTCAAGGAGAGCGACCAATGGCTAGAGACAATCGTCCAGTCGGCCGATTTATCTTAGATGGAATTCCACCAGCACCAAGAGGTGTACCTCAAGTCGAAGTAACTTTCGATATGGATGCCAATGGAATTTTGACAGTTTCTGCCAAAGATAAAGGAACTGGAAAAGAGCAAAATATTCGAATCGAAGCGTCAACTGGTTTGTCGCAAGAAGAGATTGCTAAGATGAAAGCCGAAGCGGAAGCAAATGCTGACACCGATAGAGCTGCTCGGGAAATTGCGGATAAAATCAATGCTGCTGATAGTTTGATTTTCCAAACGGAGAAACAAATGAAGGAGTTTGGTGAAAAAATCCCAGCAGAGAAAAAAGGTGCTATCGAAGATGGTGTAGCTAAGTTGAAAGAAGCACATGCTTCTCAAGACATCGCTGCAATCGATGCTGCCATGGAAACATTAAATGCTGCATGGCAAGCTGCTTCTCAAGATATGTATGCTGCTTCGCAAGAAGGTGCTCCAGGTGCTGAAGGCGCTCCTCAAGATGGCCCAACTGCTGATGCAGGTGATGCTAATGAAGGAAGTGACGATGCTGCGGAAGATGTAGAGTACGAAGAAGTAGAAGAGGATAAAGGCTAAAATACCGAATGTTTTTTAGTGAGAAAAAATTACCGTTTCTGGAGAAATTCAGGAACGGTTTTTTTTTGAAAAAACTGAATATCATTTTACAATTGTGTTTCAAAATTCTTCTTTATAAGAATTAAGTCCTAGATTTATAAAAAAAAAGAAACCTTTGGTTGTAAGAATATTACATATTAGCCTATCATTTTTATTATTTTTTAGCACAACTGGGCTAGAAATTAATTCTCATTTTTGTTCTGGTAATTATAAGTATAGCGCTATCTATGTTCAACCTAAAAACTGTTGCACAAAGGTACAAGGACATTATCCTTCTGAAGATTCCTGCAAGGATGAAGCTAACCAAACTCCATGTTGTCAGAACAAAGCGAGTTTCTTTAAATCCAATCTAAGTCAAAACTATTCGGAAACTACAACTCAAGAAGTAACCTTTCCGACTTTTAAAATATCTCCAAGTTTAACTTCATTACTCGAACGAAATTATCAATGGTTGGATATTGATTATTATAACTACAAACCACCACTAATAAGGCAGGACTTCCCTTCTCTATTTCAAATTTTTCGCTGCTAGACTTCCTTTCTTAGCTTTTGACTTCCTGTCAAGAGACTTTACTATTTACCATTAAGTATAAATAATAGAAGTTGATTATTTGACTTCTAATTCATTGATTTTTATTAAAATTTATTTTTGATATGAAAAATATATTTCAATCATTAGTTATAACTCTATTGATGGGAGTTAGCCTATTTCTAGTTTCTTGTAGTGGAACTGAGGCCGCTAAAAATACTTCGTCTGAACCACATGGTACTACTACTGAATTTACTTCTGCGTATGTATGCCCAATGCATTGTAAGGATAGCGGTAGTGATAATGCAGGCACTTGTCTGGTATGCGGAATGGATTATGTAAAATCCGAAGAACATACCAAAGATGGCCACAAACATTAATTGAGAAATTAATACTTTAACAAAATCAATTTTTTTCTTTAAATTTAAAAATTATTTAATATGAAAAATTTATTTACCCTTCTCGCATTATGTTTTACAATTGGGTTATTTGCCCAAAATGATGTTACCGTAAAAATCAATCACAAATTCGGAACAGATGACTTCGCAATGAATTCAGTAGTTACCAGTTATGATAATTATGATTTAAAAGTTACTCGACTTGAATATTATTTAAACAATTTTATCATCACTCATGATGGAGGTCAAGAAACTGAGACAATTGCACATTTTTTAATTAACACAAATGGTGTTTCGGAATTAAATCTTGGGTCTCATGATATTACTTCAGTAGAAAATATTACTTTTTCTGTAGGAGTTCATCCAGATAGAAATCATTTGGATCCTTCTGTTTACGCATCAACTCATCCGCTTGCTCCAAAAAACCCTTCAATGCATTGGGGATGGACTGCAGGATATCGTTTTATTGCTTTGGAAGGAAAAGCTGGAGCAAATGTGAATACGACTTATGAAGTTCATGCATTAGGTGATCCAAACTATAAAACTGTTTCGATGCCAATCGAAGGTAATTTGGCTGGAACTAATTTGACGATTAGTATGGATGCCGATTACTTAGGGATGTTTAAAGATATAAATGTTTCCAATGGAGTGATCACTCATGGTGAAGTAGGGGAGTCAATCCAACTTTTAAATAATTTTGAAACAGAAGTTTTCTTCCCAGAAGGTGAAGTTCCAGTTGCGACGATTGATCCTGCATTTGCTGGGAAATTTCAAATTCAACCAAATCCTTCTTTTGACAAAATGACTAACGTTGTCTTGAACCTGCCAACAGAAGGTAATTATCAATTGACTTTGACTGATGTAACTGGCCGAGTTATCCAAACTCAAACAGTATCATCGTATGAGCAGACTATCCAAATGGAAAGTAGTCACTCGGGTGTTTTCTTCATCCATTTATGGAAAGATGGTGCACCAGTTGCTTTTGAAAAATGGATAGCTGAATAATTTAAGGGTGTTGTTTTATTAGGGCAGTTCGAACTTTATGTCGACTGCCCAAATTTTAATTTTTATGAAAAAAATCATCATCATATTCATTTCCTGTTTCGTCTTTTTGATGGCTTGTCAAAAAGAAGAGATTCCTGTTGCTTCACCTGAGGAAAAGATATTAGTTATTCCTGAAGGATTTCCAGAACCTAATTTTCCGATGGATAATGAATTCACCAAAGTTCGGTGGGAGTTAGGTAAAAAGTTATTTTTCGATCCTGTGCTATCGAGAGATAGTTCTATCTCGTGTGTCTCTTGTCATTTCTCTGGAAAAGCATTTAGTGATACCGTTGCATTTAGTTTAGGTGTGAATCAAGCCATCGGTACTCGTAATGCACCTACCTTATCTAACCTAGCATATCATCCTTATTTCACTCGAGAAGGTGGAATTCCAACGTTGGAAATGCAAATTCTTGTACCCATTCAGGAACACAATGAGTTTGATTTTAACATTGTTTTGATTGTTGAGAAATTGCAAAAAGATTCAACTTATCAACAAATGAGTAGAGTTGCTTACGATCGAGGAGAAATGGATGCTTTCGTTTTGACGAGAGCTATCTCGACTTTTGAAAGAAGTTTACTAAGTGGGGATAGCCGTTATGATAAGTATTTTTTCCAAAATAAAAACAATGTATTAACGGAAGCTGAACTTCGAGGGATGGATTTATTTTTTGGAGAAAAAACTGGATGTAGCAATTGCCACAATGATTTTAACTTCACTAATTATGCCTTCGAGAATAATGGACTTTATGAGGATTATGCTGACCCAGGAAGATTTAGATTGACAGGACAAGAAGGCGATAGAGCAAAATTTAAAGTTCCAACTTTGCGAAATATCGAACTAACAGCACCTTACATGCATGACGGTTCAATGGAAACTTTAGAAGAAATTATTTTGCATTATGAGTCAGGAGGAAAAGATTACCCTAATAAAAGTAATCTGATTGAACCTTTTACTTTGACTGAAACTGAGAGAAATGAGCTTGTTTTATTTTTAAAAACACTCACAGATGAGTCTTTTATCAATAATCCTTTATTTAAGAATTAAATTTTATAACAATGAAATTACATGAAATATCTTTAGTGTTTTTTACTATGGCTGTGATAATGGTTGCTTGTAAAAAAGATGATGGGACGGTGGATAATCCTGTAGTAAAAGACGAAACACCCTATACGTTGGAATATGGAAATTTCCCTCCTCCAAGTTTACCTTCGGATAATGTTTTAACGGTTCAAGGAGTACAATTAGGGAAGATGCTTTTTTATGATAAATTATTATCTGAAGGAGAAACGCAAGCTTGCGCTGATTGCCATCGTCAACTTGATGGTTTTTCTGATACGCTAAAATTTTCCTTAGGAGTGGAAGAATTACCAGGGAAACGTCAAGCAATGCCAATCTTCAATATGGCTTGGCATACCAACCAATTTTTTTGGGATGGTCGTGCAAATTTATTACGTGACCAATCATTGCTTCCGATCCAAGATGAATTGGAAATGAATGAAACATTAGAAGATGTAATAGCTAAATTAAGTGCTGAGCAAATTTATCGAGATCAATTTACTCGTGCCTTTGGTACATCTGAAATTACATCAGAAAAAATGTCATTAGCCATGGAACAATTCATGCTTTCGATCATTTCAAATGATTCTAAATACGATAAATTTTTAGCAGGAAATATGCAATTGTCTGAAAGTGAAGAACGTGGAAGAGAATTATTTTTTCAAGAGTATAATCCATTTTTTCCAGATGATTCAGGAGCAGATTGTGCACATTGTCATGGTGGAGATAATTTTGAAAATGATCTTTACATGAATAATGGATTGGATACCGATGCGGAATTTTTAGATATTGGAAGAGAAAATGTTACTATGAGTCCAGCCGATCGAGCAAAATTCAAAGTACCTACTTTGCGGAATATTGAAATAACTCCACCGTATATGCATGATGGTCGTTTTCAAACTTTAGAAGAAGTTGTCAATCATTATAATGAAGGAATCAAAGAATCTTCAACAGCTGATCAAACGGTTTTGAACACCAAAGACACCGGTTTGTTTTTGACGGAGCAAGACAAAGAGGATTTAGTTAATTTTTTAAAGACCTTGACAGATCAGACTTTTTTAAATAATGAGGAATATCAATCGCCATTTTAATTAGAAGGTTAAATAGGTGAAAAAAACCGTTTCTGGAGAAATCTGGGAACGGTTTTTTCCTATTTGCAACCAATATTAAAAACCACAGTCATTAAAACTGTCCAAATATTTCCCAAACATCTCTTTCCCATTTTTCCATTAAAAAAAATACCAATTATTATCTAATATTTATTAGCTTCAAACTTGATTTTGAAACCAAAAAAAAATACAATGCGAAACCATTTAATTTTACTTTTTTTATTCTTTTCATTTAGCGTTTTTTCACAAGATGCACCCAATTGGTTGCGACATTCTTCCATCTCACCTGATGGAACACAAATCGTTTTTACCTACAAAGGAGATTTGTACAAAGTAGCAACAACAGGTGGTGATGCCACTCAATTAACCTACCATGATGCTCATGACTACAAAGCAGTTTGGAGCAAAGACGGATCTAAGATTGCCTTTGCATCTGATCGATATGGTAACTTTGATATCTTCGTTATGGAAGCTCGCGGAGGTGCAGCTAAAAGATTAACTTTTCATTCAGCTGGCGAAATACCTTATGCTTTTTCTCATGATGATGAAAACGTGTTTTTTGGAGCTGTTCGTCAGGATGATGTAAAGCATCGACAGCACCCACATCGATCACAGTCTGAATTATATTCAGTTGCTATCGAAGGTGGACGAGTCAATCAAATATTAACTTTCCCAGCAGAAGATGTAGAAGTTTCGAAAGATGGTGGAATGCTAATTTATATGGATAAAAAAGGAGGTGAAAATGAATGGAGAAAACATCATACTTCTGCTATCACCCGAGATATTTGGACTTACAATGTAAAAACCAAAGCACACAAAATGATTACTACTTCCACCGCGGAAGATCGTTCTCCAATATATAGTGGAGATGAAAAAAGTATGTATTTTTTAAGTGAACGAAGTGGAACTTATAATGTGCATAAAATGTCACTTTCCAATCCAAGTCAAACTACTCAATTGACTAATTTTAAATTGCACCCAGTTCGATTTTTGAGTATGGGAAATGGTGTTTTAAGTTTTGGATTTGACGGAGAATTATATACGATGAAGGAAGGCGAAAAGCCTAAAAAGATCAATGTCAATATCATCACCCAAGACAAAAATAATAATGATAAATTTATTTCAATTAATGGAGGTGTAAGCCAAATGTCTATTTCTCCTAATGGAAAAGAAATCGCATTTATTTCAAGAGGAGAGGTGTTTGTTACTTCCGTGGGAGAGTCATTTACAAAACGGTTAACCAATACTCCAACTGTGGAAAACTTTGTTTCATGGGGGCCAGAAGGTAAATCAGTAATTTATAGTGGAGAGCGAAATGGAAAATGGAGTGTTTTCAAAACTGAAAAAGTTCGGGAGGAAGAACCATTTTTTTATGCTTCTACCTTGATAAAAGAATCGCCAGTTATCGAAAATGATAAAGATAATTACCTAGCGGAATATTCACCCGATGGAAAAAAACTAGCCTTTATCGAAGGTCGTCGAACATTAAAAATAATGGATGTGGAGACGAAGAAAGAGGTTACTCTTTTGACTCCTGAAGATTTATTTCACATGCGAGATGGGGATCAATATTTTACTTGGAGTCCTGATTCAAAATGGTTGTTAGTCGATTGGGGATTGTCGTTGAATAATAGTGATGTTTTGTTGATGGCCGCGGATGGCTCGAAACGAATTAATTTGAATGAAAGTGGTTACTACGATTTTAGTCCAAAATGGGTCAATGGAGGAAAACAAATGCTTTGGTTCAGTAATCGAGATGGGTTGAAATCTTACGCGACAAGTGGCCGTTCGGAGAGCGATGTTTATAGTATGTTTTTTAATCAAGAAGATTGGGATAAATTTAATCTAAGCGAAGAAGATTACAAATTAATGAAGGCTATCGAGGAAGCGGAGAAAAAAGCCAAGGAAGAAAAAGAGAAAAAGGAAAAGAAGGATAAAGAAAAGGACGACGACAAAAAGAAAGGAAAAAATAAAAAAGATAAGAAGAAAGATGACGACAAAAAAGATGATAAAAAGGACAAAGAAGAAGAGGACAAAGACAAACCTTTAACTTTTGACTGGGATAATATGAAAGATCAAAAGTCCCGATTAACGATTCATTCTTCTCGATTAGGTGATGCGGTGCTTTCTAAGGATGGCGATAAATTATATTATTTATCAAGATTTGAAGGTAAGATGAATTTGTGGAGTACAGACTTGCGAACAAAAGAAACTAAAATGGCCATGAAGCTTGGTGCTAATTCGGGAAGTCTTGAATGGGATAAGGATATGAAAAACCTTTATCTCTTGAGTGGTGGAAAGATTTCCAAAGTTGATCCAGAGGCAAGTAAAAATAAAGGTGTCAAAATCAAGGGGGAAATGGAATACGATGCGAATGCCGAAAGAGAAGCTATGTTTAATCATGTTTGGATTCGAACCAATGCAATTTTTTATCATCCTGATTTCCATGGAATTGATTGGAATCAAATGAAAACAGAGTATAAAAAATATTTACCACACCTTGGAAATTCTTATGAGTTAACAGAAATGCTTTCTGAAATGTTGGGTGAATTAAATGTTTCTCATGCGGGCGCAGGATATCGAGGAGGAAGTATGTCCAATAAAGATGCAACTGCTTCGCTCGGAATTTTCATGAATTATGCTCATACTGGAAATGGAATTTTGATTGACGAAATTATTAAAGGTGGGCCATTAGACAAATCGAAAATCAATGTCAAAGCAGGAATGATTATCGAAAAAATTGATGGTGAGTTGGTTGAACCAAATCAAGATGTGGCAAAATATCTAAATCGGAAAGCCAACAAATTTACCTTGCTAGAAGTGTTTGACCCAACTACTAAAAAAAGAGAAATGTTTACGATCAAACCAATTTCTCTGGGGGCTGAAAACAGATTGCTTTACAAAAGATGGGTAAAACAAAATGAAAAAGAAGTGAATGAAAAGAGTAATGGAACCTTGGGTTACGTTCACATTCCAGGCATGGGAGATGGGCCATATCGAGATATTTACCAAGAGATGATGGGGAAATATTTTGACCGAAAAGGAATGATTGTCGATACTCGATTCAATGGAGGAGGAGACTTGGTTGCAGATTTGGCGATGTTCTTTACTGGTGTTCCATTTATCACTTATGCGACCGAAGCAAAAGTAGTTGGAGGGGAACCAACTTCTCGTTGGACTAAACCAACTTTGGCAATGATTAATGAAGCTCAATATTCGGATGGACATTGTTTCGCTTGCGGATATTCTGATTTGAAAATCGGAAAAACTGTTGGAATGCCAACTCCTGGAACTTGTAGCTTTGCAGGCTGGGAAGGATTACCTGATGGTTCCTATTGGGGAGTTGTGCCTGTAAGTGCCAAAGATATCAATGGGAAATGGATGGAGAATTTACAAACGGAACCTGATGTAAAGGTGAAAAATGAACCAGGTATAATTGATAATGGAAGAGATCAACAATTGGAAAGAGCCATTGAAGAGATGATGAAAGATGTGAAGAAATAAATAGAAATCATTCTAAATGAGATTGAATGGAAGACCGTAAAACGTCTAGAGTTCAACATTAAAGGAATAAATATAAAAGTCCATTTCGATTAATTTTGAAATGGACTTTTTTCATAGAAAAGGTTTGTATTTTTGTCCTTCAAAATTCAAATAGTTAGAAAATAAGTCGATGTCAGAAAATTGTTTTACCCATTTCCAAGTCCCCATTTCCGATTACTCCTTGCCTGAGCGATTCACCTTTCCATTTTATTACGAACCTCATCCACTTTGTTTGTTGGCTGCCAAAGAACTTCAAAATCATATTGAAACGCAAACAGATTGGGTATATGATTTTGGGTTGATTGAAGAGAAACCAGATTTGATGATTGGAAAAATGTTTGGTGTTTTGGTCGTTCAAAATGAGCAAAACGAAATTGGATACTTGTCAGCTTTTTCTGGGAAGTTGGGTGACACTAGTCATCATCCTAAATTTGTTCCACCAATTTTTGATGCTTGGGCAGAAGATAATTTTTTAAATATCGGAATGAATGAACTCAATGAACTCAATCTCGAAATTAAGAAACTAGAACAACTTCCCGATTTTATCAAGTTCTCTGAAATAATGAAACAAGATCAATCTTTGGCTAAAGATCAAATCGAAGAGCAAAAAGCTCAATTGAGAATTAATAAAAGAGAACGAAAAATTCAACGACAAAATCAGAGAGAATTACTTTCTCCCGAAGAATTTGAAAAAATAAATAAAGTATTAAATCAAGAAAGTAGCAATGGGAAAAAGGAGTTAAAACGACTAGTAGAATTTTGGGAAGATCGCGAGACACAAAATCAAAAAAATGTAGATAAATTCAAAACCAATATTGATACATTAAAAGAAGAGCGGAAAACTAAATCTGCTAATTTGCAAAAAAAGATATTTGATCAATATCAATTTTTAAATCAAGTAGGAGAAATAAAAAGTTTATTAGATATTTTTCAGGATCAAACTCCAATGGGTGGAACAGGGGAGTGTGCTGCGCCAAAATTATTGCAATATGCTTTTCAACATAAAATGAAACCTTTGGCGATGGCAGAATTTTGGTGGGGACAATCCCCAAAATCCGAAATCAGAAAGCATCGAAATTTTTACCCTGCTTGCATTGGAAAGTGCAAACCGATTTTGTCGCATATGCTTGAAGGTATAAACATGGACGAAAACCCTTTGCTGAAAAATCCAGCCGAAGGAAAAAAAATAGCAATTATTTTCGAAGATGAACATTTATTAGTTATCAATAAACCAGCAGAATTTTTATCTGTTCCAGGAAGATATATTAAAGATTCTGTTGCTCAACGAATGAAAGAAAGATTTCCTGAAGCAACTGGACCATTGATTGTACATCGATTAGATATGTCAACTTCAGGTATCATGTTAATTGCAAAATCCTTGGAAGTACATAAGTTTTTGCAATCTCAATTTATCAAACGGACTATCAAAAAAAGATATATTGCCTTGCTCGAAGGGATCGTTTCAGAGGAAGAAGGAACGGTAGATTTGCCATTGCGAACAGATTGGAATGAACGTCCAAAACAACTTGTTTGCTATGAAAATGGGAAACCTGCTCAAACTAATTGGAAAATTATCGAACGAAAAAATCAACAAACTCGAATTCATTTTTTTCCTATCACGGGGCGAACACATCAGTTACGCGTACATGCTGCACATCCACTTGGATTGAATTTGCCAATCATTGGAGATGATTTATATGGTACAAAAAGTAAACGATTATGCTTGCATGCAGAGTGGATTGAATTTCTACATCCGATCAGTCGAGAGGTGATGAGTGTGAAAGTGGAGGCGGATTTTTAACGTGTTATCTTTTGTAGAGACAAGACATGCCTTGTCTCTACAAAAAAAGAAACCTGACTTTTTGAATAATCTTTGTACAAATAAAAAATGATAGCTCAGTATTTTTGATCAACAACTTTAAAAGCTAAAGACATGATCAAAAAACTAAAACAAAGTAAAAGACTGATTTACTTTTTACTCGGATTATTTTTCTTCACTTACGTATTTGCGAGATCCATTTTAGTCGGAATTACCTTTGATGAGGCGTGGACAATTGGCGCCTTTGTTCGTGGATCCTTTTTTAATATTTTTGCTTGCGAACCAACCATAGCGAATAACCATTTGCTCAACTCCTTTTTTATAAAGTTGATTTATTCTACCGGCCAAGAGACGATTTTCTTAGCAAGGTTACCTAATTTAATTGCTATGGTTGCCTACTTATTTTTTTCCTACAAAATTTGCAATACGTTTTTCAGACCATTACTCGGATTGAGTTTGTATGTATTATTAATTTCAAATCCTTTATTGCTAGATTTTTTTGGATTGGCTAGAGGATATGGTTTAGCAATGGGATTTCTGATGGCTGCTTTGTTTTTTTTATTAAAATTTAGGGATACAGGTTTAAGAAAAGATGGAATTATCTCACTTCTTCTAGGAAGTTTTGCGGTGCTGAGTAATTTTACCTTTCTATTTTTTTGGATGGGATTATTTATTACAAATCAGTTTATATTTTTTACCAAAAAAGATTTTGTTTGGAAAAAAAGCAAATTGGATTACTTCCGATTTCTAGGTTTTAATTCGCTGATTACGATAGTTTTATGCGGGATAATTTATACTCCAATAATAAAGTTAAGAGCAGCAGGTGGATTTTGGTATGGTGGAACGGAAGGATTTTATCAAGATACCTTAGTCTCCTTAGTCTCCTATTCTACGGGGAATTTGATTTCTATCGAAGGAATAATTTTGATCTTGAACCTATTTTTATTTTTGTTTTTTGTGGCTTTACTTTTTTTTATTTTCAAAAAAGACAAAACGAAATTTGCTTTTCGTAATCCCGTAATTGTACTGTTATTTTTAATCGTAATTCCCTTTTGTTTGAATATTTTTCTGCATCATTTTTTGGAAACTAAATTTTTGATCAATCGAACTGCCTTATTTTATTTTCCACTTTTTATGTTCGGATTTGCCTTTTTGATTAGAGAAAATAACTGGAAATCTACTATGATATTTATGCGAGGATCGATAGTGTTGTTTTCCGTTTTAGCTCTTTTTAATTTTTATAAAACTTCCAATTTATATTGCACCATCAATTGGCCATTCGATTCTCGAACTGCAGAAGTTTTAAACTATATTAATGAAAAAGGAAAGGAACAAAACAAGGTTTTTATTTTAGATTCAACTGTGATGTTTTCAAGTGCTTTAAAATATTATCAATGGAAAGGAAAATATAAAAATGTGGTTTATGCGAAAAATCAACCAGATAATTTAGATGAAAGTTTGGCGGACTATTTTTTATACTATGAAAAATCGTTGGCAGATGTAGACTATGATCCAACTCAAGAGGAAGTCAATTTATATCCGAGAGATAAAGTTTTATATTTTGAAAAAGAGGGGATAGCATTATTATCTAATTTAAGAAAATGATTAGAATAAGTAGAGACAAGGCATGCCTTGT
>JBGCCY010000301.1:0-21596 GCA_045104975.1 Saprospiraceae bacterium
TAAATCTACTATTAGCAAAAACAAAGGAAGCTGAAAAAGGATTTGCGAAGGCTGCTGAAAAAGCAGAGGCTGCGGATCTAAAAGATTACTTCCAAGCAAAATCTAATCTAAGAAATGTTTTTGCGTTAGAAATTTCTACTTCAATCAGAGCATTAGGAGTTACGGAAGATCCCAAAGAAAATTATTTAGGTGATATTCATCGCTTATGGATGGATGTAAAAACTGCTTTGTTCTTCAAGAATGATGAAGCATTATTGGAAGAGTGTGAGCGAGGAGAACAATATAGTTTAGAAGATTATGATAAAATCTTAGTTTTTGAAAACCTTCCTGCTTCGGTGAAAAACGTTTTAGAAAGTAAGCGAAAAAAAGTAGCTGAAACGATTAATACGCTTGAAAAATTAGATTAGAGGAAAGCAAAAATGTCAAAAAAAAATGCGATGAAATTTATTTCATCGCATTTTTTAATGCCTACACTTTATTTATTTTTCTTTTTGGCAGCCATACTTAAGGTGGCAGTTGGCAGTACTTTTAACCGATCTTCACTAATTAGCTTACCAGTTTTTTTACAAATTCCATAAGTTCCCTTTTCAATTCTACCTAGAGCAGCTTTTAGTTTTTTGTTCTTACTTTTTAGACGGGTAACCATAGTGTCCATAATTGCTCGATTTTGATATCGTCGGCTATCATCACTAAAACTCATGTCAGCTTGTGCAATATATTGTTTTTGATCCAATCGAATTCCTTTTAAAGATTTCAACTCGCTACCAGCTCTTTTAAGTTTTTTCTCAATTAATTTTTTAAACTTTTTTAGCTTTTTCTTGCTGTACTTTTTTTTATTCTCTTTCATGTTTTAATGAATTTTATTTAAAAGCAGATTTGAAATTTCAAATCTACTATTAATATTTTATGATCAAATGATGTTCGTGGTCACTAAAAAGAACCAAGCAGGAATTTGTTCAGTAAAAAGGTAGGAGTGTTGCTGAAATTCTGATTTACCATTTTTTGTAGTTACCGTTGAACAAAATCAAGGCTTATACTTTTTAGTGAAAATGACATTAGTCACCTAGTGTTATTCTAATTTGAAAATCATTTTTTAACAAAACAAAATTCAAAAAACATGAGAGATATTGTAAATATTTTAATCGTATTATTAGTCGTAGGTTGGTTGTTCGGGTTTATAGGATTCGGAGCAGTAGTTGGAAATCTAATACATCTTTTATTGGTAGTGGCAGTAGTGATGATCGTATTACGGGTAGTAAAAAAGATTTAAAAATAGTACCAAATCTATTGAAGTATTAAATCAACAATTATTTTATTAATTGTATTAATTTGACAGTCAAAATTTTTCAAAATGAAAAACTTAATTCAAAATTCAACTAACAAACTTTTATTAATGTTCACTCTTTTATTTTTATCTATAGCATCATTTGCTCAAGATTTGGATATTGATGTGGATCTGAACAAGGATGATGAATGGTATAAGAATCCAATGTATTTGATAGGGATAGGCGTTTTTATTATATTACTTGTTATTGTTTCTAAGAATAGGAAAAAATAAATTATTCTAGCTTCCTAACAATGGAGAAATGTTCAGCTTATAAGCTCCCGATTAAGGGCAAATTATTTTGGACTCAGGTTTTTTTTGGCAACTTAAAATAATAAAATACCCACTTTATTAATTTAAGTTGCCAAATATTATGGTACAAAAATATAATTTAAAAGGAAGGAATTGGAAGACCCTACTTTAGGGAGGAATAAAAAGAAAGTTCTTTTATTATTTGGAAACATGCTTCATCACTTCCACTAATAATCGTACACCAAACCCTTTAGCACTTTTCATTTTCGCATATTCGGAATCGCCGAATGACATTCCTGCCACATCCAAATGAGCCCACTTAGGATGATCTTTTACAAAGAACTCTAAAAACTTCGCGGCGGTAATTGCACCTGCAACAGGTCTTCCACTAAAGTTTCGAATATCAGCTACATCGGAATGTATATCATTTTCGTAGTCACTCCAAAGAGGTAATCTCCAAAGTCGTTCAAATGTAGCTTGGCTGGATGTTAACAATACATTGGCAAGTTCGTCATCGTTAGAAAACAATGCTCCTGCATTTGTTCCAAATGTTCGAACGGCACTTCCAGTTAATGTGGCAATATCAATAATGATTTCTGGGGAAAAATATTTTTGAATATAACTTAATCCGTCTGCTAAAATCAATCGTCCTTCTGCATCGGTATCAATAATTTCAATTGTTTTTCCAGAGTGAGACTGGATGACATCACTTGGTAAAATGCTATTGGCATCCACACTATTCTCTGCAGATGGAACAATGCCGATGACATGAATTGGGAGTTTTAATTTTGCAGCTAATTCGATTGCTCCGATGACTGCGGCAGCTCCACCCATATCACTTTTCATATAGTGCATGTTGGTGGCACCTTTGATGGACACGCCACCTGAATCAAAAGTAATTCCTTTTCCAACTAATCCAATCATAGGAGTATTTGGATTGACGTCAGGTGATTTATATTCCATCTGAATCAAAACAGGATCATGCTGACTACCTCGACCAACAGCAAGAACGGTATGTAAATTTTCTTCGATTAAATCTTTTTTATTTAAAACTTTTACATCGAATCCATTTTCCTTTGCTGAGTTGATGGCATATTTTCCAATAAATTCGGGCGTTTTTATATTAGCAGGACTATCCACTAATTGCATCATACTCTTCATCGTCTCAGCGGTCAATAATCCTTCCTTGGCAAATGTTTTAGCAGTTGAGTCACCGTGAATAATTTCTAGATTAACTTTATTGGATAAAAAATGAGAAGGAGTAGGAGTCTCAGATTTTTGAAATCCGATATTGTATTGTGCTAATCCAAGACCTAGCATGGCTTGTCCAGCTATTTCGACAGACAAATGATTAAGTTCTATGGCTAAAATATTTTCCCATTTGGAATGATGACGAAAAGCCAAACTTCGAAAAGCATCATGACCTTTTGCGACATCTTCTTTTTTTCCTAATCCCAAAAGAAATATTTTTCTAGAAAGAGTAGGGTGGTAGATGATTAAAGTTTCTTTAAAATTGCCTGTAAAATCTGGCTGTGTTTCAATGCCTGATAGTGCTGCAATTTTTTGAAAATCTACTTTTTCCTTATAAAAAGGTAGGACGATAATATTCGCTTCTTCTGAAATAGTTTTTGGAAAATTTAAAGAGTCAATCATTGTTGAGATATTGTTTTTTATTGTACAGGTTCAGGTATCCGATACCTAATGTCAAATTAATTTATTCGAGTTGTTTTTCCCAAAAATAGTATACTCGTAGGGTTGGATATTTTGATATAATAAAATCCTTTTGGTAAATTTTGCAAATCAATTTGGTCGTTTTGCAATTTTGCACGACTAACCAATTGCCCAGAAGAATGATAAATTTCAATCGAATGATTTTCAAAATTTTCGATACCTCGAATAAAAAGATAGTCAGAAGTTGGGTTAGGAAAAACCTGAATAGAATTTGTAAATGTATTGTTTATTGAGGTCAAATCTAAGTCTCCGAACAACCATTCATAAGCTGCAGGAAATTCTCTTGCCCAATACCATTCGCTATGTTGACCGTCGTTGTGGATAGTCGTATTAAGTTCATCAGCAGTAAATCCTGCATCCAAAAATGTATCCTCCATTTGATTGACATTATCGACATGAGTGTTGCCTTCTAGCTCCCCAATGATGGTATAAATTTTCATTGGATGTTGCTTGCCTGTGGTCGTCACATGAGTAAATGATTCATTTGAAAACCAGTAGGAAGGAGAGAAGGTTCCAATTTTACTAAATACTTCCTGATGCTCAATTCCACCAAAAGTAGAAATTAATCCACCCAATGAACTTCCCATCAACCCTGTATATTCTCGACCAGAAAGCGTGCGAAAACTAGTGTCAACATGAGGCTTTAATGTATTTACTATAAACTCTAAATATTCATCACCTTCGCCACCTCCATAATTTGAATTTATCCAAGGCGAATATTCATCCACTCTATGACTTCCTCCATTTGCGATAGCAACGACAATCACTCCGTAATCTCCATCGTCAAACAATTGATTAAGTGATTCATCCACTTCCCATTCTCCAGAAAAACTTGTTGCAGCATCAAAAACATTTTGTCCGTCCTGCATATATAACACAGGATAGTCTTTTTGAGAGGTGTCATAATCAGGCGGCAAATAAATCCAAATTTTTCGATTACGATTAAGTTCAGGCATAAAAAAATCGTCATCCAATAATTGCACATTCGATGCTGCCGTGCTATTATTTCCAACGCTTCCTAAATCTTCCCAACCTAAAATACTTAAATCCAATGTGGTAGAATCACCTGAATAATTAAAGGTACGATTCGGTATAAAACCGCCCGAAGCATTCCCTTCTACTGTTGACCAACTTCCTCTAGTAAATTTAAATTCTAACATTCCACCTGCTGGTGAGATCTCAATTTCCCAAACGCCATTTCCAACTTCGGTCAATTGATAATTAGCATCTCCTGCATCCCAACCTTGAAAGTTTCCTGCTACATAAACGACATCATTCATTGGAGTGTTAGCGGGTACTTGATTTACTCGAAGTGTCAATTGAGCAAAAGTAATTTGGCTCAATAAAAAGAATATGGTAACTAAATAAGTTTTTTTCATGTTTAATTTTTTGTAACTCTTGAGCAAAGCTGAATTCTATTTGTTTTTCAACGCAGAGATGCAGAGGCGCAGAGTTTTTAATTTTTTTCTTCGAAAAAAACGCTGCGTCTCTCCGTCTCTCCGTTCAAAAATTTCCAATCATCATTTACCCAATCCGCATTCCCGAAGGAATCACCGCACCTTTTCTCAAAACAATAATTCCATCTCTAACACAATAAGTGTCGGTATCCTTATCCTCCAATTTGTCGTGACCATGAATAAGGACATCATCTCCGATATGCACACTTTTATCAATGATAGCATTTTCGATATGACATCGCTGACCAATTCCCATTGGGATATTATTTTTTTGCAAATCTTCCAAGGTTTCAAAATAATCATTACCCATGATAATGACATTTTTCAAAACAGAATCCTCTCCAATTCTTGACCGAATTCCAATGATAGAACGCTCGATTTTTTTAGCATGAATGATACATCCTTCTGCAATAACTGCTTGTCTAAATTGAGTACCAAAAAACTTTGAAGGAGGCAACATCCGAGGTCGAGTATACACCATATTTTGATTGTCAAATAAATTGAAGTTGGGCAAATTATCCGTCAATTCAAGATTCGCTTGAAAGAAAGAACGTATCGTTCCGATGTCTTCCCAATAGCCACCATAAGCATAACTTGCTACCTTATATCCACTTTTGATTGACTTAGGAATAATCTCTTTTCCAAAATCAGTAGCGGTGTCATTGTCAACAAATAATTTTTTAAGACTAGCTTTGTTAAACATATAAATACCCATCGAAGCCAAATATTCTTTTCCTTGTGCTCGATAATTATCACCAACTTCTGATTTCCAATTAGGCACTTTATCCCCAGATGGTTTTTCAATAAAACTATCAATCAAACCGTCTGCATTTACTTTCATAATTCCAAATCCTTCGGCATCCCTAGCATTTACAGGAATGGTTGCTACGGTAAGATCAGCACCTTGCTTGATATGATAATTGGCCAATTGTTCAAAATCTAATTGATACAATTGATCCCCTGAAAGAATTAAAATATAATCGTATTCATGGTAAGTCAAATGGTGCATACATTGCTTCACCGCATCGGCAGTTCCTTGAAACCAATTTTCACTTTCGACTGTTTGCTCAGCTGCCAAAATATCGACAAAGCCATGACCAAAACTATCAAAATTATAAGTGTTTTTGATGTGTTGATTAAGTGAAGCGGAATTGAATTGCGTCAAAACAAACATTCGCTTCAATCCAGAATTTAAACAATTTGAAATTGGAATATCAATCAATCTATATTTTCCACCAATCGGAACGGCGGGTTTCGAACGTTGTTCTGTCAAAGGGAAAAGTCTGGAACCTGCTCCTCCTCCTAAAATCATGGCAATCATTTTAATCATAATAATGTTGGATTTTCGAGTTTGTTTTTAAATGTTATTTGGTGAGATACTGAATATCTAAAAGTAAACAATATCCCAGTTTTGTTAATCTAATTCGTATCTATTCAGTATTGAGAGTAAAGTACGGGCGAATTCATTCGCCTCTCACCGCTAGTTTAAACGATAGGATTTTAATAGGCGAATGAATTCGCTCGTACTTTATTCACTCTGAAAAAATAACCTAAATTTTTATAAATTTCCACATAATCCTTAGCCGATTTTTCCCAAGAGAAATCAATCTCCATGACTTTTTTCCTCAATTCATTAAATGCAGTTGTATTGTTATAAATCTCGATTGCTCGCCAAGTTGCATAAGCAACATCATTCAATTCAAACTGATCAAAACGAATTCCCAAGTCACTACCATCTGGTTCACCCATATCAGGATCTAATTTGTGTCTATTCAGTATTGAGAGTAAAGTACGGGCGAATTCATTCGCCTCTCACCGCTAGTTTAAACTATAGGATTTTATAGGCGAATGAATTCGCCCGTACTTTATTCATGCTGAAAAATTAACCTAAATTTTTATAAATTTCCACATAATCCTTAGCCGATTTTTCCCAAGAGAAATCAACCTTCATGACTTTTTCCCTCAACTCATTAAATGCAGTTGTATTGTTATAAATCTCGATAGCTCGCCAAGTTGCATAAGCTACATCATTCAATTCAAACTGATCAAAACGAATCCCCAAGCCACTACCATCTGGTTCACCCATATCAGGAATCGAATCTCTCAATCCGCCTACACTTCGAACCATCGGAATAGTCCCATAGCGACAAGCATACATTTGATTTAATCCACAAGGTTCAATTCGAGAAGGCATCAATAAAAAATCTGACCCTGCATATAATTGATGCGCCAACTGTTCATTGTATTCCAAGGAGACATCAAAACGAGTTGGATATTCGTGAGCCAACTGTGCAAAAGTATGATGCAATTCTTTCATTCCCGTTCCTAAAACCACAAATCCTACTTGCTTCCCTTCACCCAACATTCTCCTGACGAGCGATGGAATAATGTCTGCTCCTTTTTCTTTGACCAATCGCCCAATAAAAGTAATGATAGGAATATCTGGAGAAATATTAAATCGTTCGAGAATATTTTTTTTATTTTTTTCCTTAAAAGTTTTGACACTCTTTTTTAAATGAGTCGAAATATATTTATCTGTTTTTGGATCCCAAGTAGCATTATTAATACCATTTAGAATGCCATGCGCTTTTCGAATTTCACTATTGATAAGACTTTCTAATCCATTTGAATTTTCTTTAAGTTCCTCTAAATAGGCATTCGAAACGGTAGTGAATCTCCAACAACATTTAATAGCAGTCGCCAATGGATTTATCAGATCATCCCATTCTAAAATATTCAAACCACCTGCTTCAAAGTAGGGCAATAAGTGAATTCTATCTTTTGGAAAAATGCCATGATAAGCACCATTGTGAATCGTAAACACAGTAGGAACAGAAGATAAAGATTTATACTCAGGACAGTAGTTTATCATAAAAGGAATTAACCCAGTATGATGGTCATGACAATGCAAAACATCTGGTCGTTCCTTCATCACCATCACCCATTGCAAAACTGCTTGTTGAAAACAAACATGACGCTCAATTTCATCTCCATATCCTCTTCCATGCTCATCAGTATAAACTCCTTCTCTATCAAATTTGCCAGGAATATCAGCTACATATAAATCAAATCCAAGTGTGTCATTTTTTACCTTTTGAATAGCGTAATGAACACTTCCATGGTGCAATCGCAAATCACCTTGAATGATAGTTTCGTAAGATTGCGCTTCCAACCATTTAGTTCGATGTTTGGGAATAATGACAGCTGCTGCTTCGCCAGCTTTATTCAAATAAATGGGAAGTGCGCCCACGACATCACCCATTCCGCCAGCTTTTGCGGCAGGATAACATTCCAAACTGATGTGTAGTATTTTCATAAAATATTGTAGGTTTTTAATTTGATCGCAAAGAAACGAAATGAAATAGAATTTTAAGTGTTTTTCTTTGCAAAAATTCGTTTTATTTAATTTTTTCGAAATTTAATTTTTTAAAACTAGCGAATTTACGCTTTTGCCAATATTAATTTGGTTTTTATTAAAAAAATAAAATTTCCTATTTATTGCTTTTTAAAAGTGTACATTTTACCAAAAGTCAAAAATCCAAATTCTATATTTTAGTACCAATTTTATTCAAAAGTATATTTAGTATTCATAAAATTAAATATGCCGAAAGACGTGAAAAAATACATTTCACAATTTTTTATTTGGACAGATATAGTATATCTTTGATTAAATTTCGAAACAAAAACTTAAATCAATGAAAGAAGAATTTCACAAATGGCATTCCCCACATCTTAATAGAGAGATGAAAATGCTTGTTTTTGGTCATGGTGGTCAACCTATTATTCTTTTTCCTACCACGATGGGCAGATACTATGAAAACAAGGATTTTTTAATGATGGAAGCTGCTAAACCATTTATTGAAAATGGTTCAGTTCAAATATATTGTCCTGATAGTATCAACGAATTAAGTTGGTACAATAAAGAAATTCACCCTTCGACTCGAGTGCATAATCATGTGTGCTACGACAAGATGATTCAGCACGAAATCGTAGAGAAAATTCGGTGGAATACAGCTTCTGGAAAAGTAGCCGTTGCGGGACCAAGTTTTGGAGGTTTTCATGCTGCGAATTTCGCTTTCCGACATCCTGAATTAGTGAGTCATTTATTGAGTATGAGTGGTGCATTTAAGATCAATTCTTTCTTAGATGGTTACTATGATGAAAATGTATATTTCAATAATCCAATAGATTATGTTCCAGATTTAAAACACCCGGATCTTTGGAAAATGAAAATTGTTTTAGGAACATCAGAGTGGGATATTCTGAAAGACGACAATGTGCAATTTTCACAAATTCTTCATGCTAAAGGTATTGACCATTGGCTGGATATGAGAGGTCAAATAGAACATGATTGGGTAATGTGGAGAGATATGTTTCCTGAATATTTATCACAAATGAATTAACAATAACAATTACTTAGGTATCGTATACCTTCAAGGTATCCGATACCTGAATTAACCAATTTAAATTAAAACAAGATGAAAAAAATAGGCGTATTATTTGGTCAGGAAAGAACTTTCCCTCATGCATTAGTTGAGCGAATTAATTCAAAAAAAGTAAAAGGCATTGAAGCTGAAGCAGTTTTGGTAGAAGAAGTAATGCAAAATAAAGCTGCTGGATATAGTGTGATTTTAGACAGAATTTCTCAAGACGTTCCTTTTTATAGAGCTTATTTAAAAAATGCTGCAGCAACAGGAACAGCAGTTTTGAATAACCCATTTTGGTGGAGTGCAGATGAGAAATTTTTCAATAATGTATTGGCAGAACAAATTGGTGTTCCAGTTCCAAAAACAGCATTGTTGCCTTCTGTAAATCATCCTACGGATACAACTGCGGAATCATTTACCAACTTAAAATACCCAATTGATTGGGCAAAAATGTTTGATTACATCGGCGGTTTTCCTGCTTACATGAAACCATACGCAGGTGGCGGTTGGAAAAGTGTTTACAAAGTAGAAAGCCAAGATGATGTATTCAAAGCATATCATGAGACGGACCAATTAGTAATGATGTTGCAAGAAGGAATAGAATTTGATTCTTATTTCCGTTGCTATTGCATTGGAGGACAACATGTGAAAATCATGCATTATGAACCACGGAATGCTCCTCACTTGAGATACGATGCTCACTTCGATGTAAGCAAAAAATTATTGAAAACGGTGGAAGATTACACACTTAAAATTAACCAAGCATTAGGATATGATTTTAACACTTGTGAGTTTGCAGTTCGTGACGGTATTCCTTATGCGATAGATTTTTGCAATCCGGCTCCTGATGCAGATGCTAATTCTGTTGGAGAAGAAAACTTCGAATGGGTGGTAGAAACCATGGCAAATTATGCTATCGAAAGAGCGAAAAGTCAAAAAGATGGACAACTCAATTTGACTTGGGGTTCATTTATTAACAATGCAATTACAAATACTAAAAAAGTAAAAACAACTCGTAAGAAAACTACGAAAGTTGTAAGTTAATTTGGTTGTTGTCGGATACTTTTTGGGTATCCGACAACTCATTAAAAAGTTAGACATGGAAAAAAACGTAAGAATAGCGGTATTGGATTTGTACAATGGAGAACCGAATCAGGGTATGCGTTGTATCAAAGAGATTTTGACTAATTATCAAGAAGTTGCTGAGGTGGCGGTATATGATTTAAGAGGGAAAAATGAATTGCCAGATACTGGTTTTGATATTTTTATTTGTTCAGGTGGTCCTGGTCATCCGTTGGAAGGAGATGGTGTTTGGGATAAGCGATTTTACAAATTGATCTATAGTTTATGGTTATGGAATCAAGATGCTAAACATAATCTCAATAAGAAGAAAAAGCACGTTTTTTTTATATGTCATTCTTTTCAAATGGCTTGTCACTTGTTTCAAATAGGAGAGGTTACTAAACGACATTCTAAATCGTTTGGAATTTTTCCAGTACATAAAACCGCTGAAGGACAATTGGATTCACTTTTTAAAAATCTTTCAGATCCATTTTACGCAGCTGATTTTCGAGACTACCAAGTGGTGAATCCTAATCAAGAAAAATTAGATGAATTAGGTGCAGAAATTATTGCACTTGAAAAGATTAGACCTCACGTAGATTTTGAAAGAGCCATCATGGCAGTTCGTTTTTCTGAAGAATTTTTTGGCGTACAATTTCATCCTGAGGCAGACCCAGCAGGAATGTTGGATCATTTTTCCAAAGAAGAAAATAAGCAGAAAATTATTGAGGAGCATGGCTTGGAAAAATTTGAACAAATGATGAATGACTTAAAAGATCCTCAACGAATCCAGAAAACACATAGTGAATTACTTCCGCAATTTATTGACAATGCCATTGGATTGCTAGAAGGCGTTTTTGCAAAATAATTAGGTTTTATTAGTTATCGGATATCTTTAAGGTATTCGATAACTATACGAAACCTGCACCAATCTATAAACATGAATTCCTCCATTCGAACTACTTATAACAATCAATTTACGGCTGAAAAATATCAAGCATTTCTTGATGATATTTATGCAGCTCACGATCATGTTCCCAATTTTAGGATTGCGGAAACGCCAATTTTTATTGACAAAGATTTAAAGGAACAATTATTTGAAGCGTGTAATGAGATTAGTACAACGCTTTGCCGAGATGACTTTAAAAGCCGAACGGCAGCATCTCTACTTCCAAAAAACAACGTTCCAAATGAAGATGACCATACTTTGTTTTTACAAATGGATTTTGGGATTTGTATAGATAAGGAAGGAAACTTATCTCCACAGCTTATTGAAATTCAAGGATTTCCATCGCTTTATTTTTTCCAAAATTTATTAGCCAACAGCTACAAAAAGAATTTTGAAATTCCAGAAAATTACACACATCTTTTTGGTGGTTTAAACTCTGAAGCATACTTGGAGTTACTTCGGAAAAATATTGTGGGCGATTGTTCTCCAGAGCAAGTCATTTTGCTAGAAGTAGAACCTCATCAACAAGTAACTCAAATTGATTTTTGGGAAGCAGCAGCACAGTTAGGTATTGCTATCAAATGTGTAAGTGAATTAAAAAAGGAAGGGAAAAAAGTTTTTTACTTTAATGATAAAGGGGAGAAAATTAAAGTGGAGAAAATTTTTAATCGAGTCATTTTTGATGAATTGATTAATTATTCAGAACTGCAAAGAGAGTTTATTTTCACGGAAGAAGCTGACGTAGAATGGATTGGACATCCGAATTGGTTTTTTAGAATTAGTAAATATACTTTGCCATTATTGGAAAGTAAATATGTTCCAGAAACACATTTCTTAAAAGACTTTGATTATAAAGATCTTGACTTGGAAGAGTATGTTTTAAAACCATTGTATTCTTTTGCTGGAACAGGTGTAATTATCAATTTAAATAAATACGATTTGGACGCGATTAATGATCCTGAGAATTATATTTTACAAAGAAAAGTAGCGTATGCTCCAGTCGTCGAAACGCCAAATGACCCTGCGAAATGCGAAATTAGAATGTTGATGATTTGGGAAAAAGATGCCACTCATCCACGTATCATAAATAACTTGGCTCGATTAAGTAAAGGTCTGATGGTCGGTGTAAAATATAATAAAGATAAAGATTGGGTGGGCGCAAGTGTCGCTTTTTTTGAAGAATAATTAGTCGGTTAGGTATCGGATACCTTAAAGGTATCCGATACCTGATTTCTACCAAAAAAATAAAAAAATGAGTAAAACATTCCTCTGTATTTCCTGCGAATTTAAAGGACATGATTTTTATAAAGCTTGCAAAGAAGCTGGCGACAAGGTCTATCTTGTTACGCCAAAAAAGTTGGAACACAAACCATGGCAAAGAGAATATTTAGATGATATTTTTTTCGTAGAAGAAGAAAATAATTTGGTTTGGAATATGTCTAATTTGAAAAAAGGATTAGCTTATTTTATGCGAAGTAATCAGGTAGATTGCATCATCGCTTTGGATGATTTTGATGTAGAAAAAGCAGCAGCACTTCGAGAGCATTTTCGAATAGCAGGTATGGGCGAAACTACTTCTCGATACTTTCGGGATAAGTTAGCGATGCGAGTCAAAGCAAAAAATGCAGGTCTTAAAGTTCCTCCATTTTCAGCTTTATTTAATGATGATGAGATAAATCAATTCATTGCTGAGGTGCCTGCACCTTGGGTGTTAAAACCTCGTGGTGAAGCATCAGCAGAAGGAATTCAAAAAGTGAAAAATGGACAAGAGTTGTGGGAAGCTATTCATCGTTTAGGTGATAGGCGAGATAATTTTTTGATTGAGCAATTTAAAGCAGGAGCAGTTTATCATGTGGATGCTTTGGCTAAAGATGCTAAAACTATTTTTGCTCGGTCGTCAAAATATTTGAGTACGCCATTTGAGGTAGCGCATGGAGGAGGAATTTTTCGGTCACATATTTTACAATTGGGAGGTGATGAAGATAAAGCACTTCAAAAAATGAATAAGGAAGTGTTGAAAGCTTTTGGATTGAAATTAGGCGCATCGCATACGGAGTTTATCCGAGCTGATGAAGATGGAGAATTTTATTTTTTAGAAACGGCATCGAGAGTAGGAGGAGCACATTTAGCAGAAATGGTTGAGTTTTCGTCAGGAATAAATTTATGGGGAGAATGGGCAAAGTTGGAATCTGCGGAGTTGAAAAATGAAACTTACAAATTACCAAAAGTAAAAAAAGATTATACTGGAATTGTAGTTTCACTTTCCAAATTTCAGCAGCCTGATTATTCTAGTTTTACAGATTCAGAAATTGTATGGCGACTGAATAAAGATCATCATATTGGAATGATCGTTAAAGCAAAAACTAGAAAGCGAGTTTTGGAATTGTTGGATAATTATGCGGAGAGAATTAATGAGGAATTTCATGCGACTGTTTAGAAAGGAGGATATATAAAAAAAAAAAGTCACATCTAATCTTAGATGTGGCTTTTTTTTATGCTAAAAATACAACCATTCTAATGCTTTTGGAAATTCCAATTGCCAATAATATTCATTGTGTGTTCCTTTCGGATTCAACTCTAATTTTATTTGAAAATCAGCTTTATTTTGACTGACTTGCTCAACGGACTGTTTAAATTTCTGAACATTAGCCACTAAATTTTTACTTTCATTTTCACCTGCATAAAGATACATCTTAGCATCTTGTGGTTCAAAATATTTAATCACATCAATATGCAATCGAGGTTCAATCCAAAGGGAAGGAGAAAAAATCATCAGTTTGCTAAAAACATCTGGGTAAACAATTCCACCATAAATACTAATCAATCCTCCCAAACTACTGCCACCAAGTCCAGTATTATTTCGGTCGGGTAGGGTACGAAAAGTTTTGTCCACATGAGGTTTTAAAGTCTCTGTAACAAATTTCATATATTCCTTCCCTTGAGGTCTACCAAATTTAGATTTATAAAAAGGCGTATATTCTTTAATTCGTTCCCCATCTCCGTGGTCGATAGCAATTACGATGATTTTGTTATTGATTTTAGCAAATTCTCCTAGGCTTTTATCAATAGCCCAATTTCCAAAAGGCGCATTTTTGTCAAAAAGATTTTGCCCATCTTGTAAATACAAAACGGGGTAGCTTTTCTTTGTTTCCTCATAATCATAAGGCAACAAAGCGGTGATTCTTCGCTTTTTACCCAATTGAGGAATCTCAAAATCCTCAGCAATTATTTTAATGATGGGTTGAAAAATTTCTGTCATGGTTTATTATATTTTGAAATCTTACTCCTTCTAATTCAATTTTAATAATTCAACTTTTGCTTGATTCGTACTTTAATCTTCGTCGCAAAAAACGATTGCGACCCCTTAAATGCGGCGGCGTTTTCATCGATGTATAAGAAAAAAAGAAGCCAAATTGAATTGAAAAAGAATTTAAGGTGCGAAGTAAGTCAAATCATTTTTTTTTTCATAGGAAATAGTGAAATATTTGGGCATTTTAGGTGCTCCTAAATGATGCTAATGGTAAAATATTTAGTTGTTTTTTGACCTTATATTTACTTAATTGATGAAATTAGTAATCTTGCTTTTGACTGATAATCGGATTTTAGATGAAAAATAAAGTATAATTAATACGATAATAATGTATGGCTAAAGGACCAATAAACTAATGCTGAAGTAGTGTGAGGCATCAACTATTCTCTTCTTTTACTTCGTCGCATATAATATTTTTAGTGAAATATTGAAATAAATTATAATATAACTTATCTTAGTTTCTCATAGGCAGACCTATTCTTTTGAAAGGATCATTTTTCGAACAGATTAATTTATTCTTGAGTTAGATTCTGAGTTTAAAATCCAATTGATAAGAATAAAACGATCAATCACAGTTTATTTAAAACGAATTAATCCAACCTAATTAATGAACAAAATTCTTCCCTTTTTTCTTCTTTCCTTATTAGTTTTCCTTTCTTCTATCTCTTACGGGCAGGAAATATCCACTACCAATTTCGCTTCAGCTCCCATAGTTTTTAAAGGAGACACCTTATTTGTTATTCAGAATAAAATTGGTGCATTTTCTCCTCAGCAAAGAGCTGATATGGTTCGCCAAAATATTCTCCAATTAGCAAAATTACCGTTAGTTGAATTTGATAGTTTGACCTTGGTTAATAGTGGGTCAAGTACAGATTTTTATCATCGGAAAAAAGTAATTGCAAGTGTTACTTTGGATGATGCCGTGGTTAGAAATAAATCTAAGTTAGACCTTGCCGTATCTATTCTGATT
Organism: Saprospiraceae bacterium; assembly: GCA_045104975.1. Classification (GTDB taxonomy): domain Bacteria; phylum Bacteroidota; class Bacteroidia; order Chitinophagales; family Saprospiraceae; genus CAJQQY01. The sequence continues at coordinate 15,483 of JBGCCY010000301.1, forward strand.
TACATGATAATATTCAAGATGTTTTTAATGAAGCAGGAATCGAAATTATGTCTTCACATTATATGGCAGTACGAGATGGAAATGAAAGAGCAATGCCTGAAAAATATAGACCAAAAAGCAATTAAAATTTTAAGAATAAAACATAATTCAATTATTACTCTTTTATTATTGAATATGGATTGCGATTTTAGAAATGATTGTATCTTTGTTTAAATTTTTATAACATTAATAATAGATAATTTAATGAGAAAGATTATTAGCATTTTTTGCATCACTTTATTTTTAATCAGTTGCAAAAACAACCAAGAAAAGCAAATTGAAAAACCAATTGTTTTTACAGAAAATAAGCAGTCCTTTTCTGTCGATGGCAAAACTGTTCAGGTATTTAATACAGCAGAGAATACACAATTAAAGTTAACCCCAACTGCCAATAAGGTTTTTAAAAATGCTGAGCAACCTTTAGAAACGGAGGTGTCTATTTTTGTAAATCCAAATAAGTCCTTTCAAACTTTTCAGGGAATTGGAGGCGCAATTTCAGATGCTTCTTCTATTGTATTTTCCACTTTATCAAAAGATAAACAAGAAGAATTTTTAAAGGCTTACTACAGTCTTGACGAAGGAATTGGTTATACGATGGCTAGAACGCATATCCATAGTTGTGATTTTAGTAAAGGAAGTTATACCTATGTTTCGGATGAAGACAAGGAATTAAAAACGTTTAATATCGCGCCTGATAAAAAACTTCGAATTCCTTTGATAAAAAGAGCGACTGCTATGGCTGGCGGAAAATTACCGCTTTATGTAAGTCCGTGGAGCCCTCCTGCGTTCATGAAATCCAATAATAATATGCTTCAAGGTGGAAAGCTTTTACCAGAGTTTAATGAAGCATGGGCATTGTATTATGCTAAATTTATTAAGGCTTATGAAAATGAAGATATTCCAATTTGGGGATTGACGATTCAGAATGAACCGATGGCTACTCAAAGATGGGAGTCATGTATATACACCGCAGAGGAGGAAAGAGATTTTCTAAAAAACCACTTAGGACCAACTTTAGAAAAAGAAGGCTTAGGTGATAAAAAAATTATTGTTTGGGATCATAATCGAGACTTAATCAATAATCGAGCGAATACCATTTTTGATGATCCAGAGGCTTCCAAGTATGCTTGGGGAATTGGTTTTCATTGGTATGAAACCTGGACTGGAAGTACACCAATGTTTTCGAATTTAGGAAATATTAAAGAGTCTTATCCTGATAAAAATCTGGTTTTTACCGAAGGTTGCAATGAAAATTTTGACGCTGAGAAATATCAATATTGGCCAAATGCAGAACGCTATGGCCGTTCGATGATTAATGATTTTAACCAAGGAACGGTAATCTGGACGGATTGGAATATATTATTAGATCAAACAGGTGGGCCGAATCATGTGATGAATTTATGTTTTGCGCCAATCCATGCTGATACAGGAACAGGTGAGTTAGTTTACACACCTACCTATTATTACATTGGCCATTTTTCAAAATTCATTCGACCGAATGCAAAAAGGATTAGTACAGTTGCGAGTAGAAGTCATTTACAAACTACTTCATTTTTAAATGAAAATGGGAAAATGGCAACGGTGATCATGAATCCAACTGATGAGAAAATAAGTTATAAATTATACATAGGAATGAAAGCGGTGACGGAAGAGATTTTACCACATGCAATGCAGACTTTGGTTTATTAGAAAATGGTCAGTTTTAATAATTAAAATATCCATTTCATCATCTCAATCTTAATTAAAAACTTAGCCTATTCTTTAGTATGAACCACTAAAGGATAGGCTTAATATCGCGTCGAAAACTAATTCTATCGTCAGTACGACAACTAGCAGGAGTCATCTTTTAAGTACATCATTTTTGAATGAATATGGAAGTTTGGTCACCATCATTATGAATCAAAGTGATATAGAAATTGAGTATAAATTGTATTGTGAATCAGAGGCTGTTCAATTAACAATTCCACCGGATGCTATTCAGACACAAGTCATCCGATAGAGGTTATCCAATTTCTCTTTCATCTGTTTTTTAAATTTCCTTAGTGACACGAAATCTTTGCTCTCTTTTTCTACGAAACATCAGTTCTAATTTGCTGGACTAAATGGTTGATTTAATGGAACATCATTTTTTGCCAATAATAGAATTTTTTTGTCAAGTAATGGTATTCAATAACAATGTAATTACGGACACCAAAAAAAAATCTAAATGGAACAGGTATGGCGAATATATCGAAAGTGAAATAAAGAGGGCAGAATTAAGCAGGGTGCAATTCTACCAACAATTTATTCAAACTTGAGGAGTTTCATACTGATACAACTTATTATCAGTACTAAAGAATCATTCCTTCTTGATACACAATTTGTACTCGTAGTGAAGAAATAATTTCATAAATTGCGTATTATTAATAAATACTATGTGAGAAAAAATATGAAAAAAGAACTACAAGAAATAAATTTTAACAACCAAGACAACCCAAAATCCTACTTTGATATTGTCAAAATTGAAGACCTCTTAGAAAGAGATTTAAACCATGATATTGGAAAAAATCACCTCGTAAAATTCTACATTATTTTCTTTGCCTATGAAGGGCAAGGCTACCACACCATTGATTTTACAGACTATAGCTATAAATCAGGAACAGTATTATTAATCAGAAAAGACCAAATTCACAAATTTTTTAGAAGCCCTAATGTTAAAGGATATTTATTAGTTTTTACGGAGGATTTTATCATAAGTCATTTGAATAGAATGGAAGCCTTGAAGTCGATGCAATTGTTCAACGACTCATTAAGTTTTCCAAAAATAGAGTTTAATAATGAAGTAGAGTTTTCTGATTTTACCATTTTATTAAAACACTTGGAATCGGAATATAATATTAAAGACAACTTTTCTATTGGTATAACAAGAAGTGTTTTACATATTGTGATTACAAAATTATTCCGGATCAAAGCTAAAAAGGGACATTTTGTGGAAAGGAAAAAATATATGTCTCGGTTTATAGAGTTCCAAAATTTGGTAGAGGAAAACTGTTTTAAGAGTAAAAAAGTCCAGTATTATGCTGAGAAACTGGGTGTTTCCACCAAAACACTAAATAACATTGTAAATAATATCGTCAATGGTTCCTCCGCTAAAAACTTTATTGATGAAAGAACTATCATGCAGATAAAAAGACTGTTAATCAGTACCGACCATTCCATAAAAGAAATCGCTTATATTAGTGGGTTTAGCGACCCGACCAATTTTTTCAAGTATTTTAAGAAGTTTGCAGGCAGCTCACCAGAAGTGTTTCGCCAAGCACATTAGTCATTCTTTCCCATTTTGACAGTCCTTTGAAACATTCTCACCATTGTTGATATTTTATCCTCCGATACCTTTGGGGTATTAATAAACTAAAATATTTTCAATGAAATTTTCAAAATTTAATTTTTTGTTTTTAGGACTCTTATTATCACTAGCTACTTTTACTTCCTGTGGGGACGATGATGATGATCCAATCATTCCTATCACCTTAGGTTCAAGCGTAACAGTAACTAATACTTTTCAGTCTACTGCATTTACCCAAGGAGCTGAATTACCAGTCGAAGATTTATTCCAAGTACCTGCAGGCTCATTAGCCGCAACCGCTGATATTAGTACTGGTGTTGAATTCCCTGCCTACCTATTAAATCTATATGACATCGACATTGCTGAAAACACAATCTCTTTCGATGTAGTAGCTCTAGCGGATGACCCGAACTACGGAACTTTATTTAGAGTATTGGAAGCAGATACTTACGATAGGTATTACTTGACTTTCGATACTGCGCAAGAGGTAACTGGATTTACATCAAGTAATGCTGCCGTAAACCTTAGAATTGATTCTGATAAAGTTTTAGTAGTTGAAATTGGTGAAGGCTATGACTTCAATCCTGATCAAAGTTTTACAATCACTTTAAATTAAAAAAAATGAGAATCAATTTAAATTCATTTTTCCTGCTGGTAATGTCATTGTTCATGACCAGTTGTGCAACCAATCAAAATTCTAAAACAATTATGAACGGAAAAACAATAATGGAAGTCACCACTTTCAACATCAATTCAAATGTAAATTCAATGATTTTTGCCAAACGAGATGCAGAGGTAGAAAGTGACTTTACAAGCAAGCAGCCAGGATTTATTAAACGCCAAAGCGGGGTTGATGATAAAGGAAATTATGTCGTGGTGGTTTATTGGAAAAGTTTAGCTGATGCTGGTGCTTCAATGAATAAATTTATGGGCGATGCTTCTGTCGCTGATTATGCCCAAATGATTGATGGCCCGACTATGAAGATGTCTAGATATGCTATGGATAAATCTTTTAATGCAGAAGATAGTCGATTTGTAGAGATCATGGCTTTTGACGTAAAACCAGATACTGACATGACTAAGTTTGATGTAACAAATCAAAGAGTGGAAACTGATTTTACTGGAAAGAGAAAAGGTTTTTTACAAAGGTTGACAGGGGTGAATGAAGCGGGTAGGCAAGTAGTTGCCGTTTACTGGGCAAGCAAAACGCTTTCTGACGCTTCTTTACAACCCTTCATGGAAGCACCAATATCTAAAGAATTTATGCAAGCAATGGACCAAAACTCTATGAGTATGGGACGTTACAAATTTTTAAACATGGAATTAACCAACAAAGAAAAAGTAGTAGCACTACTTAATAGTTTTAATACAGGAGATCAAACTCCGATTTCTTACATCAATCCTAATAAATATATCCAACATAATTTGGGCGTTGCTGATGGTTTAGCAGGTTTTGGAGCAGTCATGCAACATGCTCCACCACAAGGATTTAAAGCAAAAGTTGTCCGTGCATTCCAAGATGGAGATTATGTTTTTACACATACCGAATATGATTTTTTTGGACCAAAAATTGGCTTCGATGTTTTTCGTTTTGAAGATGGATTGATCGTAGAACATTGGGATAACCTAATTGAAGTACAGCCACCTAATCCAAATGGTAGAACTCAAACAGATGGATTTGCCGATATAACCGATAAAGAAAAAACAGCATCAAATAAGCAGACCGTAAAAGACCTTTTGGAGAATGTTTTTATGAAAGGTCAAATGGATAAAATTGCTACCTACATCAATCCAACAAAATATTTACAGCATAATCCTAATGTCCCTGATGGCTTAGATGGTCTAGGTGGTGCTATGAAGATGATGGCTGAAAAAGGGATGATGATGGAATATAGCAAAATTCATAAAGTATTAGGCGAAGGAAATTTTATTCTTACCATGAGCGAAGGAAAGCTAGGGAAAGAACCAACTGCCTATTATGATTTATTCAGATTAGAAAATGGACAAATCGTTGAGCATTGGGATGTGATTGCCCCTATTCCACCGAAGTCAGAATGGAAGAATGACAATGGTAAATTTTAATTTATAGACAATAGTTTTTTTGATAATTTTTTTTATAAAATTTAAACTCAAATGAAGAAATTTTTTCTAAAAGTATTAATCCTACTACTCGTAACAATAAACATGGTAGGTCAAATACCGTCGAACCTTACGACAGATGATTTAGATTTTTACCCAGAAGACATAGTGATAGCTAATAACATAGCTTACGTAAGTGGATTAGGAGATGGGACGGTGAAGATGTTTGATTTGAGTTTAGCCAATCCCACAGGTGAGACATTTGCTGATGCAGAAGCAGGTTATACCCAAGCTTGGGGATTGAAAAGTGATGGGACGAAATTATTGAGCATACTTGATAATGCAGATTTTACAGGAGGAGCACCTGGTCCAGCTAAGTTGGTGGAGTATGATATAGCAAGCCAAACCAAAACAGGTGAATGGGATTTACCAGCAGGTTCAATAGGACATACGGTATCAATTGTTGATGGAAAATACTATGTGACTGATTTTGGTCAACCAAGAATTTTTGAAATAGACCCAGTTGCAGGAACGGTGAATGACAGTTGGTTTACGAGTACAGATTGGGATCCAGCAATTAGTGGGATTGGTGGAACTATCTATGATAATGAGGGTGGATTTTATGTTTCACAAGGAAATAAATTATGGTACTTACCTATCAGCGGAGGTAC
>JBGCCY010000302.1:0-6831 GCA_045104975.1 Saprospiraceae bacterium
CAAGTTGTGAGAATTCATGCTTCAAGTGGAACTACAGGAAAACCAACTGTCGTAGGTTATAATCGAAAAGATTTACGAATTTTTGATGAAGTGGTCGCGCGTTCTTTAGTCGCAGCAGGAGCACAGAAAGGAATGAAATTACATAACGCTTATGGCTACGGATTATTCACAGGAGGTTTGGGAATGCATGGCGGAGCAACTAAATTAGGAATGGCAGTCATCCCCGTTTCAGGTGGAATGACTGATCGACAACTGATGATTTTACAAGACTTTAAACCTGAGGTAATTTGTTGCACTCCTTCCTACGCTCAAACTTTAGCGGAGGAATGTGTCAAACGTGGAATCGATACAAATGACCTTCCTATTAAGTATGCGATCCTCGGAGCAGAACCATGGACAGAGACAATTCGCTCGCAAGTGGAAGCAGGTTTGAATGTGACGGCAACGAATATTTATGGTTTGAGTGAAATAATTGGACCAGGAGTTTCGCAAGAAGATTTTGAAGAAAAGGGAACAGGAAGTTATGTTTGGGAAGATCATTTTTTTCCAGAAATAGTTGATAAAGATTCGGGCAAACCATTGCCGTATGGTGAAGAGGGAGTTTTAGTTTTTACCACTTTGACGAAAGGGGCAATGCCGCTTTTGCGATATTGGACAAATGATATTTGTAGTCTTCATTATGATAAAGGTGCAAAACGAACCCATGTAAAAATGAGTTCGATCAAAGGACGTGCAGATGATATGTTGATTATTCGAGGAGTGAATTTATTTCATACTCAGGTAGAAGTTTTGTTAGAAGGTTTTCCAGAATTGGCTCCATGTTATCAATTAATTGTCACTCGAAAAAAGACCATGGATGAAGTAAAATTAGAAGTAGAAGTTGCACCAGAAGTTTCTCAAAAACTAGGTGGACGAGGTTTTGGGAAAAAGGATTTGATTGTAAAATTGACCAATCAGTTGAGTCGAAAAATTAAAAATAATATTGGATTGTCGATGCAAGTGGAGTTAAAGCAATTTGGAAAAATCCCGAGAAGTGTAGGAGGGAAGTTGAGTCGGATTAAGGATTTAAGAAAGTTACAATAGAAATATGAAAACACTTGAAGACAAATTTTTAAAAAAGAATATTCAAATATGGTTATTCGGTATTTTACTAACTCCTACATTTGCTTTTTGGGATGTTGTATTCGAACCAAATGAAGTTTTGAGTGTAGGTGATTTTATGAGGAATTTATTTTTTGGCCCTATTTTAGTGTTCTCTCTTTCTACACCTCTGTGGTTTGTGTTCATTCTGATAAACCGCTTTTTTTTTTTTTTTTTAAATAGCGAACTAGTCTTAAATTTATTGATTAACATTTTATCAATAATTGTTGGAATGATAATACTGAAAGGTATTTTTTCCATAGAGGATACGGAGTTATCTACCAAGTCATTTATATTTATTTTTTTACACATTATTTTTATTACATTTTTTACATGGATAATTAAGGTGGATAGAGGTTATGTAAAAGTAAGGAAGGATGATAAAAAACAAGGTTCAATTCATTCTGATATTTTAGATGATAATTTATATTAAAAAAAAGGAGCCACTTACGATTATTTCGCAAGTGGCTTTCTTCATTAAATAAGGGTGCTATTTTATATTATTGAATTTCTAAAGCAAAAGAAGCTTCATCTCTTGCATCGTAACCTCGAATAAATCCAACCCCATTAGTGTGCTTCGCTTCGACATAAAGATCGAGTGAGAAAGTACATTTTGAAGCTCCAGCCAACATCGTATCAAATCGAACTGGAGTTGAAACTGCAGGATCTCCAACATCTAATAAAGGTGGATGATTGTCATTTCCTGAATCAAAAATAACATCACTTCCATTCAATCCTTTTCGATAATCCAATTGGAAATTTTTCATAAATCCATCTTCATGATAAGCTCTGAAACCTGTGGTAAATGTCGAACTTGCATCTCCAACCATAAATTGACAATCTGCCCGATTCGGTACATAATCTTTTCGAAGGTCTTCAATATCAGCGAAACAACTCTTATTGTTGATTCGAATATTATGAATCAAAGTAGCAAAATTAACTACATCTGTATCATCAGAATCTTCCCATTTCAAATAATGAAAATCAGTTCCATTCCCTGCACCTGCTGAACCATTTGGCTTGATTCGATTACCTGCATTGTCGAATAATTCAACCATCAAATTGTAGTTACCATCTTCAAAGCTTGTCGTATTCAACGCATAGTGAAATTGATTTCCCAACCACTTGTTCGAATTATTCACATAAGGAATTTGGTACAATCCTTCTTCGCCACCAATCAATTTTGGTCCAAGTGCAACTGCTTCTAATTTTGGAGGAAAAGTTCCGTTGATAAATTTTCTCCAAGCCACTTCCTTATCTAAAATCTGAGGTGCTCCAATGGCATTTCCATTTGCATCAGTTTTTACAATACTAAATCTGTAATATCGAGCGCCTACACTACTCATGTCTGGATCAATATAGAGTAACAATTTTAATGTTGCTCCCAAAGGACAATCTGTTTGTCCACCAAAATCAAGCAGCCCAGCATTGGATGGCAGAGCTTGGTTGATACCAGTTGCACTTATTTGCATGGGACTTTTCAAATGATAAGTATCAGTATCTCCAATCGCTTGAAGCATCACATAACGTTTGCCTTGGCCAGTTGTAGGAGGGGTGTAATCATCGCAAGTTTCTGCTAAAAAATGATACGTAGAAAGCACCGCTTCTTGAGATGAAGAGAAGTAAGCATTTTTTGCTTCTCCATCATAAACATAAATGTACCGACCGCCAATCCATTGTTTTACTTTGTAAAAATAAGTCGTGTAGCATCTTCTCCAAACTGGTTGAAGTAAAAACGGTTGATTAAAACAGAAAGTAAATTTCCCATCCAAACCAATATTAGTTTGACCTAATCTTGTTTTTGTTACAGTTCGATTTCGACAAAGCACATGAACTAAATAAGGGCGTGCAATAATGAAATCATATTTCTGCTGGTCTGATGGAAAAGCGATTAATGTTTTCAAATCATTAACAGTTTTCTCATCCATGAAATTTTGCTTCGCTGGTTCGATAGCCGATTTTGCCAAACGAATATTTCGAGGTGCTCGTCGAATCGGAGGAAACGGAGGATCTGGAAATGGGCGTGGAATCAACTCTGGAATCTCTGGAATCAACTCTGGAATTCGTGGAATGATATGCCAAATATCACAACAGATCGTTCGTTTGTAAACTTCCACCACACCATGACACAAAGGAAAACATTTGGTGATAATTGGTGGAGTCAATCGATTCAAAGCTTCTTGCACTTTTGTATTTCCCAAATTAATGGAAGGAACAATTGGTGAGTTTGAAAGCCTGACAGTAGGAAGTGTTGGTCGAATGATCGGTGGAAAAAACCAATTACATTTTTGAACTTTTCCGCTGACGCAAACTCGATTCCAAAGCCAACGTCCCCATTCCAGTTGTGGAATTTCTAAGAGGGGACGTTTCCTAAGTTCAGGGATAATTTGTGCTGCGGAGTACTTCAATAACATATCTGAAGTAATCATTTTTGGATCTTCAACATCTGGTCCGAAAGCGATGTTTGCTTCTTTTTTTTCTAAAAGTGTTGGGATTAATAATTCGTTGCCGTTAGCCGTTGCAATTTTTTTACTTGGATTACCTTGATCATCCAAAGTGTAAAGTGCCACATTTGGGCGTTCGTCATTTGGTTTTAAGGAATTAAGAGAAATGGTAACTTTGAAGTTACTTCGTCCTTTTGATTTAGACATAACATTTGGTTTTTGGTGTCGAAGTCTTTTGATATTTTATCAAACCACGACGGATTTAAAAAATTTATTTTCTATTTGGTTTTTGATGAAGGCATGAGGAGTTAGTTATCCATTGAGACATCATCAAGGATTGAGCAAAAGACATTCTTTTGCAAAAAATGCTAGCAAAGTTTTTTTGTTAAAATGTGTGGTTGATAGGTTTGTTCGTTTGAACAAAGCGATAAAGTTCCTAGATAAAATGAAACCATCTTACCATAGAATAAAAAATGTTGTGAAAGGGGACTTTAGTGAAGGTTGAGTAAATTCTAGGAGAAACGTTTATGTAAGAGTGTTGTTATATTTTTAATTTTGTTTTTTCTTTCCATCGTTTTCGTCATCATCATCATCTTCGTCATCTCGGACTTCTTTGACTACATCTTTTAATGGGTTTTCGGGAGTCGCTGGAACTACAATTGCAGTATCGACTTCATCTACAATAATGGCATTTACATTTCCTGATAAAACCATTTTCTTAGAATTTTCTACATAAGCATTATCTGCATTTTCGATAATGATGTATTTCGCATTTTTGACATAAGCAGTATCGACTTCATCGACGATGATGTAATTTGCTTTTTTTACAATTGCGGTGTCAACTTCATCGACGATAATTTTGTCAGATGATTGGTCGGGACAATCTTCGCATTTTTCACCACAACTCATTTGAATAAAACTGAATGAGGTTAAAAATGCCAGGAGGCAAATAATGTTTTTCATAATCATGATTGTTTAATGGCTCACTTGATAATTAATTACAATACAAATCTAGACTAAAGTTAAATGATAAAAAAATCACATTTAAATTTTATTTTGGTTTTAAGTAGGTTCTTTTTAAAATATAAAGATCTGATTATCAGTTAATTAATGTATTGATTTCATTTAAAATTTTTGGATTATGGCTAAATCGGATACCTTGTTTCTTCTGATAAAATCTTTAAATCAAGCTGAAAAAAGATATATAAAACTCTTTTCCAATAAAAATGGAACAGAGAATAAAAAGTATATGCAACTTTTTGAAGCTTTTGTAAAATATGCAAAGAATGATATTTACCAAGAAGAATTAATTGAAACAGAGTTAGTAGGAGTGATTGCTAAAAAGAATTTTTCCTATGAAAAAAATTACTTGTATCAATTTATTTTAAAAAGTCTTCGAAATTTCCATGGACAAAATACCCCTCGAATTCAGTTGCAAGAGTTGATGATAAATATCTCATTGTTGTACGAAAGAGGTTTGGTAAAAGAAACATTGCAACTTATTTCCAAAGCGAAAAAGATTGCAGAGAAATATGATTACGATATTCAGTTTTTGGAAATTTTACTTTTGGAAAGAAGAATTACTCGACAATTCAAACGAAACGAAACGAAAACATCGCTCGCTCAGATTCAAAATGAAAGTCAAAAAAAATTAGATCGAATCAATCAGCAACTCAAGATTTTAGATTGTTACGAAGATGTTTTTTTAGAAGCGAAAAATTTTGGAGCGAGTAAAATCATTGACGAAGATCTTCAAATTAAAATCCAAAGAATTCTTCCTTTGAAAATAGATTCGATGAATACGTCTCTTGAGATGAAATTATATTATCATCTCACGCATTCGATGTATCATTATATTTCGAGAGATTGGAAAACTCGAGCGGAACATTTGAAAGCTGTTTTAGATTATTTTGAACAAAATTCTTTTCTCCTCAACGATACTCAATATCAAGAGCGCTACTTAAGTTTTTTAAATAATTATATTAATTATTGCTATGCTTTTGGCGAAGAAAAAGAATTGAAAGAACAAATTGAAGTACTTGAAAATTGGAAAGCGAAAAGTCGGGCGCTGAATATTCAATTAGAACAATATCGTTTTTATGGAAAAATGCTGTATGCTTTTAAGCGAAAAAGATTTGATGAGATGGTTGAGTTATCTCCAAGTTTGGATGAGTTATTAAAAAAATATGAAGCGAATCTTACCTTGAATCGAAGGTTGACTTTTCTATTTCACATGGCTGCTGCATTTTTATTGGAAAAGAAATTTGATGATGCAGAAGCAAAAGTCAATGAAATTATCAACCAACCAAAATTTGAAAATAGAACAGATATTCAAATTCTAGCGAGGATCATGCGGATTATTTTATTTTTTGAAAAAGAAATTCTAACGTTGGCTGAATATGAAACTACTTCCGCAACTCGATATTTAAAGAAATCAAGAAATGATAATCCTACGGAAAAGAAGATATTATCGTTTTTGAGAAAATTGGTTTCGTCACCGACACCCAAAGTTATCTTAAATGATTTCCACGATTTTCTAAAAGATAAGAAAGGGTACGAAGAGATTTTATATTGGGTGGAAAGGAAGGTAAATTAGTTATGCATATTTTTAAATGAGAACACTTTTGATGTGATTTTTAGACGCTGACTTTTGATGATCTTTTATGACTCTTCATGTTTTTTGCTTGCAAAAAAAAAATTATAGGAAGTCATAAAAGTCAGCGTCTAAAAAAAAATCAAAGTGAGTCATCGACTTCATTTAATTCGTCCTCATTAATTTCTCCAAACCATTTCGTCATTTGTTTGCGAGCATTTCCTCTCACTTCATCATTAATATATCCTGCAATCAAAACCAATCCAAAACTCAACACCCCTAAATCATCAGTATAACCTAAAAATGGAGTCAAATCTGGAATCCCATCTATTGGCGAAAGGAAGTATCCAAGTGCTCCCAAAACAACTCGTTTGGCCCAAGCTGGGGTGTCCGATCTTTTGAAAGCGTAATATAAAAGGAGTGCGGTGTAAACTGTTTTTTGGCCAGCCTGAATTGCGTAGTTTTTTATTTTTTCCCAAAAATTGATTTCGGAATATTTATCGGAGTATTTTTTAAATGGATTATTTTTCATCAACTGTTCTATTTTCTGATTAACATCAATATCTGAGAATTGTTTTTCAATATAAATTTAATAAAAAATCCACAGATCATTTTTTCGATAAAACCCACCAAAAATAAGCTAATCCACATCTT
>JBGCCY010000303.1:0-6804 GCA_045104975.1 Saprospiraceae bacterium
CCATCATGGCGAGTAATGCATCCGTTCTTTCTGGACAAGGTTTGTGAAAATGATAGAGGATATAACGCAATCCTTTTTTATATCTTTTGTGAAACATCAGTGCCATTTGTGCTGCTAAATTTCTCGAACTTGTTTTAGCGATTTTTTCCAATTTTTTATTGATGTCTTGAGCTTTTGCATTAGCATTGATTCCTGTAAATCTTTGAGTATCATTAATCAAAGGTAACCACTCTGCAGGTGCATGATGAAGCAATAATTTTTTTGCAATTCCTCTTGCTTTAGAGTCAGGACAAGTTTTAAAAACGACCAATAGTGGTTCAATCAAATCATTTGGAACTCCTCCATTTTTCAACATTTCTAAGCCAACTAAAACATTTGGAACATTATCACTATTAATGAATTGTAGAATATTAGTGCTGATATAATCATCTCCTTGTGAAACAGCTGCTTCGATAAAATCTGGGGCATTCGCCTTGAATAATTGATAAAGTGCTTGCTCGGAAATAAGTTGTAAGTCTCTGTTAATCAGTTGTTTATATTTTTTCGGGTTGTTGCAAATAATTAAATGAGTAATGTCCTCATTTAGTTTGTCTGTGTATGAAATATTTAATTCTTTGAGTTTTTTCTTGATTTCAGTTTTCCTTCGACTAGGCGTTCCTGCGATATGTAACAATGACTTTACATTTAAGGTAGAGACTCCATTTTGTTCTTCACAAATATCATTCAATTGTTTTTGGACAATATTTCTAAGTTCTGTAAAACTCACATTCATTAAGGCAATTAATTCATTGAGCGGAAGTTTTTCTAGATCTTTTAAATTTTCTAAAGCCGTTAATTTTTTGAAAAAATAAACTTGTGTTCCATGGGAAAGAATTGATTTGCCTATAGCTCCAGCAAGTTTAAAACCTTTATGTTCTTTTAATTTAAAGGTGGCAGAATAATGACTATTTAATTCGTATCCTTCACTTGAAATAAAGTTAACGTGTCTTGAAAGTGGAACTATTTTTTTTCTAAGTAAAATATCAGGACTCGATAAAGCATGATATCCTGTTCCCATAGATTTTAGTTTGGGAAGAGAATCCACGAAGTCAAAATTAGTAAAGACAAAATCTTTACCATCAAAACTTAAGTTATTAAGCTCATAAAAAGCGCTCCAGTCTGTCGGTATTTTCCAATGAGGATAAATTTTAATCCGCAAAGTTTTGACCCCTCTAAAACGAAAAATATTGGTTGGGAAATGTTCCTGATCTTCAGTTAAGTTAATGGAGACTTGCTCATAATTTTTTGTAAAAATTAAGTCGGGTATCTTATCAGATGTTAAATAGTTCAATTCAATTTTTCGATAGGTGGAATTGTTATTTAAATTGAAAATTTTTTCTGCATAAATTTCCATTTCATCAGGAAGCATTCCATTGATGATTAAATAGGGATTTGCCCAATGTTTTTTATTCAATAAAGTTTGAAAGACAGATTTTCGATCAGGATGAGTGCCATCATCTAGGCAAAGGAAATCATTTAAACAATCCCCCGATCTCCGGAATTCAGTATAAGTAAGTGAAACTCTTGCCTCATGATGGAAGTTTTCTAATAATGAGGGATGCTGTAAACGGTTATCTTTTCTATAGGTTCTTCTTATCCGAATATAATCTTTATGGCGAGTTTTTAATTGTTCAGAAAAGAATGTTACAATATTTTTGGACAGAAAATCATCATCAGAAGTGAGCGCAACACTTATCAATGGCCACATAAATAAATCGCTTGAATCTAAATTCTTAATAATCTCAAATGCTATTTTATCATTTGGTAATGAGTTAGAATAGATTAGAGAAAATATCTTTTCGTGGTCTGAATTTGAAATATTTGTGTCCATGTAAATGTATTGTTACTTTATATTCGAATTATTCTTCCAAAGAAAAAACCAATGGTAATATACCAGTCCTTTGAAAATTAATATAACCATATTCAATTGATGTTTTTCGGTCAAAGTATCGTTGCAATTTTCGAGGTTGATAATGCTTACCTTTTAAATTTTGGATTTTACTGCCCAAATATTTTTGCTGCTTCGCAGTTAAAAATGGTGTGATTGATTTTAACTTATATTCGGCATCTTCTACTTTTTCTGATGCTGCTAACAGAATTAATAAGGTAGGTAAATAACGTTTTGGATTTTCTTTGTTCATGATTATTTCAAATGCTACTGAACCATTTTGAGGATTTTTGGAATAAATCAGTCGATATAAATTTTCGTCTTCCTCATTATAAATTTTTATTTCCTTTGCAATGACTTTGATTCCTCTTTGTTCTAATCTAACTTTTAATGTTCTTTGAAGTTTAAGATGAGGAACATTTATTAAAATTTTGCGATCGTCTAAAGGGAACCATTGCGCATCTTCCAACTTTTTGAGGTGAAGGAATTTTTTAAAATAAAATTTTCGTTGTTGATTATCTAAATCTGAATTACCTAGTGCTTCGGCTATTTGAAGGATAATATTTACTGGAAGCTTTATAGGGAAACCAAGATCATTTTTGAATTGGAATCCATGCATATCAGGTAACCGTTTTCTAATTAGAATAATTGGATTAGCAAGGTAATGCAAGGAAAGTTGAATTCTTTCAAGCAAAGGTAATGCATCAATGAAGTCTAAATTTTTGAAGACAAAACCTTTATCTGCACCAAAAAGATTGATCTCTCTTAAATTATCTAAGCCACTCCAATCAGTTGGGAATTTCCAACTATTATAAAATGGAAGCGTCAACTTTTGCACTCCTTTTAATTGGAAAATAAAGGAAGGGAAAATAGGTTTAGTGTAGTTGAATTCAATTTGTACATTGACATATTTTCTAGTAAAAAGTAGTTGTGGTACCTCTTTACTTTTGTAACTAAGAAAACTCAAATGCGGAATCGGATTTAAATCTGAAATACTAAATAATTTGGTTAAAAGTAATTCCAACTCCTTAAAATATAATCCATTTACTTTTATCCAATGAACATTTCCTTCTGTTGAGTTTTGCTCCAAGAATTTTTGAAATACCTCTTTTCTCTTAGGATGTTTTCTTTCTTCAAGTTGTAAAAAAGTGCCTGCGTTAAATGGGTCTTTATGAAATTCAATATAAGCCATATCTACACCTACCTTCCTCCCAAAATATTCTAAAAAATTAGTTGGATATAATTTATAATTACGAGAATGTCTACGATTGATTTCTAAATATTCCTTAGCCTGAGAATTGATAAATGGTTTAACATAGCTATATCTATAAACCCAGTCGGCATCATCTTTTGCACCTGAAAGTATGACTAACAATTTCCCCAAATGTGGTTTTAAATCTTGGGAATGTTTGATGATTTCCAATGCGATTAAATCATTGGCAGGTTGATTACTTGCTAATAATTCAATTACTTTTTTTTCGTCTTCCTCTTTAAAATTTTTAATCATCATATAATTTTACCTCTTCTAAAATATCATCCTGATCGTTTTTTAAAAATATTTAAGATGTGCCAATTGCTCTTTGAACTCTTCTTTGTTTTTAAATAAACCAATATTCAAAGTCTTCAATTTTTTTAATTCAGCTAAATCCTTAGGCATAGAAATAGGATGTGAAGATTGAATGCTAAATTCCCTCAAATTACTAAGTTGTGCCAATCCAGATGGAACAATTACTTTACCTGATTTTTGACAATTGACTTGTAGTTTTGTAAGTTTTGAAAAAGGATATAAACTCGAAAAATCAAATTCATCTGGGATTCTAATTTCCAAGGTTTTTAAAGTTCCAACATGTTCTTTTAGAGTGGAGGGAATTGATTTACAAAAATTCAGACTGATATTAATTCGATTTAAATTTCCCTTGAAAATCGGATTTGCAAAAAGGATATTCCATTCTTCTTCCAGTAGAGACATGTATTCGTTTACATATTTCGGCTTGGAAAGTAGGGTAGGGAGATGAGCCTGAAAAACTTCATTTCTTCCCGAATGTTCTCCTTGGTCAAGGTTTAAAAATTCCTTGACGCAATCTCCATTTCTTTTGAATTGAGAAAAATACATTTTAGTTAAAGGTTCTTTTGGTAGGGTGTACATTAATTTACGAACTGCAAAATGAGCACCCCCAACTGATAATACTTTTTGTTTGACAGGACTAATTTTTCCTTTTAAAAAAGTCCGAATTCGGCTTCTTACTTTTTTGTCTTTACACACTTTGGCAGATAATAAAAAATCTTCTTCGACACTTTCAGGAAGTCCGTTTGATTTCACTAGTTCCAACGCTATAGCCTCATTTTGAGGATCATCGGACCAAAGAAGTTGTTGTAAATTTTGGATAAACTCAGGAGGTACATCACTTTTTTCTAGAAGCCTTGGATTAACTTGAGAACTGATTTTTTCGATTTCAAGTTGTGAGGCAAAAAGAATAGAATCCTTAAAAAGCCCTGTAGGAATACTTGGTTTTTTTCCTAAAATAACTAGCCCGATATCCTCAGAAAATTTGTTAACCACTTTTAGTCCAAACGATTTTAATTTATTTTTTAAATCGGTTTTTGTTCCTTGAATATTTCCATTGATCCAAACTTTGTCTTCTTTTTTTAATTGAGAAATATCAACAGGGGAATTATTTGGATTGAGATAATGGATTTTTTGCAAAAGAAATAAGTCGTAATTTTTTATGGGAAGACTTAAACTTTCTAAGGTTTTTAATTTTATGTTATCAGTTATTGGAAGGTGTCGATAAGCATTTCCAATCCAATAAATTATGGCTCGTTTTAATTCCTGATCATCTATATTTTTTAACAACGGAAAAATTTCTCCTGCTGAAGTTACTTCTTTATCATCAGCGTGATTTCTATAAATTTCAATTCTCAACAGTTTTTTTATGTCAACAATTGATAAAGGAATATAAGTTAGTTTTTTATCAAAGCAGGTAAAGTGAGTTAGGTTTTGTAGTTGTCCAATATTCTCTGGAAGAGATTTGATACTATCAGTTTTTAAGTCTAATCTTTCTAGATTTGTTAATTCAGCATAACTGTCAGGTAATTTATTAATTGAATCAATTCCACTTAGACCAATTGATTTGATAGATAAGTTGTTTTTTGAAAATGGAGGAAGCGATTCTAATAATGGAAGATTGGAAAGACTGATAGTTTCCAAATTTGAAATTGAAGCTAGCGTTGAATCAATACTTCTTAATTTAAGTAATGAGTTGCAAGAGAAATGTTTTAAGTTTTTCCAGTTTGAAAAATTTATATCAATATGCTCTAACTCATCCAATGCCTCCAAGACCAATAATTCTAAATTATTTAATGCCTCAAAGTTTTTTACACTTTTAAGTTGACGGCAAATTTTAACACGTAAATCTTTAAGTGATTTTAATGAATGAAAAGCATTGGGTGTTTCTTTAAGTGGTAAGTAGGAAAAATGAAATACCTCGAGCAGAGTCAAATTTGACAACTCTATTGGCAATGAATGTATCGGAAGATTTTCGATTGTTAATTGATTCAGTTGAGTACAATTAGTTAGTTCAATTGGGAAATCAATCTTTTCATAATTTGTGCCGATAGAATACAGGTGTGCTTCTTTTAATTTTGGCAAATTAGAAAAAGCGATATTAATATTATCGATGCATGGAAAATTTGTTAGCGTCAGTTTTTCAAGCTTGGAAGCTTTTTCTAAAGTTGGTAGTTTTTGTAATTTGCTAAATCCCCGTAAAATTAAAATTCGAAGTTCAGGAAGCTGCAAGAAACCATTAGGAAGTTGCTCAATTTCTAAACCAGAAATTGTCACTTCTTCTAGTTTAGAACAATTGGAAAGTTGATTCAAAGAATGTACTTCTTTGCAAGCAATATTTAAAAATCTAAGATTGGGTAAAGTTGGAAAAGACTCACCAAGTTGACAAATACCACCACCAATTATCAGTTCTTCTAACCCGTGAAGTTGGGGTAATATTTCAGCTAAGTTCGTAATGTATTCAACACGATTTATTTTTATACTAATCAAAGGATGGTTAATAATGGAAGGAGGAAATTTAATATTTTGATTCGTTATCGAAATAATTAAACTAGTGAGTTTTGTATTTTCTAAAACTTCCATTAATATTTCTTCGTAAGAAATTTTAGAAGATTTAAATGCGGTCTTGCTAAAATTGAGATGTACAGAAGTAAGTTTAGGTAGTTGTGAAGTGTATGATAAAATATTCTCAGGGTGCTCAATATTCAGATGAATAGATTCACCATCTCGTTTGAAAAAATATCCAGTTGTTGTGTTTTTTGTATAATCAATTGGTGCGAGCATAATCTTTAGTTGAGAATATTTATAAACTGTTTTTTAATTACATTTTCTGCAACAACATCATCGCAACTTCATGGTCTTGCATCACCGCCTTCAACGAAACATTAGGAGAACTCACCAAATCTTGCAGCATCGACAATCTCAAATCATTAGGAATAATATCCATTTTGATAAAAGATTGTACATTTTTTATTTCATCATTATTGGGTTTGATATCATTCAACGTGAGATAATTGACTAGACGGGTACACATTGTTGCAATAATATCTACTCGCAAAACTTCTTTTTGTACAATTCCTTTTAGATGTTTGTACACATCATTTTCAAAGCTTTTCGTTTTTAAAATTTGCTCAGGTTTAACCAGCTCTGAAAGATTTTGTTGGATAAAAGTAATAAATGAAACCACCGTTTCTTCATCCAAACAAGAAGAACCTAACATCTGAATCAGCGGAAGTTCTTCCGAGAAGTTTTTGATATTTTCGATGCTTTGAAAGAATTGGACGAGCGAACGAGGCGTCGTTTGTTGACCATG
>JBGCCY010000304.1:0-7775 GCA_045104975.1 Saprospiraceae bacterium
GAAAATAAGTTAGAGAAAACGACTCTAGCTTTAGAGGAGAAAAAAGAGGATGACCCCGAGCATTCTAAGAAATTGAGGAAAGAAATCGAACAATACATCAAAGATATTGATAAATGTATTGACCGACTAAAAAACAGTTAAAGTGATGGAAGGACAAGACACCTTAAATATAACCGTATTGATTGCAGGACGCCCATACCCTTTGAAGATAAAGGCAGGTGATGAGCATACAATTCGTAAAATCGTTAAGGATGTCAATGAAAAAATCAACAAATTTCAGTTGACTTATATCAAAAAAGACAAACAAGATTGTCTAGCAATGACCCTCCTAACTTACGCAGTTGACTTTCACAAGGCACAAACGGATAAAGAAATGACCCCCGGTGCTGACCTTTCTGATAAAATTCATCAATTAGATGGATTGCTCGATTCTCTTTTGGGATAAAATTTCCCATCCTTTCTCTTCTGTGTGTAAATGTTTGATTAAATGTTGTAGTACGATTCTTCGAATCGGCTCTCGTTTAGTGATTTTTTAAGTCGCTACGAAAAAACATATTTATTCATACATAATTAAGCACATCACTCCAGATCTATTTTTTCATATATCAAATAAATTAAAAACAACATGGGACTAGAAGCCATAATTGGAATAGTCGTAGCATTAGTAGTTGGAGTAGTTGGAGGATTTTTAGCAAAAAAATCTTCAGACAAACCCAAAATAGAAGCTGCTGAGAGAAAAGCAGATGAAGTAATTACTACCGCTAGATTAAAAGCCAAAGACATCGAAGCTGCTGCTGAAAAGAAAAACGAAACTATCAAACGTAAAAAAATTGGCGAAGCAAAGGACAAATTTTCTCGATTGAAATCTGACTTTGAAAGTTACAAGGGTGACCAAAAGGTTGCGATGAAAGAGCGAGAGATGGAGATTAAGAATTTGGAAAATGGCTTAAAGCAAAAGCAAGACAAAATCAAAAGTCAGCAACAATCTTTAGATAGTAAAAAAGCTGATGTTGAAGGAAAAGAAGCGGAGTTAAAAACGATTCGTGAAAATTTAGACAAGCAATTAAAAATTGTTTCGAAGAAAAAAGAGGATTTGGAGAATGCGAATCAGAAGCATATCGAAGCATTGGAGAAAGTAGCTAATTTAAGTGAAGCTGATGCAAAAGAAGAATTACTCCAAGCTGTAAAATCAAAAGCTGAAATGGATGCGATGGCAATTGTAAAGGATACAATTGCTCAAGCAAAAGTTGATGCCAACAAAGAAGCTAAAAAAATCGTCATCCAATCCATTCAAAGAATGTGCGCGGAATACACGATTGAAAATACTGTTTCAGTTTTCAACTTAGAATCAGATGATTTGAAAGGTCAGATTATCGGTCGAGAAGGTCGAAATATTCGAGCGTTAGAAGCGGCAACAGGAGCAGAGATTGTTGTGGATGATACACCTGAGGCAATTATCATTTCAGGTTTTGATGCAATTCGAAGAGAAGTTTGTCGATTGTCATTGAAACGATTGGTTGCTGATGGAAGAATCCACCCAGCTCGAATCGAAGAAGTAGTAGCAAAAACTCGAAAAGAACTCGACGAGCAAATTGTCGAAATTGGACAGCGAACTGTGATGGAATTAGACATTCACGGATTGAATGCATATTTAGTGAAAATGGTTGGACGAATGCGTTTCCGATCATCTTATGGTCAAAACCTATTAAAGCACTCTATCGAGACAGCTTATTTATGTGCAAGTATGGCAGCTGAGTTAGGATTGAATCCTAAGCAAGTCAAAATGGCTAAGCGAGCAGGACTATTGCATGATATTGGAAAAGTTTCGGAAGAGGATTCTGAATTGCCACACGCACCGCTTGGGATGAAGATTTGTGAAAAGCATGGTGAGAATGCTGTGATTTGCAATGCGGTTGGAGCACACCACGACGAGATTGAAATGAATAATATTATTTCTCCAATCGTTCAGGCATGTGATGCTATTTCAGGAGCACGTCCAGGAGCAAGACGAGAGATTTTGGAAAGTTACTTGAAACGAATTGGCGAATTAGAGGATTTAGCATTAGCTCATGATAATGTTCAAAAAGCATATGCAATGCAAGCTGGTCGAGAACTTCGAGTTATTGTTGAAAGTGATAAAGTAACTGATCAATATGCAGAAGATTTATCGTTTATGATCTCTCAAAAGATCCAAGATGAGATGCAATATCCTGGGCAAGTAAAAGTAACGGTAATTCGAGAAACTAGAGCAGTAAATTTTGCGAGATAATTAACTCGTAGAATTTTTAAATATAAAAAATGGCTAATGCGATATAATTCGTGTTAGCCATTTTCTTATTAAAAACCTAAAAAGCAGGAATGTGGATAAAAAGGCCAAGGAAAAGAAAAAAAAATCAAAAATAAGTGTAAAAAAGAGTTTTTAAGCTTTTAAAAACTAGAAGGAATAACTACCTTTGCACCGATTTTTAATGGAGCCACAAAATTTTATTTGGCACTTCATTAAATCAAATTTTTACAAAGAGAAAAAATATATTTCAGATTCACTTTTTTGAACAGATCGATATGAAATTATCTAAGATATTTTTTGCGTTAGTTTTTGGACTTCTTTTAGCATTTTCTCAAACTGCTCAGGCTGAAGGAGGAAGCGATAAAAAATTTGATGCTAAAGCAACTGCATTTCATCACATTGCGGATGCAAATGTTTACAGCATTGGGCCATGGAGCTTTCCATTACCTTGTATTTTATATAATAAAGATACTGGGAAATGGTCTATGTTCTCTTCTGGTAAATTCCACATTGTTGGGCATCATGGAGATGGAAGTGATATTGTAGATGGGTATGTATTGAATGGAGGAACAGTTAACCGAATTACAAATCCAACTCCTGAAATGCTGGAAGGTCATATGTCTATCGCAGGTGATCACGGACACGATGATCACGGAGGGCATGCGACTCACCTTTTTCATCATGAAACAAAAACCGTTGATGGAAAAGAAAAAGAAGTCTCATACTTTGAAAAGAATGGACAAAAATTTTATTTAGAAGATAAAACAGCTTGGGACTTTGGAGTATTTGGAGGAGGTTTTACATCATTCTATGATTTCTCAATTACAAAAAATGTATTGAGTATGATCCTAGTTTGTTTGTTTATGATGTTTGCCTTTTTTAGAGTTGCAAAACTTTATAAAACAAATGCTGGAAAGGCACCAACCGGTATTCAAGGATTTTTTGAACCAATGGTTGTTTTTATTCAAGAGGAGGTTGCTAAACCTTTCTTAGGAAATAAATGGAAACAATTCTTACCATTCTTATTGACAATTTTCTTTTTTATTCTAGGGTTAAACTTATTTGGTCAGATTCCATTCTTTGGAGGATCAAATGTTTCAGGAAGTCTTTCTGTAACATTAGTATTAGCGATAGCTTCTTTCCTTGTTGTAAATCTTAGTGGAAATGCTCATTATTGGGAACACGTTGTGTGGATGCCAGGAGTACCAGCATGGTTGAAAATTGCCATCTTAACACCTGTAGAGATTCTTGGAGTATTTATCAAGCCTGTAACATTGATGTTACGTTTGTTTGCAAATATTACTGCGGGACACATGGTAATGGTGATTTTTGTGAGTTTGATTTTTATAGCAAAAGAAGGAGCAGGAGAGAGCGTTGCATGGATGACTTCTATAGGTTCGATTTTATTGACAATGTTTATGATGGCAATTGAATTATTGGTTGCATTTATCCAAGCATTTGTATTTACAATATTGACAGCAGCATATTTGAACGCATCAACGGAAGAAGCACATGATCACGATCATGCAGCTGCACATTAATTAGAATTTTAACTTTTTTTATAACCATATAAATATATTTAATTATGGGTTCATTAGCTGGAATTGGAATGGGTTTAGCGGTTATCGGTGCTGGTATCGGTATTGGTAACATCGGAGCTAAAGCTATGGAAGCAATCGCTCGTCAGCCAGAGGCTGTAGGTGACATCCGTGCAAACATGATTTTGACTGCCGCTTTGGTAGAGGGTGCTGCTTTGATTGCAATCGTAATGGCTTTCTTGGTAGGATAATATCCACCAAGAAGCAAAAGCAAGAACTGAATTCCGTCACGGTTGGTGGCGGAATTCATGTTCACAAAAAAAGTTATTTTAATAAATAATAAAATTTAGAAATGTTTTTACTAGTTGAATTTACACCAATACGACCTTATCCAGGGATGATTCTTTGGACGTTAGTTATATTTGGATTGTTTTGGATAATTATGCGAAACTTTGCTTTCAAGCCTATTATTGATGCTTTGGAAAAAAGAGATGATAGTATCCAAAAAGCAATGGAAGATTCGAAAGCTGCCAGGGCACAGATGGAAAGCTTTAGAGAAGAAAGTGCTGAGTTTTTGGGCGAAGCTCGAGCAGAACAGTCTGCAATCATGAAAGAAGCAAGAGCTGCAAAAGATCAAATTATCAATGAGGCAAAAGATGAAGCAAGAGTAGAAGCTAATAAAATTATTGGCAGCGCTCGAACTGAAATCAATGCAGAAAAAACTTCTGCTTTAGCTGAATTGAAAAAAGGTTCTGGTATTTTTGCATTGGAAATCGCTGAGAAAGTTATTCAAAAACAACTTATGGGAAAAGATGATAATGAGTCTTTTGCAAACGGGTTGATTAATGATATAAAATTAAACTAAACTTTAAGATCTAATCTTAAAGTCATAATCATATAATTATGTTTTTACTAGACGGTAATCCTTTAATGAATCCTGACTATGGCTTGTTCCTTTGGACAACAGGTATCTTTTTACTTTTTTGGTTCTTATTTATTAGAGCTGCAAAGAAGCCAATGAGTGAAATGTTGGGTCAAAGAAACTCTGATATTCAAGAAGCATTGAATGAAGCAGAGAAAGCACGGATCGACATGGCTAACTTAAAAGCAGAGAATGAAAAAATGATTGCAACTGCCAAAGCAGAGCAAGCACAAATCATTGCAGATGCAAAAGCTACTAAAGATCAAATTGTAGAAGAAGCAAAAGTGAAAGCGACAGAAGAAGCGGAGAGAATTATGACCAACGCTAAAATGGAAATTGAGAATCAAAAGAAAGTTGCTATCTCTGAAGTGAAAAACCAATCAAGTTTAATCGCTTTAGCTATTGCAGAACGAGTAATCAAAAAACAACTCACAGGCAACGAAGATCAAGAAACGTTGGCTAACGAATTGATTAAAAATATAAAATTAAGTTAATCAGTTGATTTTTAAATCAACTACTAACCAATAATAAAATGTCAGTAGCAAAATTAGCTGGACGATATGCAAAATCTTTAATTGACTTGGCTCAAGAGCAAGGGAAATTGGAAACTATTTTGGGCGACATTCAATCGTTCAAGACAGCCAACGAAAATAGAGATATGTTCATGATGCTTAAAAGTCCTATCATCAATGCAACCAAAAAGCGTAGCATTATTCAAGCGATTTTTGGAGAAAGTTTTGATGAAATGACTATGGCTTTTACCAATATTGTTTTGACCAAAGGTCGAGAACAATATCTTCCTGAAATCTGTGAAGAATTTATTAATCAATACAGAAGTATCAAAAACATCACAAGTGCAACTGTTACTTCTGCTACTCCTTTAAAGGAAGAGACTTTAGGGAAGATTAAAGATAAGATTCGCTCCGAAATGACACAAGGTGGAGGAACTGTTGAAATCGAAACTAAAGTAGATGCATCATTGCTTGGAGGATTTGTAATAGAAGTAGGAGATAGCTTGTATGATGCAAGTGTTGCAACACGATTGAAAAAACTCAAAAAAGAGTTAACTGGAAGTGTAAATTAAAATAATGTTTTATTCACAATGTAACTCTAAGTCACTTTGTGAATTTGACTTTTTCAAATAAATATATTTTTTAATCATAAAATCTAAAGATTATGGTAGGTGTTAAACCTGATGAAATATCCGCAATCTTAAAGCAGCAATTATCTGGTTTTCAAACTGCTGCAGAACTCGAAGAAGTAGGTACTGTACTAGAAGTAGGTGACGGTATCGCTCGTGTTTACGGACTTACTCAAGCGCAAGCTGGAGAGTTAGTAGAATTCGAAACTGGAGTTCAAGCAATTGTATTGAATCTTGAGGAAGATAACGTAGGAGTTGTATTGTTAGGAGCAGGTGACGGTATCCGAGAAGGTTCTAAAGTACGTCGAACTAGTCGTATCGCATCTCTTGAAGTAGGAGAGGGTATGGTCGGACGAGTAGTTAATCCACTTGGAATTCCTCTTGATGGTAAAGGTCCAATCGAAGGAAAGACTTACCAAATGCCTATCGAAAGAAAAGCACCTGGTGTAATTTACAGACAACCTGTAAACGAACCACTTCAAACTGGTATCAAAGCAATCGATGCTATGATTCCAATTGGAAGAGGACAACGGGAGTTAATTATTGGTGACCGTCAAACGGGTAAAACTGCGATTGCAGTTGATACTATCATCAATCAAAAAGAATTTTATGACAGAGGAGAACCTGTATTCTGCATTTATGTAGCATCAGGTCAAAAAGCATCTACAGTAGCCAACGTTGCCCAAACTTTAGAAGAAAATGGAGCAATGGCTTATACTGTAATTGTATCTTCTTCTGCAGCTGATCCAGCACCACTTCAATTCTATGCACCATTCGCTGGAGCTGCAATTGGAGAATTTTTCCGAGACACAGGACGACCTGCATTGATTGTTTTTGATGATTTATCAAAGCAAGCAGTTGCATACCGTGAAGTTTCATTATTGCTTAGACGACCTCCAGGGCGGGAAGCATATCCTGGAGATGTATTTTACTTACACTCTCGTTTATTGGAACGTGCTGCGAAAATCATTGCTAACGATGAGATCGCAAGAAGCATGAATGATTTACCTGAATCTTTGGCTAATGCAAAAGATGCGAAAGGACAACCAATCGTAAAAGGTGGAGGATCTTTGACAGCATTGCCGATCATTGAAACTCAAGCTGGTGATGTATCTGCATATATTCCAACTAACGTAATTTCGATTACTGATGGACAGATTTTCTTGGAGTCAAACTTATTCAACGCTGGTGTACGTCCTGCAATTAATGTAGGGGTATCAGTATCACGAGTAGGAGGTTCCGCTCAGATTAAGTCGATGAAAAAAGTATCTGGTACATTGAAGTTGGATCAAGCATCTTACCGAGAGTTAGAGGCATTCTCTAAATTCGGTTCTGATTTGGATGCTACAACAACTGCCATCTTAGGAAAAGGAGAGCGGAATGTGGAAATCTTGAAGCAAGCGCAATACTCTCCAATGTCTGTAGAAAAGCAAGTTGCAATCATTTACTTAGGTTCAAAAGGTTTACTTCAAAATGTACCTGTTAACAAGGTGAAAGAATTTGAAGAAACATTTTTAACTACTTTGGAGCAAAAATTCCCTGAAGTATTAAGCTCATTCAAAGCAGGTAAGTTAACAGATGAAGCAACAAGTGCTGTAACAAAATTAGCAGCAGAAATGTCTGCTCAGTATAAATAGTTTTTTTAGAGATAAGTTATAAGTAATGAATTTTAAAAACTCATTGCTTATAATTTATCACTCATATCTAATTCAAAACCATGGGTGCTAATTTAAAAGAAGTAAGAGATAGAATTTCGTCGGTAAAATCGACACAACAAATCACCAAAGCCATGAAGATGGTTTCGGCAGCGAAATTGCGACGGGCAACAGATGCAATTGTACAGATGCGTCCGTATGCAAATAAGTTGAATGATATGTTGAAAAATAT
>JBGCCY010000305.1:0-15046 GCA_045104975.1 Saprospiraceae bacterium
TGTGTCTGCATCCACATGAGAACTTCCAATACAATCCACCACAGTCACTTCGATAGAATAATCAACTGTACAATCTGCATCTGCATTTCCAGCAGTCAAAGTCAACGTGAAAGTTCCAGGAGTATTAAATTGGTAAACTAAGTTGGCGCTAGTTCCAATTTCTAAACTGTTCAATGTCCAACTAAAAGTAGTCGCATTATTGGAAGTACTTGCAAAAAACACTTGTGGTGCTCCTGCAAAAATCGTCGTATCATTTCCTGGATTAAATGACAAATCTTCAATTGGAGTATCGCAGTCTGTATCACAAACTGTCGAGCCAGTTAAACTAACTCTTGGCCCATTGACAAAAAATGTCATCCGATCAGCTTGTCCTTGCGTAAAAGCAGTCAAACATTCTAATGGATTAATATCCATATAATTTTCACGCATATCATTTACATCAGTAGCAAATGGATTGTTCGCACTCGTATCATCTGCATCTGTAAAACAACTATTTTCATCTACATCACATGGTGCTTCTGCCATAGTCCAATCTGGTGGAGTATCACAAACTCTATCTCCATCCAACAAGCAATTATCATTGCCGCAACCTGCATGGAAAGTATGATACAATCCTAAGTAGTGCCCCATCTCATGCGCCAAGATCGTAGAATTTTCAGGCGACGATCCAAAAAATTCTGCCTCAATCACAATCCCATCACGATCCGTTCCATGAAAAGCAGGCATATAGGAATAACCTCGAAGCGTACCCACCAATGCATCACTACTTACATCTGCCACCACCCAAATATTAATATATTTTGTAGGATCCCATCGATCAATTTCTTTCAATAACAAATCCTCCGTTTCGATAGTCACATTTGTCAACACAGATTCCTCCCGCGTCACCCCTGTTGAAGGATCTCCAGCAGGATTATTCTTTGCCAAACAAAATTCAATTTCAGTATTCACTCCTGTCCCAAATGATCCATCAAAGGCAGCATTCAAATCTGCAATCGCTTGATCAACCTGGGCATTGTCTATATTCTCAGCTCCATTTTGATGAACAATGTGAACTACAACTGGCAAAGTGAAATCCGCTAAGAAACTTTCAGCTTGATTTCCTGAATTATTCACATAATTATAAGCCTGTGCTTCTTGTCCATCGATAATTGATTTGATGGCAGGATCTGAATTAATTGCTTTTTGCAACATATGATCATGTGCACAAAATTGTTGGTCATTGACCTCTTCAATCGAGTTAGAATTATTCGCTACTTGCAAATATCCAACTGCCATGATTCCAATAAAAATAGAAGTGAAAATAGTAATAGAAAAGCTTTTTGTAAATCCGTACATATTTATTGTTTTTGTATAAAAAAGTGCTTCTTAAAATTGCTCGCAAAATACGAGATGAATTTCATTTTTTATTAAAAAAAACACACTAGGTTAGTTCAATTTGAAATGAATGGATGATGAAGTTGTTCAAAAATAAGATACTTATTTTAGTACATAGTATATCATATAATTTTGATACGTAAAATACAATAAAAATTATTTCTTCAACAATAAAATTTAATATGTGATAGATAGATGACGATAAACCATAAACTTTTGTCTTTTACTTTGAAAAACTTCAAAAAGTCTCTCAATTTATTGAGATTTTAGGATGGTTATATAGATCACTTATTTTATAATTTCCCCCAATTTAGATCGTCACATTTTATGATAAATAAAACACTACAATTTACATAAACAGTCTAACTTCATTAATAATACTTCCCTATTCATACTTTTCAATATTTATTATTCTAATTGAGTCCCGACATTTATAACTATTTGGCAATCAAAAAGTTATAAATAAAAGAACATCTGAACCAAATCTTTTAAAAATTTTATACCCAATGAAGCAAATAAAAAAAATTACTCAGTCCTCTACAATTCTTACGCTTTTATTCATGACTTTGTTTTCTCTAACTTCTCAGTCTCAAGTACAATATGAAAAAAAACTACAGGTAAAAAACTATGGGCAAGGATTTATGCTAACTTGGTCTACTTTTTCTGAATCAAACAATTCATCATTTTCCATCGAAAGATCCATCGATGGAATTAATTATCGGACCATTGGCTCTATTAATAGTAAAGATGAAAATGAGATTAATAAATATCAATTTAAAGATGATGATTTGGGATTGAAAAAAGTGAGTTATAGACTCAAACCAATCTCAAAAGATGGTGAATCTAATTATAGCAAAGTTGTTTCAGATGAGAAAAAGGTAGTGAGTTATTTTAAAGTTATGGAAAAACAGCAACTTCCTAATAATCAGTATAAGATATTTATCAATTCAATCAAGGAAGGAGAATTAAAATGTCGCTTCTCCACAAATCTAGGAGAAGTCGTTTATAATGAAATTAAACCACTTCAAGTTGGATTAAATGAGTTTGATTTTGACTTATCTAATGAACCTGATGGAACTTATAATGTTATTTTTAAATTGGACAGAAACCAAACATCCATCGTGCTCAAAAAAGAAACGAAAGAGAAAAATAATGTTGCTCAATCTAAATCAACAAGTATTAAATATTAAAAGGAGTCAGGCGGTTAGGTTGGTCGTTCTGACTCCTGACAGAAAGTAGAGCGACCAACCTAACCGCCTGACTCCTTTTAAATTACAAACTAAACATCCGCTTAATCTCATTCGACCGCCTTCTCGAAACCTCAACCTCCTCCCCCGTTTTCATCGTAATTTTTAATTTCCCATTGAACCAAGTATCCAATTTTTCGATATAATTCAGATTAATAATCTGTTGTCGATTCACTCGAAAAAAAGTACTTTCTTCCAACACACCTTCTAAGTAATTTAAGCTTCGTTGAACCAAGGGTTTATTTTCATCAAAATAAATGCGAGAGTAATTTCCGACCGATTCAAAAATTCGAATATCACTTATTTTTACAAACCAACATTTTTCTCCATCTCTTACAAAAATTTGTTGGGTAGGAAAATCTGAACGTTTCGTTTTCGTTTTTCCCAAATTCAATTTCGCAATAGCTTTTTCCAATCGTTCTTTTTTGATTGGTTTTAAAACATAATCTATCGCATTATAATCAAATGACTTGATCGCATATTCATCGTAAGCTGTCGTAAAAATCACCTTGGGAATTTGATCCAAACTTTCCAAAAATTCAAAGCCATTCATTCCCGGCAAATGGATATCTAAAAAAACTATCTCTGGTGAAAATTTCTCTAACAATACTTTTGCATCCTCTCCATTTTCCGCTTCCATGATTTTATCAAAAACATCAATCTCTGACAAAATCGAAACCAACTCTTTCCTCGCCAATCTTGAATCTTCGACTACTAAACAATTATTCATATCATCGGAATTTTGATCGAAGCCAAAACAAATTCATTGACTTCCGACATTTTTAAATTGGCATTTCCATTATAAATTAAATCCAATCGCTTGCGTATATTTTCCAAACCGACACCTAATTTATCTCCTAGCTTAGAAGACATTTTTAGGTTTCCCGTATTCTTAACATTGATATTTAAAAATCCATTTCCTCGATCAATATCAATCAAAATAGAACCACCTTCTTTGAATTGTGAAATACCATGCTTCACCGCATTTTCTACTAAAAGTTGTAGCATCATCGGTGGTAACTTTACTGCTTCCAATCCAGCATCTACATTTATTTTATACTGTAATTTATCTTCATACTGAATGGACAACAACTCCAAATATTGATTGACAATATTCAACTCTTCTTCCAAACTTACTTTTGATTGATCTGTATTTTTCAACGCATACCTAAATAAATCAGAAAAATTTAATAACATTTCCCTCGCTTTTTCCTTGTCTTCCAAGATCAACGAACGAATATTATTTAGCGTATTAAAAACAAAATGAGGATTGATTTGCGACTTCAACGAACCAAGTTGAGCATCTTTCATTTCGGCAGCTAACTTCCATTTTTCAACTTCCGCTTTGGTCCAATTATTAAAATAATGAATACAAAAATAAATCATATTCCAAGTCAACATGACCATAAAAAAGATCATAAAATTGGATAAAAAAGTAGCAACAGAAAAATTATCCACTTGTAAAATCAAAATAAAAAGACCAAAAGTTATTACCACAAAAACTGCCGTCAGTAAAAATGTTGAACCCAAAATTAACAACAGCATTTTTCCAAAGCTCCAATTTTTCCAATTTTTATTTTTAATGAAAAAACGGTAACTCGTCGTTACCAAAAGCCCCACCACAAATGGAATAACCGCATTCATCACGACCAACTGAAAAGGAATATTTGCAGTTGATTGCACAAAGAAATTGGACATCATAAATAATGTCCAACCAATGATTTGAGCTATCCAAAAATTTCTATTTCCTGTTTTTATCATCTTGAAAAAGTTAATTTTACTTTTATTATTCACAAGGTGACTCGAAGTTGAGTTAAGATCAAAAAACTATCTACCCAAAATCCAATCAGACACAAATTTCATTGCATTCTCATTAAATGTTTCTTCTAATTTTGCATACTCTGAAGGTGCTCCAGTTTCTGCTATTTGGAATAAATGATTCAAGCTCTTAAATTCCTTAATCGTTACATTTTTATTTCCAGCTTTCGCTAAACTATTGCTGATTCCTTCCAAATTCTCTTTCGAAGTCACTTGTAAATCTAACTCACCATTCACCGCCAAGACTGGACATTTCACCTTCGTCAAATAATCAGTCGGGTCAAATTGCATAAAATAAAGGAACCAATCATCGAGCATCATTGCAAGTTCTCCTTCCATAAATTCCTCCTTATCCTCCCCTTCTCTCTCAGCTGCTGGCAAGCTTTCAAATCCATCCGATAAAATTTTTGTCAACCCGTTTCGCAATTCATCTTTATTCATACCTTTATTTTCATGTAAAAAACCAAAAGCATTTTCAATGATTACTGCATTCAATGTTCGCATATTTTCATCGACACCTTCTGCCTCCGAAATTTTATCTGTCTGCAACTTCATCAAGTCAGGAATATTGATTCCAGGTCCAGCCAAAAGTACAATAAAATCAACATCAGTATTTTCACTTGCAACGATGGGTGCAATCATTCCACCTTCACTATGACCACACAATCCAATTTTTTTTCCAGTCATGTCTTTTCTTTTTTTCAAAAAAGAAACTGCAGCATTTGCATCGTCAGCAAAGTCTCTCGAAGTTGATCCTTTGAAAGTTCCAGTTGACTTCGCTACACCTCGATCATCGTATCTCAAAACAGCTATTCCTCTTTTTGTAAAATGATCTGACAAGACTAAAAATGGTTTGTGCCCCAACAATTCTTCATTTCGATCTTGTGGACCAGACCCTGTGATGAGTATCACCACTTCTTCAAATTTCCCACCGGGAGGAATCGTCAAAGTACCTGCCAAATGATGTCCACCTTTGGGATTTTCAAACTTTACTTCTTCTTGTTCGTAAGCAAAAGTTTTAGGTTCTTGTGGCCGAACCAATTCTTTTTTAGCTACTTTTTCACGAGTCATTTTTAAAGGAAAAGACATCGGCCCTTGGTTGAATGTTCCTTCGATTTCAGTTCCATCTTCGTTCAAAGTAGAAGTATACTTGATGCCCATTTTTGGCATTTCGATGGTCAATTCTTTTCCACTCCTCGTTACTTTATCCACAGGAATCCCATTGGCTCCTTGGTCAGGACTATCCATCGTTGCCTTCAAGTTTTCGCCATCTTCAGTAATATGAAAAACAATTCGCAACTGCATTCCTTGAACTTCCAAAGCTCCATTCCAATCACCTAAAACATTTTGAGCATTGATAAGATGTGAAATAGCTAGTAGAAAAATAACCATTATTTTTTTCATGATATTTAAATATTTGATGTTTTGTAATACTTCAAATGTAGAAGATAAATTATCAAATATTATTGGAATAGTGATGAGTGGCTGGATAAAATGATGAGTGGTAATTAGGTAAACGAGTTTCAACGTTATAGTTTCACATCTCGCCTGATTACCAATTCAAATAATCATTTTTTCACGAAAGGAAAATTAATTACTTTATTATTATTTTTGAAAATCCTCTCCACTTTTGACAATCGTGAATCGATGTTTTAATCGCAAAAAGGGTTTCTCGAAATACTCGTAAGAAAGGGCAGATAAAACAATCGTAAAAACAATTGACAAAAAATACAACAATACATTCCCGTAAAAACCAAGTAAGATATTTTCTCCATAAAAATACTGCACAACAATCATCGCCAAGCGGACACACAAATAATTATACATATACAATCCATAGGATATTTTCCCCAAATATTTAAAAGTGGGATGTTCTAATTGGAAGAAAGTATTTTTATTATTTCCGATATTTAAAATGATTAGACAAAATACAATTGCATAAATCTCATGGGTAAAATATCCAAATTCAAGTTGTGCAAAAATCAAGAAAACTGAGAAAATATAAATTCCAATTTGAACATATTTTTGATAAATGAAATCTAAAAAACCTTTTCGATTTAAGTATATCGCATAAGCACCAATTCCTCCAATTGCCATGCAATCAATTCGAGTATATTTTAAGAAATCTGCTGCTACTTGGTAGAATCGATTAGCCCCTTGATGAAGG
The DNA here is from genome assembly GCA_045104975.1 of Saprospiraceae bacterium. Taxonomy (GTDB): domain Bacteria; phylum Bacteroidota; class Bacteroidia; order Chitinophagales; family Saprospiraceae; genus CAJQQY01. The sequence goes on from JBGCCY010000305.1 coordinate 6,610, forward strand.
TCATTGAGGTACATAAATCCTTTGGCAAAAATCAAATAAATGATAATAATTCCAATGAGTAATCGGAACGTTTTTTTGAAATATTTGACTAAAAAAGGCCATAACAAATAGAACTGTTCTTCGACTCCAATCGACCAAACATGAACCACATAGGGAATTGGAAAAATAGAAGCAATCGCCAAATTGGAAAGGAAAAAAGTATACATCAAAACTTTCACCCAGAAGTTCCCATCAATCTGATCAGACCATTCTGGAAAGTCTAAAATTCCAAATTGTGGGAAAACAAACAATCCTAAAAAGACAATTAAATAATACAGTGGGAAGATCCGAAGCACTCGACGCATATAAAACTGCTTCATAGCTATGGTACCAGTTTTTTCTTTTTCCACCAATAAAAGGTAAGTAATCAAAAATCCGCTTAAAACAAAAAAGAAAGTCACCGCCAATTCCCCTATCAAAGAAAAGAAATGCAAATCCCAAGTATTCGTTTCTCGGATATTCCAAATAGATTTAAATTCCTCCACGTGACAAATAATTACTGCAAATGCAGCAAAGAATCGTAGTCCTGTCAGACCTGGAAAATAAATAGGTCTATTTGTTTTTTCTTTTATCATTGTATGGGTTAGTCAAGAATCTTTTGGACCATTTTGAAATACAAAATTTTGTCCATTTTGTCACATCAAAAAAACCTTGCCAAAGCAAAGGAAAGGATATCTCTTTTTTTTAATCGAAAGTTTTTAGGAAACTACAGAAGAGTTCATTTGGCGATTTTAGTAAGAATGGGAATTTTTTAAGAAATGCAATATAGTATTTTTACTTTTTCCTGAGACCTTTTTTTAATAAAAATAAAAATCTAAGGATATCTACTTAGAGCATCTTCAAAGTTATTTTCTCTTTAGATTTTCTTTATCACGCAGCCTTTTTCCCAACCTCATTGTATCGGTAATTGAAGAAAAGTAACAAATTATTTTGGACAACCGAATTACTTGCTTTTTTCTAAAATAATTCCGCTTTACATCAAGTTTTGGTACAAAAAATACACTTTCACGTATAGACGTGAAGATATAATTAAAGATCTTATGTACTATTGTCCCAAATAAAAGATATAATAATATTCATTTTTGGAAAACTGCTTTTTTCCAATTTGAACTTCCTTCTCCCAAAACCAAAATAATCATTTTACTATTTTCTGATTTTTTTTCAGAAAAAACGGACTCATTTTTTATCTTAAAATTATATTCATGAAACGAAAAATCAACAAAATTTACATTCTCTTTTTTACCTTACTTTTCTCTGTTTTATTTATTGGCTTTTCAGGAAATCCACCAAATGGAAATACTGGTGCTCCAGGCGATTCCCTTTGTACAGGATGCCATAATAATTCCAATCCTAATGGATTTGCAGGGACTGTCGATGTATTAAATTTTCCAACATCGATCACTCCTAATACAACTTATAATTTGACCGCTCAAATAGTTTATACTTCTGGAACACCTGTTCGAGCTGGATTCCAAGCAGTAGTTTTAGATGCCAGCAATAATAATTCTGGTGATCTTTCAACAAGTGATCCAAATGTAGCGGCAACTACTGCAGGAGTTAGAGAATACGTGGAGCATGATCCTGCTCAATCATTTGGAGCAGGAACTTCCGTCACCTATAACTTCGATTGGGTAGCTCCCAATGCACCAAACGGAGAGGTGATAACTTTATACATTGCTTCATTATTTGGAAATGGTGCTAACGGAAATAGCGGTGACTTGACGATTACTAATTCAATAAGTGGAACAATTGACGCTGGTAGTTCTCCCCCTTTAATTTCAGCTACTTCAACCGATGTAAGTTGTTTTGGAGGGAATGATGGAACAGCAACAGCACAAGGAAGTGGTGGAACACCAAGTTATACTTATGCTTGGTCAAATGGTGGTTCGGGAGCAACTATTTCAAATTTGACCGCAGGTACCTATACTGTTACCGTTACAGATGCAGGAGCACTCACCGCAACGACAACGGCGATTGTCGGGCAACCAACCCAGCTTTCTTTATTATTGGTCAATCAAACTAATGTCGATTGTTTTGCCAATAGTACTGGTTCAGCAAGTGTGAATGGATCAGGTGGTACGGCGGGTTATTCTTATAGTTGGTCAAATGGTGGTTCAGGAGCAACAAATTCAAATTTGTCAGCTGGAACTTATACCGCAACAGTTACCGATGGAAATTTATGTACGAGTACAGAGGTCGTAACGATCACTCAACCTGTTGCAATTTCACTTTTGGCGACTTCGACAAATGTAATTTGTAATGGAGATAATAATGGAACGGCAACTGCTTTTGGAAGTGGTGGCGGTGGTGGTTTTTCTTATGCTTGGTCGAATGGAATGTTTGGACAAACGATTTCAAATCTTTCTGCTGGAACTTATACCGTAACTGCTACTGATGGTAATAATTGTACTCAAACGGAATCCACTTCTATCAATCAACCTAATGCAATTGATCTAACCACTACTTCAACAAACCTCTCTTGTAGCGGTGATAATAATGGAACGGCGACTGCTTTTGGAAGCGGCGGCGGTGGTGGTTTTTCCTATGCATGGTCGAATGGATCAAGTGGGCAAACGATTTCAAATCTATCCGCTGGAACTTATACGGTTACGGCTACAGATGCCAATAATTGTTTCGAAGTGGAGACAGTTAACGTGACTGAACCAAATGCAATTAGTGTAAATATTTCACCAACAAATATTAGTTGTAATGGTGCAAACGATGCATCTGCTACTGCCATAGGAAATGGAGGAGCAGGTACCTTCACTTTCTCTTGGTCGAATGGAATGAATGGACAAACGATTTCAAATCTTTCCCCAGGAACTTATACTGTATCTGTAACAGATGCAAATAATTGTACTCAAACAGAATCGATTTCATTTACCGAACCAAATGCAATTTCAGTAACAATTTCTTCAACGGAGATTAGTTGTAACGGAGAAAATAATGGTTCCGCTTCAGCTCTTGGAAGTGGTGGAGCAGGCGGATTTAACTACGTTTGGTCAAATGGAATGAATGGCCCCACGATCTCAAATCTTCCCGCTGGAACTTATACCGCAACTGCAACAGATGCTAATAATTGTACTCAAACGGAAAGTATAACTATCGTTGAACCTAGTCCTATAAATGTAACTACCTCCCAAAATAATATTTTATGTAATGGAGATAACAATGGTTCAGCAAGCGCCAGCGGAAACGGTGGAACTGGCAACATTACGTACACTTGGTCCAATGGAACGAGTGGCGCAAGTGTTTCCAACCTTACAGCTGGAACTTATACCATAACTGCAACCGACGAAAATAGTTGTACTCAAATAGAAACGGTTACAATCACCGAACCAATCGCAATTAATATTTCTATTGCTCAAACTGAGGTAAATTGTTTTGGAAATACTAATGGTGCTGCCTCCGCAAATGGAAGTGGTGGAACTGGAAATTTAACTTACGCTTGGTCTAATGGAATGAGCGGAGAAAACATTTCTAATCTAACTGCTGGAACTTATACCCTAACAGTAACTGACTCAAATAATTGTACTGCAACCGAATCGGTCACGATCAATCAACCATCCAACTTAATTGTCAATGCAAGTGCCACCGGTGAAACTAGTGCAAATGCAAATGACGGGACAGCAACGGCGACTCCTTCTGGTGGTACTTCTGGTTATGCTTTTTCTTGGAGTACAGGATCAAGTAATCAAACTATCTCCAATTTACCACCAGGAAGTTATACTGTTACCATAACTGATAACAATATGTGCACGGCTGAAGAAACTGTGATTGTGAGTTCATTTAATTGTGCCATTTCAATAAATGTTGCAACGACCAATGCCCTTTGCTTTGGTGAAACTGGAAGTGCAACAGCAAGTGCTCAAAATGGAACTGATCCAGTTACTTACCTTTGGTCAACAGGGGAAACGACTGCGACTATTTCAAATTTAACTCCAGGAGTTTCTTATTCAGTTACCATTACAGATGTGAACAATTGCCCTGCATCGATGTCTATTTCTATTTCAGAACCACCAGTAATTTCTCCAAATGCAACTGCTACAGCAGTAACCGCTAATGGAGCAAATGATGGAACTGCCACTTCTAATCCTTCTGGTGGAGAAGGTAGTTTTACTTTTCTTTGGAGCAATGGAATGACTACTTCGACGATTAGTGATTTAGCTCCTGGAGATTATACAGTTACGGTTACCGATGGAAATAATTGTACTTCCACACAGACTGTAACAGTCAATGATATTAGTTGTGCTATTGCTATTTCGACAACTTCAACAAATCTTTTATGCTTTGGAGATAACAATGGAACAGCAAGTGTTGCTGTAAATACAGGAACTGCTCCGTTCACTTATCTATGGTCAAATGGAGGAATGTCAGAAACCATTTCCAATCTTGTCGCTGGAGATTATACAGTAACTGTCACCGATAACAATAATTGTCCTGTGAGTGAAACGATTACTATTTCTCAACCTGATTTATTAGAATTATCGGAAAGTGTTCAATCCGTTTTACAATTAGATTGTTTTGAAAATAACAATGGAGTTGCTGCAATTGCAGTAACTGGTGGAGCAGGTGGAAATACTTTTAATTGGTCGAATGGAATGATGGGAAATCCAATTTCAAATCTTCCCGCAGGAACTTTTACAGGAACAGTAACTGATGCGAATGGTTGTTTTGAAGCGATCAGTTTTACCATCGCTCAACCTGACGAACTAATCGCCAGCGCAACTGCAACCGACGAAACTGCTGCCAATGCTAATGATGGAACTTCTACGGCAAGTACCACAGGAGGAACTGGAACATCTAATTATCTTTGGTCAAATGGAGCGATGACAGCTTCCATCTCCAATCTTACCCCAGGTACATATACAGTAACCGCAACTGATGCAAATAATTGCGAAAGCATCGAATCCATTGAAGTCAATGCATTTGGCTGTAGTCTTACCGCTGCAGTTTCAACAACCAATGCAACTTGTTTCGATGCTACTGATGGCGCTGCAACAGTCACTCCTTCAGGTGGTCAAAATTTTACTTACGCTTGGTCTAGTGGAGGAATTCTTGCTACTGAAACCAACTTACCGCCAGGAACTTATACTGTTACGATTAACGATGCAAGTAATTGTACTTTAATCGAGATGGTGACCGTCGAAGCTGTCGATAATATTTTACCAACAGCCATTTCCCAAAATATTTCTGTTGATTTAGATGCAAGTGGGAATGTCTCAATCACTCCATCTATGATCGACGATGGTAGCAATGATAATTGTGGAGGAGTTACTTTAGATCTAGACATCATTGCATTTGATTGTGATAATCTTGGGGAGAATACTATTATTTTGACGGTGAGTGATCTGGCAGGAAATCAAGATACAACAACAGCTATCGTTATGGTTAATGATTTGCTTCCACCAACCATTACTTGTCCTACAGATATTGTCATCGACGAATGTACCGGCCTAGTTACTTATGGTAGTCCAATATTTTCTGATAATTGTGCTGACCCATTTCTTATATTCATGAATCCTCCAAGTGGTACAATTTTTCCAACTGGCGAAACAGAAATCGTCTTTATCGCAAATGATCAATCAGGGAATTCCACTTCTTGTTCTTTTACCGTAACTATCGATCATGTCCTTGAATTAGATGCGATGTCAACAGACTCACCTTGTGCTGGAGAGAATCTTGGAACGGCCTCTGCCGTTGCAACTGGAACAAGTGCTACTTTCGATTACTTATGGAGTAATGGAGCAACTACCTCTAACATCATGAACCTTCCTCCAAACACTTACACCGTGACGGTAACCGATGATTCTGGCTGTACTTTAACAGAAGTAGTGATCGTGACTGAACCTGATGTATTAGAAATCATCCTAGATAATGTAACTGACGAATCTGACTTTGGTGCAAATGATGGAGCGATCGAAGTAAGCATAAATGGCGGAACGGGCACCCTAAATTATGAATGGACACTCAATGGAAATATCATTTCTACCATCGAAGATCCAATAGGATTAGCAGGAGGAGTTTATATCTTAACTATCACAGATGGAAATGGATGTACGTTAACTTCAACTGAAATCAACGTAGGAACAATAGTTAGTAATGAAAATTTAATTTTGGAAAAGAACATACAACTTTTCCCCAATCCTGCAAACGATCAATTATTCTTAGATTTTGATTTAGCAATCAATTTTGATTTTAATATCACTATCCATGATGTAGTTGGAAATGTATTGTTAGAAAAAAATGCGAATAATATTTCTAACCAAAAATTAGAGTTGGAAGTTTCGAATTTGGCAAGTGGTTTATATTTTGTAAAAATCCAAACAGGTGATCATGTTTGGGTTCGCAAGTTTATTCTTCAAAAATAGAATTGATTTTTCAATAAAATTTTTATACCCTGGTTCATCCCGAATTTTCTACTTAGAAAGTTCGGGATTTTTTTTGCTAAAATCATTTTCTTGTTCCTATCTTTGAATAAAAATCGTTCTTAGACAATTCTCGTGGTCAAGTTAAAATCACGAAAATTGTCTAAGAATCAAAAAAATAACACATGAAAAATATATTATATCTTTTTATCCTAGCATCATTCTTTTCAAATTGTGGCAATGAAGTAAAAAATAAAGATGCCAAAGTCGAAGTTGAACAAGGAACTGAAATTTCATCAACTGATCAGTCAGCAAAAGAGGAAGAAGAAATTCCTGAACAGCCTCAAACGACAACAGATGATCTCCTTGGTTTTTGGGTTGGAAACTTTGCTCCTGACAACGGAGAGGAAGACAAAGCATTAATTATTGATGAAGGATATATTTGGAGTCGAACAAATAAAATTAATATTTCGATTGATAAAATTATTGATAGTAAAGTTGTAGGACATAGTGTCGTAGCTGGAAATGATCGACCTTTTGAAGGTACCATTGAAAAACTTGATAATCCCGAACGTTACTTTTTTCAAGTAAAAGAACCGGGCGATAATAAATATGATGGAGAATTTTCTTTTACCATTTTTATAGCGGAAACTAATTTAGTTGGAAAATGGACTGCCTATAAAAACATTGAAATCAAAAACAGAAAATATATCCTTAACCCTAAAAAATTCACTTACAATCCAGACATCATGCTCGAAGATTCCAAACGATATATTAATTGGAATAAAAAAATTGAGAAAAAAGAAAGAATGGAATATGATGATAATGAAGTGGAAGAATGGATCTCAAATGAGTTCGCAACGGCTACTAACTTAAGCTATGAAATAAACGCCTCTAATAGATTATTGACAAAGTCTGAAGTCGAAAATTTAAAGAAAGGAGACTTAACGATTATTCGAAACTGCATCTATGCAAGACATGGGTATTCTTTTAAAAATCGACCTTTACGGGTTTTCTTCGATGCACAAACTTGGTATATTCCAGTTCATGCCAATATCAAAAATGACTTCACCGAAATCGAGAAACAAAACATCAAACTATTGTTGAGATATGAAAAAAATGCTGCTGAATATTATGACTCTTTTGGAAGAGGATAAAATTATTTGATGAACCAGACAGCTAATTATTTTTTCAAGTTCGCATCTTATTTATCATTAAGTTACTTCATCTATTTAATGATTTTGATTACGTGGCAATATGTTCCGATCAATTTCGAAGTAGCATTTCTAAATTTAAAACAGGAGGAAATAGTTTTCACTCATTATCAAATCGCTTTTTTCAGCCATGTTTATTCGAGTATTTTTGTTTTGATCATTGGTGCTTTTCAATTTTCAAAAACTATTCGAAACCGTTTTTCTTCTCTTCATAGAAATTTAGGAAAAATATACATCCTACTTATTTTAGCCATCGCAAGTCCTTCAGGGTTAGTCATGGCTTATCATGCAAATGGAGGATTCTTTTCTAAAGTTTCATTTTCCATTCAAGCCGTTCTATGGTTTTACTTTACTTGGAAAGCTTATCAATTTGCCAAAAACAAAGATTGGAAAAATCATCAAAACTTTATGATGAGAAGTTTTGCCTTGACACTCTCGGCAATCAGTTTAAGATTATTAAAATGGGTAATCGTCGCAACACTAGCACCTCCTCCGATGGATACTTACAAGGCTGTTGCATGGTTGGGTTGGATGTTAAATTTGGCGATAGTTGAAGTTTATATTTGGAAAAAAATTGAATTAGAAAAGTGATCCCTACTTCTGCTTCATCAAAAATTCCGTCTTCGTCGCTTCTTCACTTTCCGTATAAAAAAGAGCTGTATTATCTATTTCCTCATTTTGTAAATGTTTTGTTGGAAAAAAAATACATGCCCATTGAATCTGAGTGAACAAATAAAATAACAATACTCCTACAAAAAATTGAATATGTGTTTTTTTCATAATTTTCTTTTTTTAAACCGCTGCGCTGACAGAGGA
>JBGCCY010000306.1:0-37233 GCA_045104975.1 Saprospiraceae bacterium
TCCAGGTTTTTCCATAGCCAATAATCAAGCGATTCAGCAGTCAAAAGGGGAGTATGTTTTGCTACTCAATCCTGACACCGTTGTCGAGGAAGACACTTTTGAAAAGTGCATCGCCTTCATGGATGCTCATCTTGATTCAGGTGGATTAGGAGTGAAAATGATCGATGGTTCAGGTAAGTTTTTACCGGAGTCAAAAAGAGGTTTCCCATCTCCATTTGTTGCCTTTTGCAAAACGTTTGGATTATCCCGACTTTTTCCAAAGTCAAAAACTTTTGATCGGTATCATTTAGGTTTTTTGGATAAAGATAAAACGCATGAAGTTGATGTTTTAGCTGGTGCATTTATGATGTTGAGAAAGTCGGTTTTGGACAAAATTGGTTTACTCGATGAGTCATTTTTTATGTACGGGGAAGACATTGATTTATCCTACCGAATTGTCAAAGCTGGTTATAAAAATTACTATTTCGCAGACACTACGATCATTCATTACAAAGGGGAAAGTACCAAGAAAGGTAGTCTTAATTATGTCAAAGTATTTTACAATGCGATGATTATTTTTGCCCGTAAACACTTTGTTGGAGAAAAAGCGAAACTGTTTATTTTGATGTTGCATGCTGCTATTTATTTTAGAGCATTTATCACTTTGGCAGGAAGTTTTTTTAGACGAATTTATTTGCCTTTGATTGATGCTGCATTGATGTTGGGAGGACTTTTTGTTTTAAAAGAATTTTGGGCAACGATTTATTATGACGAACCAGATTATTATCAGTCTGCCTATTTGTGGTTTAATTTTACTTTATATATAACTATTTGGTTATCAGCTATTTATTTCAATGGAGGCTACGATGAGAAGTATAATATTCGTCGATTAGTAAGAGGAGTTTTGATGGGATCTTTATTGCTCGCTGCTGTTTATGGTTTCTTGGATTTGCAATATAGACCTTCCCGTGCGTTGATTGTTATGGGAGCAGTTTGGACATTGTTTTCGACAACAAGTGTACGCATGCTTTTACACTTTTTCCAATATAAAAATTTCAATATTGGGAAAAAAGAGCAATCTAATTTAGTCATCGTAGGAAGTAAAAATGAAAGTGATCGTGTGATGAATTTACTAGTGCAAGCTCGTGTCGATACTAATTTAATTGGTACTGTTTCTCCTCAGGGAATTGAAGATTCAAAAACTTATTTAAGTAGTTTAGAACAACTTGATGAAGTTGTTCATATTTATAAAATTCATGAAATTATTTTTTGTTCCAAAGACATTCCTGCACAAAATATCATGCAATGGATGACTCGCCTTGGAACTGATTTGGATTATAAAATTGTCCCAGAAGAAAGCCTCAGTATCATCGGAAGTAGTTCCAAAAATACTGCAGGTGAATTGTACACTATTGACATTCGTTTCCAAATTGCAGATTACATGAATCGCCGAAATAAAAGAATGTTAGATATCATTCTTAGTATTATTTTTATCTTTCTGTTTTTACTCTTTTTTATCATTGTAAAAAATAAAGTAGGATTTGCAGGAAATATTTATCAGGTACTTTTTGGCAATAAAAGTTGGGTAGGATATATTTTAAATAACAATAATACAAACAAGGAAAGATCCATCGATAATTTACCTCGGATTCGACCTGGAATTTTGTCTCCGTTGAATGCCTTAAAGTTAGATCAACTCAATGACCCAACTATCGATCGATTAAATTTTTTATATGCTAAAGATTATGAAGTGTCCAATGATCTTGATATTATATGGAAAGGAATTCACGATCTTGGCAACTCAAAATAAAAACAATGGATAAAAACTCCACTCAACGATTTTCTCAAAAAGTAGAAACCTATATCAAGTACCGCCCAGGTTATCCATCCACATTAATTGATTTTTTTTCTAATAAAATCCAAGGAACAAAAGATGCAATAATTGCCGACATCGGTTCTGGAACTGGAATCTTAACCGAGCCATTTCTAAAAAATGGAAATGTAGTTTTTGGAATAGAACCCAACAAAGAAATGCGAGAAGGAGGAGAGCAATTTTTAGAAAACTATCCGAAATTCCAAAGCATAAGTGGTACTGCTGAAGCAACAAATCTACCAAGTAGTTCTGTTGATTTTATCATGGCAGGGCAGGCATTTCATTGGTTTGATGTTGAAAAATCAAAAGTAGAATTTGAAAGGATTTTAAAAAAAAATGGCCAAGTTCTATTGATATGGAATACTCGAGACGATGTTCGTTCTCATTTTATGAAAGAATATAATCAATATTTACTAACGTATTCTACTGATTATCAGTTGATTATGCATCGAAGATTGGAACGTGAAACTTTTAGTAAATTTTATGGAAATCAAGAGATAAAGAAAATTGAACTTGAAAATTATCAAATTTTTGACCTAGATGGTTTGATTGGAAGATATATGTCTTGCTCCTATTCGTTCGATGCCAATCATTCAAAACATAAAGAAGCGATGCAGGAATTAGAAAAAATATTCAAAAAACATGAAGAGAATAATCGGGTTAAAATGTGGTATAAAACAGAAGTATATTTCGGAAAGCTAAATTAATTTTTCTCCTCCAATTCTTTTTGTACTTTTAACCTGCCCCTATTACACCCCTATATTTCAATTATATTTTATAATCTAAATTAACTACAAATTAATCCAAACAATAACTTCTACTTATTTCGTAAGAAGTGGTTCCTCCACTTAGCGCAATTCTGTTTTATTATTGCTGCATGCGCTTTACCTTTTCTATCTTTTGGACAAAGGGAAGAAGTAGCTGTATCTATTCTTAAATCTCCACTATGGAACCTCGGATTATTTTTTGGAACTGCTTTGTTTAGTCTTTTGGTAGCCTTGATTCGATACATCGTTTCAAAGGATCGAGCCTATTTATTTTATTCCATATTTGTAATTTTCAACCTACTTTATTTTTTGCATTACTATGAATATTACGGAGGAGTGAAAGTATTATTTAATTTTATTTTTGAAACTTTAGCTCCCGATATCCGAATTGTATTTTTATTGTTAGGGTATGTTTTCTATAATTATTTTGCCATTGAATTTCTCCAATTGAATGAGGTGAATTCAAAATTAGCAATGACTTTGAAAAGGTGCGCCTGGTTAATAATTGGAGTAATTATTATTCATTTAATATTTTTTCATGCAGGATGGAATCCAGTAGATGGAGGATTTTCCAAATATAAAAAACTACATGATTTTACGATCATAAGTGCAGCAGCGATTGAAATCTATGCTATTTTTAAAGTTTATCAAGCTAAATCAACCTTATCCAAAATATTAGTTTTGGGAGCCACTTTATTTTTCTTTGGATCATTTTTCGGATTTATTTTGACGGTTTCTACTGATTTTGTAAGTCCATTGTTACAAGAATATCCATTGCTCCCTACTCAAATAGGGTTTCTCTGCGAAGTCTTATTTTTTTCCATAGGATTAGCATATCGGACATTTTTATTTGAAAAAGAAAAAGACCTCGCCAATGAAAAGTACATTCAGAAATTACAAGAAAATTTGCAATTAGAATTAGAAAGAAAAGATGCTTTAAAGTACAGAGAAATCAATAATTTGAAATCAAGACTTTATACCAATATCACTCATGAGTTTCGAACGCCGTTGACGGTCATCATGGGAATGACTGAAGAATTGAAAGAAAATCCCAAAATAAATTTAGAAAATCGATTACAAACTATTCAACGAAATAGTGGGCAATTATTAGATTTAGTCAATCAATTATTAGAATTAAATCGCTTAGAAGAAGGGGCTATTAAACCTAAATTTCTGCAAGGTCAGGTTATCCAATATTTAAAATATTTGACGGAATCATATCAATCTTTTGCTTGGTCTAAGCAGAAAAGTTTGTCGTTTCATTCAGAGGTAGAAGATGGTTTCTTAATGGATTATGATGGGGAGAAATTGCAACGAATTTTGATTAATCTCCTCTCGAATGCTATAAAATTCACCCCCGAATTAGGACAGGTAAAAGTTGCTGTAAAAAAGAATTTTGATCATAACTCATTGATTATCATAGTGAAAGATACTGGGGAAGGAATCCCTGAAGAAGCATTGTCTCATGTTTTTGAGCGTTTTTATCAAGTAGATAATTCTTCAACAAGAAGCATTCAAGGAACAGGAATTGGGTTGGCTTTGGTCAAAGAAATGACTGAATTGTTAGATGGAAATGTTTTGTGTAAAAGTATTGTTGGAAAAGGAACCACTTTCGAATTATCATTTCCGATCAATAATAATGCAACACTAGAATCATCCAGATTTGAAATCTTAAATCCAAGTTTGACAACTATAAAAAATGAAAATGGTGAGGAAGAACCGATAAATTTGGAAGGTGAAAAACCCATTCTTTTGATTGTCGAAGATAATGACGACGTGGCGGAATATTTAAAATCTTGCTTGACTCCACATTACCAATTTCTTTTTGCAAAAAATGGAAAAATTGGGTTGGATGAAGCTTTAGAAAAAATTCCTGACATCATTATTAGTGATGTGATGATGCCTGAAATGGATGGGTTTGAATTGTGTCAAAAATTAAAAAATGACCCTCGAACGAATCATATTCCGATCATTTTATTAACCGCTAAATCGACGAATAAAGACAAGTTGGAAGGACTCTCCAAAGGGGCGGATGCTTATTTGGAAAAACCATTTGACAAGGAAGAGTTACTCATTCGATTGCAACAATTAATTCTCCTTCGGAAAAATATTATGGAGAAAAACAACCTAGAAGTAGAGGAGCAACCAGAGGATAAATTTCTTCAAAAAATACATCAAATCGTTTTGGGAAACATTGAAGATTCCGATTTTGATGTGTCTCGATTAGTAGCTGAAATGGAAATGAGCAGAACACAGATTCATCGAAAAATAAAAGCATTGACTGACCAATCAACTACTCATTTTGTTCGGGTTATCCGCATGCAAGAAGCTAAAAAAATGTTGGTTTCTACCTCCTTTAATGTTTCGGAGGTGGCTTATAAAGTGGGATACAAAAATCCTACAAACTTTTCTACACACTTCAAAGCTCATTTTGGATTCCCTCCTAGTCAAAGAGATAAGTGATTGATTATCAGTAGTTTAATCTGGTTGTTTCAATTGGATGAAACAATAGTATATGTATTTTTTTTATAATGGAACATAGTTATAACCTTTAAAAATCGCATTTCTAGTATAGGAATTCAGAAAGGATTAAATTTGCATCCTAGCTTAAAAAATAAGGCAACACCCTTAAGACTCATAGCCCCTCTCATATCTATGATTTTAAAAAGACTTTTAATTATTAAACCTAAAGAGAGATTGTAGCCTTGTAACCAAATGAACAATGAACCCTTTCTTCGTCCTGAAGAAAGGGTTCTTTTTTTAAATAATCTCTTCCATCTGATTTACCTTTTCTAAACCTTGTTTCACATCCCATAGAATATCTGTGACATTTTCCAATCCGATAGAAAGACGAACTAAACTATCAGTTATTCCCATTTGAATTCTATTTTTAGGAGAGATTCCACAATGTGTCATAGATGCTGGATGCTGTGCTAGACCTTCTGTACTACCAAGACTTACTGCTAGTTTGAAAAGTTTAAGATGGTTGAGAAATTGGAATGCTTCTTTTTCATTTCCTTTTACTTCAAATGAAATCATAGCTCCTGGCGATGAATATTGTTTTGTATATAATTGATATTCTTTAGTTCCAGGTTGTAGTAATCCAAGATAAAATACCTTTTCTACCTTGGGATGATTATTTAAATATTCTGCGACTACTTTTGCATTTTCCATTTGCTGTTCCATTCGAACTTTCAACGTTTCTAAACTTCGCAATAACAACCAACAAGTGTGTGGACTTGCCATATTTCCCAAAAAAGTTCGAAGCGTCTTTACTCGAGTCATAATCTCTTCGTTTCCCAAAACAGCTCCTGCGATCAAATCACTATGACCACCAATATATTTTGTCGCAGAGTAAATCACAATGTCTGCACCTAGCTGCAAAGGGTGAGACCAAAGTGGTCCCATGTAAGTGTTATCGACAGCAACATGCACCTTTTTTTTATTGGAACTAAAGTGCGTTGCGATTTTTTGGCAACAACTAATGTCAATAATTGCATTAGTTGGATTAGCTGGAGTCTCGACATAAATCATGGCTAACTTATCAGACTTTCCAGATTCGATTAGCATAGATATAATTTCTTCTTGACTTTGATCTGGAGAAAACCCAATGGCCTCTATTCCAATTTTTGGCAAAAAATGATGGATGAAATGATCTGTTCCGCCATAAACTGGTGAACTATATAACAATACATCTCCGGGCTTTAAAAATTCCAAAAGTACTGTACTAATGGCTGACATTCCACTTTCAAAAACAGCACAATCATCTGCTTTGTCCCAGAGGCAAAGTCGATTTTCAAGTATCTCTAAATTAGGATTATTGATGCGACTATAAATCAATCCTAGCTCTTCATTTTGACCTTTTTCCCTGAGTCCATAAGCGACTTCGAAAAATGCTTTTCCTTCTTCCGCAGTTTTAAAAACAAAGGTGGAAGTTTGGAAAATAGGAGGCTTGACTGAACCCTCTGATAACTCAGGTTTGTAGCCATAGGACATCATTAAACTCTCTGGAAAATAATTGTGATTAGCCATATTGATTAAATTTGTTTAGTGAAATATATTTTACAAAATTACATGATGGTAGGTTATATTTCTTGTTTTTAGGAAATAGGAGTGTTAAATTTCTTTTTTAGAAGTATTTTGGAGAAAATAATACTTAATATCGTTTTTAGTTTTTTATAAAAAAGAAAAAAAATCTTTGTGATGGATTATAAAATTGACGCAATCGATAAAAGAATTATTCAATTACTTCAGCAGGATGGCAAGATGAAAATCAAGGAGGTGGCACATGCTTTGAAAATGACAACCACACCTATTTTTGATCGGATAAAAAGGTTGGAAAAAGAAGGTTTTATTGAAGGATATTCGACGATTGTGAATAAGGAAAAATTGGGTTTTAACTTAGTGGCATTTTGCACCGTAAGTTTGGAAAGTCATCACAAAGAATATTTGAATCAGTTTGTCAAGGATGTAAAAAATATACCCGAAGTCGCAGAGTGTTATCACATTGCAGGGATGTTCGATTACCTTTTAAAAATTTATGTGAAAGACATGGTGGACTACCAAAATTTTATTACTCAAAAATTAGCTTCGCTTCCAAATATTGGGCGAGTGCAAAGTTCATTTGTGATGACTGAGGTAAAAAATAATCATGTGTTGCCGATCTAAATTGGAATAGAAAAATAAGTCACCCCAAATTTTTTGGAACATCCATTTTTATCTAATCATCGAGGGAATTTAATGAGACTATGAACTGTTGAATTGTTTTCGCTTCGCTAACGACTAAATTGTTATCTCTAAAATTTTGAATTATTGTTTACGGCCAGCCTGTTAAGTTATCCGTTTAACAGTTAGTGAAGTGAAAATAGGTCAACCGTCAATTCCACTTCGTTTTATTTTAAAAAAGAAAATCCCGAATTTTCAAAATGGAAATTCGGGATGACTAATGTTTTAAATTATTGATACAAGGCATGCCTTGTATCAATAATTTAAAAAGATTACTTCGAATAATCCAGTTGAATTTTCACTCCACCAAAGATCCAAGTCCCTGGCATCTCTACCAAATTCGTTTCAAAATATTCCACATCCAATAGATTATTGGCAGCCAAATAGATCGAATAATTTTTTGCTTTCCAAGAAATTTTAGTGTCCACCAAACTATAATCTTCCATTGTTACTCGATCAACATATCGGTAAGAAATATTATGATAAAGATTTCCAGCGATTCGATAATCGATTCCAGCAGTAAATTGATGATTCAGATTTTCCAAAACATATCGTGAAATACCTTCGATATTTTCAGGAACTTCAGCATCAATATAAGTATAACCCAAGCGAATATTTTTAACAGGAAAATCTTTTCCAAATCGCGCAGTTGGGTTAAAATCCAAGCTCACATCAATTCCCATCATTTGTAAATTTGCAATATTATTTGGTTGCCATTGAAGTGTATCTGCTGCTTTTGTCCAATCAATCAAATCGGTTCCATCTCGCAAAAACCAACTTAAATTTGCTCGCACTCCAGCGGCATCATATTTCACTCCAAACTCGTAGGAAAGAGAAGATTCTGGTTCTAAATTTTCATTTCCTAAGTTTCCTGCATCTTCATAAAATAAATCAGTAAAAGTTGGGATTCGCCACGTGTAACCCATGTTACCAAAGAGTTTTACTCCTTTTGAAACTTTATAACCTACATCAACTCCAGGGAAAATATGTGTTCCAAAATCAGAATATTGACTGATGGCAATTCCAGGAGTTACATCTATTTTATCATTCAAAAAACTAGCTCGATGCTCCAAAAATAAAGTAGCAATTCGACGATCTCTTTTCCCTAAATTATTACTTCTCAAATACACCGAACTCAATTCAACTCCAACACCAGTTGCTCCTGCCTTGCTATAAAAATCTGCATGACTCTCGACCGTCAAGACATTGCTAATATGCAAGTTGCGATAGAAATTAGGTTCATCTCTTTTTAATAAATATTCATCTTGATTTCGTCGCCAATTGAATCTTGTTTTGATTGCAAACTTATCACTCACTTTTTGATGACCGATATTAAAAAGACTCGTTTGAATTTCTTCATATTGGTCTTGCCAAAAATCAGAAGTACCGCCATAAAAACGATTCGCCCCAAATTCTCGGTCGGTAAAAGTTCCCATCACTTCTAATTTTTGCGTAGCGTCAATTTTATATTCCGCTTGATAAAAGTAATTAGAAATGTCATAGTCAGAATTAAAACGGTAGCCATCAGAGAAGTGACGACCGAAAGAAAAGTATTGGTTAAAATCTCCTTTTGGTAAAGCCGCAGAAACGGAAACACTTCCCAAACTATTCTGACCACCTTCCAAATTAATATTGACAAATGCTTTGTCGGGCGTTCGAGTCACAATATTGATCGCTCCAGCAAAAGCATTTGCGCCATAAATTCGAGCCGCTGGGCCTTTTAGAATTTCGATCCGTTCGATGTTATCCATGTTGAGTGGAAGGTTCATCGCATGGTGACCAGTTTGGGGATCAGCCATTTTTACACCATTAATTAATACTAAAACTTGGTCAAAAGTACCCCCTCGCAGACTTACATCTGCTTGGACTCCATGCACTCCACGTTGGCGAATGTCGAGACCTGCCACATGTTGAAGTGCTTCTGATACGCTATGAACTGCAGTATTTTCCAATTGTTGACGAGTAATAATATTGACGGTATTGGAACTTTCGGAAACGGGTAATTGAAGTCGATTAGCTTGAATAATAATTTCTTCAATTTCGATCCTTGTAGAATCTCCATTCATTTGTGCTGAAACTGAAATGGTAGAAATCAGCATCAAGATTGTTATCAATTTTTCTCTCATAAAATTGTTTGTTGGTTAAAAAACGCAAAGGTAATGGAAGATTAAGATTGACCAATTTTATTGGAAAGTATTTTGTAGAAGTGTCATATTGAAAATATTTCTAGCATCTTAATTAATTGATGCTATTCATAGAATTAAGAAAACCACGAAGTCGTTTAAAGTGAATAACCGCAGGTGGAACCTGTGGTTTGTTAAATAATGGGAAACAACGCTGAAAGTGTTGAATTATACTATTCAACACCTTCGGTGTTTTCAAAACAATAAAATTTATAGCCACAGGTTTCACCTGTGGTTATTCACTTTAAACGACTTCGTGGTTTCTTAGATAATTAGTTTGCGTTACTTCAATTAATAATTAAAGCATTTCGGATTTCTGACCAATTTTTATTTCTAAATTTACCTTATGAAAAATGAATACTTTAACCAAATTACTTTTTGCAAAAAGATTTTCTACCTAACTTTTTGCTTTTCCATTTTTTCTTTCTCTTCTCTCTTTTCTCAAACTCAAGGGAAAAGATTGACGATTATTCACACCAATGATTTGCAATCTCGCCTGTTGGGATTTGCGCCCAATTCAGATTTTACACCACTCACAACTAATGATGACAAAACCGTTGGAGGCATCGCAAGAGTTGCCAACGTGATTCGAACTCAACGAGCAAAAGCTCCTGATCGAACTTTAGTTTTAGATGGTGGCGATTGGATGATGGGAACTTTATTCCAAACGATTAGTACATTTGAAGGAGCAGAATTGAGACTAATGCAAGCGATTGGATATGATGCTGCGGTGATTGGAAATCATGAATTTGATTTTCATTGTGATGGTTTGGCAGACATCATTGAGTCGGCGATGAAGCATGGAGATATTCCTCAACTTGTATTGTCGAATGGAAATTTTAGTGCAGAAAAAAAAGAAGATGATCGACTTGAGGCACTCTTTAAAAAAGGAAAGATACTTCCTCATTTTATCATGGAAAAAAATGGAATTCGAATTGGGATGTTTGGTTTGTTAGGAAAAGAGGCAGCAAGTGTCGCTCCTTATTCCAAGCCAATGACTTTTGATGACCCTATTGAATCTGCCAAAAGGGTGACTGCATATTTAAAAAATGAAGAAAAAGTAGATGTGATTATTTGCATGACGCACTCAGGAATTTGGCATGTGGAAGATGGTTCATGGGGAGGGGAAGATGTGGATTTGGCGAGAGCAGTTCCAGCGATTGATGTAGTGATAAGTGGGCATTCTCACACACCACTTCCAGACCCAATTATGGTGGATGGAACGCCTGTAGTTCAAGCTGGATCGGAGGGCGAATATGTAGGCGTTTTGGAAATGCAATATCAAGATGGTGAAATTCAAATGACTGATTATCAATTAGTTAAAGTAGATGATTCCTTTGCGACAGAGGCAGATATTAATTCGATGGTAGATAGTTTTCAATTGACGATTGATAATAAGGTTTTGGAAAAATACAATGTTAAATTCACCGATGTCTTAGCCGAAACGGATTTTGATTTAACGATTTCTAGAAAGAGTTTAGTAGCGAGTAATCTTGGTGCATTCGCAGCAGATGCTGTTCGATTTGGGGTAGAGAAATTTTCGGGAAATCCTGAAATTCCAGTTGTTGGATTTACGACTGCAGGTTTGATTCGAGACAATCTTTTGGCAGGGGAGAGAGGAATGCAACAAGTTTCTGATCTCTATCGAATCATGCCTTTAGGAAGAGGAGTGGTAGATGAAGATCCAGGTTATCCATTGGCAAAAGGATTTATCACCCCTGCGGAATTAAAAAGTGTTTTAGAAATTTTACTCATCGCACCTTCGATCAAAGGGAATAGTCATTTTCCATTTTTCTCAGGAATGAGATTTAAATATAATCCGAACCGAATGCTCCTAGATCAAGTTTACGAAGTGGAAATTGGTAATGAAAAAGATGGGTACACTGTGCTTGATATTTCTTCGGATGAAGGATTGATTGCCATCGGAGCGAACGCTTATATTTATGAGTCCATCAATTTGATTGGAGAAATTAGCAAAGGAATTCTGAGTGTCATTCCAAAACATGCAGACGGAACTCCTATTGAAAATGTCAATGATGCATTATTAGATTTTTCTAAAACAAAACCTGGGGTTCAAGAGGTGAAAGAATGGAGTTCGTTGTTTGAGTTGACGAAAAGTTTTCCTGATGTGAATGGAAATGGATTTCCTGATTTCCCAAAATTTTATAAAAAAGGAGAAGTTCGACAAATTGAAATGGCTAGTTGGAATCCAGTTATGATGTATAGCAATGCGACGAAAGTGATGTGGGGAACGACTGGGATTTTTCTTTTGATTGGTTCATTTTTTATTTGGTTGATTCGGAGGTTTCGGAAGAAGCGATCAGAAGTATAAACTCTGCGAAAAAAAAACTAATAACATTTTCTCTAATTCCCCTTTTCCAATTTTTACAAAAAAAACAATATGCTCAAAAATAGAATAAAATCTCTTTCCGAAAAATACCATCAAGATACTATTGCCCTTCGTCGGCACCTTCATCAAAATCCAGAACTTAGTTATCAAGAAGTAGAAACTGGAAAATTCATTTCAGACCAACTCAAAGAATTGGACATTCCTCATGTACATGGAGTAGCTGAAAATGGAGTGGTTGCACATATCAGAGGAAAAAAGGGGCAGACAAAAGGTCGAAAAAGAGTAGTTGCACTTCGAGCAGATATTGATGCGTTGCCTATTTTGGAAGCGAATAAAGTTTCTTATAAATCAAAAAAGGCTGGCGTCATGCATGCCTGTGGACATGATGTGCATAGTTCATCTTTATTGGGAACTGCGAGGATATTAAATGAAGTGCGGGATCAATTTGATGGAACAATAAAATTAATTTTCCAACCTGCTGAGGAGAAACTGCCTGGTGGCGCAAGCATTATGATTGCGGAAGGTGTTTTGGAAAAACCTAAACCTTTGAGCATTTTTGGACAACATGTTCACCCACCTCTGGAGGTTGGGAAAATCGGAATGCGACCTGGCATGTACATGGCTTCGGCGGACGAATTATATTTGACGGTGAAGGGAAAGGGAGGACATGGTGCGTTGCCACATGATTGCATTGATCCGATTTTGATTGCTTCACATTTGGTGGTAGCGTTGCAACAAATTGTGAGTAGAAATGGAAATCCCACGGTTCCTTCGGTCTTGACTTTTGGAAAAATAAATTCAACGGGTGGTGCAACGAACATCATTCCCAACGAAGTAAAACTCATGGGAACTTTCCGAACAATGGATGAGAAATGGCGAATGGAAGCCCACGACTTAATGAAAAAAATGGTCAAAAATATGGCGAAAGCGATGGGTGGAACTGCGAAGTTAAACATCTCGGTTGGCTATCCTTTTTTGATAAATGATGAAGCGCTGACCATGCGTACTCGTAAATTTTCGGAAGAATATTTAGGTGCGGAAAATGTGGTAGACTTGCCGATCAGGATGACTGCGGAGGATTTTTCTTATTATTCTCAAAAAATGCCAGCATGTTTTTATCGACTCGGAACGGGTAATGTGAAACGAGGAATTACGAGTCCTGTGCATACGAATACTTTTGATGTGGATGAAGATTGTTTGAAGTTGAGTACAGGGTTGATGGCTTGGCTGGCGGTGAACGAGTTGAAAAGTTGAATATCGAATAACGATTTAAAAACGCTTGCGCTAAGGATTTGAAAAGTTTAACGATGTTTATCTGCATTTTACTATGAGAAATTTCGCCAAACTTCTCAAATCATAAATCCTTAGCGCAAGTGTTCGTTATTCGATATTCCCAAAAAAGGTTGTTCAACCTTGAAAATCAAATGTTTATCGAAACTTTACTTTTTCAAAAAAATGAATTACTAAATTCGAGGGATTTTCAAATAGTAATTATTCTAAATGAAATCGCATCATCAACGTAAAAGGTTCAACGTGGTTTTTTTTCTCAAAAATAATTTTTCAAAATAATGATTACGATAATAAAAATTATCAAGGAGAGTATCATTCAAGCATTTCAACAATTGGTTGGAAGTAAGCTGAGGAGTTTTCTTTCCTTGTTGGGAATTACCATTGGTATATTTTGTATCATCATTGTTTTGTCGGCTGTGGATTCCTTGGAAAGTAATGTGCGGAGCAGTTTTGATAAATTAGGAGATGATGTGATTTATGTTGATAAACAACCTTGGGATGAAGATCCTGGATCTAGTTGGTGGAAATATTTCCGACGACCGAATCCAAATTTTCAAGAATTTGAATTAATTAAATCAAAAGCAAAAGGAGTTGACCTTGCATGCTATACTGCAAACATTGGAAATCGAACGGTAAAGTATCGTTCCAATAGTGTTTCAGGAGGAGGCGTGGCAGGAGGAACCTATGATTTTGCTGAGATGTATAATGTGGTGATGGAGAAGGGGAGATATTATACCCCTTCTGAATATTCGACTGGTGCAAATAAAGTTATTTTGGGACATACTGTCACGAATGAGCTTTTTGGAGGTATAGAACCTATCGGTAAAAAAATATCGATTAACGGAATCAAGTTGGAAGTGATCGGAGTGATCGAAAAAGGAGGAGAAGATTTATTGCAAGTGATGCAGTTAGATGATGTGGTTTTGATTTCCTATAATTTGGCGAGGAAGTTTGCTAAAGTGGATAAAAATAATCGAAATACGATGTTGGCAGTCAAAGCAAAAGAGGGAGTCAACTTAGATGATTTGGAAGATGAAATTACTGGGTTGTTGCGATCAAGTCGAAGATTAAAACCAAAGGAAGACAGTAATTTTGCTTTGAACAAATTGACGATGCTGAGTAGCTTGTTAGATGGTTTTTTTGGAATCATGTATTTGGTTGGTGGAATAATTGGAGGATTCGCTTTGTTTGTCGGAATGTTTAGTGTGGCGAATATTATGTTTGTTTCGGTCAAAGAACGAACGAATATTATCGGGATCAAAAAAGCACTTGGAGCGAAAAAATATGTTATTCTTTTAGAGTTTTTAATCGAAGCAATTATTCTTTGCTTGATTGGAGGAGCAGTTGGATTGCTGATGGTGATGGGTGCTTTGAAAGCAGTTTCGATGATTCCTGATATGGCTTTTGAAATGTATTTATCTGCGGATAATGCAATTTTTGGAATTACGGTTTCGATCATTATTGGAATTTTAGCAGGAGTAATTCCTGCGTTTTTAGCGGCGAGGATGGATCCAGTGAGTGCGATTCGAGCGTAATTTTTTCTGATTTTATTTTGTAACCTAAATAAAGAATGAGTGATATTATTTCTCATTGGTGGATGTATAATTAAAGAATTTGACTCCGGACCAACTAACTCTGAAATTCTTCTTTCTTTCCTATTTACCATTTTTATGGTTTATTTACTTTCTTCTTTTTTTATTTTTTTCACCAAGAAAGAAGAAGAATTAGAATAAATAAAACGAGCAAACTAACTCCTTCTGTTTATACGATCTAACGACCGCTAAGTAATTTTTCAAAAAAAAACTCAATAAGATGAAACATTCTTATTGAGTTTTT
This sequence comes from Saprospiraceae bacterium, assembly GCA_045104975.1. Classification (GTDB taxonomy): domain Bacteria; phylum Bacteroidota; class Bacteroidia; order Chitinophagales; family Saprospiraceae; genus CAJQQY01. Next base: position 15,004 of record JBGCCY010000306.1, read on the forward strand.
TTTGTAGAAAATTAAAATAGTGGGAAAACCGCTGTTTTTTGGTATGATATTTATTGTTAATGTAATAATCATATTAAAAAAATAATAATGTCATAAAGTGGCATTATTCAAAAGAAATAAGGACAGAACTCCTTAATTACAATCGTACCAATCTTTCAATTTACCAAAACATTACATTCCTCAATAAGTCACAAAACAGAATTTACATTTTTCCAATTTTATTAAATGGATAAAGAATGTAGATATCTGTATATGAGTGTTTTATAAATCAAATTTTTTAAAAGTAACTATTGAAAAGTTTTAACAAAAAAATTAGAATAATGAATAAATTCTTGCCTCCGCAAATTTTTGTAGCTCAAGGAAAACTAAGATTAAAGAATTTGCGAAATGGAATATTAGTATTTCTTTCCCTTTTATTCTTTCCCATTTTTCTACAGGCTGAAGGTTCAGTCGATCTTAGAAATAATGCTGGAAAGCGTCTTTTTTATTGGGCCAATGAGCAGCAACAAATCAAAGTGTATGCTCAACCTGGAGAATATATTAATTTAGGATCAAGTCACATTGGAGTCAATAGTGGCTTTTTGTTATTATATAAACCAGATGGAACCCTTGCCGGTATTTACCAAAATTTGGGACTTGGAGCAGGACTAGGTATTATTAATAATGATGTGGAAGAATTGAATGGACCTACTGGTGGAGGTACTGTGAATGGAAGTGGTTATGTGCCAATTACACAAGAAGTAATGGCTGGCGAAGAAGGCGTATGGACAGTAGTTTTAGGATTTCCATCTCCGCTTCCGATTACTTCAAATTATTCATTTACCAATTTGGAAAATAATGAAACGTGGAATCGAGCAACTAATCAACCTGATGAATGGGCCGTAGTTGCTTGGGATGCAACGGTATCATCTGGAGCTGCAGGAAATAATGGAGGAACGATGTTGGCTGGTCGAGTTTTTACGAATCAGTACAAGTCAATTATTTCTGGAAATTCAAATACTACTTCTCCTACCTTTTATATGATGTCAAAAGAGGGGATTCAATATCAATTAGATTTTGATGGATTGGATCCATATGGTTTTGATTTTTCAGTAAATTCTACAGGAATTGTAGATCACACAGGACAACCAACCTATACTTCAAAGTCAACTTCAGATTTTACTTTTTCTAAGGATCCATCAAATTGGAATTCGGGGGATTTTTATTATTATGATCCTCAGAGTAATGATGATGGTTCATTGATTACGCATAAAATATTTTTTAATACTCCTGACGCGACTATGCCTGTTCAGGCAATGACGGCCAATGTATATGCAAATGAAACTTATACCACGTGGTTAAATAATACAGTCAGTTCAGATCCATTGAGTGTTCAAGGATTTGATTTTTCGGGTGTTGATAATATGGGAAATCCGACTTGTTTTGGAAACAATATGCAAACTGGAATAGGTGGAATTCTTTCTTACATTTCAAATATTTCAGGTACGGCAAAATTGTCACTTGATATTAATGGTGACGGAGATTTTACTGACGCAGAAGATAGAATTATTTATCAAGCAGCAGGAGCAGGAGCCAACGAAATGATTTGGGATGGACTTGATGGAACAGGAGCGATGATTAATTTGGCTACAGGTGTAGAAATAAATTACCTATTGGAAATGCGTGCAGGAGAGGTACACATCATGATTCAAGATGTGGAAAATAATGCAGGTGGAATTACGATTACTCGATTAAATGGTCAGAATGCTCCTGCCAATGATTTTTTCTATGACCATACAGAAGTTGCTGGAACGACAAGTGGAGGTGCTGCACCTTCTGTTTCTTCGACTACAACTCTTCATACTTATTCTTCCAATTTTGGAAATGATAAAATGTTAGACTATTGGGCTTATCAAGATGTTGCAGGAAATGCTTCTGGAAAAGTGATTGTAAATGTAGTGACTGATTGTTCTAAGCCAGTTATTGTTGATAGCGATAATGATGGAATTGATGATGATGTGGATTTGGATGATGATAATGATGGGATTCCTGATTCAAGAGAATATTGCCATCCAGCAGGTGGATTTGCTTGTTTTCCAAATGGAGTAGATCCAAGTGCAGATGAGGATGGAGATTTGGTAGCTAACTATTTGGATGCAGATGATGCGGCAGTAAATAACCCATGTACAGATGCAGATATGAATGGAGTTTGTGATGGTGTAGATGCCATTTTTGATAATGATGCTGATGGTGTAGCGGATCACTTAGATTTGGATTCTGATAATGATGGAATTCCAGATATGGTGGAAGCAGGTCATGCTCAATTAGATACTGATATGGATGCTCGGATTGATGGCGTTGCTGCTGACTTTGGAGCGAATGGATTATTTAATATGATTTCTTCTGATCCAGATGCGATGACTGCGACGATTACCTATACCGTATTAAATACAAATAATAGTGATAATGACATACCAGATTTTAATGATTTGGATGCTGATGGTGATGGAATTTTTGATGTGATAGAATCTCAACAAGTTGATGGAGATTTTGATGGAAGAGTAGGAACAGGAATTCCAAAAGTAGATGAGAACGGATTATCAATCGAAGATGGAAATGGAAATCCTGTGGTAATTATGTTTTCGCCAAAAGATTTAGATCTTGATTTGATTCCTGATTATCGAGATTGGGATCGAGATGGAGATGGAATTGCTGATTATTATGAATGCCCTGACCAAACTAATTGTACTGATTCTGACACAGATGGAAATTTTGATGTGGATGAATTAGATAGTGATGGAGATGGCTTAACGGATAATGAAGAATGTCCAACTGGACTTCCTTGTGCAGATACCGATAATAATGGAACGGATGATTTTCAACAATTTAATATAGGATGTCCAACTTTTGATATTCCTGTAGTAACTGTTGTGGATAATGTTATTTGCGAAGGTGAAATAATTGCCCTTGCAACAGATGCTGTAGCTGGAACGAATATAGCTTACGAATGGACTTTTACGGATAACAATACTAGTTATTCTTTAGGTCTGACGACTTCACCAAATTACTTTATCAATTTTACTAATCCGTCACACACCGGAACTTATGCGGTGCAAGTGAAATCAGGAAGTTGCGCTTCGCAAATTTCTAATGCGGAGAACGTAACTGTTTATTCTACTTCATCACCAATCGCAACGAATGCAACTTCTCAATCAATGCCAGCTTGTGAAGGCGAAAGTATGCAGTTAGAAATTCCATTTATGATTGATGCAACTTATGAGTGGCATGGACCAAATGGATTTACTTCTACGCAATATGATCCAGTCATTACCAATTTAACGACAGATAACGCAGGTAGTTATTATGTAGTGGTAGAAATGAGTGATGGATGTGCGACAGTAATTTCAACCAATTCAACTTTGTTTGTTCAAGCGACTCCACCACCTGCTGCGGTAGAAAGTATGGTAGCCGTTTGTGAAGGAAGTGATTTAGTATTGACAGCTAATCCTTTGGGAATTCCACCAAATGCAACCTTGAATTTTGAATGGTTCTATCAAAATGGAACTTCCATAGGAACGACAACGGATTTGGACTTTACGGTTCCAAATATTGATGCTTCCTCTGCTGGTGAATATTATGTAGTGATGACTGTCGGTAATTGTGTAGCAGATGCATCTGCAATGGTTATGGTAGAAATTACTGATACTGATGTTCCAAATGCAGGAACTGATCTGACGACATGTGGTTTAGGAAATACAAATTTAGCTGCAATGATGCCTTCAGTTGGAACAGGTCAATGGACTTCGACAACTGGTGCTACGATTAATGATGTGACTGATCCAAATGCTTCCGTTTCAAATTTAATTGCTGGAAATAATATTTTCGTTTGGACACTTTCCAATGACAACTGTTCTAATTATGCAACAGATACCGTCATGATTAATTTTACCGATGCAACGGATGATGTATCGAATGCAGGAACAGACATGGCAGTTTGTAATGATGGTTCAGTAGTTTTAGGAGCCATTTCACCAGCAACAGCTTTTGGAGTTTGGTCGCAACCAAGTACTCAAACTGCTATCGTCATTTCTAATAATACTTCTCCTACTCCAACTGTTTCAGGAATGGTTCCTGGCAACACTTATACTTTTACTTGGACACTTTCGGAAGGAAGTTGTCTTGATTATGATTCAGATGAAGTAACTGTTTCTATTTCTGAATTGCCTGCAATCAATGCACAAGTGGATGTGGAACAAACCTTTGCTTGCGAAGGCTCTGAAGTAACTTTAAGTGCGAACCAACCAACAGTAGGAACAGGAATGTGGATGACACCTTCTTCTGCAACGATCACCAATCCAACTAATGCTTCTACTACAACTAGCAATGTTCCATCTGGTGCCAATATGTTTATTTGGTCATTGTCGAATGGTGCATGTGAAAATTATACAGCAGATACGATGGTCGTTTTCCGAGAAGATAATATAGAAGTAACAGACGATAACTTTCTTATCAACTTAAATGAAAGATTAGTTGATGAAGATGTTTTGGTAAATGATGTGATTGGTTTTGTTAACGATTATGAAGTAAATATTACTCAAGATCCAACTCAAGGAACGGTGCAGATGATTGATGGGATTTTCACTTATGAACCCAATCATAATGCTTTCGGAATAGATGAATTTGAATATGAAGTTTGTAATGTAAACTGTGCTAACGATTGTCAAAAAGCAACGGTCACGATAACGCTAAATGGTTTGACAGAAAAAGGAGATTGTTGGATTCCAAATATTTTGACTCCTAATGGAAATGGCAAAAACGATGCATTGACTATTCCATGTACACAGAATTTTCCAAATAATGAGTTAATGGTTTTCAACCGATGGGGAGATAAAGTTTTCTCAACAGTTGGTTACCAAAATGATTGGGAAGGAACTTTTAATGGAAATGATTTACCAGCGGGAACTTACTATTATATTTTCAAATTGGACACCGAAGATGCAGATCCTGCGCAAGGATTTTTTACGATAGTTCGATAAAAAAATCTGATGATTGTAGGTATCGGATACCTTAAAGGTATCCGATACCTGCATCGCTAAAATTTATTCAAGAAAATAATTTTAAAATAATAATAAAGATGCAAAAATATTTAATTCTTCTAATTATAGTGATGGGAACAGCTTGGTCAGTCAATGGTCAAAATGATCCAAACTATACTCAATTCATGCATAATAAAATGGCGATCAACCCAGCTTATGCAGGAAGTAAAGAAGTTCTTACGTTCACTTCTCTTTATCGAAATCAATGGTCAGGAGTAGCTGGTGCGCCAACAACTTATACGGTAAATGCACATGCTCCTTTTTTCAATAATCGATGTGGAGCAGGAATTTCATTTATAGGTGACCAACATGGTTTTTACAAAACATATAATATCGGGTTGAATTATGCCTACCGAATTCCTATGAAAAATGGAGCAACATTTAGCATCGGAATGAGTGGTCAAATAGAATATGGTCAAATCGATTTCACTATGATTGATCCTTTGGATATGAACGATGAAGACATTCCTTCGAATGAAACTTCTCGAATCAATCCAAATTTTGGAATGGGATTTTACTATAGTCATCCACAATATTATGTGGGACTTTCTGTGCCTAATTTTTTACGATCAACAGTTTATTCTAATGACCCAAGTCAATCGGTAGATATTAATTCTATGAGAACTTATCAAATGATGGGAGGCTTTATGACTCGTATCAATCATGCGGTTCAATTCAAACCTGCGATGTTGGTGAGTTACAATCCAGGCGCTCCAATTGAAGTAGATGTCAATGCAAGTTTCTTATTTATGGACAAGATCTGGGTAGGAGCATCTTATCGTTTAGGTGACTCATTTGATGCAATGTTACAGTACCAATTTAATCCACAAATCCGAGCAGGAGTAGCAGTTGATTTGACGACTTCGGAGTTGTCTCAGTACAGTCCTGGAAGTTTTGAAGTGATGTTAGAGTACGGTTTGAACTTTGAAGGAAAAGGAATGAATCACTTAAGATATTTTTAATCCCTAGTTCTTTAAGAGGAGCAAAGAGGTAGAAATATAAAAAATAGTTTTGTAATTAAAATTCTGATTATCAGTATTTTATAAATGAAAAATAAAATGAATCGTATTATATCTATATTTTTTACAATAATTTTTTGTTTTGTAAATGGATTAGCGCCAGCGTTATTTGCACAAACAGAAGAGACTAAGAAGGATCCAACTGGTTGGAAAAAAGCGGACAAATTATATCAACAGCAAGGCTATATGGCTTCAGCTACTAAATATCAAATGAAGCAAGATGCTGATGATATGAAACCTGACGTAATGATTCGAATTGCTAATTCTTATCGCCTCAATGGGGATGCAGAGCTAGCAGAGTATTGGTATTCAAAATGTATCAATCAATCTACAGACATAGAAGATAAATTGCACTACGCTGAAGTATTACAAAGTACAGGTAAGTGCGAAGATGCGATTAGATGGTTTGATGAATATCAAAGCGTAACGAATTCTGATCGTGAATTTATTTCTGATTGTAGCGAGTTATCGACTTTCAAAAACCATGAAGATGCTAAAGTTGAAAACTTAAAAGCTTTAAATACGAAGCATTTAGATTTTAGCGCTGTGAGCCATGACGGAGGAGTTGTTTTTACTTCAACTAGAGGTGTACAAAAAATAAAAAAAGTGACTGATAACTGGACGAAGAGTAATTTTTCGGATGTGTTTTTTGCAAAAATGGATGATGAAGGAAAAGTAGAAAACATCACACCAGTCGTAGGAGGCATCAACAAAAAATATCATGATGGCGTAACGTCAATTAGTCAAAGTGGAACGCTGATGTTCTTTTCAAGAAATAATAAAAAGAAGAAAAAGAAAAATCAATCTGTTAATTTAAAAATTTACAGTTCCATTTTTGTAGATGGAATGTGGACGGATGCAACTGACATAGGTATTAATGGAGATGACTTTGCAACGTGTCATCCAAGTCTTTCTGCTGATGGGAAGTTGCTTTACTTTGCTTCCGATCGTCCAGGTGGTTTTGGTGGAATGGATATTTACGTTTGTGAAAACCATAATGGAAAATGGAGAAAACCTCAAAATTTAGGGCCGACAATTAATAGTGCTGGAAATGATATTTTTCCATTTGTGAACCAGGAAGGTATTTTATTTTTCTCTTCAAATGGTCATAAAGGTTTAGGAGGTTTGGATGTTTTCTATGCAGAAAAATCAAGCACTTTTGATGAAGGTACTTGGGATGTACGGAAAAATCTAGGAACTCCTTTTAATTCTAAAAAAGATGATTTTGGTTTTTATGCGAATGAATATATGACCAAAGGATTTTTGACATCAAATAGATTTGGAGGTAAAGGAGGTGATGATATCTATTCTTGGGAGAATAATAATAAACCATTAGAGTTGACTGAAACGAAGACTTCTTATGTATTGGTGATGGACACAGAAACTAATACTGCAATTAGAAATGCGGTTGTGAAAATTGAAAACGTAGATGGAACGGGAACTCCAATAGAAGGCAAAACTAATGTAAAAGGATTGTTAGAAACAACTGTGGAAGAAGGTGGACTTTACAAAGTTACGATCGAAAAAGAAGGGTTTATGCCAATCGAAAAAGAACTTTCTGCAACAGAAATGATGAGCGGAATTTCTTATTCATTCAATTTGGAAAAGGCAAAATGTGTAGAATTATTTGGAACAGTTGTCAATGGACAATACAACAAAGCAATTTCTAATACAGATATAACTTTGGTGAATAAATGTACTGGAGAAAAAACTGTAGTGAAATCTCAAACAGATGGAAGTTTTGATTTTTGTTTGGAAAATGGATGTGACTTTGATATCGTTGCTAACAAAGATAATTTTATGGCAACCGAAACTCAAGTTTCTACTCTAGAACCAACGGAAGGAAATATGAAAGAAATTAAAATTGAAATGTTGCCTTCGAGTTCATCAGTAAGTTCCAATTCAAATGTAAAAAAGGAATCTTCAGCCAAAGTGAAAAAGCATTTCTTGGGAGATGAAAAAGCAACTTTTAGTGTGGGGCAAGTCCTTACTCTAAAGAACATTTACTATGACTTTAATAAGTCAAATATCCGACCTGATGCACAGGTGGAATTGGATTATATAGTTACGATGATGAATGAATTTTCTAATATGGAAATTACACTTATCTCTCATACTGACTCACGCGGAAAGAGTAACTACAATAAAAAACTTTCGGAAAAGAGAGCAACTTCTGCTCGTCAATACATCATCTCAAAAGGAATTGCATCTAACAGAATTATTGCTTCTGGATATGGTGAAGCTGAATTAAAGAATGATTGTAAAGATGGTGTAGATTGTTCAGATGGAGATCATCAGATTAACCGAAGAACAGAAATTTTGATTAACAAAATGGACTAGATTTATTGATTAGAAAAGTATCGATGAGCCCTGTTTTTCTTTGTAAAAACGGGGCTTGTTTTTTTATGAGATCGAATGTTCCATATCCTAGTCTTGTAGACCTCTTTTTGGTATAAATTTTGGAACTTAAATTATGAATTTTTTTAATGTTATTTTTTGATGTAAGATTGATTTTTTTCTCATTATATCAATAATTAGAAAGAATGATTTGTTTTATTTTTAATGTGTAAAGTGTTGATTATTAATATGATTAAGTGTTTGTGATAATTTTTACATTAAAAATAGAAACCGTCTAATAATAAATATCCTTTTAATTTATGAGGTATAATTTTACTTTTTCAAACAAAAAAAATCCCATGAACAGAAGTCTCCCAAATCCGAGTCTATTCAAAAAAACAAACCAACTTGGAGCTGTAGTTTTGGCTGTAGTTCTAGGTGTTTTTTGTCTGGCATTTACTAGCTCAGATAAAGTTTATAACAGTACATTTACATTTTGTGATTTTGATGACTCTGGAGCTAGTCCTTATAGTATAGTAGGGCCGAATGATACCGTTGATTTAGCCTTAGTTGTAACCACGCCAAATACATTTTCTTGTCCAGGGAGTCAAGTGGATTTTACGATAGAAATTATTAATCAAGGAATGACAACGGTAGAGAGTTTTGAGTTGACTAATTATGTTCCAGCGGGTTTGACTTTAAGTCCAACTGGAAATACTGGTTGGGTGCAAACTGGAGACAAAGTAAAAAAAACAGTAACAGGTTCACTTAATCCAAATGGTTTTACAACAGAAAGTATTTCATTTGAATTGGACTCAGATTTCTCTGGAGCATCACTCGAAAATCGAGTAGAAATAAGTGCCGCAGATTGTGATACTGATCCCAATAATGCAGCTCCATTTGAATTGGATTCAACTTTTGATGATATTGACAATGACAGTATTGGAGGAGATAATATTATAGATGGAAGTTTTGGAGATGAAGATGATCACGATTTTGCAACGGTAATGAATGATGCACCACAGTTGACAAATGTAGATGTAACGTCTTCTTTGTGCAACTTCGATAATGGAACAGTTACTTTAAGCCCAACAGGATTCATGTCTTATAGTTGGAGTGATGGTGGAACAGGCTCTGCTCGGACTGGACTTTTTCCGGGACTTTATACAGTTACTTTTACCAAGAATAATGGATGTGCAAATACAGAAGAAATTGAAGTAACAAATGATTGTACAGGTTGTGAAGCTATCGCAGGAACAGTAACGATGGATGCAGATACTTTTTGTATTCCAGGAGATTCTGTGTTAGTGACTTTTATAGATGATATGAATTCTGTTATTCCTCAACCTCAATTTATTAAATCTTATTTTTTGACGAGAGGAGACTCGAAGGCGATTATAGCAGTCGATACCTTACCTCAATTTTATGTTTATGAAAAAGGAATGTATCGAGTTCACATAAAGATTTTTGATGCACTTCATATACCTCAAGAAGAGATTGATAGTGTTGAAGTAGGAGTGACTTCAATAATTTATTTAAATCAATTTTTACAAGATGGAGGAGGATATTTATGTGGAGACTTGGATACAACTGGAGTTCAATTTGAAGTTGGGGATGCCAACGCAACAGTAACTTCAACAAGCAATGAAGATTGTGGATCAGGTAATGGATATGCTTTGTTAGATCCTATTGATTATACTTATGCATGGAGTGATGGCGGAACTGGACATGAAAGAGCAGATTTGGTAGCAGGGGTTTATTCAGTTACTGTAACTGGTTGTGCAGATTGTATTTGGTTCGTCAATGATATTACGATTGAGACAAGTTGTGTATTAAATGATACCATTCCATTTATTATTGAAACAGATTCTACCGAGACTTTTTGTGGAAATCCCATTCCTGATTATTTCTCCAATAATACGACGACGACCTTATGTGCTGGAGGGACTTCAGGTGGAGATGGAACTTACGGAAGTTATTCAGTTTCCGAAACTGGGTGTTTGATTTATACATCTAATAGTTTACCAGGGAGTAATATTGATACGATTTGTGTTGTAGTGAATGATGATATGGGGAATTCGGATACGACTGTTTTTATTCCTACCATTATTTGTCATACTATACCACAAATAATAAATGTAGCATGTGATGTAACCACTTCGACTGGTGATTTGTGTTTGGAGATTCCATTTGATGATATTGGAAATTTCAATGTAACAGTTGACGGTGTTCCAGTTTCGACTGGTTTTATAGGATGTCAAGCAGATAGTACGATAGTATATGATTACTCTGGACTTTTTGCTCAAGGTAATTTCGGTCCATACGATTTAGATTCATGGGTGGTAGAAGGTCAAGACTTAATTGTTTCTTTCCAGAATATTCAAGTATTATTAGATGAAATGAATGATTGGGACCCAGCAGCAAATTGGGTGCTTAACACAACTGACTTAACTATTTCGGGAGGTGATTTAGATCAAGAATATGAAGATTTAATCATCACTCATCCATTGACTAATGCTACGATCTCGATTCCACCACTTGTGGTTTATAATTTTGCTGGAACATCTTTAGAAATTTCGGAAGGACTTCACACCATAATTTATACGGAAGTTGGAAATAATTGCCCAACTGCATCTATTCAAGCAACCGTTTCATGTGCCCCCTGTGTTCCTTTTTTACCAGCTGACACGGTGGATGTAGTTGCTGCGAATTGTTTAGGGACAGGTGATTTTTGTGTAAATGTTTCAACAGCCAATATCTTTGAATATCAAATATTGGTGGATGGATCAACTTACGGAGGTTCTTTGATGGCTTGTGATTTTGCAGGTACTAATGATGGAACTAACCTTCAATTAAATGTTGGTTTGCACGAAATTATTTTTACCCGAATCACCACAGCTTGCTCTGATACTGTTTTGGTAGAAGTGACTTGTCCACCTTGTAATGATTGGTTGACAGATGTAGTTACTCTTGAAACGACGACTTGTGGAAGTACTGTTGAAACATGTATAAATGTACCGGCAGCAACTTTATCAGATTATGAAATTAGAGACAATGGAAGTTTATATGTAGGTTCAATTGGAACTTGTATGAATGGAACAGATGCCACCATTGCCGTAGATACTGGTTTTCATCAAATCACGATGTTGAATTTGTTGAGTGGTTGTATAGATACGATGAGCTTAACGATTAACTGTGTTCCAGACACTTTGATTTTGGATACATTGATTGAAATCACCTCAATGGATACCCTTTGTTTGGACGAAATGTTGGTTGGAGATTTAGCTATGGTAGAAGTTATTTGTGGAGATACAATTAATGCTACCGTTAATTATACCATTGACACCATGACAAATTGTATTATTTTCGAAGGAGTTAATTTAGGAGTACATATGCTTTGTTTAAGATTGACCAATAATTTAGGTGATCGAACTGATATTATCCTTAATATAACGGTGACACCGCCATGTGGTGATGGATTTATAAATATGGATTCGGCAACCTTAGGAATTTCTGATTGTGCAGGAACCACACCATTATGTTTAGAAATTCCTCTAGGACAAATTGCTGCGTATAATATTACAGATAACGGCATGGCATATGCAAATGGATTTGTAGGATGTGATTTTGATACCTCTTATAGTTACAACTATTTTGCTTTGCCAGCACAAGGTACTGCAGGGCCTTATAATGTAGATTTATGGATGATAAATGATTCAATTTACAGCGGCATGTTTATGACGATTGTTGATTTAGTTGATTCGATGAATGTGTGGGATACTACGGGGACATGGACTTTAAATACCGCCACTTTTAATATTGAAGGAGGAAATAATTCTAGCAATTATGGAAATATTACGATCACACAGAATGGAACAGGTGCTTTTGCACTATTAGAATTAACAGAAAGTTTGACACCCAATGGTACTCAAATTTTGATTGGTGATGGCCCGCATGAATTGATTTTTTCAGATACAACTACACTTTGCCAAGATACGATTCAAGCATCTGTATTTTGTTTAGATACAGAAATAGTGATTGATACCATTATGAATGGAACGATGGATAGCTATTGTGTAGATACAACCGAATTGCTTGGAAATGTGATAAGTATATCAAATGCGTGTCCAATAGAATCAGGAGATATGGTTGCTTTTGAAATAGTGGATAGTACCTATTGCGTCAATTATGAGGGATTAAATCCAGGAGAAAATACTGCTTGTATTGTGGTTTGTGATGATTTAGGTTTATGTGATACCACTATAATTATTGTAACTGTTTTGGTCGATACATTATCATTACCTGATGTGATAACTGATGCTGATACTACGGTGATGGGGCAGATGGTCGTCACCAATTTATTAGGCAATGATACGATAAATGGTATTTTTGATACCATGTATATTTTGACTCAACCAACCAATGGAACGGTGGTTATGAATGGAGATGGAACGGCAACATATACTCCAAATGAAGGATTTTGTAATCCAACTATTCCAGACTCTTATAATTATGTGATGTGCAATACTTCTGGTTGCGACAGTACTTTGGTCACTATTTTAGTGTTGTGTGAGTCAAGTGGCGAGTTGACGTTTTATAGCGGATTCTCTCCAAATGGAGATGGAATTAATGATATCTTTTATGTTCAAGGTTTAGAAGATTTTCCTGATAATGTACTTTGTGTATTTAATCGTTGGGGAAATCGGGTGTATTATAAAGAAGGTTATGATAATTCATTCGATGGAACTTGGGAAAATATAAGGTTGACTGATGGCACTTATTTTTATGTATTCGATGATGGATTTGGTAACCGATATTCTGGATATGTACAGATAGCGAGGTAATTTATTTTTATAAAAAGGAAGATCCCGAATCATCATATTGATGGTTCGGGATTTTTTTTTCTAACAACTTGTCTTGCCATTAAATAACGATATAGGGATTAAAAATAAATACTTCAAAATTAACTGAGTGCTAAAATGATCAAGGCATAGTAAATCTATTATTGAACTATGTCTAAGTAATCAAATTGATTGTTTTTCTACTTATATGAAAAATATATTACTATAAGAATTAACAGAATATAGGTATTGCCTAACAGGAGAGATTGATCGTATATTTGATGGAAAATAGAGAGATAGGTATTCCCCCATATATCTATAGTTTTTGGATAAAAAATAAAAACCCAATCGTAAAATGAATTTCTTTTCTTTTACAAAAACTTAAAAAAAATCCCTACAATATTTTTTATTCAAAAATAAACTATGAAATGAATTTTTTTTGCCCTTCCGAATATTATTTCTAACTGTTAAAGCAACAGATGAAAAAATTACCTTTTAAGAATAGAATTTAAAATAAGACTCTACTAATTTTTATAAAAACCCCCAGTTTTTAGCCCCCCCATATAGGCGAAACAAAATATTCCTTTAATGATTAGCATGAAGCGGTCATTATAAGGCTTGTCCATCTTATGCTATTTCAAAAAAAGATTATGTAGAAATTAAAAATAAATCAAACCTAAAAAATTTGATGTCTCGAATTATTTTTTCACTAAACAAACATATTCACCCATGGAGAGAATGATCTTTACATTCGATCGAGTGTTAAATCAAAAATGGAATTCACTAACCAGAAGCTGTTGGAGCTTACTGTTAGTGGGTTTTTGTTTTGTATTTAACACTAGCCAGATGACTGCACAAGATTGCACGTTATCTGCAAGTTTTGCCGAAGTCAACAATATTAGTTGCAATGGCGCAATGGACGGGAGTATCTTACTAGAAGCCGAAGTGGCTACAAGTGGTACTCTCTTTTCTCGTTACATTACATATCAATGGAGTACGGGAGATTTTACTAAAGGTATTTCAGGATTAGCACCCGGACAATACGAAGTTACTGTTACTGAATTTGCTTTAACTCCTTCAATACCATTTTTAGGGAATCCTCCTGATATTTTGGTATGTACAAAAGAGTTAGAGATTACTTTGACTCAACCTTTTGAATTGGAATTTGAGCTTTTTTCAACATTCAATGTTACTTGTAACGGAGGAAGTGATGGAAGACTTTATATGGCAACATCAGGAGGGACAGCACCATACTCTTATAATTGGTTTGGAAATCCTGTTTACCAACCAACTGATGGAGCAGAAGATGCTATTGATGTTCCTGCAGGACTCTATAATGTTAGAGTTACTGATGCGAATAGATGTACTGTTGTGTTGACTGATCTAGAGGTTACCGAACCAACTCCAGTTACAGTTTCTATTGGAAATGTATCTAACGCAGATTGTGCAGGTAATGAAACTGGTGAAGCTACTGCTAGTGCAGCAGGAGGAACAGGTGCGATTACTTATGCATGGAGCAATGGATCTACAGGAGCTACTGCTGAAGATCTTCACGCAGGTGGATATTCAGTAACTGCTACAGATGCGAATGGATGTACTGCTCAAGCAAGTACTTCTATTTCTGATCCTAATGCAATTTCTTCAGTAGCAATAATATCGGAAGATGTTTCTTGTAATGGAGGAAGTGATGGGAGCCTAAATATAAGCATAGATGTTAATGCAGGTACCCCACCATTTATACTATACTCATCTATTGTAGATGGTGGTAACGGTGCAATTCTTAATTTACCTTTTACACCACTTGCTGGAGGAGGAGCAACAATTGGTGTTACTGATTTAACAGCAGGACATTATGCTTTTAGAATAATAGATGGTAATGGATGTAATAATCTAATTGATGTTGATATTCATGAACCAACATTATTAATCTCTGACATTATTACATCAACTGATGTATCATGTAATGGAGAGGCAGATGGTACTGCTACAGTATATGCTACAGGTGGAACTACTCCTTATACTTATGCTTGGACAAGTGGAGCAACTACTGCTACGGCAACTGGTCTTGCTGCTGGTCCTTATACAGTTACGGTTACAGATGCAAATGGTTGTGAGACAATAGAAAATGTTACTGTTGGAGAGCCTGATGCTTTATCATTGGAAAATAACGTCATTTTAAATGTAACCTGTAATGGAGGAAATGATGGATATATTCAAATGAGTACTATCGGAGGAACTGGACCATATTTTTATCAATGGTTTGCTGAATCTGGTGGTGGTGGATATTTCCCACAAGATAATTCTGAAGAAGCTGTTGATCTTCCAGCTGGCACTTACGGTCTAATCGTAACAGATGCTAATGGATGTACTGCGGAACTTAGAGATCTCGTAGTTACAGAACCTACTGCTGTTACAGTTTCTATTGGAAATGTAATTGATGCAGATTGTGCAGGGAACGAAACTGGTGAAGCTACTGCTACAGGCATGGGTGGAACTGGAACTATTACTTATGCATGGAGCGATGGTCAAACTACTGCTAAGGCAGAGGGACTTCACGCAGGTGGATATTCAGTAACTGCTACAGATGCTAATGGATGTACTGCACAAGCTTCTGTTTCTATTTCTGATCCTAATGGACTTTCAATGGAAGTAATTGAAAGTAGTCAACCATGGTGTAATGGTGATGCAAATGGAAGTATTACTTTAGGTATTTTACAAACAGGTAATTTAGGAGGAACTCCTCCATATAGATTAACTTCTGTATATTTTAATAATACAGAGTATAGTGTAGATGTTCCATTTAGTGGAAACACTTTGTATGTGGATGATTTAGGTGCTGGTCAATATGCATTTATAGTTAAAGATGATAACAACTGTGAAGTTGCTCAAGACTTTACAATGCATGAGCCTACTTTATTGATTGCTGATGTTATTACATCTACAGATGCTTCATGTGAAGGTGCTGCAGATGGTACTGCAACTGTATATGCTACAGGTGGAACTACAGGTTACACTTATGAATGGTCTGATGGACAAACTACAGTAACTGCTACTGGTTTGACTGCAGGAACTTATACTGTTACAGTAACAGATGCTAATGATTGTACTACAGAAGCTACAATTATAATTGGAGAACCTGCTGAATTAACAGCAGAGGTTAATTTTACTACTAATGTAACTTGTAATGCAGGAAGCAATGGAAGTATTAATATTTCTGTAAATGGAGGAACTGCTCCTTACAGCTATGCATGGACTGGAAATATTCCTGCAGATGATGTACAGGATGCATTGAATATTCCTGCTGGAACTTACGGAGTATTAATTACAGATGCTAATGGATGTACTACGTCACTTACAGGTATCGAAATTACTGAGCCTTCTGCAGTTACTGTTTCTATTGGAAACGTAATTAACGCAGATTGTTCAGGAAACGAATCTGGTTCAGCTACTGCTACAGGAGCAGGAGGAACAGGTGCGATTTCTTATGCATGGAGTAATGGACAGACTGGAGCAAATGCAACTGGACTTCACGCAGGTGGATATTCAGTAACAGCTACTGATGCAAATGGATGTACTGCTCAAGCTTCTATCTCTATTTCTGATCCGACAGGAATGTCTATGGAAATTTTATTAAGTAATGACCCTAGTTGCAATGGTGGAGCTGACGGAAGTGTAACGCTTGGTATTTATCAATCAGGTAATTTGGGAGGAACACCTCCATATACTTTAACGAGAATACTTAAAGATTTAGTAGCAACTAATGTAAATATTCCTTTTACAGGACAAACATTGTTGATTGAAAATTTATCAGCAGGACAATATTCATTTATCGTATCAGATTTTAATGGATGTGAAGTTGTTGAAGAACATACAGTAGGAGAGCCTACTTTATTAATTGCTGAAACTATCTCAACTACTGATGCACTTTGTAATGGAAGTCTTGATGGAACAGCTACTGTAAATGCTACAGGAGGAACAACTCCTTATACTTATGCATGGTCAAGTGGAGCTATCTCAGCTACTGCTACTGGTCTTGCTGCTGGTAATTATACAGTTACAGTTACAGATGCTAATGGATGTGAAGCTACATCAATGGCTACAATTGGAGAGCCTAATACTCTTGGATTGTTAGTAAATGGTGTATTAAACGTATCATGTAATGAAGGTTCTGATGGAGCTATTTATTTATCTACAGTTGGAGGTACTGCACCTTACAATTATAACTGGTCAGGCCCAGGTCTAGGATTCGACCAAGTTGCTGATAATGTTGAAGATGGATTAGGATTACCTGCTGGAACTTATAATGTTACAGTTACAGATCATAACGGTTGTACTGCAACTTCTACCAATACAATAACTGAGCCTTCAGCTGTTACAGTTACTATTGGAAATGTAGTAGATGCTGATTGTGCTGGAAATGAAACTGGATCTGCAGTAGCTACTGCTTCTGGTGGAACTGGTTCAATTTATAACTACGCATGGAGTAACGGTCAAAATGGAACTAACCAAGCAACTGCAACTGGATTGCATGCTGGTGGTTATAGTGTGACTGTAACTGATGAGAACGGTTGTACTGCTCAAGCTTCTACGTTTATTTCTGATCCTAATGGATTAGTAATGACAGCTTTTAACCTTACTGATGTTACTTGTAATGGTGGAGCTGACGGAACTACTTCTGTAGTAATTAACGGAGGAACTGCACCTTATACATTTAACTTACCGCTTATCGCTACTGGACCTAATAATGCAACTGCAACAGGTTTGGCTGCTGGTTCATATGTTTTCTCAGCTACTGATGCTAACGGATGTTCAGTAAGTATTGCTGTTCAGATTGATGAGCCTACTCTTTTAATTGCTGAAATTATCGCAACTACTGATGCACTTTGCAACGGAAGCGCAGATGGAACAGCTACCGTAAATGCTACTGGTGGAACTACAGGTTATACTTACGCATGGTCTAATGGACAAACTACTGCAACTGCAACTGGTTTGGCTGCTGGTACTTACGGAGTTACTGTAACTGATGCTAACAATTGTACTGCAGAAACTACTGCTACAATTGGTGAGCCAGATGTATTGACTATTTCTGTTGGAGGAACAATTGATGTTTCATGTAATGGAGGATTTGATGGAAGTATTTATATCAATAATCCAATTGGAGGAACTGGACCATTTAACTATGAATGGACAAGTACTACTGGATTTGTTTTTGATCAAGCTACGGATAATGCACAAGATCAAGTAAATAACTTACCAGCGGGTAGTTATAACGTTATCGTTACAGATCATAACGGTTGTACTTTTGCAATCAATGATATTGTAATTAATGAGCCTACATTATTAACTGTTTCTATTAGTGATGTAATGAACGCTGATTGTATTGGAAATGAAGATGGTTCTGCTACAGCAACTGCTGCAGGAGGAACTGCTCCATATACTTATGCATGGTCAAATGGAGATGCTACTGCAACAGCAACTGCTCTTCATGCTGGAGGTTATACTGTAATTGCAACTGATGCAAATGGTTGTACTGCAATGGCTTCTGTTTCTATTACTGATCCTAATGGATTAATTTTTGGAATCACAGAGTCTACTGATGTTTCTTGTAATGGTGCTGCTGATGGTACTGCTACATTCGGAATTGTTGGAGGAACTGCTCCTTACGCATTGATTGGATATATCGGACCTAATGGTCAGCAAGTTGATTTATCAGCTAGCCCATCTCCAGTTGCTGTAGGAACTATTTTCCCTAACATGAGCGCTGGATTATATGCATTTTTTGTAGTAGATGCGAACGGATGTCTTACTGCTAATAATGTAATCATTCATGAGCCTACTATCTTATTTGCTGAAATTATTCACCAAGAAGATGTGACTTGCGTAGGTGACAATGATGGAGAAGCTACTGTAAATGCTACAGGAGGAACTACTCCTTACACTTACGAATGGTCAGCTTCTGCTGGAAGTCAAACTACTAATACTGCTACTGATTTAGTAGAAGGATTACATTCAGTTACTGTTACAGATGCTAACGGATGTACTGATGTAGTTAATGTAGTAATTGGCCAAACTGATGATGTTCCACCATTATTCACTACGACTATTCCTGGTGATATTACAGTTGAATGTGATGCTATTCCGTCACCATTCGTATTGACTGCTGCTGCTTGGCATGTAATGGACAACTGTACTGCTGCTGATGATATCTTAATTGAATATACAGAAACTCAGATTGATGTTGTTTGTCCTAACACTTATACATTGAAAAGACAATGGACAATTACTGATGAAGCTGGAAATACAGCTGTTCATATCAGAAATGTATATGTTCAAGATACAACAGCTCCTACATTTACTGTTCCTGCTGATGTAACTATCGAATGTGATGAAGATACATCTCCTGCTAATACAGGTGACGTAACTGATCAAATGGATAACTGTTCTGCTCCTGCAGATATCGTTGTAGCATTTACTGATGTAGATGATTTAACAGGATGTGGAGGATATACTGGAACGATTACTCGTACATGGACTGCAACTGATGAGTGTGGAAATGTAGAGACTAAAGTTCAAGTAATTACTATCGAAGATACAACTGCTCCAACTGCATTATGCAATAGTTTCACTATTGAATTAGATGAGAATGGAGAAGCTAGTATTACTATTGCTCAAGTTGATGCAGGAAGTACAGATAACTGTGCATCTTTAACGCAATTAACTTATGCTATTGATAAAATGGATTTCACATGTGCTGATTTAGGTGCTAACATTGTTACACTTTCAGTAACTGATCCTTGTGGAAACACAGGAACTTGTGAAGCTACTATTACAGTAGAAGATAATATTGATCCAATTATTACTTGCCCAGGCGATATGGTTATTCACTTAGATCCAGGTGCATGTGATCAAGTAATTTCTTATGATGTATTGGCTACTGATAACTGTGATGTGACTGTTGCTCAAATTTCTGGATTGTATAGCTCAGGCGATGCTTTCCCAATTGGAGGACCTTACGTTTTAGTTTATGAAGCAACTGATGAAGCTGGAAATACTGCTCAATGTTCTTTCTCTGTAACAGTATTTGAGTATGTTCCTACTACAACTGATTTAACATGTAACAGCTTAGTTCATGTTTCATTAGATGAAAACTGTGAAGCATTAGTTACTGCTGATATGGTATTAGAAGGTAACAACTACGGATGTTATGATGATTATGTAATTACAGTTATTGATGCAAATGGAAATGTTGTAATCGGTAATTTATTAACATTAGCGAATGTAGGAACTACTGTTGAAGTATCAATATTAGATCCTGCTACAGGTAATATCTGTTGGGGTAATATCTTAGTAGAAGATAAATTAATTCCTACTTTTGATTGTCCAGCTGACATAGATGTAACTTGTAATGGAGCAACTGCTCCAGCAATTACAGGAGAGCCTACTTTGACTAGTTGCGAAACTAGTGTAACGATTGAATTCGAAGATGATTATACTGATTTTGGTTGTGCAGGTGATCCAAGTGATTCTTCTGTAAGAGCTAGAATTATTCGTACATGGACTGTAACTGATGATTCAGGTAATTCTGACCAATGTGTTCAGAACATTAATATCTTGAAACCAGTTTTAGCTGATGTTGTTTTCCCTAATGATTTAGATGAAATCAATGGAGATGCTTTAGATTGTGCAGCAGTTGCAGCTAACCCTGCATTGACTGGACCTGATTATACAGGTTACCCACAATATGTAAATCAAGATGTTACTCCTGGTGGATTGTGTGCATTCTCAATCGGATATGTAGATTCTGAATTGGAAATTTGCGCTGGAGGATCTAGTTACGAAGTGATTAGAACTTGGACTGTTAGAAATATGTGTGAGCCTTTAGTTCCTGGTATTAACCCAGTTGTTCAAATCCAATCTATCAAAGTATTGGATACAACTGCACCAGATTTAACTTGCCCAGCTCCTGCTACATTATCTACTTCATCTAATTCTTGTGATGTTGCAGTTACTTTGCCAGCGGCAAATGTAAGTGATGACTGTTCAGGATATGAAGTTTATGTAGAAACGTCTAACGGTACAATCTACTCTAACGGTGGATTTATCGGAACTTACGGTTTAGGAGATCACACAGTAACTTATTATGCTACTGATGCATGTGGAAATATTTCTTCATGTGATTATACATTTACAGTTGCTGATATAACTTCACCTATTGCAATTTGCGATGAGCATACTACTGTTGGAATTGGATCTGATGGTACTGCATCTATCAATGCAATCACATTTGATGATGGAAGTTTTGATGCTTGTAGTGATGTTACTTTAGACGTTCGAAGAATGGATAACCCAGCTTGTCCTGGTGCTGATTTCACTTCATTCGGACCAAGTGTACCATTCTACTGCTGTGATGTTAACACTATCGTAATGGTAGAGTTAAGAGTAACTGATGCAGCTGGTAATACTAACTCTTGTATGGTTGAAGTTGAAGTTGAAGATAAAATTAACCCAACTATTATCTGTGCTACAGATAAAGATGTTGAGTGTTCTGAAACTTACTTAGATTACATTACAGTAGGACAACCTTTACCACAAGACGCAATTGATGCAAATGGAGAAGCTTTAGCTTCAGATAACTGCCCAGGTGTTACATTGACTAATAATGTAATTTCTAATACAGTTGATTGTGGAAACGGAACAATTACTATTGTTTGGACTGCTACTGATGCTGGAGGAAGAACTACTTCTTGTATCCAGAGATACTTTGTTGCTAACAATGATCCTTTCTTCATTGTTGATACAGAGCACAGATTGACTCCAATTAATAATTTCTTACCTGCAGTAGGACCTCACTCATCTCAGGATGATGTTGAATGGCCAGCAGATATTGAATTGACTACATGTGGATTAGGATTGGAGCCAGCTGACTTAGTTGGAAACTATCCATTAGATGCTTACCCA
>JBGCCY010000307.1:0-30723 GCA_045104975.1 Saprospiraceae bacterium
AGTATCTGCGCACAATGGATTAGAAACTGCCAAGCAGATTTCGTAAATACCCGAAACTGAAAAGCTTTGTGTATAATTTAAATTAGTAGATTGAGAAACGCCATTGACAAACCATTCTGAGTCAGTTCCATTCGAACTAATATTGGTAAAATTAATCGTTTCATTCACACCTACCGGAGAAGGGTTATCTAAAAGAAAATTCGAGGCTACTGGACAAACAACTGTAATTTCAATCGAAAAGCTTTGAGAACAAACTGGATCTATTGAATTCGTCGTCGTCAAGGTGATAGTAAAAGTTCCCAATGAATTAAATTGATAGGATGCATCTGTCATATTTGAAAAAACAGTTCCATCAATGTCCCATTCTGAACCATCATAATTTGTTGAAGTATTCGTAAAATTAATCGTCTCTCCAATATCAACAGTCGTTGCATTTGCAGTAAAACTAGCTGTAATTCCAACAGGACATGGATCTAAACAAGCCACCGATCCCAACAAACTTTGTCGAATATTTTGAATAGAAAAAACCATCCGTTCCGTCTGCCCTGCCGTAAATGCTGAATAGCAAACCAAGTCGCCATAATCCATATAATTTTCAATCATGTCATCTTCATCAGATGTAAAAAGATTGTTAGGATCGCCCGCATTTACATCTGTCGAACAAGAATTTTGAGGAAAACCACAAGGTGCAGCTGCCGTAGTTTGGTCCGGTGGTGTATCACAAACTCGGTCACCATCAGCCAGACAATCATCATTGGGACAACCTCCTTGGAAGGTGTGATACAATCCTAAATAATGTCCCATCTCATGCACATGCACCGCCGAGTTCGATTGCGTATCTCCAAACCTTTGCGCCTCAACTACTAATCCATCTTCTGGTTGTCCATGCGAAGTAGGGAAATAAGCATAGCCAGCAACTCCACTTCCAAAACTCGAACTATTGATTTCTTTGACTACCCATATATTAATGTATCGCAACGGATCCCATCGATTCAGATCTTTCAAAGCAATATCTTCTGTTTCCAAAACCATATCTGTTAGCGATGAATTATCTCTCGTAATCCCATCAGTTGGATTTCCATCTGGATCTTGGGTTGCCAAACAAAATTCAATTTGAGTATTCACGCCTGTCCCTTGGTCGTAATATCCTACATTTTCAAATGCATCATTCAAATCTTGCATCGCTTGAAAAATTTGGGCATCGGCAATATTCTCTGCTCCATTTTGATGTACGATATGAACAACTACTGGCAGCGTATAATCTGCTAAAAATTCCTCATTGGAACTATTACCATTTTGATGATTGTACAAGTCTTTTTCAAAATTGATATACTTGGATTGGTAAATGGGATCTTCCAATTTTTGCTGCAACAATGCATCATGAGCGCAATATTGGGAGAGAACTTCTGTAGAATTCGAAAACTCAATATTAGTTGGAGTTGTCCAATCAATAGTTAAAGTTGCAACTCCAATGAATACAGTTGTGTAAGTAAAGATGGATAAGAAATTTTTTAATAAAAAATTCGTCATAGCAATTGAGGGTTATGTTTGTGTCAGAATAAAAAAGTATCGGTTTTAGTAGAAAGGTAGCTTAAAAAAATTTAGCTAAAATACATTTTCTATTAGAAGATAGAACGAGAAGCAAAAATGATGCATCCACTTTTGATAAAAATTTGACAAACTCGAAATTATAGGTACAAACTAGTGTGAATGAGACATAGTAATTTGAACAAAAAAAGGGTAAATAAAAATTATATTTTTAAACAAAATTAAAAAATAATAGTTTAACTATTATACTTCTTAGCTTTACTATTTTTTTTAGAAATTTTAATCACATTTAATAAATTTTACAACATGAATAAACACAATTTAATGATGCTCCTTCTAGCAGTTATTTTTTTGACTGCTTGTACCAACGAGAATCAGCAACAAGTAGAAACCAAACAACCTGAACCACAAAAACAAATTACTGGCGTGGTAGAAGATGTTCTAACGAAAGCTGAACAGGATGCGCTTACTCCTGAAATGGTGATCCAATCCTTGAAAGAAGGAAATTCTCGATTTATGCGAAATGATCTTACTGCACGAGACCACTCAGCTCAGGTAAGAAAAAGTGTCAAATCGCAATATCCCAAAGCTATTATTTTATCATGTGTAGATAGCCGGGTACCTGTTGAAGACGTTTTTGATAGAGGGATTGGAGATGTATTTGTGGCCAGAGTTGCAGGTAACTTCGCCAATGAAGATATTCTTGGGAGTATGGAATTTGCCTGTAAAGTATCGGGCTCAAAGTTAGTTCTGGTCATGGGACATGAGCATTGTGGTGCAGTCAAAGCAGCCGTAGATGATGTAAAGTTAGGCAACATTACACCTATGCTTACTAAAATAAAACCTGCAGTTGATATGGTCAAATATGATGGTGATCGAACTTCCAAAAATCAAAAATTTGTCCATATGGTAAGTGAAACTAATGTTCTAAATACAATTGAAAAAATTAGAAGTGAAAGCCCTATCCTAAAAGAAATGGAGGAAAAAGGGGAAATTAAAATTGTTGGTGCTTTGTATGATATGGACAATGGAAAAGTGAATTTTTTGAAATAAGAAGTGCTCATTTCATCTGAATTATGACATTTAAAAGATCCCAACTCTTTAACCTTTCAGCTAACCTAGAAAAAGGAATGAAGTGACTTATTTAAAATATACATTTCTGTTTTTTAAAAAAAAGTCGCTGTGTTCTTTTTTCAGGTCAGCTAAAGCAGACCACCACGTACTACTCATTCAACTCAAATAATTGACTATTCAAAAAAGCAATAAAGTCTTTGACTGCGAGTTGCGCCTTTTCATTTTTTTGAGAAAAATCGATTTGATCTTCTTTAAGAATATCCGGTTTTCGGAGGAGGAGCGGAAGTTCGTTTTTCAAATAAAAATAGTCTTGAGAATAATCTTGGATAGCTTTTTCTAATTTTTCTTTGGAGGGATTTTGAATGATTCTTTTTGCTTGGGAAAAGTAGTTTGGAAGTTCTTCTAAAGTATTTACTATTTCTGAAAATTGTTCCTCATTAGAAAAAGCCTTGTTGTTGGTTTTTAATTTCAAAATTTGAATAATAGAAAACACTTTTACTGAATCAATTGATTCAAAAGAACCTTCCTTCTTAATATCATATTTAAGTCTAGCGAAAGTTTCTAAAGACATTCTTATGTTTCTATTTTCTCGACTTATTTTTTCATCTATAAAATGAAAAAATTTAGTTAAAGGTAGGTGGCTCTTATTTTCTGTTCCTTCTAACGTTTCAAAAACATCAAAATAAGTTCTCTCTTTTTGTAATAAAATCTCTATTCCATATCCTTGCTTAACTTCATTCTTTTCTTTCTCAAACTCCGCATCTTGCGATTTTTGACAACCAAAAAACAATACAATTACAAATAATAAAGCTCCTGCTTTTTTCATACACTATTTTCTCAAACTTGACTTAATGCATAGATACAATCCTCTCGAATTTTCCAAATCTCCTCCAACGAATATTCCATCTCATTTTCCAAAATCCATTTTCCCAAAAAATCACGATGTAAGCTAACTTTAAATTCACCAATCTGATTGGGCTGAATTTCTTTCTCTAACAATAAACTTACAAATGGTGATTCCTCCGTTTCAACCTCTCGAGTAATATCAATTTTCTCATTTCCAAAAACCAAATAGGTATGCGCTTCGGGTATAAATGCTAAATTACTTTTTGCTAAAACCTCCCCTACTCCTGGCGTATTTTTTTCATTCATTTGATAAATCCCAACGATCAATCTTAATGCTTGAAATCCATTTTCCAATGCTAAAGCTGCCAAAGCAGCATGCTTCGTACTACACACCCCACACTTCTCAGAGAAGACTAAAGTCAGGTCTTTCTTTGATGAATTTCGACGATAGGGTAATTTAAAAATATAATTTACCGCTCCATTAAAATCAACAATTTCCAACGTTCGACATAATTCTGAAAGCGGTGCATTTGCTTGAATTAAAAAATTAGGAATTTTCTTTATCATTTGTTCTTTTTTCGTTGCTCAATGAAGGTAAAAAACTTTACTTTTGCAAAGTTTTAAAAATGAGTTTTTTTATTAAAAAATGTTTTAAAATTTTATTTTGAATACCAAGCAAAATTTATTTTAAAACTCAAATATGACTATGACTTTAGAGCAACAATCCATTAAGGCCACTAATTTTGAATTTAAAAATCAAACGAATTTTTACAAAGGAAAAGTAAGAGATGTTTACACCATTCAAAAAAAATTAGTGATGGTCGCATCTGATCGAATTTCTGCTTTTGATCATGTCTTGCCACGAGCGATTCCATTCAAAGGACAAGTGCTGAATCAAATTGCGTTACATTTTTTGAATGCCACTAGCGACATCGTTACTAATTGGGTAGAGGCAACTCCTGATGCTAATGTCGCAGTCGGAATGGCTTGTGATCCTTTTAAAATTGAAATGGTGATTCGAGGATATTGTGTCGGTCATGCTTGGCGAACTTATCGTTCTGGCGAACGAGTGCTGTGCGGAGTGACCATGCCTGAGGGGATGAAGGAGAATGATAAATTTCCTGCACCAATTATCACTCCTGCGACCAAAGCAGAAGAAGGACATGACGAAGATATTTCAAGAGAGGAAATTATTGCGCAAGAAATTGTGAGCGAGGAAGATTATGTTTTGTTAGAAAAATATACTCGTGAACTTTTCCAAAGAGGAACTGAAATGGCTGCTGAACAAGGTTTGATTTTGGCCGATACAAAATATGAGTTTGGGAAAAAAGATGGGAAGATTATTTTGATTGATGAAATTCATACGCCAGATAGTTCTCGATATTTTTATGTAGAGGGATTTGAAGATCGACAAGCGAGTGGCGAGAAGCAAAAACATTTGTCCAAAGAATTTGTCAGAGAGTGGTTAATTGAAAATGGTTTCCAAGGTTTGGAAGGACAGACGATGCCTGAGATGCCAGATGAATTTGTTCAAAGTGTTTCGGATCGCTACATCGAATTATTTGAAAATATTACTGGAAGAGGTTTTGAAAAAGCGGATACCGAAAATATTACGGAACGGATTTTTAAAAATACTGCTGAATATTTAGCTAGCAAGTAAGTTAACTTTTCGCTAAACGATTTTTTTTAAAAAGATAGAATCCCACTTTTTTGTTTACTCAAAAAAGTGGGATTTTATCTTTTATAACCAATTCAAAAAACCGAAAACAAGTTTTTTTAGGTATTTTTTTTTGGAAAGAAAAATTGATATTTATATCTATTCGATTTGGAGCGTATCAATTGTAACATTCTCCTTTTCTCATTTAAAACTATTTTATTATGAAAAATTATCTCATACTCCTCTCAGTTCTTTTTTTTAGTTTTAATCTAGTTGCTCAAAAAGGGTTCACTACTAAAACAGTAACTATTTTTAAAAACAATTCTGGTTTCTTCACGAAAAAAGGAATAATTAATCCTCAAAAAAAACATCACCTTTTTGATTTGGAAACAATGCCCAAAGCAACTTTTGGTACGTTTTGGTTATCAGGTCAAAACTTGATGCACTTGACCAGTTATCAGAAAGAAATGATTTTGGTAAAGGAAACTAAACTGGAACATATCCCAAGTAGAAATCATGATTTTTTAAAAATAAATAAAGGAAAAAAAGTTAAACTTTTTCTGCGTGGAGATAAAATATTCCAAGGAATAATCAAAGAAGTTTCCACTAGTTTAGCTTTTCTTCAACTTGAAAATGGAGAACTTCTAAGTTTACCAACTCAAGAAATAATTTATGTTATTTTATTAGAAAAATCAAATGAATTTAAAACTACCAATCGATCTGATACTACTAAAACAACTAAGCAAATAGTTGATTTACAGTTCAAAGATAACAGGCAACAAAATTTAGAATTAGTTTATTTTCAAAATGGAATTGGATGGACTCCTAGTTATAAAATTGAACTTCAACCAAAATCAAAAGCTAAGATTACCATGCAAGCCGCCCTTTCTAATCAAGCAGAAGATTTAGAAAATGTAAACATTAATTTTGTGGTTGGCTACCCTAATATTAAATATGCCAACACCTTGGATGTCCTTTTTAATGATACTAATATTGCTAAATTGATTAATCAAAATGGGCAAAATAATTATGTCCAATTATTAGATAGAGGAAGACGAGGGGGTGCTAATGTTTATTCTAGTAGTGTATTTACACCAAGCGAAGCAAGTGATAATACCTCTACCAATTCAACCAATATACAAAGTGTCTCTGAAGAAGATTTTTATTTTTATAGCTTAAATAATATCTCATTACCAAAAGGTGGACGAGGTTATTTTTCAATTTTTGAAACGACTGTCCCTTACAATGATTTATATGAAGTTGACCTAATCAAAAATCATAATAACTACTATGCGTATCAACCAGTTGATTACAATGATGAATTTAGAAATAAAGTTTGGCACCTTTTAGAATTGGAAAACAAATCGGAACATGCGTGGACATCTGGTGCAGCAATGGTCGTAAAAAAAGATAAAGATGTAGTGCGACCAATTAGTCAAGACGATTTGAATTATGTTCCGATGCAAGGAACAGGTAAATTGAAATTGACTATTTCTCCAGATGTTTCAGTAAAAGATTATGAGAAAGAAAAAGAAAGAACTACTCGTAAATTAGAAAAAGACGGTCAATATTATGAGATCGTTACGGTTGCTGGTGAAATCAAAATTCAAAATTTCAAATCTGAAAATATTCAATTAAATATTAAGAAAACGATTGTAGGAAATTTATTAAACTCAAATTTTGATTGGCTTAAAAGTGCTCGGGTAAATATCCAAATACCTTTAAATAAAATCAATGAAGTTTGTTGGGAAATAAAATTAAAGGCAGGTGAGAAAAAAGTAATTGAGTATGAATATGATGTTTATGTGAGGAGGTGAAAATATATTTTTTCAGAAATAAAAAAGGGTTACCACTTTGAGTGGCAACCCTTTTTTATTTCCAAAAATTATCTCCCTATCGAACTACACTTACCGTCATTTTTCGATCAAATGATCCTTTAATAACTGGTGATTGGCGATTAGCTGTATAGCTTTTTACATTGGTAGAAATAAAGTCAAAAAGTTCTGTAACAGTAACAATTTTATCAATATTTCGATCTGCTTCTCCTTCCAAACCTCTGATCAAAAAGTGGCTAAAAACTCCTTGACGCAATCCGCTTGACTCCAAAGAAATTTCTTCTAATTTAGAAGAAAGAATCAAAGCTGTTCCGGCATTCGATTGAGCTAAATTATTATAGTAAGTATTGATCACTTGCTCATCTGAATATTCACTATCTGGACTTCCACCTTTCATTGCTAGACCTCCTGAGTGACAAGCATCAGCGATACATAATTTATATTTCGCAGGGCTTTGTTTTAAGATTTCATTGATTTCATCATGAAATAATTTGTTATTATATCGATCAAAATCAATTGGTAAAAAACAATCTTTTAATCCATGACCGCTATAGTACATCAGCACTAAATCATCTGGACCAGCATTCATAAATAATTCATTCATCGCCTTTTTGATGTTCTTACGAGTAGCTTCTTCATCGATCAACATTCGAATATTATCATCTCGAAGCGCGCCACCCTCTGGGCTTTTTAAGAATGCATACATTCTATAAGCATCATCATCTGAATATTTTAAAACAGGCATATGCGTATACGTTGAAATTCCAATCACTAGTGCGTGAACTTTTATTTTAGAATTTTTTCTAATCTCAGCAAGCGTCGAAATTGTTTGTTCTACAACTGGTTCCTCAGCTGGTAAAAATGAAGCTTTAACTGGTTCTTCTTGACCAGTAAATGTTCCATCTTTCCAATACCCCTGAATCGGTGAACCGTCTGATAAATACAAAGTGCCATAGCCATTAAAACTTCCTTCTGACCATAGTCCTTCATAGAATTCTCGATTAGAATATTGGCAAACTCCTTGACCATGAGGCATTTCATCTTTGAAATAACCAGTATATTTCGCATTCCCTTCATCATAAACATAAGTGCCATGTCCGTTGATACAATCACCTTCCATACATCCTTCTACTTCACCATGATTTGATTTAAAGTATTCGCTGTTGATTTGCTCCCCTTTAGTTCCTCCTTTCGCAAAAATACCTTCCTGCCTAATCCCATCTTGGTAAGGAAGAAGACTCTCAGTATTATAATTATCGCTTTGAATAAATTGTGGTAAACTTGAAATAGCATAGATTAGCAACACTGCCACGGTGCTCATTAAGTAATTTCTCATAGTGTAAATTTTTTAGAAGACTTGAATCGGTGGGAGGGAAAAATCCTTGTCTCGTGGTAACTTATTTGAATATGTTATTTACTATATATCAAATACATTACCAACTTTTTCAATTTAATAAAAAAACCTATATCTCGACTTTGAGATATAGGTTTTTCCCTAAACTTTAACGTTTTTATTTTTTACAAAAAAAACATAACAATACAGTTACGTAGATATAATATTTGGTTATTTGACAAAAGGTGTTAGCACTTTTAAGCACTAACACCTCTGTCTTAAAAAAAATCCTTTCTTCAGCTTACCATACTTTCTCAGCTTTTCCATCTTCTACCCATTTGCTCCAACGCTTATTATAAGTATGCACTTTTTCAGTTGCTTCTTCATTTCCATCTACTACTGCATTTCCTTGATTGACCCATTCAAAAATACTTCCGTAGAGGTTATAAACATTTTTAAAACCCATCTTTTTAAGTTTTTCTCCTACTTTTTCACTTCGATAGCCGATGGAACAATACACTACGATCTGTTCATCTTTATCAATTCCGGCGAGCGCAGCTTCATCTATGTTTTTAAACCCAATTCTTTTTGCTCCTTTGATGTGGCTGACTTCATATTCATTTTGAGGTCGAGCGTCAAGCAAAACTACATCTTCTTGCATTTCTTTTAACTCTTCTACGCCCATGACAGGAATAGTAAAATTGATGGTCTTTGATATTTTTTTGTCAAATTCTTCGTTATTTACTTTTGGTCGTTCCCCTGGTGCTTGCGCACAACTAATCGCTGTCAACACCAAGAACCAAAAAGGAATTAAGATATATTTCATGTTCTTTTTTTTTACAAAAATAGATTAAAAAAGGCAACTCTGCCAGTTATAAAACTGTAGAATTGCCTTTTTTGTTTTTTGAAAATTTATTTTTTCTGTAGCCTTAGTCTTTGAGTGCGGTATTTTTTGACTGGACTCGGGAGAGTTCAGCTACGACTTATTTTAACCAACTTTTATAATAATCTCCATCCTCAATTCCTGCCGCATATTCCGTCATCAAAAGTGGTGCAAAAGTATCTACCATCACCGCTAATTCTCCTGTTTCTTTTTTCCCAATACTTTTCTCCACCGTTCCTGGATGTGGACCGTGTGGAATTCCTCCTGGATGCAACGTAATCATTCCTCGCTCCACATGACTTCGGCTCATAAAATCTCCATCCACATAATATAAAACTTCGTCACTATCAATATTACTATGATTGTAAGGTGCTGGAATTGCTTGTGGATGATAATCATACAATCGTGGAACAAACGAACAAATCACAAATCCACGTGCAGCAAAAGTCTGATGAACTGGCGGTGGTTGATGTACTCGACCTGTAATCGGTTCAAACTCATGAATCGAAAATGCATAAGGATAAACATATCCATCCCAACCAACTACATCAAATGGATGACTCAAATAATGAT
Organism: Saprospiraceae bacterium; assembly: GCA_045104975.1. GTDB lineage: Bacteria > Bacteroidota > Bacteroidia > Chitinophagales > Saprospiraceae > CAJQQY01. Next base: position 9,750 of record JBGCCY010000307.1, read on the forward strand.
ATGGATAAATGTTATCCTGCTTTTTGATATACATTAAGAAATCTCCTTTTTCATCATGTGTTTCTAAAACCTCTGGCTTGCGAATATCCCTTTCACAAAAAGGAGCATGCTCCATCAACTGTCCAAAATTATTTCGATATCGTTTTGGGGTGATGATTGGGCTAGTGGATTCTACAATGAATAATCGATTATCTTCTGAGTCAAAATGCATTTGGTAAATCGTACCTCGAGGCACTACTAAATAATCTCCATAGCCAAAAGTAATATTTCCATACATTGTTTTTAATACACCTGAACCTTCATGTACAAAAATTACTTCATCTGCATCTGCATTTTTGAAGTAATAATCAGTCATACTTTTTCGAGGTGCAGATAAAATAATTTTGCAATCATTATTAACCAAAACAGGTTTACGACTTTTCAAATAATCATCCTCTGGCGGGACTTTAAAACCTTGGAGACTTCGATGTTTTAATTGTTTATCTGAAATCAATTTTGGAGCAACAGAATAAGGTTCTCCGACTTGTACAATTTGAGTTGGTGGGTTACAATGATAAAGCAAGGAAGCCAAATCACTAAATCCTTCCGTGGAGAATAATTGCTCGCTGTACAATTCGCCATTCGGTTTGCGAAATTGAGTATGTCGTTTTTGGGGAAATTTTCCTAAACTATAATAATGCATGATTTATATTTTAGATCGTATTATTGAAGTTGATTTTAAAATAGTTGTCGTAGCAACTAAATTTCCATCAAATATAAAAAAAAGCTCATTGTGAATACTTCACAATGAGCTTTTTTTCTGGATGATTTTCATCAACTAAGTTCATGTTTAAATATAACCTATGATTCTTCCATCCTAAGAGCCATTTTTTGAATAGCTTGTACTATATTATCTATCGAATCAGGGTAATCTACATATTTCATATTGTTTTTATCTTTTCCCCAAATACTTATCGTCACCACTTTCTTTCGAGAACCATAAGCAACTGCGAGACGTAAAGGAATCGGAGTAGGCTTATTTGCTTTTCGTTTTTGACAAATAGCATCTTCACAATCATACATTCGTTCGATTTCAAAAAACTTTTGAGTGATAATAAATTCAGCAAACGCTTCCAACTCATCTCTTGAAATAGTTTTTTTGGTTACCATCAAACCTTTATTAACACTCTTAAATTCTTTGATCAATCGTCCTGAGCTTTTGATATGAATATAATCTCTTAACACAGGGTCTATCCCACCATAATATCCTCCTCCAATTAATTCAATGCTAATGTAAACTTCTTTTTCCTTCGGTTCTTCTTTTTTCTTTCTTCGCCATCTTTTCTTTTTCTTCTTTTTCTTTTTACCAAATGTCCACCATTGACTTCTGTTCTTTTTAGGATCAAGTTCCTCCACCAAAATGTCTGGAAGTTCATTTACAGGTTTAATAAACGGAGCATCTTTGGTATCCACCCTAACAAAATGATATTGGAAAGTTCCTTTACTATTCGGTTGCTCAAATTCTAAGACTAAGACATTTTTTGTAATCTGAGCGATCTCAAATTTTTTAATATGCTTAAAACTATAAAACAAATCACTTCCGTTCAAACTCCAAACTCCTTTGTCAAATTTTCCATTCAAAAATTGATCATAAGTATAGTCGTACTTAAAATGTAAAAAGTACTTATAATCTTTTTCCGCCTTGTGAAAAATGGTATTGGATTCGAGATGAAGGGCGTAAGTGTAACGCCATTTGGTTTCGATAATTTTCCGCTCGTCCACTTCTGGATAACTTGCCCCCACATTAGAGGTATTCACTTCTACTTGTCCATGAAGTGTCGCGTAACCAAATAAAAATACTGATAAAATTAGTATCAATTTTCTCATAGAAAATTTGTTCAATCGGGTTTGATCTAAGTTTGTTTAATCTTAGATAAGTTTAGTTATCAACTAAAAATTAGTATCAAAAATAACCAAAGGAAGTTTTGATTTTAATTTTAGCTTGAATTAACAAGACAAAACTTTTCTAGAATCATTAAAATAACTACAATTGGGGGGAGATAAGTCTATATAAAGTTGAATATATTTTTTGATAAATTTAGGAGGGAAAACATCGCATCATTCTTAAATATTCAAAAATGATGCGATGTATTATTTTTTTCAAAAAAATATAACTCAAATAACTCTAAATCAATTTTTTATAAATCCTTTTAACTTAAATGTTTTAAAAAAATATTTATAAAATATTAAAATTTAAATCCAGCAGTCAAGAGTATTCTTGTATTTGCTACATCATTAGTCACAAATTGTTCTAACTCTGGATCAGATAATAAATAAGGAACATAACCTTCTGTAATCTTGGAATACTTGTAAGCAAAATCTATATAAAAGCTTTTTTCACGGATTCCAAAACCTAGGCTATAAGCATTATTTGTAATATCATTATCTGCATAAGGTGTGCCACTTATCCCATATCCTGCTCTAAATCTTAAATTTTCATGAGCGTATTCACCTCCAATTCTGAGATTTATAGCCGATTTGAAAGATCTACCTACTTGTTCATTTAAGTCCATTTCATAATCTCGATCTTCAATACTGGAACTATTCGCAGTCAAATTAAATTCAGAACCTGAGTAATCCACATATTCTACATCAGCAGTAATAAATCCTTTTCGATTAACCAAAACTGCAAAATTCGCCATAGCTCTCCAAGGAGTTTTTAACCTATATTCAAAAGTACCTTCGGGAGAATCTTCAGTAGTTGAAGAGGATCCACCTCCATCCGTAAAGTCATATCGTAATTGAGTGGAAAAATTATCCGTCAATCTAAAAGCAGTTGGAGTATGAATCGCAGCACCTACTCGGAACATTTGATTAATTCTATAAATGAATCCAAGTTTTAAATTTACTCCTGTTCCTGAAGTAGAGAGGTTTTCTCTAAAAAGAAGTTCATCAAAATAAATTACTGAACTATCGAGGTCCCTTTCTTCATAAGTTTTTTCTTCTTCATAATTAATAAATGGGACTCCAATTGTTGCTCCCACCATTATTTTTTCATCAAAATTACCTCCTACAGAAAAAACTAACTCGCTATAAGAACCTCTTGTTTTAAAATATTGCTCTCGTTCTATTTCGTATCCAGGAGTAGTTAGCCCATCTTCAAAGTCATTGGTATAAACATCTGGATTAGAAGAAGGATAAATAGCTAAAGCATTCTCTGCTAAAATTCCTTCGAACTCATCAAAGATTTCATCATTGGCCAATTCTGTAAACCTTTGAACAATTGAGCCCATAGATTTACCTTTGAAAATAAAGTCCTGATTAAATGATGCTAAGCGATTAAATCCAATTCCGAGATTAAATGTTGTCCATTTTGAGTATTGTGGTCGGTAATTTAAGATTATCCCAATATTGGCTAGATTGAATTTAGCCAAACTTTCATCTGTTGGTTCGTTTCCTGTTCCTCGTTCCAACATTGAAGTGATCTTTGAATTATAAACACCAGGAGTGATTACAAATTCATTTGTTCGAAAAGCCGCAAGCCCTGCTGGGTTAGTACTCAAAACAGAGTAGTCTGCCCCTAATGCACCAATTCCTCCGCCTACCCCCACAGTTCGAGCCGTTCCACCAACTTCCAAATTAGAATATCGCAATGCATCCGAAATAGTTTGAGCATGAATATTTAAGGAAAATGATATAATTATAAATAGAATGATATTTCTCATTGAGTTAATTTTTTTTGATTTGGAAAATAGGATCACCTCCCATCTTTAGACCTGATGATTTTTTCATAAAATCATTCATTGATAATTTCTTGTCTTTAAGTCAAGAGATTAATCAATGAATCATAAAAATATGACAAAGTTTTTGAAATAAAGATTTAGGCTAGGTTAGGGCAAAGAAATGGGTGAATTTTTTACAAAACTCACCCACTCTTTTTATCCTAAAGTATTTCTAAGAATACTGTATTACTTAGTTTTTTCTTTTCCTAGAAGAACTACTTGACGATTTAGACTTTGAAGAGCTGCTTCTTGAACTACTACGAGCTCCACTACTTCTTGATGAACTACGTGAAGAACTTCGAGTGCTGCTACTTCTTGATCTACTTGATCCACTACTTCTCGTACTACTGCTTCTTGAAGGTCGAGAAGAACTTCGTGCTCTACTGTTACTTCTTGAAGAACCACTTCGAGTTTCAGAACTTCTTCTAGAAGATGATCTTGCTGAACCTCTTCGAGTAGAATTTGAATTACGAGTAGCATTTGTTCTTGATGTTGATCGAGGTGCTGCAGTTCGAGTTCGAGTTGCTGCACGAGTTGCTCTTGTTGAAGTCCCTCCTGATTGAGTTCTTACTCGAGTTGTTGCAATATTGTTAGACGGATTTGATCTTGCAAAATACTGCTGCCTCGCCGTATTCGTTCCTGAAGCTTTTACACTTCCTCCTTTTCTTGAGCCATAGTAAGTATTAGTTACAGATGCGGTATTTGCATTTTGGATATTATTGGAAGCGAATCCATTTCCTCCCCAATAGGAAGGCGGGCAATATGCATTATTATAATATGAGTTATTAAAACCACCACCGTAGTAACCTCCTCCTCCGTAAGAGTATGGACTATAACCGCCGTAGAAGTTATTATTGTAGAATCTATTGTTATTCCATCGATTCCATCGATTGTTTCTATTGAAACGATTATATCCAAATCCATTTCCTACGCTAACATAAATAGAAGGTCTAGAGAAAAACGGATCATAATAAGGATTAAATGGATCATAAGAATATGCATCTACAAATACTGGATCATAATATCCAAATCCTCGATTAGGTCGATTAAATCTACGGATACGACTTGAATAATAATATCCGCTATTTCTATCATCTCTGTAATACTCGTCATCACGATCATCGTAATTATCCTCAGTATATTCTTCATACTCGTCATACTCATCGTCATCATCAGATGAACTTGAAGTAGCATAAAAATCACTATCCGTATCTGGATTATAATAGATATCATCGTACTGAGCAAATGATGTACTCACTATTCCAAAAAGGAAAATTGCTGTGAGATAAAGGGAAAATTTATTAGATTTCATATTGTAAAAATTTTTAAGATTGTAATTACCGAAACTCTCTTACAAGTTCAAGCGTAATTTATTACTTTTGTGCCTCTTTTTTAGTTAAAACAGTATTAAAGTTGAATTAGTTGAGTGTTAAAACTGTTAAAATCGCTGTTAAGATACATTCATTAAGACGAAAACATCGATTTCACGTCACTTCAATAATTTATTTAACTTTTTTTTAATATAAAAAATGTGTTTCAGTATTGTCATTTTTAGAGATATGGCATTTTTCAAAAATAAGTAAATACCTTTTTCTAAAATAAGCATTTATTACTCAAACTTAAATACACCTAATATATATAATTTAATCATGGCAAAAGAAATTACAAGTAGAGAAGAAGATTATTCCCAATGGTATTTGGACATTGTCAAAAAAGCCAATTTGGCTCAAAATTCAGCTGTTCGAGGATGTATGGTGATCAAACCTTACGGATTTAGTATTTGGGAAAAAATGCAAGGTCAGTTGGACAAGATGTTCAAAGAAACTGGTCATCAAAATGCTTACTTCCCGATTTTTATTCCAAAAAGTTTTTTGAGTAAGGAAGCGCAACATGTTGATGGTTTTGCAAAAGAATGTGCAGTTGTAACTCATCACAGATTAATGAATGATCCAAACGGAGAAGGTGTGATTGTTGACCCTTCTGCAAAGTTGGAAGAAGAATTAATCGTACGACCAACTTCTGAAACGATCATTTGGAATACTTATCGAGATTGGATTAACTCCTATCGAGATTTGCCAATATTAGTTAATCAATGGTGTAATGTAGTTCGTTGGGAAATGAGAACTCGTTTGTTTTTACGAACGGCAGAGTTTCTTTGGCAAGAAGGTCATACGGCTCATGCAACTAAAGAAGAAGCAATTGCAGAGACTAAACAAATGCAAGAAGTTTATGCAACATTTGCAGAAGAATATATGGCAGTTCCAGTCGTTCGAGGTTTTAAATCTGAAAATGAAAGGTTTGCAGGTGCAGTTGATACTTTTACTATCGAAGCTTTGATGCAAGATGGAAAAGCATTGCAAGCAGGAACTTCTCACTTTTTAGGTCAAAATTTTGCGAAAGCATTTGACGTGAAATTTTTGAATGAAAATCAAAAAGAAGAATACGTTTGGGCAACTTCTTGGGGAGTCAGTACTCGATTAATGGGAGCATTAATTATGACGCATTCTGATGACGAAGGTTTGGTGGTTCCTCCAAAATTGGCTTCGACTCAAGTAGTCATTATTCCAATTCCAAAACCAAACGATGAGATCGACGCAGCTGTTGAAAAAATCATGACGGAACTCAAAGCAAAAGGTATTACTGTGAAATATGATCAAGACAAAAAGAAACGTCCTGGTTTTAAATTTGCGGAATATGAGATGCATGGAATTCCTATTCGATTAGGTATTGGAAAAAGAGATTTGGAAAACGGAGTAGTCGAAGTGGCTCGAAGAGATACTAAAGAAAAATCTTCACAACCTTTGGAAGGCATTGCAGATCACGTTGAACAATTATTGGAAGACATTCAAAATAATCTTTTCCAACGTGCTTTGGATTATCGTGCTGAGCATACTTCACATGTAGATACAATGGAAGAGTTCCAAGATGTTTTGGAAAATAAAGGTGGATTCATTTATGCACATTGGGATGGAACTGTGGAGACGGAAAAGAAAATTAAAGAATTGACCAAGGCAACGATTCGTTGTATTCCAAATGATTGGACAGAGGAAGAAGGCAAATGTATTTTGACTGGAAAACCTTCGAATCGAAGAGTGGTTTTTGCAAAAGCGTACTAAGTAATGGTTAATTGTGAATGGTGAATACCGTTTGGTGTTATTCAACGTAAAAAAAAAACCTGTTGTGATTTATTTCACGACAGGTTTTTTTGTTGGGATTTAGTAGATTTGCAAACCTGACTGACCAAAACAATAATTCAAAGTTTTGGATATTACCATCGGTTTTAACCGACGGAACAAAGGTTAAAATTTTGAGGCTTTAGCCACATTGTAATATGCAGGATGCGGCTAAAGCCTTTCTGGCTCTCGTTTGATTCCGTCGGTTAAAACCGACGGTAATAAAAAACACCATTTGTGGTTAGTCTGAACCGTACTCCGAATCAGGAGCTTCAGAAGCCGTTAAAAAAATAAAAATGAGCAAACTCCAAAAAGCATTTACCCCTGCCGATTTCAGGAAAAATGGACATCAATTAATTGATACCATCGCTGATTATTTAGAGGAAGTCAACCAGGCAGAAATGCCCGTCATGGATTGGCGACCACCTGATGAAGCACTCGAAGATTGGAATCAATATATTTCAAATAACAATACTCCTACAGATTTTTACAAAAAAATAATCAAACATTCCATGCACTTGCATCATCCAAAATATATGGGTCATCAAGTAGCTCCTCCCCTTCCTGAAACAATGTTGAGTGGACTTTTGGTCAGCGCGCTAAAAAATGGCTCTGGACTTTATGAAATGTCTCCACTTTCTGCTCCTATGGAAAAAATTGTAATGGATTTTTTCTCAAAATATATAGGTTATAAAAATGAGGCAAGTGGATTTTTGACATCAGGTGGAACGCTAGCAAATCTGACGGCACTCTTAACCGCACGACAAGTAAAGGGATTTGGAGACATTTGGAATGAAGGAAATCCTGAGGGAAAACAATTAGCCATCATGGTGTCGGAAGAAGCTCATTATTGCGTAGATCGAGCAGTTCGAATTATGGGATTGGGAGATGCTGGAATTATCAAGATTCCTACGAATGGAAAATTTCAAGCAGATATTTCACAACTAGAAGAAGTTTACAACAATGCAATTACGGAAGGAAAAATCATCTTTGCAATCGTCGGAAATGCTTGTTCGACTTCCGTTGGTGCTTACGATAATTTGGAAACGTTCGGAGCATTTGCACAAAAACATAATCTTTGGTTTCATGCAGATGGAGCACATGGTGGCGCAGCTATTTTTTCCAAAAAATATAAATCGTTAGTCAAAGGAATTGAGTTCGCAGATTCTGTCATTATCGATGGACATAAAATGATGATGACCGCAGGTTTGATTACAGCTTTAATTTATAAAAATGGAAAAGATAGTTATCGAACCTTTCATCAAAAGGCAGATTACCTTTGGGAAAATTCAGAAGAGGAATGGTTTAACTTGACGAAGCGAACTTTTGAATGCACAAAGTTTAATTCTGTTTTGGAAATTTATTCATTGATCAAAAATTATGATGTAGAAGTTTTTGATGAGTATGTCACTTACACTTACGATCTGGCGAGAGCATTCGCAGATATGCTTCGAGGGAATGCTAATTTTGAAATTGCACATGAGCCTGAGTCAAATATTCTCTGCTTTCGAGTTTTAGAAAATGGAAAAACATCAACTGAACTCAATGAATTAAATGCCAAAATTCGAAAGCAACTTTTGCGTGATGGAAAATTTTATATCGTACAAACGATGCTAAATGATTCCATTTATTTGAGAGTAACTTTGATGAATTCTTTTTCTAAAATTGAATTGTTAGAAGAATTAATGGAAGAGATTTTAAAAATAAAGAATGAATAAACTTTATCTTAAAAGTTTATTCACTCTTTTTTATAACGCTTAGATATTTTAATTCTCTACAGCAAATTCTGATTCGTAAGCTTTTGGAAGGTGTCCATTTAATGTAACAAAATCAGGTTCAATACTTGAATGATCGGTAATGATTTTTCCATTTTTCATCACAAGGGTAAAACGAAGTTGTTCCTCCTCAAATTCCCCATTTACATTCCACTTCATGACGTAAATACCATTGTCAACTTTTGTCCCATTTAACCTTTGGGAAGAAGCTTGGAAAATATTTATTTTCACTTCATCTTGTTCAAAAAACTGTTGATAAAAATCGCGAATTTCATTTTTTCCTTTTTTCATCACAGACGAAAACGCAGGAACTAAAATCGCATCCTCATCATACAAATCCATAATCGCATCAATATTATTTTCATTGATTGCAGTTTGGTATTTCTCTAGCATAGGTACTTGAAGTGTTTTCAAATCTTTTATTTTTTCTTTTTGCTCAGCACCATTATAAGACTTCAACAAAACAGGAATCACCGACCGCATAGAATTCATATAATGATCCACTCCGATGTGCTGAATGAATTCAACTTTCTCTAAAGTCTCTTTTATTTGAGGATCTGCATTGGCAACAAAAACTTCTATATTTTTTGACTTGGCATCCATAATTAAATCTTCCAAAGCATACACTCCAGACAAATCTACCATCGTCACTTTACTCAAATCCACTATCAATTTTTCATGTGGAGGAGCAGTAGAATAAGCCTCAATCAATGGTTCTACTGAGCCAAAAAATAAAGGTCCTTGAGGTTGCAAAACACTTACCGGTAATTTATCCAACTCAATTCTATCCTTGCCTTTTAGCGCACAATCCGTTTTTGACAATGGAATAGTTTTATGCTGATAAGTAGAACTTACTTCTTGGATGAATCTGAAGAATGCGAAAATTACTCCTATTGCCATTGCTACCATCAAGTCTTCAAAGACCGTAACAACCAATACAATTCCGAAGACAATTAAATCTGTTCTAGGTAATCTTTTGAGCACAGGAAGAATTCGGTAATCTAAAATATCAATTCCTACTTTAAATAAAATGGCAGCCAAACATGCCGTTGGAATTGTCGCCACCATCGAACTTAATCCTAAAAGAATCGCTAACAAAGTCAATCCATGTACCACAGAAGCCAAGGGTGTTTTTGCTCCAAATTTTATACTTGCAACGGTACGCATGGTTGCCGTCGCAGTCGTAACACCTCCAATCAAACCTGCTGCCATATTCGCCATTCCTTGACCAAATGTTTCTCGATCACTACTGTGGTGATCGCCAGTCATATTATCTGCCACAATACAACTCAACAAACTATCTAAAACCGCCAATCCTGCCAAGGCAAATGCTGGAATTAAAAATTCAGAAAACCGCCTAAAATCTGGAAAGTAAAAAGTGAAAATTTGAGCCTGCTCTGTTCCTCCCATTTTATCTCCGATGTAAGGAATATCCAAATTCATAAAATATGCAATCGAAGTTCCGACGACTAGAGCAATTAATGGTGCTGGAATCAACGCTAGTTGTTTTACCTTTTTTTTCAAAAATTGCCACAGGAATAATATCGACAAGGAAGGAACAGCAACATATAAAGCTTGCATATTTATATTACTTATCGTATGACTAAAATTGGCAAAAACACCATGAATATTTTTCTCTGCTTCTAACCCTACAAATGCATTTACTTGTGTAAGAATGACGATCACACCAATCCCACACATAAAACCTGCAACGACCGAGTAAGGCGTGTAATGAATAAAACGGGAAATCCTTAACAGAGAAATTCCTACTAAAATCAACCCACTCAAAAATATGATTGAAAAAGCTGCGACTAAGTCTGGTTGATTAGTTGTTCCAATTACAAAGACTCCCATGAAGGCAGCAATCTGAGCTGCTTTAGGTGCTGTGGGGCCACTTACTCCTACCATGCACCCTCCAAATATTCCGCCGATAATTCCTCCTGCAATCGCTCCCCAAATTCCAGCGACTGGTCCTAATTGAGACATTTCACCAAATGCCAAAGCAAGTGGTAAAGCAATTATTGCCACAGTAATTCCTGCTAATACATCAGCCCTCACATTGGTATGCATCACCTTGATATTTTGCCAAGGGTTGAGTTCTTTAACACTACTCTTAATAAACTTCTTGGCTGAACTGAAAATACTATCGGTAGAATTATCGAGTTGCCCTAAATGTTTTATTTCTTCTTTAAGCATAATTTATATTTTGGAAAAATAATTTGTTTTTATCAAAAAGGAAAGATGCAAAGGAAAGACCAATTGATGTTTTTTTGTGTGACTTATGATATACTTTAACGTGATTATTGTTACATTTATATGTAATTAAAATCACATTAAATTTATGCCTTTCAAAATCGATAAACTCAACTTTCAAAGTGATAAAATCTTATCCTCCTTATCAAAAGAGGACAAAGAATATTTTCTAAGCTTCACCGAGCGATTAATCTTTAAAAAAGGAAAATTGATTTTTTATGAAAATGGAATTCCAACTGGCGTTTTTTTAATAAAAAGTGGGAGGGCTAAAATTTACAAAACTGGTATTTATGGGAAAGATCAAATTTTCTATATCTATAAAAGAGGAGATCTATTTGGATATCATGCCTTGCTTTGTAACGAACCATTTGAAGATTCATGCGAGGCGTTAGAAGATTGTGAAATACTCTTTATCAGTAAATTCAATTTTGAACATTTGTTAGTAAAAATTAATAATCTTAAACTTCTACTCATCCAAAATATGAGTCATGAGTTTGGAGTGCTGGTCAACAAAATAACTATCCTCGCACAAAAACCGTTACGAGAAAGGTTAGCTTTATATTTGGTCGTTTTACATGATCGATATTTTGATGAGCATACCAAAAAAGCGGAGATCAATTTACCTCGCGAAGATTTAGCTAACATCATTGGAACAGCAAGAGAAAGTCTCGGAAGATTACTTAAAGAATTCAAAGAAGAGAATCTAATATCCATTAATAAGCGATCAATCACAATTATTAATTTAAAAGAATTGAATAGGCTGGCTAATTCTATTTACACTAAAAAATAATCATATGTTAGAAATAAGACCTTGTTGTGAACATTGCGAAAAAGACTTACCCAACGAATCTATAGAAGCAATGATTTGTACTTTCGAATGCACCTATTGCAAAACTTGTGCGGAAGATGTTTTTGAAAATGTCTGCCCAAATTGCGGTGGCGGTTTTACTCAAAGACCAACTCGACCAAAAGAACATTTAGAAAAATATCCGCCTTCGACTACTAAAATTTTTAAACCAAAAGACTTATCGAAGCATCAAATTTTAATCAAAAAATACAAACAAATACCTCCTTCAAAAAGATAATACATCATTATGTTAATGTTCAAATAACCTATTGTAATTAAATCGCAATAGGTTATTTAATTTCACATAAAACACTTTTTGTAAAATTAAATTTGTTTTAAAAATTAATATTCACTATTTTCGTGAAGCCATCTCATAATCTTTAAAATAAAATTAGATGAAAACGAATAATCGTGAAATTTTAATCTACTACAATCCAGCGTCTGATTCGGATCGAAAGATGGTAGCACATGCGCAAGGAATGTCTACACATATTAGAACTTTTTCGCATGCAAAATCACCTTCAACTGGAACTAGTTGGCAAATGATTTTACGATCATTGGATATTCATCCTAAAGATCTTTTAAATAAAGCTCATCCATATTATCAAGAAAATATTCGGGGTCGAGAATTTGATGAGGAAGACTGGTTGACGGTATTAGCCAACAACCCGGATCTGATTAAAGCTCCCATTGCCGTTAGAGGTAGGCGTGCCATTTTATGCAGTAGTCCTACCGACATTTACAAACTCACCGCACCTAGTGCACCTCTTATTTAAATCTCAAATGAGAGTGTGAATTTAAACAAACAACTTCTTCTCACCCACAAAATCCTGAATAAATACTCCTACATTTATTCGGGATTTTTTTATGGGAAAGAGATCGCTGCGCTGTCAGAGATCAGACCATGCGCTTCGCTTACTGTCAGAAGACAGACTACGATATTTATCTGCACGATAATATTGTAATCGTTAGTCTGACAGCGCAGCGATCTGCCAGTAAGCGAAGCGCACGATCTGATCTCTGACAGCGAAATGATCTCTCTCTTTTTTTTTTCAAATCAATCAACTTTTAGTATCTTTGTGCCGCTTTAAAAAAAATAATTTTCAATTAAAAAATAATACATATTATGGCAGCATTCGAAGCAGAAGGCAAATTGTATAAAAAAATGGATACTCAACAAGTTACAGATACTTTCAAAAAAAGAGAGTTTGTAGTTGAGATGGTTGATGGTGCATACACTCAATTAGTTAAATTCCAAATGGTGCAAAACAATTGCGAAAAATTAGAAGGATTTAATGAAGGCGATGATGTAAAAGTAACTTTCAACTTACGAGGAAGAGAGTGGACTAGCCCACAAGGCGAAGTTAAATATTTTAGTACATTGGATGCTTGGAAGATTGATGCTCAAAGTGCAGCTCCTGCTCAACAAGCAGCTCCAGTTAGTGCGCCAACAAATATTCCATCGCCAACGGATGCTCCTCCTGCAGCACAAAGTAATGACGATTTACCTTTTTAGGAAAAAAATAAATCTTGAACATTTTTATTAGTGTCCCTATACGTTTAATAATTACCCTAAAGAAAAGGGCTGGGTTGTTTTGATAACTAATGCCGATACACTAATGCCTCAAGATTTCCTCAGCCCCCAACATAACATCCTCTTCCAATGAAGAGGATGTTTTTTTTTGCGACAAATATTGAATCATAAATATTTCAAGCCACATGACTCCTTTCAAAAAAGATAAACAATACTTAAAATTTTGCGCTTATGGTTTTCTAAAAAATCTTAGATTTTTTGATGCCTTTCTTTTGCTTTTCTTTTTGGAAAATGGAATCTCCTATACTCAGATTGGAATTATTTATGCCACCCGTGAGATCATTATTAATCTTTTTGAAATTCCATCTGGCATAATTGCAGATACTTACGGTCGGAAAAATTCACTTATTGCTGCATTTCTTGCCTACATCATTTCTTTTTTATTTTTCTATTTCACCGCAGATTTTCATTGGTTTATGGTAGCCATTATTCTTTATGGAATCGGAGATGCCTTTCGTTCGGGAACTCACAAAGGAATGATAATGGATTATCTGCGATTAAATAATTGGGAGGATCATAAGATCATTTATTATGGGCACACTCGTTCCTGGTCACAAAAGGGATCTGCTATTTCTGCACTTTTTGCAGGAGTACTAGTTTTGTATTCTGGAAGTTATCGAAGCATCTTTTTATATTCAGTCATTCCATATTTGATTAACTTTCTAAATATTAATTCTTACCCGAGTGAATTAAATTTTTCCCTAAAAAAGAAAAGCAAGGCATCTGAAAAATCGATTGGTTCTAATTTTAAATCTTTTTTAAAAGTAATCCGACAGCCTAAGGTTTTTCAAATTATCAGTACGACCGCACTTCATTCTTCTTTTCTCAAAGCAATCAAAGATTACATTCAACCTTTGATGTTGCATGTGGTCTTGATTATTCCTTGGATGATGAACTTTGATGAAAAACGAAAAAGTGGAATCATTATCGGAATCATTTATTTCATCATTTTTCTTTTGACCTCTTATGCCTCAAAGTTCTCGTTTAAAGTTGCTCAATTACCTTATCGGAATATTCCAAGATTGACTTTATTGATGGGGCTTTTTGCAGGAGCAGTTTGTGGGGTTTTATATAATTATGAATTGTGGGTTTTCTCTTTGCTGGCATTTATATTAATCTACATTTTAGAAAACATTAGAAAACCAATGCTGACTGGAGAAATTTCAGATAACGTTCCCAATGAGATTTTGACCTCAGTTCTTTCAGGTCAATCCTTTTTTCAAACTATTTTGACTTCGCTTATTGCAGTCGTTTTAGGAATTTTAGTAGATCAGTTTGGGATAGGAATTTCGTTTGTTTTCATTTCGAGTTTTCTATTATTGTTTTCCATCTTTAGCATAAGTATAAGGTCTAAATAGACTTGATTAGTTAGACGTTTTACGATCGCTATTACAATTTCGTTTAGAAAAATCTCTAATGAATGAATTCTACTATTCCACTAACTCATAAACCACCTTCTCTCTTTCTTGAAATAACGTGAGTAGTTTGTCTAACTCAATATTCCATTCGATCATAGTTTGAGGAGCTTGATGTTTAGCAATTTGAAGCTGAATTTCTGAATTTATTTGAGCACTATTCGCATCGACAATTGGCTTGAAATTATCATAAGAAATAATTCCACTTTCCAACAACGAGCGATACCTATTCCAAAAAGCTTGCTGAAAACTATCCTCTTTATATAGAACAAAAAATAAATCGGTTAGGATATTAGGAAACCGTTTATCTTCAATAATATTGAGTGGTTCTTTATTTACTCTAAGTCTCAATGCTCCATCTAAATCAAATAAAACGAACCTGAATTTCCCCTGATCAATCGCATAAAACCGAGCATTATTATGCGGCCAATCTACATTTGCAATGTAAGATTGAAATACCATATAGTCTATAAAATTATCGATGTCAAGTTCCTCTTTTAAGTGATTAAGGTTCTCTTCTTCTATTGCTTGAACAAATGCATCGATCCGATCAAAATCACCGTCCTTCTTGATCAGTTCGTGAGTAGTGATTTTGGCTAGAGTAACTGCACTTTTTTTAACACCATTAAGTCCAGCCATCCCATGCGAATTAGCTTCTGTTCTTAAATTCAATAAACCATGGAATTCATTGTTAACATAAACAAGAACTGGTTCTCCATAAGTAAGATCCAAATTTAAGTCAGCATTGATCGCCAATTGAGTAAGACTTAAATCCTTCATCATGGTTTTAACGAAATCATTCCCTGAGTTTCTCAATCGAATAGCTTTGATTTCATCTAGATTATGGTGTGGGAGAATTTTACTCGGATTAATTAGCGAACGATCACTATTATCATATTTATCTTCAAACTTAACACCTAAAGTTTTCAAGGAAAACCTAGTAGAAAAACCACCTTTCACTTCCAATTCCACCTCCTCATTTTCTACTACTAAAACACCGTTTCGAAACATATTAAATCGCCCTTCGATTTCAATTTCTTCTTCAAACTCTTCGTTCATTTTGTTAAACTCATCGCAATCTACCTCGATATTGATCACAGGTAATTCCGTTTCTATTTCCGAAATATCTAGTAATTCAAAATCCTCGTTGAACTTGGAACAACTAAAAAATAATATCAACATTAAAAAAAAATGTAAATTCTTCATAGCTTATTTTTTTGCTTTTCTTCTATTGTGGAATCGTTTTTCTATACCAATTAAGAGGGCAAATTTTGGATCATTTAAGAAAAATACATCTGGCATATTTCGTAAATTAAAATCTGCATTTGCAGTCAGAGACCATTGATTAGTTAATAAATATTTCATCCCTGCTGAATAATCAACTCTCCATAAATATCTATAGCCCAACCTAAAATCAGGGTCAAGAAAATCTAAGTTATTTTGAAAATTAAAACCTGTTGAAACTACCCATTCTTCAGTTAGAGGAAAAGTCATTCTTAAAGGAAATACAAATCGTATTGTAGAAGCATTGAAATGTTCACCATTTCTACTTCCCGAAGAAAAAATAGTTTTGCCTGCGATTCCAAGTGATAAATAATTTTTCTTTATTGAAAAAACTTTCAAGGCTCCGCCAAAAGTGATAACATACCCTCTAGAATTTTTTACTTTTTCATTATTAACTTGAAGAGAATTATTAAAAGAATAACCCGTATTCAAAAAAATGGAACGTCGAGGTTGCGCTTCGACTTCTGATGTAATAAAAAATAAGAATAATAAGAGGTATATTTTAATCATAGCAAGAGTGTTATATAATATGCTGACTTTGTTAAACCTTCCTTTTTGAAGTATTCAATTTTGTTCATCATCATATTATGATGAAAAACGAAACTTACTCACATTCGGTTGGTCATTGTTATCATTAATAGTAATACAAATCTCCGTTTTTTGAATTATAAAGACTAAAACATTTCGCAGAAGATTGAACACATTTCAGGGAATTTTCTTTTTATTTATCGGTTTCCCTCTATTCCAATCATTAAATATTTTGTTGCTACTTATCATCTTTTGAGTATAGCCATAATACTAGCATAGTTTTTTTGAAAAGAACCTTACGTAGTATCTTACCTTTATTCCTTTGTGACAAAAGGGTTTCCCCATTTGTAAGTAGCTATAATTTTCGATTGCAAGATGAATGGAAAAAAGGAGAAATAGAATTGTTTTTCGTTGAACTGGCATTTTTTGAGGATGAATTGTAGCGCCCAACGTTAGTGGTAAAATTGAAAGAGTATTTAAGTATTTACCCGAATCTTAAATTGACTAGTCCGATTTCTACTCACAACAAACTCTAATTTAGAATTCCCCAAAACATCTAACTTGATCTTGATTTGAGTTAACAAAGAAAGACAAAAATTGTTATGTCTTGGCTGGGACGATTTCTTATGATTCTAATCTGACGAAATAGACATTCCGCTAAGAAAAAAAAACGACATTGTGATTTTGAAAGTTGAATTACATGAATATTTACCTCCTTTCCAACATAACCTCAACGCCACCCTTCGGTCGAGTAGTCAATGAAATCAAAGGTTCAATTGGTTCGTCAGAAACTAGATTTAACCGAAATCGCTGAGTCGTCATTGCCACAATAAAAACAGCTTCCATCATCGCAAAACTATTTCCCAAACAAATTCTTGGCCCACCACCAAAAGGCAGATAGGCAAAAGGATGTTGCTTTCTTTCTGTTTCTCTTTCAAAACGATGAGGATCAAATACTTCAGGATTTTCCCAAAAATCAGGATGACGATGCAAGAGGTAAGCACTAAAGAAAACTTCTCCTCCCCCATTAATTTTATACCCTCCTAAAACATCATCTGCCTCCACTCTTCTTGGTAAAATCGGCACCGGTGGATATAATCGCAAAGTCTCTTTAAACACTTTGAGCGAATAAGATAAATTGGGAAAATCAGCTGCAGTAGGTTTTTTATCACCTAATACTTCTGCTACTTCTTGCTCGACTTTTTTTCGAATATCTGGTTGCTGTGAAAGTATCGCCCACAACCAAGACATGGCATTGGCAGTAGTCTCATGCCCTGCAATAAAAACCGTCATCACCTCATCTCTTAATTCTTCGTCACTTAAAAATTCGCTCGTCTCTTCATCTTGAGCTTCCATGAGCATTTGTAATAAATCATTATGAGGCGCTGTAGAAGTTCTTCTTTCTCGAATAATCCGAAAAATAATTTCGTCAAGATCTGCTATATTTTTTTCATACGCAGCGTTTTTCTTAGCTCGGAATTTATGTAATATTCGGATCGGAAAACCTGCTCTAAAATTCGTTTCGTCCAACAGCGGAGTAAAAACATCAGCAACTGTTTGCACTTCTTTTTTTGATAAGGCAGTACTGAATAATGCTTTGACAACTACGGTCAGCGTCAATCTCATCATCGCATCAGTTACCTCAACTGTTCCTTTTTTATCGCAAACCAATTCCCAATCATTCAACATATCTTCAATCGCATCGGTCATTATTTCACCTAAATTGGAAATTCGTTTTTTATGAAAAGAAGGTTGCACTAATTTCCTTTTCCTTTTCCAGACATCGCCTATAGCAGTAAAAGTACTTTTCCCTAAAACTTTTTTAACGATACTAAATGCTACCGTTTTCTTGGTATAATTATCTATTTTTTGGACTAAAAGTTCTCTTACTAAATCTGGATGATTGATTAAATAAACCTCTCGTTTAAGTAATTTAAATTTAGAAACATCACCATATTTATCAACTAGACCTTGTAACCAAACTAATCGTTGAGAACTTGCGAGGTTTAAAAGATTTCCAATTAGAGGATAACCTGTAGGGCCTTGCGGCACAATATTTTTGGTATCTGACATTAATTCTAGTTAGGTGAAATTTGTTTTTTCAATTATTAAAAGATAATGCAAAGAAAAACTTATTTATGTAAAAGATGTTATCGTTTTCTTTTTAGAACAAAAAAAATGAATCATTCTACTTAAATTATCTATTTTTATTTTTTTCTAAAAAGGAACAATATCTTCTTCGTTTTTCTTATTTTAAAAACATGAAACAGCAATTTTTACTTTTAGTTTTATTTACGCTTACTTACTCTTTTTCCTCTGCTCAAATCATTACTGGTTTTGAGACTAGATGGAGTGATGATTTTAGAGAGTGGACTATTTTTACTGATGATGAAGATGAGGAAGGAAATCTTGCCATGAAATGGCAACAACAAATGGATTGGACAGAGTGGGATTATCGGATTGGTGAATCGACAGGAAGCATCAAATTAAAATTCAAAAATGATCCTTCCATTTGGGAAATCAGAGGTGATGGTGAAATTATCACGATGCGAATGAAATGGAATAATGATGTGAATGAATGGACGATTTCTGACGGCTCCACAAAACTAACTTTAAAAGCAGCCTACAATAATAATCTTAATGATTGGAAAATTGACGATGATAAAAATGGTGTTTTTGAAATATATATGGAGTGGCAAGATGATCCTCGAAATTGGACAGTCATAGATGAATTGGATGAAGAAATTAGTTTACCATTTAGAATGGCGATTTCATTTATTTCTATTTTTCATTCTATTCCAAAAAACTAGATTTTGAATTCTATAAAGAAATACCTTCAACAATTTCCACATTTCACTCCAAGTTCTTTTGAAATTGCACTTCCTTTTTTAGAGGAAAAAGAAATAAAAGCTGGAGCATATTTATTGCACCAAGGAAAAATTTGTAACCAAATTTCTTTCATTGAAAAAGGACTTTTCCGTTTGTTCTATCTCAATGATGGAAAGGAAATCACCACTTGTTTTTGCAAAGAAAATACAATCACCTGTTCCTATCAAAGTATGCTAACTCAGCAACCAAGCGACATGGCAATTCAAGCCATCGAAGACAGTAAAATAATTTCCTTTTCTTACCAAAATCTTCAAAAATTATATCAGACAGATTTGTTTTGGCAACAAGTTGGAAGGATGGCAGCTGAAAATGAATTTATCATCGCAGCGTGTTACAGTCGTTTTTTAAATGACCTTTCTGCTCAAGAACGATATTTGCAAATCATGGAATCTGATCCTGAGTTATTGCAACGAGTTCCACTCAACTACCTTGCGACCTACCTTCAAATTACTCCCGAAACTTTAAGTAGAATTAGAAAGAAAATATCCATTACTTGATCTAGGTCAAGTGTAAAAAGAAAATTCTATCTGAACTTTACATCATTATTAATCTTAAAAAAATATCTAATGAGTACAAGTTCTGTAAAAAAATCAGTTGTAGATAGCTATGGAAAATTGGCGAAAGCTGCCAATGGAAATCTCTTTTCAAAATTATTTGCTTGCTGCAACCCAAGTGATTTGGCGAATGAAGTTGGTGAGAAAATTGGCTACTCCAAAGAAGAAATTCAATCTGTTCCCGAAAGCGCCAACTTAGGTGTAGGCTGTGGCAATCCTTCTGCTCTAGCAAAAATTGAACAAGGACAAACTGTCGTTGACTTAGGTTCAGGCGCAGGGTTTGATGCATTTTTGGTAGCACCCCTAGTTGCAGGAAAAGGAAAAGTAATTGGTATCGACTTGAGTGACGACATGCTTATACTTGCCAAAAAGAATGCGGCAAAAAGTGGTTATGAAAATGTAGAATTCATCAAAGGCGACATCGAAGATCTTCCGCTCGAAAATGAAATTGCAGATCATATCATTTCCAATTGTGTTATTAATCTTTCTCTAAATAAAGATGCGGTGTATCGAGAGGCTTATCGAGTTTTAAAACCTGGTGGTCGCCTTTCCATTTCTGATATTGTTTTAGAAAAAGAACTTCCTGACTTTGTGAAAAATTCTTTGGCAGGTCATATCGCATGTGTGTCGGGAGCTGAAAAACTGGAAGATTATCTGCAATACGTAAAGGATGCAGGTTTTAAAGAAATTAAAATTGAAACAAAAATTACTTTCCCTTTAGAGTTAATGTTGACTGATCCTCAAGTAAAAAGAATAGCTAAAGAAATGAATTTCAACTTGAATAGTGAAGAAGCAAAAGACCTTGCTTCACGAGTCACTAGTATTTCTTTAAGTGCAAAAAAATAGAAAATGAAACTGAATCATAAAAATACTTTTTGGGGAAGTGTTGTAGCATTTTTTA
>JBGCCY010000308.1:0-7738 GCA_045104975.1 Saprospiraceae bacterium
TGATAACTTTCTTTTGGTTTAAAGATAATTATTCTTCAAAAATCAATGAGTCTTTAAATTGACGATCTCCTTTTTATTTCCCATTTCCAGACACAAAGTGTGCGATATCGAACAACTTTAGGAAAAAACAATTTCATAACACCTTGATAATCAACACTTTTAGTTTTGGCACACCCATTGAACTTTCCTTACTAAATATCAAAATAAAAATCATGGATAGAGAAATTCCAACTTTGCAGCAGAATAAAAATCAAATGGGACAATGGTTCAAATACCTGGTCATCATTGCTGCTATTGCAGGTGCATTTTATTTGCTTCGTAGTTTTTTGAAAACAGAAATTAAGAAAGACGATTTTCGTTTTGGACAAATTACTAGAGGC
Source organism: Saprospiraceae bacterium (assembly GCA_045104975.1). Classification (GTDB taxonomy): domain Bacteria; phylum Bacteroidota; class Bacteroidia; order Chitinophagales; family Saprospiraceae; genus CAJQQY01. The sequence continues at coordinate 381 of JBGCCY010000308.1, forward strand.
GATATTGAAAATAAAATCACCGCAACAGGTTTAGTCCTTCCTTCTTTTGAACAACAAATTAATTCACCTGTGGCAACAGAAATTAAGGAAATGGTTTTGACTTCGGGAGCGGAAGTTCAACCGGGAGATTTGATTTTAAAATTGGACGAGGAGTATGTACGCCTACAATATGATGCGCTCAATGATCAATTAGAATTACGGAAAAACAATATCACTAAACTCAAATTGGAATACGATAAAAATCTCCAAGATCTCGATTATCAAGATCAAATCAAGGCCTTGCAACTCTCTAGCCTTGAAGCCAATTTATCTGATTTGAAAAAATTATTTAAAATCGGAGGAGCAACTCAGGAGGAAGTGGAGCAAGGAGAATTGAATTTACAAATTGCCAACTTAGAAAAAAAGCAACTCGAAAATGAATTGAATTTCAAAAAAGAATCCATCACTTCTGATCGTCGAAATTTGGAATTAGAAGTTTTGATTCAAGAAAAAAGCATGCGAGAGTTAGGTAGAAAATTAAAAGAAACTTCGGTCAAAGCGCCACGTGCAGGTGTTGTTACATGGATCAATCAAAACATAGGACAAAAAGTAAATGAAGGCGAACCACTCGTACGAATTGCTAATTTGGAAAGTTTCCGAGTCGAAGCGAGTTGCTCTGATCGCTATGCAAATATTGTAAAAGTTGGTTTGTCTGTCGATGTAAGAATTAATAAAACAACGCTAAAAGGATTAATCACTTCCATCCTTCCAGCTGTCGAAAATAATACCATTGAATTCGTCGTCGCACTCGACCAAACAAGTCATAAAGAGTTACGACCAAATATGCGCGTTGAGGTTTTTATTATTTCTGGAAAAAAAGAAAACGTATTGCGGGCTCAAAATGGTCCTGCATTCACAGGGGCAAAACAGCAAGGAGTTTTTGTAGTCAGAGGAGAACAAGCTAAACGAGCAGAAGTACAAGTTGGATTATCAAATGCTGCTTTTGTAGAAATTATCACCGACGAATTACAAGAGGGAGATAAAATAATTGTTTCGGATATGAAGGATTTCGATCATCTAGAAACCATCGAAATGAAAGAGTAGATTGTTCACTAGGTATCGAATACATTCAAGTTCTATATCAATAAATCTAAAAAAATGAAACAGTTATTTTTAATTTTCATAGCTATTGTTATTTCAAATTCAGCATTTGGACAAACAAAAATGAAATTCAAAGTTGAATATTCTAAGCTATATGCAACTTATAATTTCATAAGTAAATTATCCGATTATTATCCTCAAAACGAGTTTAAAAAAGAATTCCTTAATTCAAAATATAACAACAATCAGTATAAACAAAAAATAGCTCAATTCGACACACTCTATATAGATTATAGATACTATTTCGAGCAGTATTCTCCTACGCTTAAAAATTCTTTAGCATCAAGGTTCTTGATTGAAAAGAATTTAATCTCGAGTAAGACGATTAAAGAATTCAAAACAAAGTCATTTGGTATAGTTCCAATTGAAGAACTTATTGCTCTGTCAAAAATAATTGAAAGTTTTCTTCCTATTTATAATGAACTAATATTTGAACCGAATCAACAAGTTTTCGAAAATCACTTATCCAACATAAATAACGAATTGACAGACAATGAAGTTAGTGTCCTATTCAATGAAGGATTAAACTTTTATGGCACCAATTGGGATTCAGATATACCATTTAAGATTATTGCATTTCCTACAATTGGGAAAAGTGGAATAGGTGCACAAGCATTTTTAAATATTGGAGTTATTCGGTTTCCATTAAACTTTAAGAGTTATGATGTGCTATATAGTGTCATGCTTCATGAAATGTTTCACATTGTATATGACTCTCAACCTATATCACTTAAAAACAATTTAAAAACTTGGTTTACCAATACCAACTCAAAAAATAGTCAATATGCTTCATTGCTGTTAAATGAAGTGCTTGCTACTTCCTTAGGAAACGGTTATGCTTTTGAAAAATTGAAAAATAAGATTGACACCAACGATTGGTACTATGTAAAGTATGTAAACTTAATGGCCAAAGAAATTTATCCTTTAATCAAAGAATACATAAACCAGAAAAGAACGATTGACGAAAATTTTGTGAAAAAATATGTAGCCATTTATGATACGAAATTTCCTGAATGGAACAAGGAGTTGAATAACATTTTTACTTACAGAACTATACTCGGTGAATCAAGAGATGATACAAGATATATTAGAAGAAATTATCCACCTACAATTCACAAAGCAATTTACGGTATTTCATTATCAGGAATTGAAGCGCTAAAAAAAGAGCCAACAACTAAAATAATAATCGTTTCAGACAATCACAAAAATAAACTGCAACTCATTAAAGATAATTTTGCAGAGACTATTCATTATAAGTTTATGCACCAAAAAGAATTTATAGAAATATTTGACCTTGAGGATAGAACAAAACTTATTGTAATTAACAAATATAATTCAAGCGTTGAAAAATTGATTAAGAGTAAATTTAAAAATCAGAAATTAAAATAATTGAATTATGAATTTTTATAAAAAATATAAGTTTGCTTTTACTTCACTAAGTTTGGTTTTTGCTATTGCATTTTTTCCAAAAACAATCTTTGGACAAAGTGATTTGCAAACTCTTTCTTTGGAAAATCTGCTACAATTAGCAAAAGAAAATTCAATTGCTGGAGACGCTGCAAAAGTAGATTTGCAAATAGCTCAACTTAATAATTCTATTTTTAAAGCGAGTCTAAAACCACAACTTTCTGCCTTTGCTAATTTTCCAAACTTCGCCAACACTTTTGCAGAAGCACAACAACCTGACGGAACAGTTCTTTTCCCAAGAATTAATAATAACAATTCTGCTTTGGGATTAAATTTAAGTCAAGCGATTCCTTTGACTGGAGGAAGTGTTTTTGTGCAATCAAATTTGCAACGATTTGATGACTTCACCAATGATAAAGTTTTTTATAACGGGACACCTTTTCGAATTGGTTTTTCTCAACCACTTTTCGGATTCAATGCTTTGAAGTGGGATAAAAAAATTGAACCAATAATTCTACAAGAGGCTGAAAAAAAGTATTCTGCAGATCTAGAAAGTATCAATAATGATGCGGCTGATTTATTTTTCAACTTATTAATTGCGAATGAAAATTTACAAATTGCTACTTCCAACAAAGAAAGTAATGAAACGCTTTTGACCATCGCAGAAGAAAAATATGAATTGGGAATCATTTCCAAAAATGGACTTTTACAGTTAAAATTTGAATTGGCTTCAGCTATCAAAAACAAAAAACAGGCGGAACAATCTGTGCGATTTGCATCCTCTTCGATTTATACTTTTTTAGGAAAAAAACATAATGGCGAATTGATCAATCCAATTACTCCAAATGTAGAAAACCTTATAAACGTTGATGTAACAATAGCTTTACGGGAAGGATTAAATAACAGATTTGAGCAAATCAATTATACTCGTCGACAAATGGAAGCTGATCGAGATGTAGAACAAGCTAAACGAGAAGGTGGTTTACAGGCTGACTTATCTGCTTCATTTGGACTGACTAGAGGCGCAACAGATGTTGGAGATATTTATTCAGATCCGCAGCAACAACAATTTGTACAACTACAATTAAATGTTCCAATTGTGGATTGGGGAGCACAAAGATCGAGAGTTACTTTAGCTCAAGCTCAAAGCGATTTTTTAAGAAAAAGTATCACTCAAAATAAATTGCAATTGGAAGCGAATATTCAACAAACAGTCGATGCTTTTAATAATTTGCAAGAACAACTTCAACTCAATCAAGAAATGAAACAACTCGCTCAAGAGCGTTTTGACATTATCAAAGAAAGTTTTGTTCTCGGAGCAATTAGTATCACCGACCTCACTTTGGCACAAAGAGAAAAAGATCAAACGGCAAGAGAATATGTTTTTACCCTTAGTCAATATTGGCAAAATTACTACGAACTTAAAACAATGACTCTTTACGATTTCCAATAACACGTGGTGGTCTGCTTCAGCTGACCTCCTCGTAACAATATGCTTAGCATCAGGTATTCACAATATTCAAGGCAGGATAAAATAACTTTAAAAATCAAAAATTTATATCATGATAAAACTCGAAAACGTCAGCAAAATTTACCGAACGAAAACCATCGAAACGGTAGCACTCAACAACATTAATTTAGAAGTCGCTGAAGGAGAATTCCTTTCCGTCATGGGCCCTTCCGGTTGCGGAAAAAGTACGATGCTCAATATTCTGGGCTTGATTGATGAACCATCTGAAGGTTCTATTTCTATCGGACCAAATACGATTAAAGATTATAACGGAAAACCAATTGCCAAATTTCGAAATGAAAACTTGGGTTTTATTTTTCAAAGTTTTCATTTGATCAATGACCTTTCTGTAATTGATAATGTGGAGTTGCCTTTATTGTATCGAAGTGGAATTAGTGGAAAAGAACGACGAGCAATGGCAGAAGAAGCATTGACTAAAGTGGGTTTAAAAAACCGAATGAAACATTTCCCAGGTCAACTTTCAGGTGGTCAAAAACAAAGGGTAGCCATCGCCAGAGCGATCGTTGGAAAGCCAAGTATCATTCTTGCTGATGAGCCAACTGGAAATTTGGATAGTGTGATGGGAAATGAAATCATGGATATTCTATTAGGGTTAAACCAAAATGAAAAGACAACAATCATTATGGTGACACACGATGAAACGATGGCTAGGAAGACGAATCGATTGGTGAGATTATTTGATGGGAGTCAGGTTTCCTAAAACAATCTATCAAAAGCCTTTTTAAACAAAAGAAAAAAATTACTATGCTAAAAAATTATTTCACACTAGCCATAAAAGTACTGGGCAGGCGAAAATTTTTCACCTTCATCAGTCTCTTCGGCATCAGTTTCACTTTGATGATTTTGATGTTAATTACTGCTTTTTTCCAAACAGAATTAGGAGGTGATGCGCCTTTAGGGAAAAAAGATCAACTCGTTTATTTAGACTATATCGAAACTTTCAAGCAATATCAAGATACCATTCCAGAAGTGGATAGTACGATAATGGATGGCGTGATGCGATATGATACGACTGGATTTAAATATGAAGATTCAGGGAAATCAATGTCGCGTGGACCAGGAAGTATTAAATTTTGGACGACTCACATGGAGGATGTTCCTTTTGTAAAATCTCGAACAATCTACACAGCATACCAATCATTTGATATTTTTATCAATAGTAATAAATTGACCTTTTCTTCCACTTTTACAGATGGTAATTTTTTTGATATTTATAATTTTAAATTCTTGGCTGGAGGACCCTTTGGAAATCAACAATTGGAGAATCAAGCTCAAGTAGTTGTTTTGAGTCAAGAAGCTTGCAAAAAATACTTTGGTATAAATGAGGAAAAACTTGATGAAGCCATTGGAAAAGAAATTACTTTAGATAGAAAAAATTATAAAGTCATTGGAGTGATTGACCGAGTGAATAATTCTTTTGGTTTTTTAAAATCAGATGTTTTTGTTCCTTACACCAATGCAGCTCCTGAAGTTTTAAATCGGGAACGATTCAATGGTTCTTTTAGTGCTACATTTTTAGCAGAAAATGCTAACAAGACTAACAACGTCAAAGAAGAATTAGTCAAACGTTCCAAAGTAATTCCTCTTCCGAATCCTGAGCAACATGACCAATTAGAATATTTCCCAGCCACCTACACCGAAAGATATGCATGGACAATGTTGCGTATGGACAAGCCAGAAGAGAGTTATAAATATGCTCTAGGTGCATTGATTTTTTTACTCACCTTATTTTTCATGTTGCCTACTTTGAATTTGATCAACCTCAATATCAGTAGAATAATGGAACGCTCTTCGGAAATCGGAGTTCGAAAAGCTTTTGGTGCACACTCTGGAAATATCCTCTTCCAATTTGTTTTTGAAAATATTGTTTTGACTTTTATCGGCGGAGTGATCGGTTTTATTCTCGCTTATTTATTACTTAATACAATCAACGGAAGTAACTTTCTCAATGGAACCATTTTGAGCTTTAACTACAAAGTTTTCATTTATAGTTTCTTGATTTGTTTGGGTTTTGGAATCTTGTCAGGGTTTCTTCCTGCTTGGAGAATGTCACGTGTGCATATTGTTAACGCTATAAAAAACAACCAATTATGATCAAGCATATTTTCACTTTAATTTGGAATAAAAAGCAAAAAAACTTTTTACTTTTCCTAGAAATATTTTTTTCGTTTATGATCTTGTTTGCAGTTTTTGCCTTTATCATTTCTAATATGCGTGTGTATTATTCTCCCTTGGGATTTGATACCAAAAATGTTTGGGCAGCAAATCTAAGAATTCCGAGTAGTAGTGATTCGACAGAAGTTGCTGAGATGAAAACGCTTTTGCTGCAAGAATTGAATGCAATGTCTGAGGTAGAATCAGCTTCTTTTTCTGCCAATGCGTATCCTTTCTCCGGAAATACTTGGTCAACTGGAAATGATAAAAATAGTTTTGAGTTTCAATCTTGTATATTTTTTAATGATGAACATTATTCAAAAACAGCAGGGTTAAATATCATCGAAGGACGTTGGTTTGAAGATACGGACAACACTTCTAAATATACTCCTGTTTTAATTACAAAGAAATTCCGAGAACAATCTTTTGCAGGCAAACCTATTTTGGATAGTTTATTTATTTTGGAAGATGATGAGGAAGATGTTCGCATGAATATAGTTAAGATAATTGGTGTCGTTGACCATTATAAATATCATGGTGAATTTGCAGAAGAAGAATTAGGTACTTTTGTTTTCACGCCTTCCACCTCAATGGATACAAATGTTGCTCATATTCGCATGAAAGGTAATATCCAACCTGAGGCGGAAGAAAAATTAAATAAACTCATTGCTTCGATAACCAAACGAGCGGATTTTTCCATCAGAAAATTAGAGCAACGTCGTATTCGAAATAGTCAATCTACGTGGACACCAATGATTGCCTTGATGAGTATCAGCGGATTTTTGATCATCAATGTTGCCTTAGGATTGTTCGGAGTACTTTGGTATAACATTAGCAAGCGACGATCAGAAATTGGATTGCGTCGAACCGTCGGTGCGACTAGAGCCAATATTTCTTTTCAATTTATTACTGAAATTATTATGGTGACTTTGATTGGAATTTTTGTCGGATTATTTTTTGCCGCACAATTTCCGATCATGAAATTGTTCGATATCGAAAATATTAATTACTATTATGCTATGCTTTCGTCTGCAGGAGTAATTTTACTGTTGGTATTGATTTGTGCATTTTATCCGAGTCGACAAGCGGCAATGGTGAACCCGGCGATGGTGCTGCATGAGGATTA
>JBGCCY010000309.1:0-18024 GCA_045104975.1 Saprospiraceae bacterium
CGGTCTGGACGGGACTCGAACCCGCGACCCCCTGCGTGACAGGCAGGTATTCTAACCAACTGAACTACCAGACCATAAAACAATAAATAACTCATTTGTTATTTAGCGATTGCAAAAGTATAATTCCTTTTTCAATTATGCAATACCTTTTGTGTTTTTTTAAAAAAAAAATTCAAATCCTACCTTCCAATAGCTCATATTGCTAATTTTGTATCCCTTGGCTAATTATATTGACATAGAGCACCTGACTAAATTAGCTATATTGCTACGTTTTTAACCAAAAAAAGAATAATTATGGTTTTTTTAGAATTTGAAAAGCCGTTAGAAAGTCTCTACGAACAACTCGAAAACCTTAAAGAGGTTGGAGAAAAAGGAGACATTGACGTATCTGATAAGATTAAAGAATTAGAGAATAAGATTAAAAGTGAGAGAAAGGAAATATATAGCAGTTTGACTGGTTGGCAAAAAGTTCAACTTTCACGTCATCCTGAACGACCCTACTCTCTTTTTTACATCCGTGAAATGTTTAAAAAATTTACGGAACTCCATGGCGACCGCTATTTTAAAGATGATAAAGCGATCGTAGGCGGATTGGCAAATTTGGATGGACAAACAGTTGTGGTGATTGGTCACCAAAAAGGAGTCAATACCAAAATGAGACAGTATCGGAATTTTGGTATGGCAAATCCTGAAGGATATCGAAAAGCGCTTCGACTCATGAAAATGGCAGAACGTTTTGATTATCCTGTAATTTGCTTAATTGATACTCCTGGAGCCTTTCCTGGATTGGAAGCAGAAGAAAGAGGTCAAGCAGAGGCAATCGCTCGTAACTTATTTGAAATGGCTCGATTACGTGTGCCTATCGTTTGCGCAGTAATCGGAGAAGGTGCATCAGGTGGAGCAATTGGAATTGGTTTAGGTGATAGAGTTTTTATGTTGGAAAATACGTGGTACTCTGTAATTTCTCCTGAGTCATGTTCTTCAATTTTGTGGAGAAGTTGGGATTATAAAGAACAAGCTGCGGAAGCACTCAAATTGACTGCCGATCACATGCTTGATTTTAAGTTAATTGATGGTATCATAAAAGAACCTCTTGGAGGAGCTCATAATTCTCCAGAAGAAATGGCGAAAACGTTGAAGAAACATTTGAAAAAGGAAGTGGCAGAATTGATGGAAATGACTCCAGAAAAACGAATCAAATTACGTGTTGAAAAATATAGCAAAATGGGCGAATATGATACTTTGAAAAAGAAGGTAGCCGTTAAAGCAAAATAATTTTTTTAAAACAACCTAGAACTTAGAATACTGGAAACAACCTGTAATTTTTTTGACAAAAAAGCTACAACTAATTGAACTATTCATTCGTTTTTGAAATGTGTTGTTTTAGAAAAAATGAATCCTAAATTTCCGTTAACTAAATTAAAGCACTATGAGTATTATTTCAAAAATTAGAACTTACTTTTTTGAAACTCAGCTAAACCAAAAACTCACTCAATTAAAAGTAAATAGAACATCTGTCGAATTCGATATGGCAGAGTCTATCGGAATTTTGTTTGATGCAACTGATGGAGCTAATCGAAATAGAGTTTTAGCTTATGCTCAAAACATGATTAAAAATGGCAAAAAAGTAAACCTTTTAGGTTTTGTAAAAAACAAACAAAAAGACTTAAGTTTTTCATTCAAATATTTCACTTTGAATGAAGTCAATTGGAAAATGATTCCTGAAAGTGCAGAGATTAATCAATTCATGAATAAAAAATTTGACATCATGATTAATCTTTATTTGGGAGAAAATAAATCAGTCGAATATATTTCAGCGCTGTCAAAAGCAAATTTACGGGTTGGTCCTTTTTCCGAAAATTCCAATTGCTTCGATTTAATGATTGATATTCCAAACAATAAAGGCATCGACCATCTAATCAAACAAGTAGATTTTTTCTTAAATAGAATAAATAGTCCAGTTTATGAAGGCGCAGTTTAGAGGTACCGGAGTAGCAGTTGTTACTCCATTTTTATCAAATGGAGTAATTGATTTTGATACACTAGAAAAAATTCTAGAATATCAAATTGACGAAGGGGTGGATTATATTGTATCTCTCGGAACAACTGGTGAAGCAATTACTTTAAGCTCTGACGAGTGCCTTTCTGTTTTAAATTTCACAAAAAAAATAGTACGAAAACGAGTGCCAATCGTTGCTGGACTTTTTGGCAGAAATGATACTCGTGCTTTGGTCGAAAGAATCAAATCTTTTGATTTCGAAGGTTTTGCTGGAATACTTTCGAGTAGTCCTGCTTACAATAAACCAACTCAAGAAGGGATCTTCCAACACTACATGGAACTTGCAAAAGTTTCTCCGCTTCCAATTATTATCTATAATGTACCAGGACGAACTGCTTCGAATGTCAATGCTGATACCATTGTTAGATTAGCAAATGCTAGTGAAAAATTTGCCGCAGTCAAAGATGCTTCTGGCGACTTGGTGCAAGGCATGAAAACTATCAAAAATAAACCAGCTCATTTTTCAGTTCTCTCAGGTGATGATCCAACTTGTTTACCTTTGCTTGCTTGCGGAGGTGACGGAGTGATTTCTGTGATTGCAAATGCTTTTCCTCGAGAGTTTTCTACGATGGTAAATGCAGGGATGGAAGGAGACTTAAAAACAGCTAACTACATTAATGAAGCATTGTTGGATGTTCATCAATGGTTGTATTGCGAAGGAAATCCAGTAGGGATAAAAGGAGCAATGGAGTTGCTTAATTTCGGTCAACGAGATGTACGATTACCTTTGGTAAAACTTTCAGAGACTAATTTAGAAAATCTAAAATTAGAAATGGATCGAGCAAAAGATATTCTAAAAAAAACTTTAGTTAAAGTAAGAAATGAATTGGTGTAAGTTTTTTTGAAAGAATAATTTTAAAAGTAAACCCGAACTTTCAACGAGAAGATTCGGGTTTACTTTTTCCAAAACTATTGAGAAGCAAAACAGTTCAACAATAAATCTTATTTCCCCATTGTTCGCTCATAAAGTATCTTAAAAATTCCATCACCTCGATCTCGATCTCCCTCATGCGCTTCTAGTTTTCCATCTTTTTCTTCCAAGATAAATCTAAATACAAAATCATTTTCTGTTGGTATTTCCGTATCTGTAAATGTTCCAAACCGCAAATCATTGAGCTGTAATTTTCCATCTGCTCTTTTCAAAATAGAATAATAATTATTGGAAAACCATTTTAAAGTTTTGATCGATTTCTCATCTTGATATTCTTTCACCCAGTTATGATTTTTGGGTAAAATTTTAAACTTTGGAATCAATGGATCTTTGTCAAATTTGGAATAACTAGCTTGATAATATGCATCTTTTCCTTCCGCCGTTCCAGTCCAAAGGAAATTACTAAACAATGCTGGACTGGTCATATATCGTTGATATTCAATACCTTGTGCTTGCAATGATTTTTCAAAAACCTGATTCACTTGATGTTTATTATAAACTGTCCACAGTAAATAAATGCAACTCCAACCAATCCCTAACCATAATAAAAACTTCCGCCAGTAAGTATTTTTCAAAAATAATCTCGCTCCAACTAAGCAAAGCAAAAATGGTAATGTATAAAATAAGTCAGCTACTGCTACATTATTAAATCCGACTCGATAATCTGAAAATGGTTGGAAAAGTTGTGTCCCGTAAGTCGTACAACAATCCAAAAGTGGATGTGTGAAAATAGACCAAAAGAACACCCAAGCAAAGTCTTGCCAGGAGGCATCTACTTTCGTCAATTCTCTTTTGAAGAACCGTTTGTAAAAAAATATACTTAACAATGCTCCTACAAAACCTGTTCCGCCGAGCACAGTATAATTTATATTTTCGCCGCCTAAAGTATAAGCAACAAAATTCACCGCAAATCCAACCAAAGCAAAAACCAACAAGCTTCCAACAAATGAAACATACTTACGATTTGGATTCTTATAATGCCAATTCACAATCACCGCCAGTAAAAAAGGCATCGTGAAAGCAAAAAATAAGGAGTGAGTAATATGCCGATGGAAAGCCAACGCCCACATCTCATCCACAAATCCTAATTTCTGCAAGCTTGCTCCAATGAGCACATCAAGGTCTGGAATGGTTCCTCCGACTGCTCCCCAAAACATCGCTTTGTTGCCTAGTTTTTTGCCCTTTGCAGCTTCGCCTGTTGCAGCTCCTAAAATAACTTGTGTAAGTGAATCCATTTATTTTTTACTAGTATTAAGATAATTAGATTTGGATATTGAGATTTTTCACAAAGGTAAAACTTGGTTTTCGAGGAAAGGTTTAGATTATTATGAAACGGTCAAAACAACTTTCCCAATTGTCTTTCCACTTTGAAATAGATGAATCGCCTCTTTTATTTTTTCAAAAGGAAAAGTATGTCCGACATGTGGTTTTCCTAAATCTAATTTTTCTAAATCACCTAAAAGTTCGTGCATCAATTCTGCTCGCTCGTACAACCAAATCAAATTAAATCCCATCAATGATTTATTCATCTCAGGTAATTTTTGAGGATCAATTTTGGGGCGAGTTAGGAACTGATAGATTAATTTAAAATAGTTCGGACGATTTCCCACCGAAGCATATCGAGCAGCTCCATAAACTATCGCTCGACCTTGCGGTGCTAAAATGTCAAAGCCTTCTTGGAAAATTTTTCCACCAATACATTCCATGATGATGTTCAATTCTCGGTCTTCCAAATTCGATTTTAAATCTTTGGCAAAACGATCACTTCGAACAATCACTCGATCATAACCTTCCTTTTTACAAAAATCAATTTTCGAATCATTGCCAACAGAACCGATGGTAAATGCGTCATATTTTTTAGCAATTCGATTCGCCCAAATTCCAACTCCGCCTGCTGCCGAATGAACTAAAACAGTATTTCCTTTTTGTAAATTTCCCAAATACAACAAACCATAATATGCCGTCAAAACTTGAACAAGGTAAGCTGCTCCTTCTTCAAAACTCCAATCTGTTGGCAATGGAATCACATATCTTGAATCAATATTTAGGTGAGTTGTGTACGCTCCGAAGCGAGTTACTCCCATGATCTTATCGCCAACTTTTACATTCGTCACGCCCTCTCCGACTTTCGCCACGATCCCTGAATATTCTAATCCTGGAATAAAAACACCTTCGGGAGTTGCTCCATACAATCCCCAAATCGCGAAAATATCTGCAAAATTAAAACCAATACTTTTGACTTGAATGGTGATTTCTCCAGCGGAAGGATTGGGAAGTTCGCTTTCTACGAGTTGGATGTTTTTGACGCTACCGGCTTTGAGTTGATATGATTTTCGTTTCATGTTTCTCGTTTTTATTTTTTAAACGCAGAGAATTTTTCTCCGAAAATTTTAAAACTCTGCATCCTCGTCTCTACGTTTAATTTTTTTATTCTCTCGACTTCCCAGTATCCTCTATTCGAAAGGCAATACTTTGAATTCCTTCCAACGGATCTTTCCGCATAAATTGTTCGATGACAAAAGTATGTGCTCCTGTCTGATTAAAAAATGCGTTCTCATGAATCGACATTCTAAAATCACATTCATCACTATTGCAGTCTCCGTTCCATCGGCCACCATATCCAATTAATTCTACAGAAACGCGCTCTGTCACTCTTTTTCCACCAGGGAAAATAGAATGCAAACGGATGTACATATTTTTAAAAGAGTACTCGGTTAAGTGCTCAATGTCCAAATACAAATTGTAAAATTTATTTGTGTCAGGAATATCAACGGTGAAGGAAAGTGAATCTGCGTAAGTCCATTGGTCATTTGCGATTTCTTTTTTCTCATCTAAAATATAATTAGGACCACAGGAGAAAAGGAAAAGTGCGAAGGCGAAGAAGACAAAATATTTTTTCATAAAATTCAACGGATTAGATTTCAATCGGTAGACGACGGACGGTAGACGACAGACGGTTTTCCGAGTGGGTTTATTTATTAAAAAAATTCATTCTTACCAAAATAAAAACGAGCCAACGAATGTATAAATTACTTTCGTTAGCTCGGTATTTTTTATTAAAAACTGTACAAAAACCGTACGCCGTCTATCGTCAACCGATTAATTTTTTAATTAAAATAATCTTTCATTCTGTCGAAAAACCCTTTTTCAGATTTCCCTGGAAGTGGATCGAAATTTTTGCTTTCACGCATCTTCTCTAATAATTCTTTATCATCATCAGACAAGTCTTTTGGTGTCCAAATATTCACATGAATTAACTGATCGCCCACTCCATAAGTTTGCACACCAGGTAATCCTTTGCCTCTCAATCTAAACATTTTACCTGCTTGCGTTCCAGCTGGAATTTTGATTTTTGCATTTTTTCCAGTTTCGATAGTTGGCACTTCAATCGAAGTTCCTAAAGCTGCATCTGCAAAATTCAAGTATAATTCGTAGATCACATTTTGACCATCACGCTGTAAACTCTCATGAGGAATCTCTTCGATGCTTACCAACAAATCTCCGTTCGGTCCACCTTTAGCTCCTGCATTTCCTTTTCCTCTCATCGACAATTGCATACCTTCTCCAACTCCTGCTGGAATTTCGATTTCGATAGTTTCTTCGCCATTCGTTTTTCCTACACCACTACATGTTCCACATTTTGCAGTAATCTGCTGACCAGAACCTGCGCAAGTTGGGCAAGCAACTGTCGTTTGCATTTGACCTAAAAAGGTACTCTTCACTTGACGCACATAACCTGATCCTCGACAAGTACCACAAGTCGTTACGGAACGAGCATCTTTTGCTCCGCTACCGCTACAAGTTTTACAAGTAAGTTGTTTTTTGACTTTGATTTTTTTAGTAACACCATTCGCAATATCTTCCAAAGTTAACTTTACTTTGATCCGAAGATTGGTTCCTCTTTGACCTTGCGCACGTCGACCTCCGCCTCCGCCGCCACCTCCTCCAAAGAAGGATTCAAAAGGACTTCCGCCATCTCCAAAAATATCTCCAAACTGAGAGAAAATATCTTCCATCGTCATGCCGCCACGTCCACCGCCGCCAAAGCCACCTTGTTGACCCATTCCAGCATGTCCGAATCTATCGTACTTCGCTTTTTTATTTCCATCACTCAACACTTCGTATGCTTCAGCAGCTTCTTTAAATTTTTCCTCTGCCGCTTTATCATCAGGATTTCTATCCGGATGATATTGCATAGCAATCTTCCGATAAGCTTTTTTGATGGTCTTTTCATCTGCCGACTTCGACACACCTAAAATTTCGTAATAATCTCTTTTTGCCATGTTTACCATTTTCTGCTGGTATTTTAATTTTTTAGAAAAAAATAATCAACAATGATTTGTGTTTAAAAAAATGCAAAATTTAAAATTATGAATTCATGATTATGGATTTCCCATATTGTAAACTCCATAATTTTGAACCATCCATGATCCTGAATTTATAACCCATAATCCTACTTCCCGACCACAACCTTAGCGTAACGCAAAATTGCATCTTTCAAATAATATCCTTTCTCCACAGTATCTATTACTTTCCCTTTCATTTCTTCCGATGGAGCTGGAATTTCAGTAATTGCTTCATGTAATTCTGGATCAAAATCTTCTCCATTTGATTCCATTGCCTTGATTCCTTTTTGCTGCAAAGTGTTGAATAGTTTATTGTAAACCATCATGACTCCTTCGCTAAAAGGTTCCGTACTACTTTCGTCTTCTGCCATCTTTTTCGCTCTGTCAAAATCGTCCATAACTGGCAACAAAGCTGACAAGGTGTCTCTGTTGGCAGTTCCCATCATATTCAATTTTTCTTTGACTGTTCGACGTTTGTAATTTTCGAATTCAGCAGCAAGACGCAAATACTTATCTTTTAATTCGACTATTTGAGAATCTTTGTCATCACCATTGGATGATTCTTCATTCAACTCCTCGTTTTCTCCTTCATTTCCAGTCTGTTCTTCCTGATTCTCAAGGATCTGGTCTTCCATTTCTTCAATGTTCTCTTTTCCAGAAGATTTTCCTTTATTACTCATTATGTCTCTGATTTTATTTATCATTTATTTTAAATAATTAAATACACGTTATTTTGGCATAGTAACATCAAAACCTCTGCCATTGGGTGTTTTAGGTCATTTTGGCAGTTCCGTAAAACGACTCTCTGAGTCGTTGATATTGATTGTTCTATTTTTTTATTTTGGTTTGACGACTTGGAAAGTTGTCTCACGATTGAGTTACGGGGCGCAAAATTACGATTTTTTTAATATTTCTTTCCACTTTCCGTTCTCTGCAATTTCTTTGATGGTTTGATTTCTTTTGATTAAGAGTTGAGTCATATATTTTTCCAAAATCAGTTGGTTAAAGATCTTCCCAAACCAACCAAAAGGTGATTCGAAATCGAAAATATCTTGCATTTCCGTTTCTCCATTTTTCTCTAAAAAAATATGATCGTGAGTGAATTTTTTAAATGCTCCTTTGACCATTTCATCTCGGAAAGAATTGGGGAAATCGAATTGGGTGATTTTTGAAGTTAATTTTTGTTTGATGCCAAAATGAGTAGCTTGCCAAGTGACTTCTTCGTTCATTTCGATGAGTCCTTTGGTTCTTCCTGCGATCGCTTTTTCATTGGATTGTTGCATGGAAACCTGATGCAGATCGATGCTTCTTGCGAGGTCAAAGCAAATTTCTTTGGATGCGTTTATTTTTGTTGAAATTCTAATACTTGGCATTTGTTTCGAATTTATTTATTTCAAAAAAAAAACAGGAAAATGCTTATCATTGTTTATCCTAAAAAATATAAAAATGACCACTACTCAACTTCAGTACATTGACAAACATATTCAGCAAAATGATTTAGACATTGCATTCCGTAAACTAATTGATTTTGTTCGAGATACTGAAGAAATGTCTGCTTTTCAAAAAATAATCGATCTCACCAATTGGAAAGAATCTTCCTCTTTTTCTGAAATAGATTTTAAAATTAAACTAAATAAATTACTGCAAGAGTTGAATAATTTCGACTATGTTACTCCTTCCTCAAAAAGAAAATTAATCTTAGAAGTATCTGATATTAGAAAAACGTATCGACGGAATAATTTCTCACTAGGCCCAATTAATTTGATTTTGGAAAAAGGAGAAATCATTGGATTGGTTGGTGAAAATGGAAACGGAAAAACTACATTACTTACCATACTTGCTCAAGAATTATCTTTTGAAAAAGGGGAGCTTGAATATTATTTTGAAGATCAACCGAAAGATACTTTTGAGTTGAGAACAAAACTTGCCTACATTCCACAGCGACCAAATCGATGGTATGGAAGTTTGCAAGACAACTTAAAATTTGTGTTGGCGAATTACAAAACTCCTCCCAAAGAAATAGATTTGAGAGTTTTGGTGATCATTGCCAGGTTGGGATTGTGGCGATACAAAGATTTGAATTGGAGTGAATTATCATCAGGTTACAAAATGCGTTTTGAATTAGCTCGAACGCTTTTGAGAAAACCTGAAATTTTATTGCTAGATGAACCTTTGGCAAATCTAGATATCATGGCTCAGCAAATTATTCTCGAAGATTTAAAACTCATTTCTACTTCTCCTAAAAATCCAATTGCATTAATTTTGAGTTCACAGCAATTGTATGAAATTGAAAAAATATCAGATAATGTAATTTTTCTCCAAGAAGGAAAAATGCCTAACTCAGAAGATATTGAGGGAAGTGAAAAACAAGTAGTTATTGAATTGGATACGCAGGAAAGTAAGGAGCGATTGGAAAATATTTTCAAAGATTTAGATTTAGAAAGTATATCATTTAATGGAGGTGTTTTCGTCTTATATTTTAAAGAGAATACTCCTCAACCTGAAATTCTTTTAAGACTCGCAACGAATAAAATAACCATCCTCAATTTTAGAGATATTTCGGATTCTTCTAGAAGATATTTTGATTCTTAAAAAAATTGAACGAAACAAAAATATGAAGCAAGTTAATCGCATCAATCAATTTCTCCTCAAGAATTATCCATTGATCTGGAATACAAAACTAGTTTGGTTAATGTTGGCTGGTTTGTTTTTTCATGTCATGTTTTTTGGATTAGGATTTTTGAATCTTAACGATCCAAGTTCTCTTCAAGATTATAAAGTGGTTGATAATTTTTTTACAAATGGCGGAGCTATGTTAAATATGCTCATCTCAACTATTTTGATAGTTGGATGGCTATTTCTTATGTTTAAAAATAATGGCTTTAAAAGTTTTTACCCGACTTCCAGAAGTCAACTATTTAAGCAGTTCGTTTTATATTTTATCATTATTGTTTTCAATATATCTTACTTCTATTCTTTCTTCTATGGAATGAAAGCTTTCGTCAATTTAAATCATCCAAGTCTGTTAGTTGAAAAAGATATAGAGGCTGCTAATCATGCCGCACCTTTCTTTTCTCATCATCTGGATAGATATGAAATTAATAATAAGCGATACCCATTATATCTTAGTGATTTATTTTGTGAAACTAATGATGAGTTAATTAATTTTAATAAACCTCACTTTAGTTTTTTGGAAGAAGATTACCAATTTTACACTTTATATGAAGTTGAAAAAAATAGAAATGAAATAAGCAAAAATAATTTTACCCCGGTTTTTACTCAACGAATAAATGATTCTATTTTTCTTTATCATCTTAAGGATACGGTGATAGATGTTTCGAAAGATATTCCTACTGCAATTCCTTCCTACCATAATTATTCAGATGTCTTTTTTTCTACGGGAAAGTTATATGAATATGATTTTTATACTGAATACCCTAGAAGCATCGACTCAAGAAAAGATTCTATAAAACAAAAATTAGTTCTAGCTCATCATGCTTTGTTAGCAAAAAACAATCCTTCAGAAATCAAAAATGTTTTAAGCAATTTATTAACCGTTGCCAACAAGTATAAAATAAAAACCGATCTAAAAACTGAAGATTGGTTTTCGTTAATTCACACCGATAGTTTTGAAATAAAAAACTTGATACGAACTAGTCCTCCTCCTCCGCCTCATTTGAATCGTAACAACAATAATCAATATCAAAACTGGGATAGCAATACAAAAAGACGAAATTCTGATGCTTATGATGAAAATGGAAATAGAATCAAAACAATCAGAGATGAATATATTGCTAATCTACAAACTGACTTTTATTTAGAAAGTGATGAATTGAGACGTGTTTTTTCAAATATCAATGAAGTAAAAAGAACTAACCCTTTTGAAGACACAATTCATTTCTTTATGTGGTTTCCTTTTTTCTTATCTTCTTTAATTTTTGCTTTCAGAATTTCAGGATTGAGGTCGATTATTTTTTCAGCAATAACGGTAGGTGTGCTTTGCGTTTTGCTAGCTTTAGTCATTTACGTTTATGAATTTTTCGTTCCAGATCATACAGGATTTATTAAAATAGAAAATTTTATGGCGGTTTTCACATGGGTAATAGGTACTGCTATTTTATCCATTCCACTTTTCTATTTGAAAAAAACAAACAAGATGATAAGCTCGATTGCGATAAATATTTCATTTACATTTTTTGCGCTTTATATCTTTTTGATTCTAGTAATCATTTCAATCGTTCAAGATTATTATTGTGATTTGAATTATCTATCTTCTTCCTATTCGTTGAGAAAAGAGCATTGCAATAATATTCTAAAAGATATTGGTATTTACTGGAGTTATATCTTATTCGTAGTTGCTTTTGTTTTCTTATTCTTTTTTTCGAGCATCATTAGAAAATGGAGAGCATTGCCTGAAAGTAAATAGATGTTTTTTACAAAATAGATTTAGTTTTCCGATTGATTTTTTTCATCATTCGGATATAACCATCTGATCAAAATTGGAATTAATAATAAATCCCCAACCAAGGCACTTACCAAGGTGACACTAATTAATAATCCTACCACCACACTTGGCGGATGGATAGAAAAAAGCAAGACTAAAAATCCAAAGAACAAAATCAATGTGGTCAAACAAATTGCTTTTCCAGTTTCTAAAAAGGTAATGTGTAAGGACTCTTCTGTACTCAATCCTTTACGTTGCGCCAATTTGAATTTACTTAAGAAGTGAATCGTATCGTCCACCGCAATTCCAAAAACAACGGCAAAGATTATTGAGATTCCTGCTTCTAATTCTATTCCCAAAAATCCTAACAATGCTCCTGCAAGTAACAATGGGACCATATTTGGAATTAGTGAGATGATTAGCATTCGCCAATTTTGAAATAAAATGGCCATCAATAAACTTACCATTAAAATTGCTCCACCTAACCCTTGTAACAAACTCGTTCGAACATATTCTGAATTTTTATCTAAGATTAAACCTGTTCCCGTTTGCTTTACTTTGACAATGGTGGAGTCTACATTTTTTTCAATCCAATCATCTAATCCATCTGTAATTGCAGCAATTTTATCACGCCCCACGTCTAGCATATTCGTCGCAATTCGAGCTTTTTTATTATCCCTGCTGACAAAAACCTTGGTTGATGCTTGCGGAATTTTCTCAGCTGCTTTTTGGTATTTTAAAAATTGTGCTTTCGTTTCTGGGATTTTATAGGCTTCCACTTTATTGCCTTTGTACATTCGATTAAGACTTTTGTAAACCGAAGTCAAAGAAGTCGTTGAGCGAAGTTCTGGAATCGTATTAATCTTTTTTTCAATTTTATCCATCTCTTTCAACACTTCAAAATCAGAAGCTAAATAATCACCTTGGGCAAAAACGGCAAGTTCTACAGGACGAAATCCAGCATAGTTTTTTTCAAAAAATAAAAAATCTTCGGTTAGTTTTTTGCGAAGCGGAAGATTAGTTTCAATTTTATAATCGGTAGTGATCATGCTGATTCCCCATGCGCATAACAATATACTTACAAAAGCTCCAATTGCTATTTTGTTTCCATTGTTTTTTGTGAAGAGGTAAGACTTGTTCATTAAGTTTCCCCAAAACGCTTCTCCTTTTCCCAGTTTTATTAATTGTTTTTCATCATACATTGACAATAAAGCAGTCGTGAAAAAGATAACAGTAACGTAAGCTACCATTACTCCCATCGCTGCATTCCATCCAAATTCTTTGATTGGAATTACCTTACTCGTAGACAAAGCTGCAAAACCAATTGCCGTTGTAATTGAAGTCAATAGTGTAGCTAATCCAATTTCTTTAACGGTCACTCGTAAGGCATCTTTTTTGGAAAAACCTTTTTTGAGTTCATCAATATACTTTGACATAATATGCACTACATCAGAAGTTCCAACGATGACCATCAAGACTGGATAAAGTGCCGCCATCGCATTCAAAGGTCTGCCAAGTGCACCCAACAATCCAAAAAATAAAATCAAGCCTGCACCAATCGAAGTCAAAGAAATAAGAACACCAGGTACTTTTCTGAAAATCCAAAGCATCACCAACGCTACTAAAAATGCTGAGATAATTGTTGAAACAACAATCTCTCGTTGCTGCATTTCTGCCATTTCTTTTTGAAAATTGGCAGCACCTAAAAAGTGATAACTATCAAAATTATAGGAACGAACCAAACTGTCTAGCGCAGGCATTAATTCTTTTGACTCATCAACAGAAACAGTCGGTTGAGTTTTTAGCGAAATGACCAATGAGGTCGCATCTTTGGAAATCAAGGAATTGACAAAGCGTTCGTCCTCTAAAATTCTTTTTTTATCACGTTCATAATAATCAGGTTGGTCGATATGAATAGCTGGGGAGGAAGTAATTCCAAAAGGCGTTTTGAGAGGATAGGAAACTTTGGTGAGTGAAAAACTTTCATCAATATATTTTAAGTCTTTAGCTTTAAAAGTTAAGTCATGAACATCTTCTAAAAACTTTTTTTCAAAAACGCCTTCTTTTCTTTCAACAGCTACAAGAAGGAAGTTGACATCCGTTTCAAAGTCTTTGATAAAGTCTTGAAAAAATGCTAAATCCTCATCCCCTTCTGGAAAAAATTGTTCAAGATAAAATGTGAATTTCAGTTGCGAAGCAAAATAAACGCTAGCTAAAATAAGTCCTGAAAAAACAAGTAAAATCGTTCGTCGAGTTGTCGTATTCATAAAAAAGAATTCATGTTCGTTGTTAAATTCGTTGAGCCAAATATCTAATAAAAAAAACAAGGAATAGTTTTTCTAAAACACCTTTTTTCATTAAAAAGAACAATTATAAATTGCAATCAATATTTTATTAATAATCTCAAAATAAGTGTAGAACTAGATATTAAAATTTCCAATACTATTTTGTACCTTAACCTTCTGATTATCAACGACAAACTAACATCATCATGATACTGAATATCCTTTCTAATTTTACTGATTTATCTTTCTTGAGTCGAATTTTAATTGTTGCTATTGTGAGTGGTTTTATGCCATTGACGGCGATGAGTTTCTTTTGGTTTATGCGACAAAAGAAACAACAAGATTTTGAAAAGAATCTTCGAGAGATGGGAATTACTTCAAGTCGAAGAGTACAAGACACTTATTCTTTTTCAAATTATTTTTTACCTGTTGGCTTTGCATTTCTAATTTGTTTATTGGCAAGTGCATTTTTTGTTTTTACAGATGACTTTGCAGCGAACTTAAAAGATAGTTTATTACTTACTGGAAATGATTATGGAAGTCCAGATAATTCCATGATCATTAATCAAAGTTTGGTT
Source organism: Saprospiraceae bacterium (assembly GCA_045104975.1). Taxonomy (GTDB): domain Bacteria; phylum Bacteroidota; class Bacteroidia; order Chitinophagales; family Saprospiraceae; genus CAJQQY01. The sequence goes on from JBGCCY010000309.1 coordinate 14,644, forward strand.
GTTTTAGGTTTTGCATTTTTTGGATCGTTTATTTGGTCAGCCCAACAAATTATTCGACGATTGATTGCTTATGATTTGTCACCGAGTGTATATTATAGTGCAGGAGTTCGAATTATTTTGGCTTGTTTGGTCGCATTGGTTTTTTCATTTTTGTTAGGAAAAACAAGTATGTTCGAGTTAGATACTTCGATTGCTGTAATCGCATTTTTGACAGGGATGTTCCCGCAGCGGATTTTGAGTTCGATGGTCAATTTTTATAAAGACTGGCTGAATCCTGATGAGCTTAATACGGACACTTTATCGCTTTACAAAGTTGAAGGAATGAGTCTAGGGCATAAGGAAAGATTGGAAGAAGTAGGAATTGATAATGCTCAAAATTTAGCGACAGCAAGTTTGACAAAGTTACTAATCGAGACCCCTTACGAAGCTCGTCAAATTTTAGATTGGATCGGTCAAGCAAAACTAATTTGCTACGCGAAAAATGATATTGATAAATTACGTAGCGTAGGAATTCGTTCGATTTTTGATTTTAAAAAAGGAAATAAATCAAGAGTGGCGCTTCGAGAAATTTCAGATTCAATTGGAATCACTTCACCTCTTTTGGAAGTAATTGCAGAGCAAGTAGAAGCTGATAAGGGGATTGATAATTTGTATAAATTCCATGTTAATGTGGATGATCCAAATCAAGATATTTCCTATGAAGAATTAAATTCAAAATCTGAAGAAGGAGCTGTTGGATAATTTCTTGAAAATCGAATATCCAATTTTGACAACATTATTTTTTATTAATGAGAAATATCGTCAAAGTTCTTAATTAGAAATATCTTGTTGGGTATTCGATTTTCTTAAAGTATAACTTCTTTCCTCTTTTTCTCGTTTAAAAAACTGTGGCATTCTTTTTTTACAAAAATGCAATATCAAAAAAATGAGAAAATTTTCACTTTTAATTTTTTATTTAATCTGGAGTGCAACTCTTTTTGCGCAGGCTCCTGCTATGGAAAGAAGTGAAAATATTGTTCCAAATCCAAGTTTTGAAAAATATGCGAGTACTCCAATTGGATGGTTTTATAAAGGTCAACACTTTACTGATGTGATGAAATATTGGAGTTCTGCAACTGGTTCTTCGCCTGATGTTTTTGGTGCAAAGATTCGAGTCCCTGCTCATTGGGCTGCCAAAGGTTTTGGCCAGCAAAAACCAAGGACAGGAGAGTCGATGGTAGGTATTACACTTTTTGGATGCGAAGATGGAAAACCTCATTGTAGAGAATATATTCAAATTCAATTGAGAGAACCTTTGGTGATCGGTCAGAATTATTCTGTAGAACTTTTCACCAGTCACTTGCCTCGATCTATCCAAGTAAATAATCTTGGGATGTTTTTTTCCCAAAAAAAATATGAAGAGATCTTAGATATTCCAATTGAAGTTTCTCCTCAGTTTTTTTCTAAAGAAATATTAAAAACAAATCACGGACAATGGGTCAAAGTGAATGGAGAATTTCAAGCAGAGACAGATGCAGCATTTTTAATTATCGGAAATTTCTTTTCTGATAGTTTGACCGAAACAAATATTGCTAGCCCTAATTCTTTAAAATATGGCTACTATTATATAGATGATATTTTGGTTAAAAAAGAACCTCCCTTTTTAGACATTCCTGAGGAAAACAAAATTTCAACTTGGGAACCTATTGAAGAAGGAAAAATTATCCGCCTAAAAAATATCTTCTTTGATATTGATGAGGCAGAACTTTTGCCGCATTCTCATATCGAATTACAGAAGCTTTTACAACTGCTTCAAACCTATCCTTATATGATTATTGAAATTAGCGGACATACAGACATTGATGGAAATGATGAATATAATTTGCAATTATCTACTCGTAGGGCAAAAGCAGTTGTTGAATATTTAATCGCAGAAGGCATCTCTCCACACCGTACACTTTATAATGGCTACGGGAGTTCTAGACCTATTGCGGAAAATAGTACGGCTCTTGGAAAACAACTAAATCGACGTGTTGAATTTTTAATTTTAAAAAAATGAAATTCTACGTTATATTTGTGTTGAATTAAAAATTAACTAACCTAAATAAACGTCAACTCTTCTTTATCCAAAATATTTTTATTGGATTGAAAAGCGCGCCTAGTTTTTCAAAAAATTCTTCATTTTAATACATCGATTATGAGTGTAAACAAAATTAAAAGTCATTGGAATGAGCGTTGGGTTAAGGTAAAAGCGAAAGCTCCTACCAAAAAATGCAACTATTATTTTTCCGATTATGGTCGACTGAAAAGCGTCGATAAAATGTCTGGCAACGAAAAGTTGCTGAGAGGATCCTTGATGAAACAAGGATTTATGCAATTAAATTTAAAACTAGAAGACGGCGTTCGGCAAGGCTTCTATGTTCATCAATTAGTTGCTGACAAATTTGTCAAAAAGGATAGAAAGAAGCCAATGTTGATTCACGTCGACGGCAACAAATTGAACAATTATTGGGAAAACTTGCAAAGAGTAGATCGTGCAGGTATGACTCAACATCAAATTGCTCAAGGTGTGTACTTACATGAAAATCGAAAGATGCCTTCTCATGCAAAAATGAATGAGACTAAGGTTCGATTACTCAAGAAGAGATTACAAGATGGAAAGACCAAACGAAAAGTGTTGGCAAAGAGTTTTGGCATCACAGAAACACAAGTTAGACGAATTGAGAAAGGAGAAAATTGGGGACACATTAAGTTGGAAGAGCCTAAGACAGCAAAGCCAAAGGATAAGACTGTAACAAAGCCAAAAGCAAAGGTTACAGTAAAAGCAAAGGTTAAGACTGTAGCAAAGCCAAAAGCGAAGGTTACAGCAAAACCAAAGACTAAGACTGTAGCAAAGCCAAAAGCAAAGGTTACAGCAAAACCAAAGGCTAAGACTGTAACAAAGTCAAAAGCAAAGGTTACAGCAAAACCAAAGACTAAGACTGTAACAAAGTCAAAAGCAAAGGTTACAGCAAAACCAAAGGCTAAACCTAGAGCAAAATCTACAGCAAAGAAAAAAAAGTAAGCCATTTTTTTCTTTTGAAATAATACATTAGTATTGACCTGATGAATAAAATCATCAGGTCAATTTATTTTAAGTCTATGTTGAAATCTTTTTTTAGAAAAAATGAAATTGAAGCAGGATGTGATGAAGCAGGAAGAGGCTGTTTGGCTGGACCTGTTTTTGCAGCAGCGGTAATTTTGCCAAAGCGATTTAAGCATCCTCTTTTGAATGATTCAAAATTGATGTCAGAAAAGCATCGAGAATTACTTCGACCAATTATCGAAGAGAAAGCGATTGCTTGGGCAGTAGCACAAGTTGATCCTCTGGAGATTGATGAGATTAATATTTTGAATGCTTCT
>JBGCCY010000310.1:0-39058 GCA_045104975.1 Saprospiraceae bacterium
ATTTAAGCTTTTTGTAGGACTTTCTATTTATCTTATCTGCATATAAATCTGTCATTGCTTCTTCATCATTGGTATATTTTCCTTCCGTAATCCCCTTATATAATTTTTTCATTTTACCTGAATAATTACTTGGACTCCCAATTATTTCAATTCTGGCAACCTTCTGTTTATTCACAAAATGTATTAATTCTTTTAAATTCTCCATCTCAGATTCATTTCTTTTATTAAAAAAGTCTAAAAAATCCAACCTAAAACAAACATAAATCACTATAAATCAATTAATTAAGATTAACAAATGTTAATTTTAAAAAAACTTAACAGTCCAAATCTATTGAAAAATGACAAAAAAAATTATTTATTTATGAAATATATTTGACATGTGATTGGAGAGATTCATTTAATTCCAATTCTAACATAAAATTTATCACCTAAGATCGGTGATTTTAAGATAGTTAATTTAGGTTTTTTAATTCAAAAAGGCATTTCCTACGCACCAATCCTACCTTAATATGTGCTCGGAAATGTCTTTTTTTTTCTTTCCAAATTGTAAAACCATTCTTGGAATCATTGTTGATTCTATCAAAATAAATACCTGCAATTTTACCCTCCTACCTTAATCTTTGAATACCCTATAAAAAATTAAAACCGCCCGCAGTTTATTATTTATCAGCTTTCAGCCTCTGCTACTATCTGATCAAATTCTGAATTGGGAGTCTTATCTATTAATTTTTTCACCTTGCTCATTTTTTTTTTCTCAAATTATTTTATTCATGAATCATTCAAAAAAAACTTTTAAAAAAATTTCTAAAGCTTTAAAAAATCAAAAAATTTCGAAAAGTGATAAAAAGAAAATCAAAGGAGGTATTGGTGATACTGACCTTGACAATGTCTAACAGTAATCGTTTTCTCCCCCACTAATTCCACACGCTAACAAAGAAAAATAATCCAATATTCTTTAATCCCATTAACCACAGGATGATTAACCTCATCGCTGGTCAGAACTGGAATGTGAGAATATAAATTATTCAGGTAAAGGTGATAGGAGATATTAATTCTTCCTATCACTTTTTTATTTTCATATCATGACTTTTTCCTACCTTTTCATTTATTTTCCAATCTTATAATTAAAAAAAATGAAAAACCTCCAATCCTTTTTAATCTTATTCCTAATTGTAATATATACTTCTAGTTGCACAGAAAAAGAAACAGCTTCCATGATTCTAATCAATGGAAAAATTGCAACAATGGATCAAAAAAATCCAACTGCGGAAGCCATCGCATTCCAAGATGATCGCATTCTTCTAGTTGGTTCAACTACTGAAATTGAAGCACTAAAAGATAAGCAAACCAAAGTCATAGACTTGAAAGGCAACTTTGCTATGCCTGGTTTTATTGAAGGGCATGGACATTTTTCAGGATTGGGAAAAAGTCTAATGGATTTGAATTTTTTAAAATCAAAAAACTGGCAAGAGATCGTCGATATGGTGGCGGAAGCTGCCAAAACCGCTGAACCTGGCGAATGGATCGAAGGTCGAGGTTGGCACCAAGAAAAATGGAATGAAATCGTCGAACGAAATGTACATGGTTATCCCTATCACGATGACTTGAGTGCCGTTTCACCAAACAATCCCGTGTTACTTCGACATGCAAGTGGACATGGAGTTTTTGCCAATAAAAAAGCGATGGAACTAGGTGGGATTTCTGCTGAGACACTTAGTCCTATTGGTGGAGAAATCGTTAGAGATGGCAGCGGAGAAGCTATTGGAATGTTTGAGGAGAGAGCAATGAGTTTGGTCTATGCGGCATTTCAGGAATATGAAAAAACACTTTCTCAAGAAGATTTGAAAAAACGTTGGTACAAAGCAATTGAATTGGCGCAAGAAGAATGTTTGAAAAAAGGAATTACAAGTTTTCAAGATGCTGGATCAAGTTATTTAGAAATAGATAGATATACTCAAATTGCAAAAGAAGGAAAATTTGATTTGCGACTTTGGGCGATGCTGAGACACTCGTATGATGAGATGAATGGTAACTTAAAACAGTTTCCAATCATTGATGCTGGAGATCATTTTTTTACTTGTCGATCCATCAAAACGGAGGTGGATGGAGCACTTGGCAGCTACGGAGCTTGGTTGTTGAAATCTTATAATGATAAACAACATTTTGTAGGACAAAACACCACAACGATTGAAGAAGTAACTAATATCGCTCGGCTAGCTGCTGAAAATGACCTGCAACTTTGTGTGCATGCTATTGGTGATCGAGCGAATCGAGAGGTGATTAATATTTTTGAAAAAAACATCAAGGATAATCCTACTAAAGACTGGCGATGGAGAATTGAGCATGCCCAGCATTTGCACCCTGAGGATATTCCAAGATTTAAAGAATTTGGTATTATTGCTTCTATGCAAGGGATTCATTGTACTTCTGATGCACCATTTGTAGTTGATCGTTTGGGAGAAAAAAGAGCTCGAGAAGGAGCTTACCCTTGGCGATCTTTATTGGACGCTGGAGTACTGATTGCAAATGGTACCGATGCCCCTGTGGAAGATGTTGATCCTTTGGAAAGTTATTATGCATCAGTAACTCGGAAGCGAGCGGATACCGGTTTAGAGTTTTTTACTGAGCAAAAAATGACGCGAGAGGAAGGTTTATATTCTTATACTTTGGGAAATGCTTTTGCAGGTTTTGAAGAAAAAGATAAAGGGTCTTTGGAAGTTGGAAAATTAGCGGATATCACGGTTTTGACCAAGGATTTAAGAGATTGTACTGATGAAGAAATTTTGGATGCTGAAGTAGTTTATACGATTGTGGGTGGTGAGGTCAAGTTTGAGAAATAAAAAGCAAATTAATCAAGATCAAAAATGTCAATCAAAATCAAAAAATGAAACGTGAGTTCAGATTCTAATATTTTGATTGACATTTTTGATTCATAACTACTTCAAATTCATTCGCATTCCGAATGATATTCCTGCGCTCCATAGATGTTCTTTGAGAAGTCCATTCGAAAGTGATAAATCTGCAGACTCCTTATAATTTTTCGTTACGTGATAGGTGAAATTTGGTTGTGCCACGAGTTCCCATTTTTCATTTATTTCATAACTCAAACCAAAACTCAGGGTTGGAGCAAACTGAATTTGATTAATCTCTTCTCTCCTTTCTTTTTCAGAACCTATTTTATCTCCATTTTTAAAAAACCTAACGGTTGATTGCAAATAATAATTTGTCGTTATTCCAATTTCAATAAAAGGTTTAATTTTATTTTGTAAAAACTCATATCTCAATGCAATTGGGATTTCCAAAAAATGATAATCATATTTAGTTTGAAGAAATTCTCCAGAAGAAAAATATGGATCATAGTTACCTTGCTCATCAATGCGTCCTATGATTTCTTTATTTTTTGTTTTATAGCCCATACTTGAGAAACCTAAACCGATTTTTAACCATAGTTTTTCTCTTAATTGTTGATTATAATTTATGTCGAAATGATAATTCAATTTTCCTATTTCTGAAGAGCGAATAGATTGAACTATTCCTGAATTCCCAAAATCTCTATAGGAATAATCAAGACTACTTAAAATTTCAATTTTTGATTGACTCCATAAAAATATTGGGAAAAAAAATATAAGGAAAAGGATTTTCTTCATGTCTTGTTTTTTGTAAAACTTTATTAATTCAAAATTATTTCATCGCCATTCGCATTCCAATGGCAAGTCCCGTACTCCATAAATGTTCTTTGACTGGAGCATCAGCTATTTTACTTAAATGGTATCGAAAGTTAGGTTGGACAACCATCTCCCATTTTTCATTAAAGGAATAACTAAAACCAAAAGCGACTGTTGTGGCAAACTGAAAATCATTGATAAAGTCCTCTTGTTCATTTCTTTTTGAGCGAATTTCATCACCTAATTTATGCTTAGTTATTGATTGTATATAATACATAGGTGCTATTCCTAATTCTACAAATGGCTTCAATTTATTTTCAAAAAAATCTAAGTGAATTGAAAATGGTACTTCAAGGAAATGATAGTTATAAATGAATTGTGAAGTTGGATTATCTAATCCTTGCAATAATGGATCTTGAGTTCCCCCTGTGGCGCCACTTCCTGTATTTAACTCCGTTTTTGCAGTTTTGTAACCTAAACTTACAAATCCAATTCCGATTTTCAGCCAAAGTCTTGGTTTTAGTTTTTGAAAATAGTTAATCCCAAAATGAGTATTTATTTTTCCTTTTTCAGACTTACGAAGTGATTGTATCCATCCTGAATTTGTATGATCCCGATAAGTATAATCGAGGCCTCCCAATAATTCTATTTTTGAATTAGATTGTGCAGATAAGAATGATGGCAAGCAAAAGAGAAGCATTAGCAATAAGTTTTTCATATTTTATTTTTCTTAAAAATAGAAAATTAATGGAATTACCTTCTCATCGTTCCTTTTAAAAAATAAAAAAAGCGGTACCAAAATAAATTGATACCGCTCACAAAAGAGTTTTTAAAGTCTATTCTTGAATAATAAACAAATTAGATTTTTTCGCTCCTATTTGCTGTAAACTATAAGTTCCAGCTGGAAGGTGAGAGATATCAATTTGAATATAATTGGTCACTTCTGGTTCTACTTCTAAGGAAAGTCTGGTGACGGTTCGACCTAAAAGATCAATGATGGACAATTGTGTTTCGGTTGTCTCAGCGTAAAATTCAACGTTGAGTATTCCTTGTTCAGGTGAAATAGGGTTTGGATAAATATTGATTTGATCATTCAATTTTTTACAATCCAATCTGCTGTAGATTACTTTTGAATATTCAAAAGAATTATCGATATCTACCACTTTTAATCGGTAATAATTAAATTCGGAAGGTGTTTTATCGATGAATGAATAGTTCGAACCATTCACATTTTCTTTATTTCTCTCTAGACCAATTTTTGTGAATTCGTGTCCATTTCCACTCCATTGAATTTCAAAATAATCAAAATTAACTTCTGATTCAGTCGTCCAATTTAAGTCTACTTTACAATCTCTTTCATTAGCATAGAAATTTGATAACTCTACAGGTAGTCTTGCCATTGTGGTCATATCTCTCCAGTCCAAATCATTTCCTCCATTATTATCTGGTGTAGGTGCAGCAGTACCATTTTGACTTGAATCTAATAAATCTACCAAGCCATCATTATCATCATCATACCAAAACGAAGATGCTGGATTCAAAAATGGTGGACGAGTAGATTCATCATAACCCGCAACGGATGGTTGGTTATCCAACCAATCTGGAATACCATCTGAGTCTGAATCTGTAGCATTGACGTAATATCCATTGCTCATTGCAGTTTCATAATTAGCAGCCATTATTATCAGATCATCAGCAGCATTTCCATTGTTATTCGCATCGTAACCTTCTGTCCAATCATTCGCTCCATCTCCATCTGTATCGGTATCTAAATAATCAGGAATTGAATTTCCTGAGTCATCATCTAGGTTTGGAGTAGTTCCGATATTGGTGCCACTATCAGCATTTGCTGACGTTAAATTTTCATACATATCAAGTACTCCATTTCCATTGGTATCATTTCCCGAAGGAGTAACAAAAGTTGGACATGTAGAGCACGTACCTTCCAAATAATCCACAATACCATCATTGTCTGCATCAATATCAAGGTAATCTGGAATACCATCTCCATCTGTGTCAGTCGTTGCAGTTGTACTTGGATCATGCCACCCATTATTATCTGAATCTGTTACCGATGAATTATCGCCAATAATTCCATCCAATATTCCTGATGTATTATCTGCAGTAACTACACCTCCTGCATTTTCTACCACATCTGTAATCCCATCATTATCTGCATCTAAGTCCAAATGATTTGGATAATTATCTGCATCAACATTTATAATATTCGTACTACCAGCAGACATTCTTTCCGTCGCATTTACTTGACCATCTGAATTTGTATCAGCAGTCGTTTCTACCAAAGCTATTCCTGCATTATTTTCATCATAAATATCTGCCAATCCATCATTATCAGAATCCCAAGGTGCTGCTAAAACATCTACCATTCCATCACTATTAGGAGAAGTTCCTCCAGCTTCAATAATGTCTGGAATTCCATCATCATCAGCATCCAAGTCCAATCCATCTATGAATCCATCTCCATCAGTATCATAATTATTGTTGCTCCCATCTATAAAAATAATCGCAACATCATTAGCTAATCCATCATTATTAGAATCAGTTCCTCCAGTCATCAAAAGTGGATCAGTAGCATCTTCGACTCCAACAGAACCATCATCATCAGAATCATAAACATCAACAAATCCATCATTGTCAGCATCAGTTGTAATGTCTGCTAATCCATCTCCATTTGTATCTATACCTCCTGCTTCTACCAAATCCGGGATTCCATCATTATCTGAATCTAAATCAATTACATTAGGTAATCCATCGTTATCTGAATCTTCATATGGCATAGTTACCCCTTCTGTACACGAACTAGTTATATTAAAAATTACCCCATAAAGTGCACCTCCCCTAGTTAATCTTCTCACTTCTATATATCGCGCATCTCCAACTAAAGTGTAATTAAAAATTTCGGGACCAACAGATTCATTCTGAGTAGATGTGTAGACTTGAGCATTGGTAAATGTTCCTCCCGTAGTTACAGATTGACTTACCTGTTGAGTTGTTTCATCAACATTTGAAGCACCATTTCTAGCCATATATAGTTGAATTATAGTTCCAGATGGAATAGTAACTCCTAGATCTAATTCAATCCAATCTGAATTTCCAAGCGAAGCTTTATTTGTTCCCGGTACACCTAAAGCATTTCCAGGATCATTCACTCCAAAATTAACCTGAGCAACTGCATTTCCAGAAGTTGTACTAGTACAATTTTCGTCATATTTATCAACTATTCCATCACTATCTGAATCCGTTAAATCATCACTAATTCCATCGCCATTGGTATCAATTCCTCCTGCTTCCACCAAATCTGGTATTCCATCATTATCTGCATCCAAATCTAAATTATTGATTATACCATCTCCATCTGTATCTAAACTTGTACATACTCCATTACTATTTAGAGTACAAAAATCAGCATCTTGATAATTTAAAGTTCCATCATTATCTGCATCACCAGAAGGGTCACCTGACAAACAACTAAATGAAGTAATTCCAGCTGAAAAACTATGTGGGCTAGTAAAAAAACTGGCCGTAATTGGTCCTATTTCAATATTACCATCAACTTTGATTTGGTGAAATCCTCCCACATCTTGAAGGCCATCTCCATAAGTATCATTAATCGTAAATGTGTAATCCCCTGGAGGAACATTATAGGTTAAATCAATAAATTCTTGACTAGTAGAATAACCATTTCCAGAATCAATAGTTGCTCCTCCTGAATTTGTTAAAGTCCAACTAGTTTCTCCTGGATAATTATCTAATTGAATCTCTACATTGATATCTACATTTCCGCTAATACTTCCACATGATTCAATTTCATCTAAAATACCATCATTATCATCATCCAAATCAACGATATCTATAATCCCATCCTTATCTGTATCAATATAATATGGATTAGCAACAGGAGCGATTACAGAACAACTTGTATTTACTTCATCATAAACAGAAACATCCATCGTAGGATCTCCATTCACCCCCATTGTTCCAGAATTAATTGTTAATGTAAACATCGTATTGGTTCCATAAGTCCCTGATGATGGAGAAATGGAATAACCCGAAGGTGCAGAAACAGAATAATTTATCCCAGGTACAGTCCCAATATTAGAAACCGGATTTAACTCAAAAGTAATTTGATTACTTACTCCTCCCTGTTGAACATTACTTGCAGTTGCACTATTAATTGCCAATGGAGCAAAAAATGCTTCATCTATCAATATTCCACAGCTAGCAGTATTAATATGAGAATACCATAAATTTATCCCATCATTATCGGTAATCTCAGGAGAAACACCATACACCCTTTCCCAAGACGTAGCAATGTCATTCCAAGCAACAGCTGTTGAATTTGTATTCACAATTACTCCACTTTCATCATAAAGATCCAAAACAGTAAAAGGTGATTGAAACTCAAAAACAGGTCGAGTACTTCCCGTTCCTCCTCCTGTAACATCTTTGTTGAAAGGAATCCAATCAAATTGTGCAACATATCGCATCCCGCTAGTATAAGAATCAACTGTACATCCTGACAAATCAGCAGTATGAGTTAAGCTGTTTCCAATACATCTATTATAAGATGGTAAAGTTCCTCCAAAAGGGAGATATGCAAATTGACTCCCCTCACTAGCTTTTGTTCCATCTATCACAAATGTAGGAGCAAATGAATCATTGGTTCCATCATCATAAAACCATTCATAAAGTTCTCCCGTTTCGGCATTATTTGCCCCAGTTCCAAATGGAAAATTTTCATTAGGAGCAATGGTATTTTCGAAATCACCATTGCCAACTAAACTATTGGAGCAGCATTGAGCGCTTGCTTTTCCTGCACTAAAAAATAAAAGGATAAAAAACAAGAAAAGGAATAGATTATCTCTGAGCGAAATAACTGAAAAATTAAAATTTCTCATAAAATAGTAATTGTGTTATTTTAAAATAATTGTGTTATTGTGAATAAGTCTGAGGGGAAAAAACTAGTATATATATATCCACTTTGTATTAGCAAAAATGGGATGGATATCATTTAGTCTATTAAAAAATTAGTTTTTTGGGAAAAAATTCAATTTGGAGGAGATAACTACTTTGGAGAAGTGTAATATTTATGTTAGTTGGTATTATTCGTTACATTTTCATAGATGAGAAAAGGATGCCAAAGTCACGAGTAGCTCATAAATCGTTACTTTCAGGTTAACATATTTACAATCAAATGTGACGTCACAAAAGTCACCAAACTATCAAAAATATCTATTTTAATGATATTACACCCTATTCTAGTTACACACTTACAGGCGTATTTTTTTTATTAAACTATAATCAAAACCATAACTTTTCATTAAAAAGGGAGTTATCAATACAAATTTTATAAAGATATTGCAACCTAAAATTTTTGAAAAAAAAGCATTACGGTGTCTTATTTTGCATTTTTTTCTCTTTTCTATCATTAAAAAAATGCTTGTCATTTTTCCCAAACATTTAATTAAACTTGCCATTCATAATTCAACAGGAAGTGTAAATGAAAATTAAAATGGGAATCAAAACAAAACTTCTTTGAATTAGATTTCACCTCTTTTCTTGTTTTATAAAACAACATGATTCAAAACTCCTGATTTTCAGGTATTAAAATTGCGCAATCATCGAAGTTTGATTCCAAGAGAAAAGTACTTAGAAAGCAAAAAAAATGCGGTACCGAAATGAATCGATACCGCTATTAAAAAGAGTTTTCTAAAGTCTATTTTTGAATGATAAACAAATTAGATTTTTTCGCTCCTACTTGCTGTAAACTATAAGTTCCAACTGGAAGATTAGAAATATCAATTTGAATTTCATTGGTCGTTTCTGATTCTACCTCTAATGAAATTCGTTTTACCGTTCTACCCAAAATATCAACTATTAATAATTGTGTCTCTGCTTTTTCAGCATAGAATTCAACGTCTAACATTCTTTGATTAGATGAAATAGGATTTGGATAAATATTAATTCCACCATTTACTTTTTCACAATCTAAACCGATAAATACCACTTTTGAATATTCAAATGAACCATCTAAGTCCACTATTTTTAATCGGTAATAATTAATCTCAGAAGGAGTTTTATCGGTGAATTCATAGTTTGCACCATTTCCATTTCCAGCATTTTCCTTCCAACCAATCCTTGAAAATTCATGACCATCTCCACTCCATTGAATTTCAAAATAATCAAAATCAACTTCTGCTTCAGTCGTCCAATATATGCCTACCGAACAATCTTTTTCTTGTACAAAAAACTTCGACAACTCTACTGGCAATGCAGAAAATAAAATACTATAATCTTCCACTTCTCCATTGGTTGCTTCTCCTGTATAACTGAATTGAGTAAAATCAGGTTCAGATTGAAATAATCGAACTCTTGAATAAGTCATACCTGTTAAATCTGCTCCTACTGGAATATCAAAATTGATAGTTGAAGTTCCAGTTGAAATTGCTTGACTGGTTATCAATTCTCCTTGATCAGAAATATCACCATCCTTGTTAAAATCAAACCAGGCAACTAACCAACCAGATCCAGCCACAGTTGCATTGTAGCTTCCACCATTTGAGCCTTCCCCCCATCCATCAGGATTATTAAAGGAAATGCCATCATCAGTTGCATCACCCGTCGCAGTTGCATTTTGAATTGGCGAAGGTTCTGCATCAACTACCGACCCTAAATATAAAGTAGGCGTAGTTGGTACAATATGGTAGGCACCACCTTCTGATAATTTAGTAACATCATAGGTCGTTGGTAAATCTCCAAAGTCAATATCAACATCATATTCAAAACCAAAATCATGATCTACAGAACTTGTAGCCGAGAGTAAAACAATTGATTGATAAACGCTTTGAGCACTAGTTGTCGTTCCTGCAGTTGTTGTGATTGACAAACTCAAAGGATTTACTTTTGTTCCAACAGAAACAGTATAAGTATCTGCCGGCAAATTAGTAAAAGCATAGTTTCCTGAAACATCAGTTACTGATTCTCCTAAATATTGTCCAGTTGAACTATAAAGGAAAACCGTAATACTCTCTAACTGAGTTTCACCTCCAGTTCCACAGTTTCCATCTCCATCGGTATCCATACAAATGTTTCCAGCAATACTTGAAGTTCCGCTTATTTTATAACCAAAATCAGCACCTAGTTCACAGTTTGAACAACCATTCGTTACACTCGTAGCACCAGAGTTAATTACAACTTCAACTGTCCCATTTTCTATATTATCTGCATCAGAAGTTATTGTTCGATCCGAAGGTGTTGTCACAACTATATCGTAAGTTCCATCTGGCAAATCACTATAGGTATAGTATCCATTTATATCGGTTTTGATCGCACTTACGTATGCTCCGATAGCATATGATACTGCATCAATCGTTACCAAAGTGGCATTTGTCAAAGTAACTGTTACGTCTCCGATTCCAGGTTCCACCTCATCTTGAATACCATCAGCATTAGCATCCAACCAAATAAAATCTCCAATCACTCCTTTAGATTGGTATCCAAATCTCGCTCCCATAAAGCTTGTTGAATAGCCCATTGTTATATCTGTCATTTCATCATCACATGAGGGCATTCCTGGATAAGTTATACTTGCACAAGTTTCACCATCTCGATCAGGATCAGCTGTCTGAGTTCCTAAACCAGTTGACACTACGGCAATAGTATACTCTCCAGGAGTAATTCCTGTAAACAAATAATTTCCATCTGAGTCAGTTATTTTTGTTTGTAAAGCTGAACCAGCATTACAAGTTCCTGAAGCTGCATCACACAAATAAACGGTGACACTCTCAATTCCGCTTTCAGTCCAATCTTGTACCCCATTTCCATTAGCATCCGAATAAACTGTGTTTCCAATAGCCCCTAATTTTGCAAATCCAAAATCTAAATCATCAGCACAATTAGAACAAACTTCACTATTGAGACTAGTAATATTTCCATCTGCAATAGTCATATCATATTTAGAACCATTGGTAGATACCGAAGGATTTCCAAAAGCATCTGTTGGTATATCTGTATCCGTTGTACTTACTTTTACTTCATAATTACCATCAGGCAAATTTGAAAAAGTATAATTTCCATTTGAATTAGTAGTGGTCGTCTTAGCCAATTCAAAGGTTCCATTTCCATCCGTGTCAGCCCAAAGTTCAACTGTAATATTTGGCAACACATCCTCTGAAACTAAGACAGAATCTCCATTTGCATCTTGCCAAACTGTACTTGTAATTGATAATCCACCTTGTGGTTGATATCCAAAATCAAGCGTACTATAGACACTTATTCCATCAGTTGTTACTAGTCCCATTGCATCGCAAGTTGTACATGTCGCTCCAGTCTCGTCAGGATCAGCAGTCAAATCAGAAAAAGGAGGCAAAGAGGTTTCATCAATTTCAACTATATAATTTCCAGCTGGAATATTTGTAAAACTATAACCAGTTGAAGTTGTAATTATAGTTTCAACTAGAGCATCAACTGCTATATCTATCACTCCATCATTATTAATATCATCATAAAGATTTACTGTAACTCCAACTATGTTAGTTTCTCCAGCATCTTGAGTGCCATCACCGTCCCAATCTGTATATACTGATTCACTTATCGTCGATCCTCCTGATTGATTAAATCCAAAACCTGTATTCGTAGATATTTCTCCCGCTACCAAGGTTTTTGAAATAGAATTATTAACACTTCCATCAGATTCAAAAGTTTCGTTCCATGTTCCACCAGAAGGTAATGTTCCAGTACTTGCCGAAAGGGTATAAACAATTGCAGGATCAAGATCTTCAAAAGAATAGTTACCTTCAAAATCAGTTACAACATTTAAACAAGCAGGCGTACAACCAGCCAACTGAATAGTAACTCCAGCGATTCCAAGCTCTCCTGTATCTTGACTTCCATCATTATTACTATCTTCCCATACTGTACCTTCAATTGTTGGATTAACGGTATAACCAAAATTAATATTAGTAAAATTAGTTCCTCCTGAAACCTCTCCTAGTGAGTTAGCATTTGCAGTAGGATCTTTCCATAAAGCATCACATGTGCTACAGAGTCCTCCTGTTTCATCAGGGTCTCCTGTTGAAGTAATTGTTCCAGGAATAGATGTATCATCCAATTCTACATAATAGTATCCATCCAGTAAACCAAGGAAAGAATAATTTCCATTTCCATCTGTTACCTGTGTCTGTAAATTTGACCAACTTCCTCCATTAAAGGAACAAGACTTACTAGTATTTCCAATTGGATATAACATATCACCATTACCATCTACACATCCATATAAATTCATCGTAATTCTTGATATAAATAAATCTGTAGCTCCTCCCTCATAACCAGTAGTTCCATCCCAACCCGTGGTTGAACCTGTAGAACCCTCACTCCATATAGTTCCAATAACAGAACCTGTATTCAAAATATTAACATCATAAGTAGCAGCAACATCATTCACATCAGATCCATCAAGAAAGGTTGCGTCATTTATTATTACGGTGTTAGTCGCAGTTGCAGTAGGTGTCAAAGGAGTAAAATACACCCTAATAATTCCTGTTTCTCCAGGTATCAAGCTCATCGAATTATTCCATGTCAAACTTCCTGATGCAACAACATCTGGCTCCATGGAAGCAGAAACATACTCCAACTCAGATGCATTATAAGTATCGACAAGTGGAATACTATTAATAAGTGCCCTGTCGTCATAACCGCTTGAAGAAACACAATCTGAGGTTGCCCCATCATTAATTTTTATACCAATAGCATCTAAATAAATAATAGAAGCATCTCCTCCATTTACTTTATCAGTTAAAAATTTCACACTAAAACCGTTTTGTAAATCAGCCCATGTCCAAGCTTTTGCAGCAGTTACATCTATCTTTAACTCTCCAACATTTCCAATACCTACAAAAGCATTCAATTGTGTTGTAGTAATTATATACGGATACATTACTCCGCCTGCTGTAATTTCTACTGATGCCTCATCATTTGATAAAACTCCACTCAAATAAATTTGAAAAACAGCTTCCACCGATGTGATATCACAAGTATATGACCCGAACTCAAATCCCGTTGCATCAACATTATAATTTCCACTAGCGGTATATGATTTGGAAGCATAAGATTCATCAGGACCAACTTCTGATAATGCATTAGCAAAATTGTCAAAATCAGATGCCCCATTATCTGTAGCCCCCCAACCAATTATTACATCGGGGTTAGTATTGTAACTATTATTAGTCAAACTAATATCATATGAAATCAAATTATCTTCATACACTATTGCTCCATCATTACACACTTTTTCGATTGTCAATGCTGGCATAAAACCAAAGTCAGTATCCGTGGTCGATATTGCAGTCCCAATTGTGCTAGCTGTATCCAAATCAATTAATTTATTATTTTCTGTATCTAAAATCCAACCTGTACAGCTTCCTCCATTACAAGTTTTCGAAGATAGATCTGTTGTAACTACCACTTCGTAAAGCCCATCAGGTAAATTAACAAAAGAATAATTTCCACTCGCATCAGCTGTGGTAGAAGAAATCAAACTTTCACCAACACCATCTTCATCTCGATCCAAATAAAGACTAACTGAGACCGCATTGATTCCAGTCTCTTCTCCATCACCTGTATTATGTACTTTATTTCCACTAGTGGATCCTGCTCCATCATCTTCGAAAACTGTTCCTGCAATTGAGTTAACACCCTCCACCAAAAGAGTGTGATCATCTTCTAAAAAAGCCGCTCCTCCTCCTAATTTCACACTCCCATTATTAGTCACCGTAGGATCTGAATAACCTATTGGAATAGTTGTTTGAAATGTCACATCCACTACTTCTGTATCTGCAATTTCATCACTCATCCACCATTGAATATTCGTAACTGTTGAAGCTGTAACAGGCTCAGTTGTTGTCCACAAAACACCATCATCAGTAGAATATAAAACTGTTGCTGATATTCCACTTGGTAAAGTATTATTTATTGAAGCTGATCCAGATACATACTCAGTTCCTGTTGGAATATCAGTTTCCATTACAACTGGCATTTCATAATCCAGTAATCCTAGCGCCTTACCTGAACTGTTTGTTAAAATCACATTAAACTCAACGTTTGCATTTACTGGAGAAGATGATACACCAGTATCATCAAGTGTTGCATTAATCGCCTCTGAAACCAATGGAGGTATATATGTTCCATAATCACCATTAAACTTCTCGTTTTCAGAACCAGAGGCAACTTCTTGATACGGTGTAAGAGTTGCATTACAAGGTCCATTTGTCGGTACAAATTCATAGTAAACTAAACCTACAGCTCCAGTATTATTTTGGGGTAAATCTTTGAAATAAGTTTGATCTTCAAATGGAATCAATTTTTCCGTTCCATCATTCTTTTTTACTATAATTAAACCATATGATTTCACCAATCGAAAACAATTAGCATCATATGCGGTAGGGTCTCCAATCGGTTGTAAAAATGCATCATAGTCTGGAATAAAATCACCATCAGCATCGAATCCTTTATTAACCCTTCCCAGGTCAAACCAAATTCCTTCAAGTGTTATTGCACTCCCAACCGAACCACCTGGTGTAGATCTCCACCCCAAAATATCTGAAATTGAATTCAAATATTCAGTAGGGACTTTATTAGTACCATTAGGATAAATTTTATTTGCTAGGGCAGAAATTTGACTTCTCATTGTGACTTGTTCTGTTGAATTTACTGTTCTAGCCGTTCCATTATCATTTGCACTTGCCCAAATATCATATTCCAAGTACAAATCGTCATCTGTTTTCGAACCACCAGTTACACTATTTCCACTTCCATCTAAAGTTGGATATTCAACTAACCAATATTGCACTATACACTCACCAGCTGATAATGTTTTCACATACCTAGTTGCATCTGAAGCACTTGCTGAATGAGTAAATGAAAAGGTTCCACTATAAGTTGACTCAGCGACTGTTCGGGAACGATAGATTCCAGGCGATGCTGGAACAGAAACATAGTCTCCAATATTAATATACATTTCAGTCAAATCATCTCCACCAGTATTGCAAATTTCTACTCCAAGGTGAACAGCCTCTGGTCCATAAGTTGAAGGAGATTCTACATTAGAATCCACAATAAGATTAGGTGCAGCAATAATGGACATACTTAAATCCCCATCTGCTAACTGGCCGAAAACATTGTTTGTGAAGATTAAAAAAATTAAAATTATCACCAAAGAATAAACCCACCTTCGCAAGGCAGCTGTATTAACTACTTGAATAAGCATTTATAAAATTTTAATATTTAGAAAAACTTTAAGTAGGCGGTGTGGGTGTAAAAAAATATTTAACTTAATAAAGAATTAAGCAGGTTATCAAAAAAATAAATAGCTTATGATTTAACTTTCTTTATTAAAAATTGATTACCATTATTTTACATGTTAAACTTCACTAATATTATTCCAAAATGTTAAAAAAGACACATATACATCAATAAAAATATCTAAATCTCAAAAATTAATACCTACAAATAATTGAGTAAAAAAGAATAATTAGTTTTCCCAAACATTTAATTAAATTTGCCTTTCAAAATTCAGCAGGAAGTGTAACAACAATTTTACATTTCAATAAAACACAATGATTCAAAAACTTCTCATTAAAAACTATGCGATCATCGAAGAATTGGAAATCAATTTTTCGAATGGTCTCACTATCATCACAGGGGAAACAGGTGCAGGTAAATCTATTCTACTTGGCGCACTCGGCTTGATTATGGGAAATCGAGCTGATACTAAATCGCTCTACGATCAAGGAAAAAAATGCATCATCGAAGCTTATTTCCAAGTGAAAAAATATAACGTCAAAGGCTTCTTCGAAGAGCATGAGATTGATTATGATGATGAAGTAATCGTACGAAGAGAATTAACCCCTTCTGGAAAATCTAGAGCTTTCATCAATGACACGCCCGTCAATTTGAAAATGTTGCAGCAATTAAGTGGTTCACTCATCGACTTGCACCAACAATTTGACACCCTCGATATTCATAATGTTTCTTTCCAATTGCGAATGATTGATGCCCTAGCTGGCAATAATGATTTGTTGGAAAAATATCAAAAGACTTTTAAGCAATACACTTCATCAAAAAGAAATTTAGCGAAGTTGATCGAAAAGAGTCGAGCAGCTGATAAAGAAAGTGATTTCCTCAATTTCCAATTACAAGAATTCAATGAAGTAGAATTGATCGATGGGGAATTGGAAAAAATGGAAACTGAAATCACTCAACTCAGCAATGCAGAAGACATTAAAAGAACCCTCGGCGGCGCATTTCAAAGTCTAAGTGAAAGCGAAAGTTCAGTTATTTCTAATCTAGAAGAAATTGGAATGGCACTCGCTAGCCTTCGAAAAGTATATCCTGATTTAGAAAAAATCATGGAACGATTTGATGGAGCAGTTTTAGAAATTCAAGATGTGGCTTCTGAATTTGAAAGAATTGCCGACGAAACTGAACATGATGGTGAACGAATTTTGGAAATTCAAAATCGCCTCGACCTCATTTATAAATTACAAAATAAGCACCATGTCAAAACCGTAAATGAATTGTTAAAAATTCAAGCGGACTTACAGAGCAAAGTGGGTGCTTTCGCAGATTTGTCTTCAGAGATTGAAAAAACGGAAAAAGATATAGAAAAATTTGAGCAAGATTCGAAAAAACTAGCCGCTCAACTTTCCAAAAAAAGAAAGGCAGTTGTCGGAGGTTTTGAGAAAAAAGTGCAAAAACTATTAGTCCTTCTTGGAATGGAACATGCGCAATTGAAAATTGAAATTGGAACATTGGAAGAATTATCTTCAACTGGCTTAGATGATGTCAATTATCTTTTTGCCCCAAACAAAGGAAGTCAATTTTTGCCGATCAAAGGTATTGCCTCAGGAGGAGAATTATCTCGATTGACTTTAGCGACAAAATCTTTAGTCGCAAGTGCAATTCCATTACCCACTTTAATTTTTGATGAAATCGATACTGGAATTTCAGGCGATACTGCTTTAAAAATGGGAGGTATCTTGCATGATTTAGCAGATCAACATCAAGTGGTCAGCATCACTCATTCACCTCAAGTGGCAGTCAAAGCTGATAATCATTATTTTGTTTTCAAAAAAGTAAAAGATGATAAGACAGTTACGAGTGTTCGGTTGTTGACACCTGACGAAAGAGTGCGAGCGATTGCTACCATGTTGAGTGGAAGTCCTCCGTCCGAGTCAGCGATGAAGAATGCGAAGGAGCTGTTGAAGTTTTAAAATTATGGATTTATGATTAGACGTTATTCGATGGACGTTAGACGTTTTGCGTTCTCCCATACAACTTCAATTAGAATAAGCTCTATTATGGATTCTACAATTTTTGGAGAAATATAGTTTGGGGAAATCCATAATTTTAAATCATTAATCTATCATCAAACATGTATCATAACAAAAAATTCAAGTCCATCGAAAACAGCGGAAGCGGTGAAGTCTCTTCCGAAACTATCTTCGAATATTTTCAAAAAGAAAATATTTTGTGGGCAACTTACAGCGGCGGAAGTATATTGTTAGGAAATATTATCGGAACAGTTGAGGAGAATGGGAAAATCGAAATGCGATACCAACATCTTAGCAATGATGGAACTTTTAAAACTGGAAAATGTATTTCCACACCTGAAGTTTTACCCAATAAAAAAATACGATTATATGAAGCGTGGGAATGGTCAAGTGGTATGGAAGGAAAAGGAAATTCAATCATAGAAGAAATCTAAAATGAAAAAATTCAAGTTAAATACGGATAAAATTATTGGCTTGTCTGCAATGTTAATCAGCCTATTAACCTTAGTCATTTTCATTTATCAAACTAATTTAATTAGAGAACAAAGTAGATTATCGGTGACTCCTAGATTGGCTTTTAATTACAGTTTAGACACACCAGATACTTTTTCTATTTTTTCATACTACATCGTTAATAAAGGCCTAGGTCCAGCGATCATTGAATCAATTGAGATCATTAATGAGAACGACCGATACAAATTAGATTTTCAGGATTTCGTAAAAAATGTCTATCCTAAATTTAATGATTATGGAATAATAATTCAAAATATGTCTCTTGATTCTGGAGTGACCATATCTGAAAAAGAAACTATAAAATTTTTTACTTTTAGATTTAAGGCGACTGAAAGAGAATCTTTTTTTAAATATTTAAAAGTGAAAGATAGCGGTGAATTGCCTTTTGATATCGAAGTAGTCTACAGTTCTATTTATGGCGAAAAATGGAGAGTTTACGCCAATACAAAAGGACATCCTATAAAACTTGGTTCTTAGACAAATCCTGTATTTAAAGTCAAGCGAAAATTAAAATCACCCGTTGGTCGTTTTTGATTTCAATTTTAACTTGACCACAAGATTTGTCTATGAACGTAAAACTTTAATCATAAACAAAATAATACAACCAATGTCAAACAACTTACTAGCAGGAAAAAGGGGAATCATATTCGGAGCACTTGACGAGCAAAGTATTGCTTGGAAAGTCGCAGAAAAATGTGTCGAACAAGGCGCAAAAATTACTTTGACAAACGCACCTGTTGCTTTGCGTTTTGGAACAATAAATGAGCTTGGTAAAAAACTAAATGCTGAAATTATTCCAGCAGATGCAACTAGCGAAGAAGATTTAGAAAACCTAATCACTAAATCTATGGAAGTTTTAGGTGGAAAATTAGACTTCGTTTTGCACTCCATCGGGATGTCTGTTAACGTTCGAAAAAAACGAAGTTACACCAATATCAAATACGATTGGATGCAAAAGACTTTTGATATTTCTGCGATCTCTTTTCACAAAGTAATGCAAAAATGTATGGAGTTAGATGCAGTAAATGATTGGGGAAGTATCATGGCATTGACTTATATCGCTGCTCAAAGAACATTTCCTGACTATAATGAAATGGCTGAATCTAAAGCATTATTAGAATCATTTGCTCGAAGCTTTGGCTACCATTATGGAGCTGCAAAAAAAGTACGAGTGAATACTATTTCTCAATCTCCAACTTGGACAACAGCAGGAAGTGGTGTCAAAGGTTTCCAAGAATTCTTTGATTATGCAGATAAAATGTCTCCACTTGGAAATGCTCCAGCAGAAGCTTGTGCAGATTATTGTGTAACAATGTTTTCGGATTTGACGAGATATGTTACTATGCAAAATTTATATCACGATGGTGGATTTTCCAACATGGGAATGAGTCCAGCATTATTACCTGATATGGAAGCTGATACTGAATAATCAGATTCATTTATATAGAAAAGCCTCTTGCTAAAAACAAGAGGCTTTCTTTTTGCTAAATACCTGACTTTCCATTTTTAAAACATTAGCTACCTTAGAGTTTGTTATTTAAAAAAATCTTAAAACCTTTCAATATGAAAAAACTTATACTTTTTCTTTTTTCTTTTATTTCTTTAAATGCTTTTGCACAACCACAAGAAGCTAATCTTTTGGGAACATGGAATGATTCTACCCTTCCACCGTCTTCCGCACATAATAATACTTATAATGAGATTTGGGGGTTAGCAGTCAATGATGCTGAAATAGCTGTAATTGGTACAACTATGGGTACTCACTTTATTGATGTAACTGACCCAAGTAATCCTACAGAAATAACTACTGCATTTGTTCCAGGAGCAGTTCAAGGAACCAATATAGTACATCGAGACTATCATGATTTTGGAGATTATTTATATACGGTATGTGACGAAAGTTCAAATAGTACTTTACAGATTATTGACATCTCAGATTTACCAAATAGTGTAAATGTCGTTTATGATTCTAACGATATTTTAAATCGAGCACATAACATTTTTATAGATTCTACCAGCGCACGAATCTATGCTTCTGGTGTTCGGAGAAATGGTACTTCTGGTTTTACCAATCTCCAAGTAATTGATATTTCTGATCCGACTACGCCTGTCGTTTTAAATAATTATAATGGCATTCCTTATTCACATGACGTATATGTGGAGAACGATACGGTTTACTCTAATTGTGGAACTGATGGATTGTTCGTAGTCGATTTTACAGATGCAGCTAGTCCTGCCGTTTTAGGATCTATGTCCACTTACACCCAACAAGGATATAATCATTCTGGTTGGTTAGCTAATGATAAACAACATTATTATCTGGCTGACGAGACTTTTAATACCGATTTAAAAGTTGTGGATGTATCTGACTTCGATGATATTTCAGTACTCTCGACTTTTAATGCAGAGCAAACATTGACAACGATTCCTCATAATTTAATTGTACGTTGTAACCAATTATATGTATCCTATTATTTTGAAGGGTTACAAATTTTTGACATTACCGACCCTGCAAATCCAGTTCGTACTCATTTCTATGATACATCGACTGAGACGAATACAAATGGGCTTTACAGAGGGAATTGGGGCGTATATCCTTTTTTACCATCAGGTAATATTTTAGGTTCTGATATGCAAAATGGCTTATTCGTTTTGGAAGCGATCAGCGAGCATAATTGTGAAGATGCTGTAAGTACAAAAACGCCTGCAGCTATTTATAACAATATAATTACATATCCTCAACCTGCTTCTGATTTCATCCAAATAGAATTGCAAACAACTGACAATCAGGATAATACTAACTTCGAGCTAATCGATTTGACTGGAAAAACAGTTCAAGTTTTCGCTACGCAAAATTTACTAGAAGGGAAAAATGAAATTACTTTCGACTTGAATAGTTCTATATCCAATGGTATTTATTTCCTTAGAATTTCTAACGAAAAAGGAAATCAATCTCATAAAGTAATTATTAATTAACTGTGAATGTTGAACGGTTAATGATTAACACGATGTGGTGTTAATCATTAACCGTTAACAATTAACAGTTATTTAATTCCACAATTGAAGTTATATTCCTAATTTCGACGTTTGATTGAAAAAGGAAATACGGATATGATTTTTTGGAAAAAAATGACCGCAGCTATTTTTGGGAAAAAAGAAAAACATTTGTTCTTCTTTTTAGTGATCAGTATATTTATTTCAATTAACCTCCATGCTCAAAGAAGCGGTCCACCTACTAATCAAAGATCCGAATCTGGACTAGGTGGTCAACAAGGTGCACCACTCCAATCCTTTCGAAAAATCTCCAAAGATTCCTTGCTTATTTTTTACTACTACATGGATAATCCGAATGAAGAATTTCCCTATCAAGATACTTTATTAAACAATTATTTTCATCAATTCGATCCTGCTCGAACACGAATTTTAGATCATGGAACTTTAGGATACCTAGGAAGTCCAACTTTTCCTCTCTTTTATCAATCTTCACTTCGACAAGGTTTTGATGTTGGCTTACACCAATATGATTTATATAAAATAAAAGTGGATGATCTTCGATTTTATAATCTCAAAAGAGCTTACTCTGATTTTTATTTTTCACAAGGTGGGATACAAGATGATATCCAACTGAAGGCTAAATTCAGTCGAAACTTTAATAAAAATGTCAATGTTTCCTTAGATTATCATCGGATTAGTCAATATGGTGCATCAGCTCCTGTTCGATATTTTTATCAAAATCAACGTGCTCGTCATACTGCATTGGCAGGTGGTTTGACTTTTAAAAATAATGCTAACACTTACCAAGGATTTTTCGCTTTTTCCAATAATATTCATCAGCAAGAAGACAATGGAGGGATCGAATCTGATACTTCCTTTTTTCAAGAAGACAATGGATTTGCAAGTACTTTGGCGATTCCTGTTTGGTTGGATGATGCTGAAACTCGACACTCTGAACAAGAGATCAGTTACACGCATTATTATACTTATAACCCAATCCAATTTAAAGCAAATAGGAAAAGAAAGGCAGAAGAAAAAGCAAGAGCAAAAGCTGCCGCACAGGCTGCTGCTGTCCAAGCTGTGAGATTAGATTCTTTAGCAAACATTACAATTGACTCTACTTCTATTTCGGATTCTTTAAAAATAGAAAGTCCCGTTTTAGATTCTTTAAAAATAGATACTTTAGTTTTAGATACTTTAGAAAATACGGCCATAGATACGCTGCAAAATCCACAGCTTGATTCTTTGCAAAATACGAAAGTGGACTCTACAGCTAATCAAAGACCAGCTCCTCGATCCTTTGGTCCACCTCCGAGTTTTACTAATCGCCCCACAGAAAACACACTTCCAAAAGGTCGAACTTATACTTTGATGCATCGCCTCGCTTACAAAAAAGGCACCTACAGGTTTTCAGATATTTCTGCTTTTGCAGATTCCAGTTATTATAAAAACTTATTACTCGACGTTCGTGGTATACGTCATTTTGTGCAAACTCGAAAAATCGAAAACACCTTTGCCATCAGCACTTTTAAACCTCGAAAACCAGCTGCCGATCAAGTCAAACAACAGAGTGATTTTTTCTAAATCGGCATTCGACATTCTTTCAATTGGATTGATGAAGAAGCGGCGGATTCTACGGTCAATAATTTATTTTTGACTGGTAAATGGAACTTCGCTCCTAGTGATCGATTGAAGGTGAAAACCTATGCGCACCTTGGACTCTGGGACAATGCAGGAGATTATCGAATAAGTGGAGAATTGTTTTTTGATTTAAAAAAACTAGGGCAGTTAAAACTGAATGGAGTCAATCAATTATATCGTCCTGAATTGTTGCAACAACGCTTTTACATTTCAAGTAGGAATGCTTGGACAAATGATTTTAAACCTACTTTGGAAACTAATCTAAGTGCAACTTATGCTTTACCAAAATGGGGATTCCAAGCAAGTGGTCAATATCATTTATTGAATAATTTCATCTATTTTGATACGCTAGCAACTGCCCAACAAACTGGTGCACCGCTCAGTATTTTCCAATTAATTTTACAACAAAATATTCGATTCGGAAACTTTCACTTAGACAATGTTATCGTTCTTCAACAAACGACAAACGATGCACTCAACTTGCCTAATCTCTTTTCCAAACATAGTTTTTATTATGATGGAAAATGGTTTAAACGAAAACTTCAGATCAAATTGGGAGTAGATGTAAGAATGAATAATAGCTATTTTGCCAATACTTATAATCCATTAGTTGGTCAATTTATTTTGCAAAATAAGCAGAAGATAAATTTCTTCCCAGCCGTGGATGCTTCGGCAAGTATCAAAGTCCAACAGTTTAGATTTTTTGTAAAGGCAGAAAACTTAACTCGATTTTTTGCAGATGCGATAGGCTCAATTGAAGAAGATGAACAATATTATCAGGCAGCTTTTTATCCGATTCAGAATAGTCGATTTAGGTTGGGATTGGGATGGAAATTTGGAAATTAATGGTTAATGGTTAATTTCCCAGCATATAAATCGTGGAATTAACCATTAACCATCTTCAATTAACCATTAATTAAAGTTCATAATTCGGAGTCAATTTCTCATCGTGTCCTGAGTAGAAATCATTGATAATTTTAATCACTTCTTCTGGATCATCGGTGATCGGAATTAAGTTCATATCATCAGCACTGATATTTCCTTCTTGGTGAAGCATGACATTTTCAATCCACTCATTCATTCCTGTCCAGAATTTTTTACCTACTAAAATTACAGGTACTCTAGTGATTTTTTTAGTTTGGATCAAAGTCAAAACTTCGAATAATTCATCCATTGTTCCAAATCCACCAGGCATGGCGATAAATGCTTGAGCATATTTTACAAACATCACTTTCCTTACAAAAAAGTAGCGATAATTCAAATTCAATTCAGCGTCAATGTATGGATTATGACTTTGCTCAAATGGCAAATCAATATTTAATCCAACAGAAACGCCTCCTGCTTCCTTCGCACCTTTATTTCCTGCTTCCATGATTCCAGGACCACCTCCGGTGATTACACCAAAACCTTCCTTTACTAATCTAGCTGCAATTTGATCAGCTAACTCATAATAAAAGGTACCGGGCTTAGTTCGAGCTGACCCAAAAATAGAAATACAAGGATCAACATGATTCATTGTTTCAAATCCTTCGACAAACTCTGAAATTACTTTGAACATAGTCCAAGCATTTTCACCTTTTAGTTTTGTCCATTGTTTCATCGCCTGCTTTGGGTTGTTATTTCCTTCGTTATTTTCCATATTAGTTATTTTATTTTGTAGGAAGATTTTTTTAATCCTCACTACGGTTCTTAAGATTTAAAAATGATCAATAACTGAATTCTTAATTCCAGTTATGTATCTCGCTATTCGCGAAAAAAGCCTACCAATGAAATTGGTAGGCTCCGCTATTTATATAAATTATTACAAATTTCAAATTATTAAGACTTGTTCTTTTTTCTTCAGACTTTCTCCGTCATAAAACTATCGTATTCTTGTTTCACAAATTTAACGACATCATCTACACTTTTATACTGTGAAAAAAGATCATGAAGAATTTGGCTTTTGGAAGTTACACTTGATGGAATCACAAAACTTGCCACATCTTTTGTAGTAATAACTTCACCACTTAAAATAATTAATCGTTCAATTACATTGCGAAGTTCTCGAATATTCCCAGTCCAATTTACGTCTTGAAGTGCAATTAATGCAGCTGGTTCAATTTTTTTAGGAGCGACTCCGTATTCTGTACAGATTGATTCAATAAAATAATTAGCCAATAATGGAATATCACTTCTTCGATCATTAAGTGTTGGGACTTTTATAATAATCACCGCCAATCGATGATACAAATCTTCTCTAAAATTCTTTGCATTGATTTCATCTCTCAAATCTTTGTTCGTAGCGGCAACAACTCGAACATCAACAGAGATTTCTTTATCTCCACCAACTCTTACAATCTTACTTTCTTGCAAAGCTCTCAAAACTTTTGCTTGGGCAGAAAGACTCATGTCTCCAATCTCATCCAAGAAAATAGTACCTCCGTTAGCTTGCTCAAATTTCCCAATCTTTTGTTTGTAAGCTCCTGTGAATGATCCTTTTTCATGACCAAACAATTCACTTTCAATTAATTCAGAAGGAATTGCTGCACAATTCACCTCAATGATAGGTCCTTCTGCACGAGCACTTTTGGTATGTAACCATCTTGCTACTAACTCTTTTCCTGTTCCATTAGATCCATTAATCAAGACTCTCGCATCAGTCGGAGCAACTCGATCAATCGTTTCTTTGATTCTCAAAATTGGCTCTGATTCACCAATAATTGCCTGACTTTTAGCTTTGCTAACTCTTCGTTTCAAAACTTTGTTGTCAGTAATCAAACTTGATTTATCCATGGCATTCCGAACTGTAATCAAGAGTCGATTCAAATCTGGCGGTTTTGAAATAAAATCAAATGCACCTTTTTTTACAGCATCTACTGCTGTATCAATATTTGCATGACCCGAAATCATAATTACAGGAGTATCACTCGAGATTGTTTGTACTCTTTCAAGAGCTTCCATCCCATCCATTTTTGGCATTTTAATATCCATAATGACCACATCATATTTGGATTTCTTTAATTTGCCTAAACATTGGATTCCATCCATTGCCTCATCCACATCATACTTTTCAAATTCAAGAATTTCTTTTAAAGTATTTCGGATACTAGCCTCGTCATCTACAATCAGAATTTTTGCCATTAGATTATTTTTAAACAGGT
This sequence comes from Saprospiraceae bacterium, assembly GCA_045104975.1. Lineage (GTDB taxonomy): Bacteria > Bacteroidota > Bacteroidia > Chitinophagales > Saprospiraceae > CAJQQY01. The sequence continues at coordinate 26,302 of JBGCCY010000310.1, forward strand.
TGGTTATAAAACTTTTGAAAACAGGATTAGAATATGCTCTAATTTCCTTAAAGATATTAACGGTAGAACACTTATAATAGTTACCTTTTTTAAAGATAAATATTATTTTTTTTTTAGATAAATAAAAGAAAACAATTTTGGGTTGAATTCTTTTATTCTAAGATTATCTTTCATTCATTTTCGAGAGGTAAACCTCTACTTTTACCCGTTTTTTCTTCCAAATATTAAAGTATTTTTTTTTGAATCGTTCAATCCTACCATTTTTCCTTCAAAATAATTACCTTTGCGGGTCATTTTAAAAAAAAGAGAAATATTCATGAGGACAAAACTGTCGCAATTTAACTTCGAATTACCACCTAAATTGGTAGCAAAATATCCAACTGAAAACCGAGATGAATCTCGATTAATGGTTGTTCATAAAGATACAGGATTAATTGAGCACAAGATGTTCAAAGAAGTTTTGGAGTATTTTGAAGATGGAGATACTTTCATTCATAACGATACTAAGGTTTTCCCTGCTAGACTCTACGGCTGCAAGGAAAAAACAGGTGCTAAAATTGAGGTCTTTCTTTTGAGAGAACTTAATCATGAAGCTAGACTTTGGGATGTTTTGGTTGATCCAGCTCGAAAAATTCGAGTAGGAAATAAATTATATTTCAACGATAAAAATGATGAGAACGAGGTATTGATTGCTGAAGTAGTTGATAATACTACTTCTCGAGGTCGAACTATTCGTTTCTTATTTGAAGGAACAGATGATGAATTTCAAGAGAAATTGGAAGAACTAGGGAATACACCGCTTCCAAAATACTTGGAACGACCTGTCGAGGAAATGGATCGAGAAAGATATCAAACAGTTTATGCTAAAAACATGGGTGCTGTTGCTGCTCCAACTGCAGGATTGCACTTTAGCGAAGAGTTACTCAAAAGGTTAGAACTAAAAGGAATTGAACCAGCTTATGTAACCCTTCACGTCGGTTTGGGAACTTTCAGAAGTATTGATGTAGAGGATCTTTCTAAGCATAAAATGGATGCGGAATATTTTAAAATCGCACAAGAAACTGCAGAAATAGTTAATAAAGCAGCTGCCAACAAGAAGCGAATTTGTTCTGTTGGAACTACTTCAATGCGAACAATTGAATCAGCAGTTTCTGCTGAGTCTACTTTAAAAGCTGCAGAAGGTTGGACGAACAAGTTCATCTATCCTCCTTACCAATTTAGCATTGCTGATAGTATGATCACCAATTTTCATTTACCAAAATCTAGTTTATTGATTATGGTTTCTGCTTTTGGTGGAGCTGATTTAATCAAAGAAGCTTATGCTCAGGCAATCAAAAAGAAATATCGTTTCTTTAGTTATGGAGATGCGATGTTGATCATTTGAAAAAATAAATTTTACGATATAAAAAAAGTGTTAGCGCAATTTGTGCTAGCACTTTTTTTTTATCGTAAATAAAATAAAGTTACTTCACTTGCCAAAGGTCGTTTTAGCTTACGATGACCACCTAACAATTGCAATTTCAACCACTAGATTTATAGAAGTTCCAATTCGCTTTGAAGATGAGAATTACTTTATTTGCGACCTTACTGAGCCACATAATTCGGAAAATTTTGGATCTGCTTCAAAAGGGTATAAAAATCAGTCATTTGAAATTTAAAAAACTAATTAATTAGTTTTTTCATAACTAACTATTAATCAGATCATTACACATAAAACATCATTGATTTTATTGAAAATTAAAATTTTATGATGGTCTGGTTTTTGAATTGTCAAAACATAAGGAAAAAGTATTGCTATAATAATTTTTGTTTATTACATTTGTGGCAAAATCAAGCAATACTTTCTTTATTTAGAAAACATTTTTTCATCATAATATTTCATATATCGTAATATGTATTGGACATTAGAATTAGCACATCATCTCGAAGAAGGCCCTTGGCCAGCAACACGTGATGAATTAATCGATTACGCTATCCGTTCGGGGGCGCCTCTTGAAGTAATTGAAAACCTCCAAGCAATGGAAGACGAGGGAGAGATTTACGAAAACATGGAGGATATTTGGCCTGACTATCCGCGAAAAGACGATTTTCTTTTCAACGAGGACGAATATTAATCTTCTAGTTTTTTACGGATCAAATTATCTTTTAGTCAATTAATCTTGAATTGAGATTTCTGGACTTTTCTATAATATTTATTAAAAAAAAGTTTTACACTCGATGAGTGTAAAACTTTTTTTGTTCCTTTTTTATTTATTTTTTGACCTTCCTGGACTAAATATTAGATAAATCTACCCACCACCAATTTTACCATTCTTTTCTTCTTTAAAAATCAATAATTCACCAAGTCTTGAATAAGGAGAATCTAATACAATCTTTTGTCACGAACTATTAAATGAATAAGATTAATTAATCGCACTTAAAATTTCGATTGAATTAAAAAACATTAGGATTATTCGTAACCTATTCTACTTATTTAGGTAAAACAAATACCTATTTTTCTCTAATTAAATACTCTTTTTCTCTTCTTACATGAGTATTTTTTTTTGAAAAAAGCAAAAAAACACGTCACAAATTTTACAACCCTTATTTTTAATCAAGATTTCTTTTCTTGATAATATTAATTTTCTTAGTAAAAAAGGAAATATGATCTTATCAAATAAAAAATATCAAACACTTATACCTTATTTATTATCAATTACTAATAAATAAATTTATTCTATAAGTGTAAATAATGCCTTTTTCGGAGTTAGTAGAGAAATTATTTTTTAATAAAAAAAGGCATAAAATTTGATCATCTGTGACATAAAAGTTATTACTTTTACAAAAAACTCCATTAAATTTAGGGATAGCATAAATAAGTATACTTTACATGAAAAATTTGATAGAAATCTCCAAGATTGTTACGAAGAAGAAGGTTAGAAAAATTGAAATTTTTGATGACCATTCCCTAAAACATAAAAACAGTAAGTTCAATGAATTTTATGAAGCCTTAATGGCCAATAAATTTAAGAACGATAGAGATGCTGCTTCTTTCCTTTACGATTGTAGTCCAACCGATGATAAGTATCGTCAGCTCAAGTCACGTTTTAGAAAAAGATTATTAAATACTCTTTTCTTTTTGGATGTAAATCTTCCTTCTACTTCTAACTATGATCGAGCCTATTACTCTTGCAACAAAGATTGGACATTAGTAAAAATTTTACTATCCAACGAAGCAATTCATACTGCTTCGGCTCTGGCGAGACAGATATTGACGACTGCTTTGAAATTCAAATTTGCAGATGTCATCGTCAATTGTGCTCGAATCTTACGGAGATATGCCGCTCAAATGGGAGATGATAAGAATTATGAAATCTACGATCAACACAGCAAACAATTTCAGAATGTATTAGATGCTGAAATTCGCTCGGAAGAATTATATCAGCGAGTGATCATGAATTATCACAAACCCGTAGGAAAAGCTTCTGATCTAGAAGAAAGAATTGGCACCTATTGTGATGCCTTAGTGGGACTTTCTGAAGTTTATGATTCACCGATTGTCATTTATAATATGTACTTAGTATGGGCATATCGGTATGAGATGTTGAGAGATTTTGATGCGATGTTAGAAGTTTGTAATAAAGCTGAAAAATATATTGAAGATAATCCAGCCTTCTATCAAGATGATAAATTGGCTACTTTCCAAATGAAGAAGATGTCTGCATATCTTCATTTGAGAGATTGGAAAAATGGAAAAATCAATGCCGAAAAATGTCTCCAATCTTTTCCAAAAGGAAGTGCGACTTGGTTTAGTTTCATGGAATACTATCTTCTTTTGGCGATTCATACAGAAAATCATATTAATGCATTAGCGATATTCAATGATGCATCGAATCTTTCTAAGTTTAAAAAATTGCCAGCACGTACTCGCGAAAAATGGAAAATTTATGATATTTTCTTGAACTACATAATCGAAAGCCAAGGAGATTCTAATCCAGTATTGTTAACGCAAAGACGAAAGAATTTCAGAGTTTCACGTTTTATCAATGACCCCGTTTTATATCCAAAAGATCAACGAATATTTACAGTTTTGATGGTAATTGCTCAAATGCTATTTTTGATTGAAAAGAAAAGTTATAATAATGCGGCAGAGCGAATCGACCGATTAAAAAGTTATGCGAATCGTCAATTGAAAAAAGAAGAATATTATAGAACAATTCAATTTATCCGTTTGCTACAACAATTAGTGAAAGCTGATTTCCAGATTGAAAACTTAAGCAATGTCGATAAATATTATAACCGCTTAATTGAAACTCCATTTTTCTATCGAGGTTTAATCTCAGAATTAGAAGTGTTGCCTTACGAGAAATTATGGAATATGATTTTGGCGAGACTTTAAAATGAATATTTTCTAAAGATGAATAAAAAAGACTTACTCCAAATACCATCGAGTAAGTCTTTTTTTTGGAAAAAGAATACTTAATAATATTAAATTTGTGTGATAAAATGCAAATTTATCTCCAGTTCCTCCTTCAAAAAAAAGAAATGGTTGAAGATAAACTTGGCAAGAAGCACTTAAAAAATAAAATCATCCTCCCTTGAAAAAAATAATAATCACCATAGACGGGCATTCTGCCTGCGGAAAATCTACCCTTGCAAAAGCATTGGCTAACGAATTAAATTATGGATACATCGACACCGGTGCGATGTACCGAGCAGTCACTTTTTACTTTTTGGAAAATAGAGTCAATATCCAAAAAACTGCTGAAATGGAAAAAGCGCTCAAGCGAATCAATATCACTTTTAAAAGTACGGTCGGTGGAAATCGTACCTATTTGAATGGAAAAGATGTAGAAGATGTGATTCGGAAAATGTTTGTTTCCAAAAATGTAAGCCATGTAGCTGCCATCAGCACGGTGCGCAAAATGGTCGTCAAGCAACAAGTGGAGATGGGCAAACTCAAAGGCATTGTAATGGAAGGCAGAGACATTGGGACGGTTGTATTTCCAGATTCTGAATTAAAAATATTCTTGACCGCAGATGAAGATGTTCGAGTCAACCGTCGGTACGATGAATTGATAAAAAGAGGACAGAAAGTAAGCATCAAATCAATCAAAGATAACTTGCGTGAACGAGATCATATTGATTCTACTAGAAAAGATAGTCCATTAAAAAAAGCAAAAGAAGCTGTATTAATTGATAATTCAAATATTACTCCTAAAGAACAGTTAGCAATGGTTTTCGCATTGTCTACTGAAAGAATTAGAACGTTGTCAATTGCTGATAAAAAAATAGCAGCAACTAAATCAAAACCTGAACCTCAAAAAAATACCAGACCAACTGCTTCTAAAAGAATTAATCAACGAGCTCCTCAAAAAAATAATCCGCAGAATCAACCTAATAAAAAAGTAGCTGCACAAAACGAGAAATCTAGTCCGCAAAAAAGATCTAACCAGCCTGCTCCCCAAGATCAACGAACTCCTCAAAAAAATACGCCGCAGAATCAACCTAATAAAAAAGTAGCTGCGCAAAACGAAAAACCTAATCCGCAAAAAAGATCTAATCAACCTGCTTCTAAAAACCAACGAACTCCTCAAAAAAATACGCCGCAAAATCAGCCTAGTAAAAAAGTAGCTGCGCAAAACGAAAAATCTAGTCCGCAAAAAAGATCTAATCAACCTGCTCCTAAAAACCAACGAGCTCCTCAAAAAAATACGCCGCAAAATCAGCCTAGTAAAAAGGTAGCTGCTCAAAATGAAAAACCTAGTCCGCAAAAAAAGACTAATCAGCCTACTTCTAAAAACCAAAAAGTAGCACAAAAAAATACTTCGCAAAATCAATCTAGCAAAAAAACAACTTCACAAAACGCTAAACCAATCTCTAATAAAAAAACGAATGTAACTGCCCCTAAAAACCAAAGAGTAGCACAAAAAGACACACCTGAGAATCAAGCTAGTAAAAAACCAACGACACAAAACACTAAATCAACCTCGCTGAAAACAAGCAAGCAACCTATTGCTAAGGATCAAAATTCAGCACAAAAAGATTTTCTAAAAATTCAAACGGAGGAAAAACCAAAGGAAAGAAAAAACAAACCAACTCCTCAACGAAAACCAAAGCGGCCTGTAAAAAAAGCTGTTCAACAAAAATCTAAGCCAACTCCTGCTCCCAAAAAGAAGGTGAATAAACCAACTCCAAAAGCACAAAAAGTTGATCAGAAAAAAGTTTCGTCAAAAACAAAAGACGAAACTTCAACTGAACAAAAAAAGAAAAAAGTTAGAACAAAAAGAACTAGTAAAAAATAAGTGTTTAACTATTCAACAACAAGTAAATTGATGTAGAATCAAAAAAACCTCCAATAAAATTTATTGGAGGTTTTTTTTCTTAATCTTATTGATTGACCAAAGGAGAAACTTTTGCGCCAATTAGTTGAATGGAATCTAATAATTGAACATGAGATAAACCGACATCCATTTGAAAACTAAATCTTGAAATCCCCCCCAATGCTTCACTATGCCGAAGTATCTTTTCTGCCACTTCTTCTGGACTTCCAATTACTATCGCTCCTAATTCACCAATTTGTGCTTCAAAGTTGGCTTTAGTCATTGGTGGCCATCCTCTTTCTTTTCCAACATTATTCATCATTTTTTCATAGCCAGGATAAAAATTCTCAATAGCTTCTTCCTTCGTATTTGCGACATAACCAAAGGAATGTAAACCTACTTTTAATTGATCAGGAGCAAATCCTGCTTTGGCACCAGCTTGCCGATACAAATCAACCAAAGGACGAAATCGATGAGTCTCTCCACCAATAATTGCTACCATCAATGGCAAACCTAAAGTTCCTGCTCGAACAAATGAAGCAGGTGTTCCTCCTACTCCCAACCAGATCGGTAATTGCTCTTGCACCGGTCTTGGATAGATAGCTTGCTGATGAAGTGGTGCTCGAAATTTTCCAGACCAATTAATAATTTCATTGTCTCGAATGGCCAAAAGAAGTGCTAATTTTTCAGAAAAAATCGCATCATAATTTTGCAGATTAAAACCAAACAAAGGAAACGATTCCGTAAATGATCCTCGCCCTGCAACTATCTCTGCACGCCCATTTGAAATTAAATCAAGTGTAGAAAAATTTTGAAAAACTCGAACTGGGTCAGCTGCACTTAGAACAGTCACCGCACTTGTGAGTCGAATATTTTTAGTTCGAGCAGCTGCCGCAGCTAAAATCATGGACGGCGCTGAGTCCAAAAATTCTTTCCGATAATGCTCTCCGATTCCAAATACATCTAAGCCAACTTGATCGGCGAGTTCAATCCTTTCCAGTAATTCCAACATTGCTTTTGCATTATCTTGGGCTGTGGTTATATCCAGATTTTTGGGTGAGGCAGCAAAACTATCAACTCCTATTTCCATAAAATTTCATATTTTAAAAAAAAAAACCTTACACTTAAAACTCAAGATTAACTAAGTCTATGAACTTATCCATTTAGTTTTTTATAAAAATAATAAGAGGTTAATACTAAAATAATTGCAACAAGAGCAGGTGCAAACTCTCCATCACCTATCATATAATGAGCAAAAAATGCCAAGACCGCATTAAAGAAAAAACCTGCATAGGCCCATTCTGTTAATGTTTTAGATAGCTTAGTCCAGATTGCAACTAAGCCTAATAATTTTGCAATAGCTAAAGGATAAACGATATAAGATGGATGTCCTAATTTTTCAAATGCTTGCACTATTTCTGCATGATTGAAAATATACATTCCTGCAGAGAATAACATCATAACAGTAAATAATCCAGTACTTGCCCAATAAATATACTTTTGACTTTTCATTAGTTTTGATTTAAATAATTTTGAAATAAATTGATTTTATGATTAAGATCATTGTTTAGTGTTTCATCTTTGATTCCTTCTTCTGAGAAATTTTGGAAAAAGGAAGGTAGTGAAAAATCAGTAATTACATTCCCTCCAAAATGAGGCAATAAGTCCTTCGTGACTTTCAATGCATTTGCTCCACCTCTTCCACCTGGCGAAGCAGCCATCAAAAACATTGGTTTATTTTTCCAAATTTTCATATCTACTCTAGACGTCCAATCCCAAAGATTTTTAAAAGCAGTTGTAATCATTCCATTGTATTCAGCCAAGGAAATAACAATTCCATCAGACTCTTCAATTAATGCCCTAAACTTATGAGTATTTTCAGGAATCCCAATTTCAGCTTCCAAATCAGGACTGTAAATAGGTAATTCTAACTCATTCAAATCTGCTACACTTATGGTAGCATTTTCTATCTTATTAGCAACAAAAGTAGCAAAGGTTTTATTGATAGATTTTTTGCTGTTGCTTGCGCCAAAGGCTAATATCTTTTTCATAATTGTAAATTCATTGAATTAAGAAAATGTGATTTAATTTAGATCTATATATTTGATCCAAAATAATATTAGCACAAAAATAGTGGCTAGAATATGGGCAAGCATTAATCTATATTAAGAATTCTCTACCCTATACTTTTTTATTACGCACTTTCAGCGCTAAAACAACTGCCTGGATGACTTTGAGCGATGCCCAAAGCTAGGATTAAACAACAAAAGCCTGAAGGGCTTAAAGATATTACCCTCGAACATCGCCCAAGGTCAAGATATTGAGATGTTTTTAGCATTGAAAGTGCGTAATAAAAAAGTATACGGTAAGAAATTAAGAATGGTAATTATCTCTTGCCTATTCTTTCTCCTTTGACTTTACTCAAAGCTTCAGGAGTAATACCGAGGTAAGAAGCGATCATTCTTTGTGGGACTCTTTGAACAATCTGTGGATAAGTTTCTATAAAATGTTCATAACGTTCGATGGCTGATGAACTCATTAACATGATTACTCTTTTCTGAAGAACACTAATTCTTTTAAACAATTTTTCCGTTTCCGCTTTTAATAATTCTTCCAATTTTTTTTCTCTTACAATAATAGTTGAATCTTCTAACACATCAATAAATAAATCACAAGGTTGTTCTACTGGAAGATAATCTGAAATAATCCATCCTTCTGGTCCAAACATAAAAATATGTTCTTTCCCTTTTTCATCAATAGAGTACGAACGTAGTAAACCTGATTTAACCATATAGGCTTTGCTATTTAGGTCTCCAGTTCGTTGAAGGATTTGTCCTTTCTTGACCGTTATTTCTTTCACATTAAGTTCTTTAAATAGTTGAAGTGTTTTTTCAAATTTTAAATTAAAAATAAAAAATCCCTCCAATGAATTTAGTTGGAGGGATTTTATTTTTATAAAAAAATCAGTCTTATCTAATCAAGGTGACTTCACCTGATTTTGTAATTCTTCTATTAAGATCTCCCGCCTCACAACCTATTGTCATAACCCAAACATAGACATCCATAGGAGCAGCTTTATCTCCATCCATTCCATCCCAAGGTTCACCCGTATCAGAAGAGTAAACAGGATTTCCCCATCGATTGAAAACCTTTATTTCAAAAACTTCTTCTATTCGTTCTTCCGTTACTGCACTAAATGTATCATTCAATCCATCTCCGTCTGGAGTAAATGCATTCGGAATTATAACCGTTTCTGGTTCACATGGTAAGTTTACAGTTAGAGTGAAACTTAATGTTACCTCACAACCTTCTTCATCTGTTACAGTAAAGGTATATGTAGTAGATGATTGTAAAGGCAATGCCGCTGGACTTTCACAATTGGTACAACTCAAACCAGTCGAAGGTGACCAAACTGTACTCTGAATTGGATTAGTAGAAACAATCAATAACTCAGGTACTTGAAAAGAATCTGGATAATCAATAGTTACATCAGCAGGGAAATTCGCAATTTGTATTCCAAATGGATCTTCAACAACTCCTGTTAAACCGGTATAAATACAATTTCCATCTTGAACAGAAACCTGATATTCGCCCGCTGACAAATCTGTAAAAATTGGATTCGCTTGAAACGCTCCACCATTTATACTATACAACAGACCTTGAGGAGTAAGAATTTCTAATTCTCCATCATTACCTCCTGCACATGTAGGTGCAATAAAATCTGTTGTTATTGCAAATGTATTATCTTCCACTACTTCCACACTTCCTGTTGATGTACAATTATTAACATCAGTTACGGTTACTGTATATACTGCTGCAGGTAAATTATTGACCATCGGAACATTTCCTGCGCCTGCAATACTCCATTCATAATTAGTCGCTCCTCCTGGATCAACAAAAACGGAAACAGAACCTTCACTTCCATTTGGACAAGTTGGGGTAGATTGGAAATTCAAAGTAGCAGCTGGATAATTGTTCAAAGTTATCGAACTAGTAGAATCACACCCTAAAATTGAGGTAAATGTTTCCATATAAGTTCCTGGAACAGAAACCATATCTCCGTGAATCATTATAGATTCTCCTGCGCAAACTAAGGTATCACCAGAAGTAGAAATTGAGGTAAAAACTACTGACACGGTATCTACACTATAACATCCTGTCAATGAATTACTTGCAGTAACGATGTACATCACTTCCTCATCCGGATTAATAATATTTACCGTTTGGCAAGTAGTACAATCCAAAAAGTCATCACCTCCTTCAATCGTTTGCCATTGATAAGTATCAAAATTACCCATTACCGTGAAGGAAGTATCTTGCGTTGGACAAACGACTGCCACCTCTGGCATCGTCATATTGACTGTATTTGGATCAACAACAATTTCTACCATATCAGTTTGAACACCACCACATGAATCAATAACTGTTACCGTGTACGTTCCTCCATCCCAAACTGTAAAGGTAGAATCAGTTGTTCCATCTTGCCATTCATAACTCACAAAGTGTGTAGTGGCATTTAATTCAATGGAAGAATTATCACAGATCGTAATTGTGCCTCCCAAATCCAATTCATAAGGTTCTGGCACTTCTGTGAATTGAATCATATTATTGGTGTAATCACATTCCCCAATATTGGTATTTGGAAAATCAGTATTCAAATTATAAGGTGTATTCGTTGTATTATCATCATTGACTACGACAAAAACTGGATCATCATATTGTGCTGGAATTGTAAATTCTACAAAAATACAACTGTCAATTCCAACAGTCACACCTAGTACTTCTGAGTCAAGAGCAGTCGTCGCTCCAGCAGTTGGATCACTTGTATAAAAAGTAATTGGAGTAGTGTAAGACAATACATTATCTCCTGTATTACATACTTCCAAAGTAACCATCAATTCATTTAAAGCACATTGCACATCGACACTTGCGATTGATGCATCTGCTCCTAATTGTTGACCATGTTGCGTTAAGAAGTTATTTAAAACTACGTCATTCCCTACAATGTGATGCTGTTGTTGAGAAATAGGAATACTTAAATCATCTTGAATATTTACATTGAAGTAGGAATTTTGATTCCAAACTTGTCGAGTCATTTGCCAAGGGAAAGTACTTGAAGTGTATGCTCGTACAAATCCTTCATCATTATTTATATCAGCTTGTGATGCTGCACCTGAAACTAAAATCTCAGTTAAGCCATCTCCATCAACATCAACGATAACTGGCATTTCTGCATTCGTTCCTGAAAGAACTGGTGCAGTAAATAAAATAGTTCCATTGGTTCCATCTAATATTTCTAAAGCTTCTGATCCTCTAGAAATAATTTCAAAATCACCATCACCATCAAAGTCAAAGGTTACTGGGCTAGTAAGATTTGGAATCCCTTCAACTGAAGGTGTTGTCCATTTTAAATTGAAATCATTTTCTAATGCTACTAAATCAGTTTGGGTTTTAAAAACAATTTCCAACTGTCCATCTCCGTCAATATCTGCAATGGTCGAAGGAGATGCATTATCACCTGGATCATATTGCCCAATGATCGCATTAGTTTGTAAATCCCATCCATAAATTAATTGAGTCGCTGGAGTGAAAACAGAAACTACTCCATCTAAATCTCCATCCTTATCAATATCTGCAATTGAAACAATTCCATTATCCAAATTTGCCTCCACTTCAAGTGTAACCATCCCATTAGAAATATCTACACTATAAACTCGTTTTCCCATTACCAATTCTAATCCTTCACAATTCGAGCAAGCGGCATCATCTAGTACATCTGCTGCAACTGATAAAACGGCATCAGCAGTTGTTATTGGAAGTACAGCAATGATGGTCAAATCATCTGCATTAAATATGGTATTGTTCACATAAACTTCTACTGAGCCATCTCCATTAAAATCTGCCACACCAACTGTTTCTGACCAACCTGCTCCTGAGCCAACAAGAGTTTGCGAAGCAGTAAACGTTCCGTCAAGTTCAAATCGAGTCAATGTACAACCACCAAAATAAAATATTTCGCCAGTACCATCTTTATCCACATCAGCTACTGCTAAGTAACTATGATCGTCTACACCTGCTACTGGTATTTGCAATTCCTCTTGTCCGTTTAATCCATTTAAAATAACGATCCTATTATTCGTAAAAGATTCTTGTGGAATAATTACTTCAGGAATTCCATCTCCATCTATATCTGCAGTCACAGGTGTTCCTGTCATGGAAACATCAACATTACTTTGCCATTTCAATTCCGCCTGCACATTATTATCTGAATTCGTAAATAAACAATCATCTGCGCACTCATTATAAAAGGCTAAATCACAACCATCTTGTCCACAACATTCCGGATCAAAACAATCGATCAGTCCATCACCATCATCATCAATTCCGTTGTTACAAATTTCTCCGCAAATAGTTTCACTCACCTTTAAGGAATCAACAAACTCACACGCTCCCAT
>JBGCCY010000311.1:0-26725 GCA_045104975.1 Saprospiraceae bacterium
CATAAAGATGGCACAGAAGAAGATTTAACCCAATATGGTGGTATAAGTTCTAATCATGGTTTAGCCAATCTCCAGATGTTTCCTGCAGATGCACATACTTCAGAAATATTGCCTCCAGCTTCTACTAATATTTGGTGGTTTACTATAGATGAAACAAGTCTCACTTACAATCTTCGTCGTTTAGGAACTGATCGCTTGTTTACCGTTCGTTTTGATTTGACTAAAACCATTGAAACGCCAGATGCTCCTTGGGGAACGAAAGATTAGCCGCTGGTGTCCCGTTCGCCTTTAGTTTTACATAAAGAAATAACAAAAAGCTGGAGATACACCGCTGCAGTAGTGTCAAGCATTCAAGAAGTCTATGGCTTCTATTGGAAATAAAATTAATCAATACTTGGCAGAGTATAACAAGAATTAATAAAGAGGTAGCTGTGAGGAAAATGTAAAATTTTTTGTAGGGGAAACCCCTTGTGGTTGCTCAACATCATAGGGGATTTATAATGTATTGATCCTATGGTGCAGGGCAACCACAAGGTGCCCCTACGTTGGACGGAATCAATATATTTATTATTATATTTGGTTGGAAATCTTTACGTGATCGCAACCAAAATATCTATGAAAAACCAATACAATCCTAAAAAACACCATCGGCGTTCTATCCGATTAAAAGATTATGATTATTCACAAGAGGGACTATATTTTATTACCATTTGCGTACAGAATAAGATATGTTTATTTGGAAAAATCGAAGATAGCAAAATGATATTAAATGATGCAGGAGAAATGATGGAAAAAGAATGGTTGAAAATACCTGAACGATTTCCTAATACGACATTACAAGAATATGTTGTCATGCCAAATCATTTTCATGCGATCATTGAATTTTTAAATAATCAGATTGACGATGAAGGGCAACCACGAAGGATTGCTTCTACTTTGGGTGATGTGATAGGGGCATATAAATCTATTGTTGGAGGTGAATATATTCGAGGGGTAAAAACAATGGATTGGAAACCTTTTAATAAAAGGTTGTTGCAACGTAATTATTGGGAACACATTATTAGAAATACAAATTCATTTCTAAATATTTCAAATTATATAAAGAATAATCCTGCAAATTGGGAGAAGGATAAATTTTATATGGGATGATTGCGTAGGGGCAATCCTTTATGGTTGCCCTGCACCGTGGGAATTTTCCATCTTTGGTTTTTTATCATTGTTTTTTTGGTATTGATCCCGTGGTGCTGGGCAACCACAAGGGATTGCCCCTACTTAAAAACAAAATACTTCTGCAGCAAAAAATTAAAAGTAACCGCTATCAAAACCGCCACAATTACCTTCGAATAAATATAATTCAATCCAGTAAATTCAGTCAATAGATAAACACCCAAAGTATTTAAAATCATACTTCCCGTAGCGACTAAAAAATAGCGAAATGCTTGATGGGAGATTTTATTTTGGGTAGAGGAGAAAACCCAATTCCGACCTAAGAAAAAATTAGTAATCGCTCCACAAGTTGCTCCAATTACATTTGAAACCACATACCATAATCCAAATATTTCAGTCAAAAAAATCACTACTCCAAAATCAACTGCTGTTCCTATAAAAGCAGCAACTTGAGCTGATAGAAATTCTTTAGTGCCCGATTTTTTTTTCAATTCAGGTTCTTTAATTGGAGTATCAAGTGGTTCGTTTTTGTTTTTCATTTCCAAAAATATACAATGGCTTGCAAAACAATATTAGCATATATTCCAGCTCCCACGTCATCGAGCATCACTCCCCAACCGCCTTTGATGCTTTCTAATCGTCTGATTCCCAATGGTTTAGCAATGTCGAAAAATCGAAAAAGAATAAATCCTAATACCAGCCATTGTGTTTCAATTGGAATCCAAAGCACCGCAATCCAAACTCCAATCAATTCATCAACCACAACTTTTGAAGGATCTTTTCCCCATTCTGACTCCAATTCATTTGTACTCCAAACTCCTAATAAGGTAAAAATGATAGTTGCTAAAAGTAATCCCCAAGTAAAGAATTGTAGTTCAGGCTGTTGCCATTTTATCAAAAATAAAATTAGAATTCCAACCAATGCACCCATTGTTCCCGGAGCGAAAGGGGAGTAGCCTGCACCTAAAACTGTGGCATTTAATTTATGAAGTGATTTCATTTTATTTAAATTTCAGAAACACGTTTTAAAATTTCATCTCGACTCACAATTCCTTCTATTCCTTTTTTTTCAATACAAAAACTAGCTGCAGCATTAGCAAAATTTGCAGCTAGAGAAATATCTTTTGTTTTAAAAAAATGAATCAAAAAAGCGGTCGCAAAAATATCTCCTGCACCTGTGGGGTCAATCATTTTGGTAGGGAAACTTGGAAACGTGTGTTTATTGTTATGATGATAAACATCTGCTCCGTTTTCCCCTTTTGTCACTACCAATATATTAAAAAGATTGGCCAACTTTGGGATTAAGCTAAATTGAAAATCTAAATCTTCTTCGCTTAAAATGACTATATCCGCTTTCTGGAAAATAGTCCAATCATCCAACAATTGGTGATACACCTTTTTATCGGAATTCCATCTTCGCATCCATCCTTGAGGACAAACTGCCACTATAGCATTTTCAAACTTATTTAAAAAATCAAAATCAATTTCGTGGGCGATCGGCCCTAATAAAACCATTTTGGGTTGTTGAAGATGATCGGGAATTTGATTTGTAAATATATTGTTAGACTTTTCTAATAAAAATTGTTGCCGATGAGAACCATCGTAAATATTTTTAAAAAGAGTAGTTTTTTCAGAGGGAATAGAATGGAGAGAAATATTTTGGAAGCGATCTTGAAATTCAAAATCACTTCCAAAACTGGTGAGAACTGCAGTTTGCAAATCCATTTTTTTAGCAAAAAAAGAAGCATAAGAAACCGTACCTCCAAGGACATTCCCTGAAGAAGTCCAATCATGGCAAGCATGACCAATTGCTAAAAAATCGATGGCTTGCATTTACGCTTCCTCTTGATAATAATCTAAACCGAGGTGCGTAATTAAATCTTCGCCAGCCATGTGACGTAAAGTATTATGCAATTTTTCTTTTTGTTTAAATAAATCATGTTGAGGATAAAGTCCTTTTCCAACTTGAGGTGATTTCAAGTAAAAAGACAACCATTCTTGAATTCCACTCATTCCTGCTCGCTGTGCTAAATCCATGAATAAAGCTAAATCCAAAACAATCGGTGCAGCTAAAATTGAATCTCGACAAAGGAAATCAATTTTGATTTGCATCGGATATCCTAACCAACCGGTGATATCAATATTATCCCAACCTTCTTTGTTATCTCCATGTGGTGGGTAATAATTGATTCTCACTTTGTGATATAAATCTTTGTATAAGATTGGATTCTTTTCAGGTTCAAGAATTTGTTCCAACACACTTAATTTAGAAACTTCTTTAGTTTTGAAATTATCTGGATGATCCAAAACTTCGCCATCTCGATTTCCTAAAATATTTGTTGAAAACCAACCTTTAATTCCAAGTGCTCTTGCTTTTAATCCTGGTGCTAAAATAGTCTTCATTAAAGTTTGGCCAGTTTTAAAATCTTTTCCAGCGACAAGTCCACCATTCTCTTTTGCATAATCAACTATAGCAGGAATATCGCAAGATAAATTTGGAGATCCGTTCGCATAAGGAACATTCATTTTTACTGCTGCGTAAGCGTAAATCATGCTTGGTGGAATTGCAGGATCATTATTTCTAAGACCCTCCTCCAATGATTCCATTGTTTGGTGAACAGGTCCTTCTTCAATGTAAACTTCAGTTGAACCACACCACACCATCACTAATCTTTCGCAGTCATTATCTGCTTTAAATTTTCGAATATCTTCCATCAATGCTTCCGCCAATTCCATTTTATTGGTTTGTGGTTTCACATATTCTCCAGTTAATCTTTTCGCATATTCTTTTTGGAAAACAGCTGGCATTGGTTTGATCGCCTCTAAATCTGGCTTGATTTGTTCCAATAAATATCGATCTAACACTTTTGCATTAACAGCTGCCTCATAAACGTTGTCAGGATATAAATCCCAACCTCCAAAAACGATATCATTCAAATCTGCCAAAGGCACCATATCCTTGATCAATGGGTTTCTATTTTCAGTTCTTTTTCCCAATCGGATAGTTCCCATTTGAGTTAATGAACCAATAGGCTGGGAGAGACCTTTTCGAACGGCAATAACACCTGCAATTAGAGTTGTTGCAACTGCTCCAAGTCCTGGCATTAAAATGCCTAATTTCCCATTTGTTTCTTTAATCATCTTTTTGATTTTTTCTTTTTATTAAAAAAAGGATTTAAGTTAAGTTTATTTATAAGACGTTTTACGTTTCTCCGTATAATTTTTAAGTATTGTGTGATCTCGTTTTAACTAACAGCTTTTCCATATTTTGTAAGCCATGTTTTGACCTTGGTCTTCATTAATAACTGGTAAATTCCTATGGTGATTAATGCAGTTCCAACACCACAAATTACATCAATAATATAATGATGATAAGTATAAACTGCTGAAAACCACGTACTAAACATCAAAATTAGTCCAAAAATCAACCATTTTCTAAATTTATATTTCCAACTAAAGAAAATTAAAATTATCGGAAAGGCACAATGTAAAGAAGGAATTGCCGCGAATACATTGGCATTCAAACTGTACATTCCTTCAAATAGATGTGTTCCAAAGAATTTATCAAATTCAATTAACCGTCCTGGATTTCCTGGGATGTCTAAATTTTCGGTAAAACCATATTTATCAACATACCAAGGAGGTGCTGCTGGGTAAATAAATTGAATAATTAATCCAACTTGACTAACCATTAGGAATCCAAAAAGATAGTTAACCATTTTTTCTCTTTGCTTTGAAAAGAATAAGTAAAAAGAAAAAATTAATGGAATTGGAATCCAAGCAAGATAAATGATTGCGGTATAAATATCTAAAAATGTATAGGTGAAGTTTTTATCTAAATATTCATTGGGTGTTAAAATTCCTTCAGCGGTAGAAATTCCAAACCATGCTTTTTCAGCTAAATAAGGTTCTGATATGTGTAAAGGTGGATTAATTAAATAATTTGGAATTAATCGTATGGAATCAAATATTAACCAATAAATTAAAATAAATCCAAATGCTTGAACAAGCTTTCTGGAGGTTTTATTGAAAAAATATAACACTAAAAGTCCCCAAATAAATAAATGGTGATCTGGTCGAATTCCTCCTAATCCAAAATGAACCCATGCTACATATAATGCTCCAAGGATAAAAAATGGAACAGCACTTTTAGACGAAAACCGTTGATATGAATTAGTATGTATGTTAACGTATTGCCCTTCTTCCAATTTATAGATGTAGTAAGTTGGTTTTTAAATATTAGACCCAAAAGCTAAATTTTTATTTTAAGTCTTTTAACTCATCAAAATGTTATTCTTTATCCATTAATTCATGCTTACTATGGTTTAATCTTCTTAATGCAGTAATATTTGACATAACTGCTAAAACCATTAGCGGACCTATGAATATCGAAATTGGCTCAAAGATAATGAAGTCAAAGAAAATTTGCTTCTCTACATCAACAAAATATGAAACTAATCCACAGAGAATTGCTGAAATACTAATTAACAAAATTCTTTCTGGTCTTTGCATCCAACCTACGCTGCAATCTGCGCCTAAAGCTTCTGCTCTTGCTCTAGTATAACTTACCATGATTGAACCAATCATCGCAATGAAACCAAATACTGAACTCATAAAATAATCGTGTGAAATAAGATAATAACATATTCCTAAGAACATGATTAACTCACTATATCTATCCAAAACAGAATCATATAATGCTCCAAATTTGGAACTCATATTACCTAATCTAGCTAGTCTTCCATCAATCATATCAAAAAGTCCTGCAAATAATATAATTCCTCCTGCAATTCCAATATATCTATGATCTCCTCTTTCGCCAAATTCAGCTCCAATAATCAAAACTACCGTAGCGGCTACGTTGATGAGTAGACCAACAGTGGTAATCGCATTTGGAGTCACCTTTGATCGAATTAAAAATTCTATAAAAGGATTGATTATTTTATAAACTAAATCTTGTCCGTATTTTTTCAACATAATCTGAAAATTGAATTTCTTTATTTTAGGCCTGGTATTTTGGTTTAAAGTTGACCAAATTTTTTACCAACCAATAAACTGCTGCACCGACTGCAAGACCAGCCAAGACATCAACAGTATAATGTACTCTTTGTTGTAAAATCAGTAATGGAACGATAACAATTATTACTCGCATCCATTTTTTTACCAATGGACTAACTGCAACTAATAATAATATCATCATGGTAGCACAATGACCTGAAAAGAAAAGATCTCTGAGAGCCACAACATGATTAGGAGTCATAAAACTCACTAATGGATCTTGAAGGGCAACTATACCAACTGGCGGTTCAAGTGGAATTAAAACCATTGAAAATGATCGTAATAATTTCATTAATGCGATGGCAAATCCTAATCTTAAAACTTGAACAGGTGATTTCATTACTACATCCATCAATACGATAAAAACACTTGAATAAGTTAGAAAGAAAATAATATTAGACCAATCAACCGCAGGTGGCAATAAAGCGTGTACAGGATCGTACAAAAGAGTGCCACTTTGAAGATCAATTACGGCCAAGGATTTTGTAATATAAATTATACTAAAAATCAAAAATGCAAGGCAAAGCCCAATCAACATGCAGAAGCGAGTGCTGGAAAAATGGATGGCCCACATACTTGGGAAGCTAAGGTCTCTATCGCGTTCTTTCATTAGGTTATCTTTCAATTCTAGAACATTGTGTTAAGAAAGTGCAAAAGTAATCAGTTCCTAGTTAATATAAAACTAGAAGTGCCTTGTTTTATATAATTGGAAAACTTTATCCGATGAATTGAGCGATTAAGCGGATAATTCGTATTACTTATATTTTCCTTTTGAATTTTAGGCATTGAATGCTTAAATTCAATAACGGAACTCAATTTATTTTGGTTGGTTTCGTTTAAATTTAAATTTTAAAAAATTAGGAGTCAGGGTTCAGGTTAGTCGCTGACACCTCATAAAAACAAAAAATATGTTAAGTATCCTTTATCCGATTAGTTTTTCAATTAGCCTTTTAGGTCTCATTTTATGGTTTTATAATGAAAAAAATCCAACACTTCGTAGAAGCATGAGTTCCATGTTTTTAGGAGGATTTGTTGCCTATGCTTTTTCTTTAGCTTTTGCTGATGGGGAATTAGGATTTAAATTGTGGGTGTTATTTAGAGATTTGATGGTTTTAGGTACGGTATCGACAATATTCAGTTTTTTTAAAAATAGCAAAGCCCTCTTTTTTGGAATGTTTGTATTCTTAATTGCTACATTTCCATTTACCTATGGGAAGAAAATGAATAATACTTTTCCTCAAAAAATGGAAAATGTACTTTCAACTTCAACCTCGTCAATAGATGAAAGTCAAGTAGATAATCAAGCTTCGAAAGCTGTTTCTAATTTGGATAAAAATGGAGAATTATTAGTTGATTTAGGTGATGGGAAATCCATGGAAGATTTAGAAAAAATAGTTAGTAAATATGGATTAACTGCGGAAAGAGCATTTTCTCCAAAAGATGAATCTGCAACTGATTTGGATGATTATATGGTAATCAATATTCCAACTGAATTCGAAAAGGATATTGATAAAATTGAAAATGAGTTGATGGCAACTGGTTCAATTGATTATTTGGAACAAAATGAAATCGTGCAACTTTCTCCTGTTGAAACCATGCGTCCTTCTAAACGAAAAAGAACTTTTGGTATCAATGATCCAGGTGTGCAAGAGCTTTGGGGATTTGATGAATTGAAAATGGATGATTTATATAAATTACTAAAATCTAAAAAAGTAAAACCTCAAAGGAAAGCCAATATTTTCATTTTAGATACAGGAGTTGATTCCGACCATGAAGATTTGAAGGAGAATTATCAGTCTTATAAAAAGGCATATGACTCTGACCGTCAGGGGCATGGAACGCATTGTGCAGGAATTGCAGCAGCAGTTACCAATAATAAAGTAGGTGTAGCTTCCTACTCTCCAAATAATGATTTTGTCAATGTAACTAGTGTAAAAGTGTTGACTGATTATGGTGGGGGAACACAAAAAACGGTCATTGCAGGAATGCTCGAAGCAGCAGATAATGGAGCAGATGTTATTTCTATGTCGTTAGGTGCACCTTCCAATAAAAACAGAAAACGAGCCTACGCACGTGCCGTAAATTATTGTAATCGACAAGGAGCTATCGTCATTGCAGCAGCAGGTAATAGTAATATGGATGCTTCAAAATATTCCCCAGCAAATGCTCCTGGGATTATCACAGTCTCTGCTATCGACACTAATTTACATCGAGCACATTTTTCAAATTATGTGCAAAATGTACCTTTTGGAATTGCCGCACCTGGAGTAAATATCTATTCTACTTTTCCAAAAAATCAATATAAAACATTCAACGGAACTTCTATGGCTTGCCCTTATGTAGCTGGCCTTGTTGGATTGATGAAAAGTATCAATCCAGATATTAAGACACAAGAAGTGTATGAAATTTTAGATAAAACAGGAAGGAATACAAAAAACACAAAGCAGACTGGTAAGTTAATTCAACCTGCGAATGCAGTTGCAGAGATGTTGAAATAATATTATTTTTCCAAAAAGAAAGCCCTTCCTAATTTTAGTGTTTTAGGAAGGGCTTTTTCTTTTTGGAAAAAAATTATTGAGCCAAAATCTCAGACATTCTAATTAAATCTTTGTTTGGTTTTTTCACTTTTGTGATGGCATCCTTAAAGGGAGTAAATTTAATTTTATTATTAACCACCCCAACTGCAACATCTTTTTTACCAGCCAACAATCCTTCCACAGCATGAAATCCCATTCTACTTGCAAGAACTCGATCTAATCCACTTGGCGCACCACCTCTTTGTAGGTGACCAATGATAGCAACTTTGGTATCGTAATAATCAAATTTTTCTTTAACTTTTGCAGCAATTTCTGCAGCACCTCCATTTTGATTTCCTTCTGCTACGATTACAAGGCTAAATAGCTTTTTTCTTTTCGCACCCTTCTGCAATTTTTCGATGAGTTGATCGATACTAATCTCAGTTTCAGGGATCATGACTGCAGCTGCACCACTTGAAATTCCAGTATTCAAACCGATAAATCCTGCATGTCTTCCCATTACTTCAACAAAAAATAACCGATTGTGTGAATCAGCTGTATCTCTAATTCTATCAACCGCCTCGATGGCAGTATTTACTGCAGTATCAAAACCAATAGTATAATCAGTCCCATAAATATCATTGTCAATGGTACCGGGAATTCCAATAAAGGGAATTTTATGTTCTTTAGAAAAAATCTGAGCACCTGTAAAAGTTCCATCTCCACCTATCGCAATACAAGCATCAATATCATTCGCTTGTAAATTTTCAAAAGCTAATTTTCTTCCTTCTTTAGTTCTAAAATCTTCACTTCTTGCTGTTTTTAAAATCGTTCCACCTCTATGTAAAATATTTCCTACATCTCTAGTTTCCATTCTTTTAAAATCACAATCAATCATTCCTTGGTAGCCTCGGATAATTCCATAAACATGTAAATCGTGATAAGTTGCAGTTCTAACTACAGCACGAACCGCTGCATTCATTCCTGGAGCATCGCCTCCTGAAGTAAAAACTGCCACCCTTTTTATATCTCCCATCTCGGTTTTTATTTTTTTAGATTAAGTCGCAAATATAATATTTTTAGGAAAGGTATTGTTATTCGATATTGAGATTATAAGTATTGATAATGATGAGTATTTCTCAATACCCATTACTTAAAATCTTAATAACATAGCTCATTTATTTAGAAGTAATTTTTTGATGAAATTCTACTAAACGATCAATCGGCTTTTTTATAATAATTCCTAGTTCTAAATCATAACTAGCTAAAACTATTTCTAAGATATCTTTAAAATAATAAGCAACTGATCCAACAAAATGAATCTGTAAATTTTGACAACCATCATATTTTAAAACATGCCGTCTGATAAATTCATCGAAACTTTTAAAGACGAGATGTTGAATATATGGATGCCCTTTGTGATTGGACAAAAATTTTGAAAAGGAGGCTAAATAAACATTGGGTTTAGGATTATCATAAATTCTATCCAATATTCCTCTTTGTCCCTCAGGAAAACTTTTATCAAAATCTACTAGTATATCTTTTGGCATTTCTCGATAAAAGTATCCTCGCAAAAGTTCTTTACCAATATGAGAGCCACTTCCTTCATCACCCACCAGGAAGCCCATATTTTTTACATTGTCGATTATTTCTATTCCATCATAAAGACATGAATTAGAGCCTGTTCCAAGGATACAAGCGACACCTGGTTTTGTTCCACAAACTGCTCGAGCACTTGCTAACAAATCATGGTTGACAGTTATTCTTGCATTTGGAAAAATTTTTTGCAAAGCTACTTCTACAATTGAATTTCTATAATCATCCGAGCAACCTGCTCCGTAATAATAAACTGCTTCAACTTTTGATTTTTCTAAGGAGTCATCAAAATCTTCTAGCAGCCCAATTTCTATCGCTTCAGTATTTTGAATAAATGGATTGAAGCCACGAGTTGATTGATCGGTAACTTCTCCTGAAGAATGCAAAATTTTCCAATCTGCTTTGGTAGATCCACTATCGGCAATAAGTATCATAAGAAGGTCTGTTTTTGTTCTAAACAAATGTAGTGTAATTTTTACACTAAGTAAAAAAATAAATTTAAATTCTCTGATGTAATGTAAAAATAAATATTTGACTATCAATTGATTAAAATACAATTAAAACAAAATGTTTAAATTTTATTTGTTTTTTAAAAACAAATTGTTTTATATTGTGTTCAACTTTTAATCTTAGCCAAAAATCAAACACTTATTATCATGAAATATGGATTAACTGAAATCAGAAACTTTAGTCATTTACATTACGACAATGCTGCTATTTTTGTTAGGCAAAATTGGATGAAAATGATCTTGATTGTCTTTGTACTTTTCATCATTTTGAAAAAAGACATTAGCCTCAATTTGAATTTGCAAGCGGCAGGTAGTCATGCACCGATGCAAAATCAACCTCCACCAAATTATGAAAAAATAAATTATCCAAGTAAGTCCAAAGTGATTGGTCAGCCTGAAGCGGTCAAATCAAATTATAAATCAAAACCAAAGAAAGCTCAAGAAGCATCCATTGTGCCACTTCCTTATTTTGAACCAGAGCATGCTTTGGAAAAGAAGAAAGAGAAAAAGAAGGTCCCTAAAATTGGAAAAGATAATAGAGCAAACACTTTTGCTAATTTGGCTTTTATCTTAAATCCAACTTATGCTAAACGCAAAAATATTCCTCATGAAATTGTTATGGAAAAACAAGAGACAGTCTACCGATACGTCAAAAGATATGCAGATGTGGCAGTTGCTGAAATGGAGAAATATGGAATTCCAGCAAGTATCACATTAGCTCAAGGATTGCTGGAAAGTGATGCAGGAGAAAGTCGTTTGGCTCGAGCAAACAATAATCATTTTGGAATAAAATGTTTTTCTAAAAATTGTCGAAAAGGACATTGTGCAAATTTCACGGATGATTCCCACAAGGATTTTTTTAGAAAATATAGTAATGTATGGGAAAGCTATCGAGCGCACAGCACTTTTTTACAAAGAAAAAGATATGCTCATTTACAAAAACTTGGAGCAACCAATTATGTCGATTGGGCACATGGATTAAAAGAAGCAGGTTATGCAACTGATAAAAAATATGCGAATAAGTTGATTACAATTATCGAAGCGTTGAATTTGAACAAGTACGATTCGTAGGGACAATTCCTTGTGGTTGCCCAATACACATGGTCCTTATTCAAAATCATAAAATGAGATATTGAATTTTGAGATTTCAGGTTTGTTAAAAGGAACATCCCATTGGCCATCATAGGCAATAAATTCAGGAACATATTTTTCGCCAACAGTTTTTAAAGAGATATCCATTTTTACATCAAAATCAAACATGGTTCCGCTGTGAGCCAAATGATAATTTCGAGCAATCACTTGAAAAGTATTCTTATCAAAAAAGGTCTCCATGTATTTGATGACTGTTTTATTTTGTTTAGTTCCGGCTTTTACTTTTGCTAAAAAAACATAACAATCTGTTTCTGATTTATAAGTTTTTGAGGAAATAGAAAAATCATAATACTTTGCCATTTTCTCTTCGAAGATGGCAGTTTTTTTTCCGATAAAAGGAACATCTGCTTTTCGTCCAGGATAAAAAATAAGTTTTTTTAATTCATTGATATGTTTACTCATTCCAGTTAAATTCTTGGAATCATTATATCCTTCTTGATCTTCAATTTTGTCAGATTCGCAAACTTTTCCATAAGTAAAAAAAAGTCGATCATGCATTTTAGCGGTGTAGTATCGAATTTTCTTTTTTCGCTTATAATATTTTCCTGAGATGAATGGATTAATGATTTCCATGGTTCGACATCGACCATCTGAAGTTTGTTGAATAGTATTTTTTAAACTTGCTTTAACCTTTCCTTTTTTCGAAAACATCTGCAAATCATTATCTGAAGTGTATGTCATTGTTCGAATATTCCGAAAAGCTTTATAAAATGATTCATCCTCTTGAACCATTTTAATAAAATCATCCACATCGAAACCCTTCCGAGTTGCCGTCACAACCAAAGAATCTAATTGAATCGAAAATGTACTAAATTCAATCGTATCTCTTTGACAAAAAGTAGTCTGAGCTAAAAAGAAAAAAAATATAAAAAAATAGTATTTCACGTGAATGATATTTTTAATTAAATGGAGGGATAAAAAATGAACTCTTTTTCTACCATGACAGGAAACGATATGCTTATCTATCTCCGTGTGCAAAGAAAACGAAATTTTGCAAAAACAACTTTGCTAAATTTTCTTTTTAAAATTTTTACATTTGCATTTCTATTTTTTTAAATCAAAAATCAAATCATGTCAAGACAACTTATCGTAGCAGGAAATTGGAAAATGAATACCACGATCAAAGAAGGGGAAAAACTAGCCAAAGCTTTGGTGAAAAAATCAAAAGCAAATGATGCGTTAGTTATTTTAGGAGTACCATTTACTCATCTTCAATCAATATCAACTATCGTTAAAGATACCAAGGGGATAGAAGTAGCTGCTCAAAATTGTTCTGATGAATTAAGCGGTGCTTACACAGGGGAAGTTTCGGTTAGCATGTTGAAATCAGTTGGTGTAAAATATGTTATCCTTGGACATAGCGAACGACGACAATATTTCAAAGAAGGAAATGCTTTATTGGCTAAAAAAACAAATACAGTTTTAAGTAATGGAATGTTGCCAATTTTTTGTTGCGGTGAACCATTAAGTGTTCGAAAGGCAGGAAATCATGCAAGACACGTTTCCAAACAGTTGAGAGAAGGTTTGTTTCATTTGTCAAAAAAGGATTTTGCAAAGGTAGTGATTGCTTATGAACCAATTTGGGCGATCGGAACTGGGGTGACCGCTTCTCCTGAACAAGCGCAAGAAATGCATGATAAAATTAGAAAAATGATTGCTAGAAAATATGATGATAAAATTGCTGATGCGACAACGATTCTTTACGGAGGAAGTGTGAAACCAGCAAACGCTAAAGAGATTTTCTCTCAGCCAGATGTGGATGGTGGATTGGTTGGAGGAGCTTCGTTGAAGGCAACGGATTTTTCACAAATAATTAAAGCAAGGTAAACAGTTTTCGGTAGACAGTTTTTAGTAGGCAGTTGCTTACTGAAAACTGCCTACTACGTACTGATCTCTCCCTTCTCCGAAAGCATAATCGCCACAGACTTGGTTTTTTCAAATTGAGAAAAAACAATTATCGTTACCACCGTAATCGGCACACTCAATATCATTCCGATAATCCCCCAAATTGCTCCCCAAATCGATAGTGACAAGATGGTTACTAAAGGACTAATATTCATCGAACTTCCCATAATTTTTGGTTCTAAAAAATTCCCGACGATAACTTGTATGGTACCTACAATTCCTAAAACTAAAAGACTTGGGGTAAAAGTGCCAAATTGAAATAAGCAAAATATGGCTGGAAAAACTGTAGCAATAAGCGATCCGATGGTTGGAATAAAATTTAAAATAAAGATTAAAAATGCCCAAAATTCTGGAGCATCTACTCCGATGATTCTAAGAGCAATATAACTTAAACTTCCGGTGATTAAACTAAGTAATGTTTTTAATCCGAAATAACTAGAAATAGAAGTACTTATCTTTTGTAGTATACCATCTACCTTCTCTTCATTTTCATTGCCCACAAAAATTGCTTTAAGTTTTGGTTTAAAACTAGCATCTTCTAACAATATAAATACGGCATAAAGCAAAATCATAAAACCATTGCTAATTAAATCCGATATGGAAGAAAAAAGCATTTGTAAGATATTACCAAAATCTAAATTTCCTGAATAATTAGTTATTGCTTTTTTGGTGTCAACTCCTAGCCAACCGTCTATTTGTAAAAGTAATGCATCAAAATTCGGTTCATACTTTTCAAAAGATTGAGCTAGAGAATTAATATTGGTCGTAAGGATATTGGTAATAAAAACCAAGACAATCATGATGATTCCAAATGACAAAATATGTTTTAACCAGTTAGGGAATTTCTTTTTAATAAAACTGATTTTGTCTAGTGTAGCTTCTAACTCTTTTCCAATAAACCAAAGAAGTAAGCCTAAAATAAAAGGGATTAGGATGGCTTGTCCGTACATTAAGATGATGACAATAGAAATACAACTAACTAAAATGTAAGCAATGTCTTGTGTTCTCATGATGTATTTTTGAAAGTATTTTTTTATCGCTCGTAAACTAATAAAATGATTAAAGTATAACTTTATTATTTTTGATTTTGTAATTTTTTTTTTTAACAAAAGTACTTTCTTTTTTAATTACTTTTATAGAGAATTAAAAAACAAAAAACCAATGTTTAATAGTCTGAAGAATTATCGTTACCAAATTATATTTCTAGTCTTTTTTATTTTTGTAGGAGTATTGTTATTTCAAAACCCAATTGCACAAGATTTAGCTTATCATGATTTTGGAGATCAACGCAAGATTTTCGAGATTCCTAATTTTTGGAATGTGATGAGTAATTTGCCATTATTTTTTATTGGAATTTATGGTACTTGGGTAAGTTTGCAGCATTGGAAATTGCGTCCAGATCTAGTGTCAAAATTGCTTCCTTTAGTGTTATGTCTAGGAATTTTTATAGCTTGTTTCGGTTCAGCATATTATCATTGGGCACCTGATAATTATACTTTAGTTTGGGACAGATTGCCGATGACGTTGATGTTTATGCCAATTTTTTCATTATTGATTTATGATTTTATTGGAAAAAAAGAAGGCCGAATCGCTTTTTATATTTTAGTACCACTTGGGATTTTTAGTGTTTTTTATTGGCGATACACAGAGATGATTGGACAAGGAGATTTACGGTTTTATATTTTTGTTCAATTTTTTCCAATGATCATTGCTCCTTTTGTATTATGTCTTTTCCCTAAAAAAACAAACTATGTTCGATACATTTATTACATCTTAGGCTGGTATATTTTAGCCAAATTGACCGAACTTTTTGATGATGTCATTTTTGACTTTTTAGGTTTTTGGAGTGGACATACGATAAAGCATTTACTAGGAGCGATTAGTTTATATTACGTGCTAAAATTAATTATTGGTTGGGAAAAGGAATTACTACGTGATCATAAATAACTGATCCATAGCTGAGAATTTGAAATCAAGGAACCCTTGCTAATCCTCTGTGGAAAATCATTTTTATTCTTTAATATACTAAGTCAAAACCCTTACTTTTCAATTATTTGAACACTTTTAAAGTTATTCTTTTCTTCTTCCTTTTTAGTTTACCTATTTTTAGATTCCATTCCGATTTCAATTAATAATCTATTTTAAATGCTAAACTTTCTTCAATCTAAAAATTTGACCATGAACAAATTTTTCCCTCTTTTACTAATTCTATGGTTTTGCCAAAATGCTTTTGCGCAGCAGCCCCAACCTTCACCTCAGGAGCGAGCAGTTCAATTAAGTGCGACAACTCAAGTCAGTCCTCCACAAATAAATTTGCAATGGAAAGCTGATAATGGTGCGACTGAATATGTAGTTTATCGAAAGGGATTGAATGATACTAATTGGGGAAATCCGATTGTTACTTTGCCAGGCAATGCGACAAGTTATGCAGATTCTAATGTGCAAGTTGGAGTAGGGTATGAGTATGCTTTTTTCAAAGAGGATTTTTCTAATTATGAAAAAACAGTTTGTGTACCGGCAGGAACGCCAGTTAAATTTACGATCAATGATTCGAATGGAATTGGTTTATGTTGCAGTTTTGGAAATGGATTTTATGAATTGAAAAATTGTAATAGTACAGTAGCATATGGTGATGATTTTGGTTCGACAGAAAGTACCAATTTTACAGTTTGTAATGATGGTTCAGGCTGTTCGGAAATATATATTACGATCAAACCAAGTATGGTTGACAATAGTACTTATTGGAGTTTACAAAATACTTCGACTGGACAAATTATAGATAGCGATGGTGCGCCAGGGAATTTTTTGCGGCCTCGTCCGGAGTATGGATTTATTTATGCAGGAATTGAGCTGCCTCCCATCGAAGATCGAGGAAGAGTTTTATTGGTTGTTGAAAATGATTTAGTCACTCCCTTGGCAACTGAATTGTCAGGATTGGAAATGGATTTTATCAAGGATGGATGGCGAGTGAGCACCATAAATGTTGATCGAAATGATCCAATTGGAAATGTTCATGCTGCAATAAAAAATGTATATAATTCTAACTCAGATTTAAAATCTGTTTTGTTGTTAGGTCATGTTCCTATTGCTTATTCTGGGAGTATTTTTCCAGATACGCATACCGAAAATGAAGGAGCTTACCCTGCAGATGTTTTTTATGGAGAAATGGATGGAATTTGGACAGATAATACCATCAATACAACTGCTCCTTTTTTACCGATTTATCACAACGTACCAGGAGATGGAAGATTTGATCAAAATGTACCGCCGTCAGGTGAGGTAGAATTACAAGTAGGTCGAGTTGATTTTTTTGACATGCCTACATTTGGCCAAACAGAAGTTCAATTGGTGCAACAATATTTAATTAAAAATCATCAATTTAAAACCCGTCAAATTAACCCAACTCGTCGCGCTTTGATGGATGATAATATTGGACAAACAATTGGCGCACCTGCTGCGACAGGTTACCGAAATTTTTCAACCATGTTTGGAGCAAACAATATTATTCAAGCAGATTATTTTTCAGCAATGAATGCTGGAAGTTATTTGTGGAGTTATGGTGCAGGAAGTGGGAATGCCAATTCTGCTCAGGGAATAGGGACAACTAACGATTTTACCAACAGTAATTTGCAAAATGTTTTTACCCTTTTGTTTGGAAGCCAATTTGGAAATTGGGCATTTGATAATAATTTTTTGAGAGCGCCTTTGGCTTCTGGTCAGACTTTAGTGAGTTGTTATGCAGGTAATCCACCTTTTTCATTACATCATATGTCAATGGGTTATACAATCGGAGATGGACTGCTTGCTACACAAAATAATCCGAATGATATTTACCTGCCTTATGGGCCAGGTTTAATTTCTACCGCTTTGATGGGAGATCCAACTTTGCGAATGCATATGGTCGAGCCACCGAGTAATTTGCAAGTTTCTAATAATTCTAATTCAGTAAATTTAAATTGGAATTCTCCAACCAATGAAACCATAGTCGGTTATAATATTTATCGATCTTCAAGCGTCAATGGTACTTTTCAAAAAATAAATAACAATATAATTACGGGCACTTCATTTAGCGATAATTCTCCTATGTCTGGGGAAAATTTTTATTTGGTAAAAACTTTAAAATTAGAAACTTCTGGAAGTGGAACTTACTATAATTTAAGTTTGGGGATTTTGGGAAATACGAATTTCACAGGGAGTGGGGGAGACACAACACCTCCGACTGCGACACTTTCCACCGCAATTAATAATGTCACTTCTGGTTTTGTAGTCAACGTTAATTTTTCTGAAAATATCAATGGACTAACCCTTTCAGATTTTAATATTTCAAATGGGAATCCATCAAATTTGAGTGGTTCGAATTCTACGTATTCATTGACTATTTCGCCAATTAATGAAGGAGTGGTCTCTATCACCTTACCTGCCCAATCAGTAAGTGATCTTGCCGGTAATTTGAATAATTCACCTTCCAACACTTTGAATATAAATTATACGATACCGACTACTGGAGGATGTAATAATCCAACAAATATCGCGATCAATAAACCTTCGTCACAACACAGTACTCAATTTGGAGCAGATGCATCAAGAGCGAATGACGGAAATATAAATGGTGATTTTTGGGATGGAAATTCAGTTACTATTACCAATTGGGGGAATGAATCTTGGTGGGAAGTTGACCTTGAATCGGTTGCAGATATTGACGAGATAAAAGTTTATAATCGAACAGATTGTTGTTCAGAAATTTTAGATAATTATTATGTTTTGATTTCTGATCAACCATTTCTTTCAACTGATTTAAATAGTACTTTAAATCAAAGTAGCGTTTCTAGTTTTTATCAAAATACCCAAGCAGGGACACCTTCTACCATTTCAATAAATGAAACTGGAAGATATGTTCGAGTGCAATTGGAAGGTCAAGGATTTCTAGCTTTGTCAGAGGTCGAAATCATCGGATGTAGTAATTCTTCTGGATTAGAAAACCAAACGATTTCCTTTGATCCGATTTCTAACAAGACAATTACGGATGATTCATTTACAGTAAATGCAACTGCATCTTCTGGTTTAGCTGTTTCTTATTCCATCATTTCTGGGCCAGCAACCATTATTGGAAATACAATTACTTTAAATGGAACAACTGGAAATGTTATTGTTCAAGTAGAGCAAACTGGAAATGCAACTTATAATCCTGCGCCATCTGTCACTCAAATTTTTGAAGTAACCGAACCTCCACTCGGTCCATGTACAACTACTTCTAATATTGCTTTGGGAAAAACGGCTACACAATCTGGAACTCAATTGAATGCAGATGCAAGTCGAGCTGTTGATGGAATTACCGATGGTAATTTTTGGGGAGCTCCAACAACGACTTTGACAAATTGGGTTGCTAATGCTTGGTGGGAAGTTGATCTTGGAGAAAATTCAAATATAGAAACGATCAATCTTTGGAATCGAACAGATTGTTGCGCAGATTTTTTTGGAAATTATTATGTGTTGGTTTCTGACGTTCCGTTTACTTCGCAAGATTTAAATAGTTCAATTAATCAGGCTGGTGTCACTAGTTTTTTAGAAACAGGAATTGCTGACCGACCAACCACCATTAATGTATTTGGGACTGGACAATATGTTCGAATTCAATTGGTAGGAACATCTTTCTTAGCTATTTCAGAAGTCGAAATTATAGGTTGTACCAATGGAGGTGGTTGTCCCGATGCAGGTGCTCCTTGTGACGATAACAATACACTTACGGATAATGATGTTGAAGATGGAAATTGTAATTGTAGCGGAACCCCAATAAATACGGGCTGTTCAATCACGAGCAATGTTGCATTAAATAAAACGGCCAATCAATCTTCCACTTTAAATGCAGGAGGAATTACGGGGAGTGCATCGAAAGCGGTGGATGGCAATACCAATGGAGTTTTCTTTACGAATCCAATTTCTAATTCCACAGTTTCAGCAACTCAAAATGAAACAGAACCTTGGTGGGATGTTGATTTAGGAGAAAGTTATTCATTGGAACAAATCAATATTTATAATCGAACGGATGGTGTTGACCAGACTCGGAACGCTTATATTTTGATTTCTAACAGCGCATTTACAAGTACAGATTTGGCTACTTCTCGAAGTCAAGCAGCTGCAGAGTTTTTCATTAATGGCTTAGTCGGTTCTCCAAGTACAATTAATTTAAATATGGATGCAAGATATATTCGTGTGCAAATGGAAGGTAGTGGATATTTAGTTTTGGGAGAAGTTGAAGCGATTGGATGTATTTCTAGTAATTTGATAACCAATCCAAATTCATTTAGTCAAGTTGATCAAGATGTCTATTTTCAAGCTGTGAAACATAATAATGAAACTCAGTTAGATTGGGGATGCACATTGAATGATCGAACAGGATTATTCATTTTGGAAAAATCTTCGGATGGACAACACTTTGAATTTTTTGGAAAAAAAGAAAGTAACTCTGAAATCCCTAGTTTTATTTTTCATAAAGAAATAGATCATTCACCTTTAGTTGGAGATAATTATTATCGCTTGAAATTAATCCAAAAAGATGGTTCTGAAGTTTTCTCTAAAATAGAAAAAGTGAGTTTTGGACCGAATGGTGATCAAATTTCTATTTTTCCAAATCCAGCTAAAAATGAAATATCCATTAATTTAAAACAATACATTTCCAAAAATGTAACGATCCATATTTATGATGCTAGAGGAGTTTTGATGGAAGAAAGAAAATTGGAAATTTTAGAAAACCCACATCCTATTTTTGATTTGAAGAAATATGGAAATGGATTACATTACATAGTGATCAAAGCGGATGGACAGAAAATGATTACTCAAAAATTCATCATAGAAAAAGGAAAGTAAAACGACTCTCCGAGTCGTTAACCGTACAACGACTCGGAGAGTCGTGAAAAAAGTGTCAACAACTCAGAGAGTCGTACAACGGTTAACGACTTGGAAAGTCGCCCTACGGAAGTGTGGATTTTTCCCACATAGAGATTTTTTGACGATCATCCTTTGAAATTAATTTATAACTCTCAGGTACTTCATCATACGCGCTAAAAAAAGTAACTAATCGAGTCCCCGAAGGCATCTTATCTAATTGATTTTTGACATAATTAGAATACTCATCATACAAATCAGTTTCCACATCAACCAAGTCATCTATTTTTTCAAACTGAATAATATTTTCATAAAATGGATTGAAAAAATAGAAAGCTTCATAATCACTAAAATCAATTTGATTAATATTTGAATTAATAAAATCGATATTTTTCAATTGATATTTTTTGAAAATTCGTTCTGCCAACTCATGTAAATTATCTCTTTGCTCCACTCCTGTAAAATGTCCATCTGTACAAACTGAGCCAATCATACAAAATTTACCTGCACCTGAACCAATATCCAAAACCTTCATCCCTTTCTTTTGAACTAAAAACTTTGCTGCTTTGATCGCCATTTCTACAGGTGTAAAATGAGTAAATGCCATTGGCCGAATCTCCTCAGGATAAATTTCATCAAAGTCATCATCTTCAATCGAAATTCCTTTTTCTATATATTTAAAAACCATTTCAGACATAAATTATTTTTTACTAGACATAAACTTAAGATAAATGAATTGGTAATTTTGACATGGTAGTAAAAGCAATTTACAATACCTAAAAAACAAGTAAGCTTTTTTAACTAGTTTCTCTACAAACAGGATCAGTTCTAACGGACTTTTGAACGATCAGGCCCAGAGGCCTGTCCCTGCTTGTAGTAACTGTCTTTCAAAAAAAGCATAAGGGACGTAGTTCCGTCCTAATGATTTTGGTGCATTTGCATTAACTAAATTATACCCATCAAGAATATTAAACTCGTTATATCATGCCACTTAATTAATTAACTACATTTAAGCCAAAATAAAAAACATGGATTATTTAGAGATTGAAAAGAAAGGGGAGTACGCCATCATCACAATGAATCGTGCTAAAGTTAATGCGATTAACTTTCAAATGGTCAACGAAATTAGAAGTACTTTCAAGTCTATGCAAGAAGATGAAACTGTGCATGGAGTGATCCTAAGTGGACGAACAGGAGTGTTTTCAGCGGGGTTAGATTTGATCGAATTATATGATTATGACGAAGCGAAAATCCGAGATTTTTTTACTGCTTTTGGTTTGATGTACATTGAATTAGCCAAATTTACCAAACCATTTATTTGTGCTATCACAGGACATTCGCCAGCAGGAGGAACGGTGATTGCTATTGCCGCAGATTATCGAGTCATGGCAGAAGGAGAGAAATATGGAATTGGTTTAAATGAAGTAGCGGTAAATGTTCAGATTTCAACTAACTTGATTGAAGCGTATTCCTTTTGGTTAGGAAAAAGTTTGGCGTACCGATATGTTTTGGCTGGGAAATTATTGAATACCAAAGAAGCAGATGAAGCAAGATTAGTGGATGAAGTTGTTCCTATGGAAGAAGTTTTGCCGAAAGCGGAAAAAAGAATGAGACACTATTTACAAGCAGATAGAAATATTTGGTTGAATACAAAAACAAAATTGCGTAGTGAGTGGTTAGAAAAGTTAAATGAGCAAAGCGAAGAAGAATTGGCAGAAGCCTTAAAAGTATGGTGGAGTCCAGAAGTGAGAATAAAGATGCAAATGTTTAAAGCAATGCTTGCAGCAAAAAAAGTAAAATAGAATACCAATAAAGTCAATCTTAAATATTTAAAAAAATCAATTATGAATAAGCAATTAAAGTTAGTTAAACGTCCAGCAGGAATGCCTGATGCAGATACTTGGAACTTGGAAAGCAATCCAATTCCTGAATTGAAAGAAGGAGAGGTTTTGATAAAAAATCATTACATCTCTTTGGATCCTGCAATGCGAGGATGGATGCGTGATGTCAAATCATATCTTCCACCTGTTGGTTTAGGTGAAGTGATGCGAGCAGGTTCAATTGGCGAAGTTGTAAAGGTAAATAATCATCCAACGTATAAAGTTGGGGATGTTTTAACTGGTTGGGGAGGAGTTCAACAATATAATGTAACTGATGGGACAGGATATTATGCAGTAGATACTAGTTTAGCACCGATGCCAATGTATATTGGAACTTTAGGAATGCCTGGAATGACTGCTTATTTCGGAATCATGGAAGTGGGGAAAATTAAAGAAGGAGATGTAGTTTTAGTTTCTGGTGCAGCTGGAGCAGTAGGAAGCGTAGTCGGACAAATTGCAAAAATTAAAGGCTGCCGAGTAATTGGAATCGCGGGAGGACCTGAGAAATGTAAATATATTGTTGATGAATTAGGATTCGATGGAGCGATTGATTATAAAAATGAAAGTGTTCATGCAGGTATCAAAGAGCATTGTCCAAAAGGAATCGATGTTTATTTTGATAATGTTGGAGGAGAAATTTTGGATGCTGCTTTGGCAAGAATTCGGATGCATGCACGGATCGTAATTTGTGGAGCAATTTCTCAATATAATAATACCACAGCGATCAAAGGCCCAAGTAATTATTTATCACTGTTGGTAAATAGAGGAACGATGCAAGGAATGGTAGTGATGGATTATGCGCCAAAATATAAAGAGGCTGCTCAAAATATGGGGATGTGGTTAGCTCAAGGGAAATTGAAAAGTAAAGAAGATATCTATGATGGTATCGAAAATTTCCACAGTACTTTTGAACGACTTTTTACTGGAGATAAGAAAGGTAAATTGGTATTGAAAGTGTTGGAGGAAACTCCTGTAGCTTAAAATCTAAATAGTTCTTTTTTAACCACAGAGAACACAGAGAAGAGACACAGAGATCACGGAGTGCTCTGTTTTCTCTGTGTCTCCCCTCCGTGCTCTCTGTGGTTAAATTATTCTTGTTTTATTCTGTCTAGTACTATAGAATAATAATGATTTATTAAAAAACAAAACTACCCATTCACGTTCTCCGCCTTAGGCGGAGGCAGGGGCAATATATGAAAGCAATAGTCTGTGAAAAATTTGGACATCCATCTACTTTAGTTTACAAAGATGTGGAAAGCCGTCAACCAAAAGAAAAAGAAGTATTAGTTGAGGTAAAAGCATGCGGCGTTAATTTCCCTGACACATTAATAGTTCAAGGATTATATCAATTCAAACCTGAATTACCTTTCACTCCAGGAAGTGATATTGCAGGTGTAGTAAAAGCCGTTGGCGAAAAAATCAAACATTTAAAAGTAGGAGATGAAGTTTTTGGTTTTGCATCACATGGTGGATTTGCAGAGGAAGTGGTAGTGGATGGAAAAGCTGTTTTTCCAAAACCTCCCAATATGGATTTTCCAATAGCCGCTTCTTTTATGATGGCTTATGGAACTTCTTATCATGCCTTAAAAGATCGCGCTCGATTGAAAGAAGGAGAAACTCTTTTAGTATTAGGTGCTTCAGGTGGAGTAGGATTAGCAGCTGTTGAGTTAGGGAAATTGATGGGAGCAAAAGTGATTGCAGCAGCTTCAACGGATGAAAAATTAGAACTGTGCAAAGAGTATGGTGCAGATGAAACAATTAATTATGCCACCGAAGATTTGAAAGCACAAATCAAAGCCTTGACTGATGGAAAAGGAGTTGATGTAGTTTATGATCCGGTTGGAGGAAATTATTCAGAGTTAGCACTTCGAGGGATGGCTTGGGAAGGACGATTTTTAGTAGTTGGTTTTGCCGCAGGAGATATTCCAAAAATTCCATTGAATTTACCTTTGCTAAAAGGGTGTCAAATTGTTGGCGTATTCTGGGGAAGTTTTGCTATGAAATTTCCTAATAAAAATATTCAAAATACCATGGAATTAATGCAATGGTATGCTGAAGGGAAATTAAAACCACATATTCATGCCGTTTATCCATTGGAAGATGCTACTAAAGCATTGGAAGAAATGATGAATCGAAAAGTGCGGGGAAAAATTGTGATTAGCAATTAGTCGAAATCCAGTACAGGCGAATTCATTCGCCTTGAGTTTAGTTTATTGAAGGCGAATGAATTCGCCTGTACTTTGAAAACAAAAACAAGATGCCAAAATTAGAAATAGAAAATATTGAAGCCTTAGTTAAGATGGAAGGAGATGCGCTTCCTCAAGGTGATTGGATTCCAGTTACGCAAGAAATGATTAATGCTTTTGCAGATGCTACTTTGGATTATCAATGGATTCATGTTGATGTCGAAAGAGCAAAAAAAGAATCACCATTTAAGACTCCGATCGCTCACGGATTTATGTCCGTTTCGCTTTTGTCCAAAATGTTGGAAGAAGCGGTTACGATTAAAAGTGGAAAAATGGGCGTGAATTATGGATTGAATAATGTTCGATTTCCGCATCCTGTTCCAGCAGGAAGTCGTTTGAGATTGAATGGAAAAATAAATAAGGTAGAAGCTTATGGTGAAAACGGTTGTAAGATATTTTGGGGTTGTTCGGTAGAAATTGAAGGGGTGGAGAAACCTGCGTGTGTTGGGGAATTTATTAGTTTGTTGTTTGAGTAGATTTTTTTTTTTGCTAAAAGGTACAGATAGATTTAAGTTAGATCTCATTAAAAATTAAAAAACAACAACAATGGATAAATCAAAAGAATCGGTAAATAAGAAACTTGAAGAATTGGAATATTTTAAATATGTCGATTCAAATAATTTAGAATCAATAGTTGAGAAAACATTTGAAGATTACAAAGAAGACGGAATAATAAATTTCCCTTGGGAAGGACTAAATCGAATCTTTGGAATTGATGCCGAATCAATTTACGAATCAAATGGAATATACGACCTAATAAAAGTAATGTTGCCAATTTTTAAAGCAATGGGAATTGATTTGAAAGTTGGGGGATATGTAGAAGAATTTGATAATAATTCATCGACTTACACAAAACGAACAATTGAATTAAATGAAAAAACATATGACACATCAGGTTCATCAGATAGGGCAACAGCATTTAATTCAGGGTTCAAATTAGTTGATGAAATACTTAAAGAATTCGGAAAAGAAGAAAGAGTTTTTGGTTTGTTTATGGACGAATCAAGTACAATGATAATTTTAGATGAACCACAATTTGAATACCTAAATGAATTAATTCCAGAAGGGGCAACGTATCATCCGATTGATATAAAAAAAATGATGATTGAACATTACGGCGAATAAAAAAAGAAAACGAGGTCTAACAATGTGTATGACGGTCATGTGCTATGCGCGCACACGACGCATAAACGGGGACGTTCTCTTATTGCAACAATTCAAAGTCTTCCTAAAAAGCCCTTAGAAAATCAAACTCCAACTAATCAAATAAAAACGCATCAATTGGAATTGGATTTATTTATTTTGCATTCTTTTATTTTCCAATTGGTTGTTGAGCATAAGCAAAAGTATGAACTTAATTATGGTTATTTTTTGGTGCATTTAGGTGGAGAGAAAGAATTACCCAATGGGAAAAGACAGATTGAAATATTTTCCTTGGCAGATAATTCAGATATCAATGAAATTGAAATACTAGTAAATGACAAAAAGATTGAAAGTATTAAGGGAAGAGGTTTTTATACTTTCGACCCAAATGAAATTAAAGATGACAGTATAAAGGTTTCAGTAAAAGGTATTAATATTATAAAGTCAGAAGTTTCTTTTAATTCAAAGAAATTTAAAATAAAATGAAAATTTTATAGAATAATGTATACCCGTTCTAATTAAATAAGAAAAAAAAAAGAAAATTTACACTAACAATATTTCTACATGAAAAATAAAACCTTCCTAGTCCACAAAACAGAATTAAATAATACAAAATTTTCAGAGGCTGAAACTCCTGAATTACAAGATGGAGAAGTATTATTTAAAATTGA
>JBGCCY010000312.1:0-5764 GCA_045104975.1 Saprospiraceae bacterium
TATATATTCTTTAATCATAAGTTAAAATACGTACGCGTTAATTTTTGACAAAAACTTTAATTATGAAAAACTTTTTGATTTTTACTTTTTTGATTTTCTCTTCATCCCTCTTCGCTCAAACTAAAATGATTGAGAAGGTGGAAAAGAAAGGAGATAAAATCGTTATCCCTTACGAAAAGCATGTGCTTTCCAATGGATTAACGTTGGTGATCCATGAAGATCACTCTGATCCTTTAGTTCACGTTGATGTAACTTACCATGTAGGTTCTGCTCGTGAAGAATTAAAAAAATCTGGATTTGCTCATTTCTTCGAACATATGATGTTTCAAGGTTCTGAAAATGTAGCTGACGAAGAACATTTTAAAACAGTAACTGAAGCTGGTGGAACGCTTAACGGAACTACTAACCGTGACCGAACTAACTACTTCGAAACTGTACCTAGTAACCAATTGGAAAAAATGCTTTGGCTAGAAGCTGACCGAATGGGTTTCTTTCTTGATGCTGTTACTCAGCAAAAGTTTGAGATTCAACGAGAAACGGTGAAAAACGAAAAAGGACAAAATGTTGATAATAGACCTTATGGTGCATACAGAGAATTGCAAGCTGAGGCTTTGTATCCTTACGGTCACCCATATTCATGGTTGACGATTGGAAAATTGGAAGACCTTGATCGTGTAAATGTAGAAGATTTGAAAAAATTCTTCTTGAGATGGTATGGACCAAATAATGCAACTTTGACTGTAGGTGGAGATGTAAATCCAAAAGATGTGATCAAAATGGTAGAGAAATATTTTGGAAATATTCCTACTGGTCCTGCAGTAAAAAACATGAAACTGGAAAAACCAACTTTAAAAGAAAACCGATACGTTTCTTATGTTGATAAAAACATTCGATTCCCGGCCGTAATTTTTACTTACCCTACTGTACCTAGATTTCATAAAGATGAAGCACCTTTAGATTGCTTAGCTGAAATTTTAGGAACTGGAAAAAGTTCTTACTTCTATAAGAATTTTGTAAAAACTCAGAAAGCAATTCAAGCTTCTTCTTTCAATCCTGCAAGTGAATTATCGGGTGAATTTTCTATGTTTATTTTGCCTTTCCCAGGTCAATCATTGGAAGTATTTGAATCACAAGTATTGCAAATTTTGGAAGACTTTGAAAAAGCAGGAGTAACTGATGCAGACATCGAAAAATTCAAAGCAGATACAGAATCAAATATGATTAATAGTTTGGCAAGTGTAAGTGGAAAAGTTTCTCAATTGGCAAGTTTTCAAACTTTCAAAGGAACTCCAAATGGAATAGGTGCTGAACTAGATAGATATATGGCAATTACAAAAGATGATGTAATGCGTGTATTTAAAAAATATATCAAAGACCAACCTTACGTATTAGTTAGTGTATTGGCAAGCGAAGAAGAAAAGCCTGCTAAAGCAGATAACTTTAAATTTTCAGCTGAAGGGAAGAAAAATCCATTCCCAACTACTGACTATTCAAAAATGGTTTACAATAAAGCGACTGGTGATACATTTGACAGAAGTAAAAAACCTGGTTTAGGTGCTAACCCTGTTGTTAAAGTTCCTGAATTTTGGAAATCCACTTTCAAAAATGGAATCAAAGTAATCGGAACCAAAAGTGATGAAATTCCAACCGTATCTTTACAGTTGACCATTAATGGTGGACATAAATTAGATGCAATGGACAAATCAAAATCTGGTTTGGCATCATTGACTGGTAGCATGATGAATGAAGCAACCAAGAATTATACTTCAGAAGAGATTCAAGAAGAGCTTCGAAAATTAGGAAGTAGTGTAAGTATTGGTGCAGGAAGAAGTTCAACAACTATGTTTGTAAGTTCATTGAAAAAGAATTTACCTGCTACATTAAAATTAGCAGAAGAGATTTTGATGAATCCTTTGTTTGCTGAAGAAGATTTTGAAAGATTGAAAAAACAACAATTGGAAGGAATCAAAAGTAGCCGTAAAGATCCAAGTACAACTGCTAGCCAAGTGTACAATCGATTACTTTATGGAAAAGATCATATCTATGCAATTCCAACAAGTGGAGATGAAGGATCAGTTGTAAATATTACTTTGGATGATGTAAAATCATTTTACAAAAAATATTATTCTCCTTCTGTTTCTGAATTAGTAGTAGTGGGTGATATTTCTGAAAAAGAAGTAATGCCTCAATTACAATTCTTAAAAGATTGGAAAGCAAAATCAGTAAAAATTCCTTCTGCTGAAGTTAAAGAGAAAAAAGAAAAAACGAAAATCTATATCGTTGACAAAACTGATGCGCCTCAATCAGAAATCAGAATCGGTTATTTAACTGATATGAAATATGATGTGAATGGCGATTACTACAAATCTTACTTGATGAATTTCCCTTTGGGAGGTGCCTTCAATAGTCGTATCAATTTGAATCTTCGAGAAGATAAAGGTTGGACTTATGGTGCTCGTGCTGGTTTCTTTGCTGATGAAGAAATTGGTTCATTCACAGCTAGCGCTGGTGTAAAAGCTGTTGCTACAGATAGTAGTGTAGTAGAATTCATCAATGAAATCAAAGGATACCAAAAAGATGGAATCACTAATGATGAATTAGCATTTATGAAGAGTTCAATTGGTCAACGTGATGCTAGAAATTACGAGACTCCTCGACAAAAAGCTGGATTCTTAAGAAGAATCGTTCACTATGATTTAGATCGTTCATTTGTTGATGAGCAAACTAAAATCGTTGAGAATGTAACGAAAAAAGAATTGGATGCTTTGGCGAAAAAATATTTGCAACCTGAAAATATGTACATCTTGGTCGTAGGTGATGAAAAATCTATTCGTCCAGGATTGGAGAAATTAGGTTATGAAATTATCGTATTGGATGCGAGTGGTGAAGTGAAAGTGGCTAAGCCTTAGAGCGTAAAAATCCCCATTAATACTTTAGCGGTGTTAGCGTTTGAAACGCTAACACCGCTTTTTTTATATTTTTTATCTAAATCTCAGCGTCCCAAATTGCATAACATAGTTATTAACAAAAAACAATAACATATTTCCATTAGAAATTCTTCGAGTAAAAACTGGAATAACAGGATTTATTAATTCCCTTGAATGAAAAATAGTCTCTTCAAAATCAATCTCACCTTTGTTATTAATTCTTATCACATCTGTATAAAATGATCCTATGTTTGATCTTACATCATGCTTAATCTGTTTTTTCTCATCAGTCGTTTTCGTAGTATTATAAATCAAATAAATATTTCCGTTTCGATGAGATAATCCATAAGATCCTTTCGTTCCATAAAAACTTTTGTTCCGATGACAATTCCACTCTAATTCTCCCTCAAAAGAAAAACGAGAAACAATTATATCATCAGAATTAGCTTCATATCTGTTTTCTGAAACAATTAAAAAGTAACCATTTTCGAAATTAATCAATAAGTCATCAACCTCAAAATTGAAAAAATTATTCATTGCACTTTTTGGATAATGCGAAATTAGATATTTTCTTATTTCATTCTCATAAGGATATTTCTCCGAAAAAATTAATTCATCTTCTTCATCAAATTTCATCATAAATGTTCCATCAGCTCCTTTCATTTTTTTTTCTCCATTAGTATAAATTCCTGCAACATATAAATCATCATTTTCAGAAAACATTGCAGCGGAAATAGGAAAGGATTTTTTTAATCGTAAAGTATTCATAGCATATTTCCCATCCTTGTTTACTCTTAGAATAATTAAATCTTTTTTAGGAATCCAAAATTTCCCTCCGATCCGAGAACCTTTATTTTTTGCCAATAAAAAAACTTCTCCGCTGTTGGTTACCCCAAATTGTTTTACCTGAATTTTTTCATCAACATTAGGAAGAACTATATCTTTTTCCCAAACTTTATTTAAGTATTGATCAAATACAAAGACTTGATAAATTTCAGATCCTTCAGAACGCTTTGAATCATGACTCCCTTTTACTCTTGTAAAAACAATTTTAGAAGAATCTGGACTACTGCTAAAACCATAAGTATCATTATTTTGAATTCCAGCGAAAACAGTCCAATAACTATTATTATTATCATGTGTAAAGTAAGAGAAAAGTGGTTCTTTAGCTTCCTCCATACTTCCGTCGTTATTAATACGCGTAGCATAAAGAAAACCTTCTTTTTTCCTTTTTTTGAAGAAGGAGGAAATCAAAAAAAATCCACTTTTGGTTTTTAATACTTTTTCTGCTTTTAGCTTTTTCCCCTCTGGAGTTTTTCCAATCGAAATAGCATTGACTAAATTATGTTTTAGATCAAATTGAAGAATTTCATTTTCCTTCTTAGTTTTATAATTTAAGAAATAGTAATGATTATTTAATCCTAAAAAATTAGTACTCTCATGAAGTGAAAGGCCTTTTTTATAAACTTTTTGATAGGGCTTCCCTAAATCAACTGCCCAATTTTGAGCGCTAAGAAATAATGGAAAAATTAAACCAACCAATAGAAGAGCGTATTTTTTCATCGTAAAAATTTTTATATTTTTCTTTGTTAAAAAAACAAAATAAGGCTTGATTACTTTTATATTGTTCATAAATATAAAATATTACCTCATTACTTTTTCACAAAACATATTTTTTCAAAAAATGAAAATCACCTTCATCCAAACTGGCGGAACCATCGACAAAGATTATCCAAAAACAATTAAAGGATATGCTTTCGAATTTGGCGAACCTGCCATTCGACGGATTTTGGAAAAACTGAACCCATCATTTGACTATGAAATTTTGACTGCTTGCCAAAAAGATAGTTTGGAAATCACCAATGAAGATCGCCAAAATTTAGTGAATTTGATAAATAAAAATTCTGCTGATAAATTTATCATCACTCATGGAACTGATACGATGATGGAGACT
The DNA here is from genome assembly GCA_045104975.1 of Saprospiraceae bacterium. Classification (GTDB taxonomy): domain Bacteria; phylum Bacteroidota; class Bacteroidia; order Chitinophagales; family Saprospiraceae; genus CAJQQY01. The sequence continues at coordinate 4,882 of JBGCCY010000312.1, forward strand.
GCGAATTTTATTTTTCCCAAAATAAATAATAAAGTAATCATCCTAACTGGCTCAATGCGACCTGAGCAATTTTCCAATTCTGATGCTCCGATCAATGTGGGGGGAGCAATTGCAGCTTCTCAAGTTTTAGATGCTGGAGTTTATCTTTTTATGACTGGAATTTTAAAGTCATATGTTGAAATAAAACGAGATTTGGAAACTGGGAAATTTTATTAATCCTAAAAGAAATCAAAATGAAATTAGAATTCGAACAAACAGTAGAACATATTCGAGACCTTCAAAAAAATCATTTCTTGAAAAATAAATGGATTAAGCGATTTGGAATATTCATGATCATTATGTTTGCATTTAATCTAATGGGGACTTTTTTTATGGAAGAATTCAAAATTGAAAACTTAATCAGTTCAATTATTCCAATTTTAACTATAGGAGTTCTCTGGTGGTTTTTAATCTGAATAGGAAATAAACAAATGACTTCTGGAAAAAATAAAGACCTCCTCACAGGATCCCGAGTGGTAGAGTTTTTTGAAGACAAAATAAATTACACAACCAAAATCATTGATACTAATTATCAATGGGAAGCTGTCACTAGCCTCAAAGAATCAGATCTTTGTTTCTATCTTTATACAGGTTCAAATCAAGCACTCATTATTCCAAAATCTGCATTTAAAGATGGACAACAACAAAGAGAATTCGAAGATTTAATTAATAGAAAAGTCAAAATTTAATTTCCTTTTTTCAAAAACAAAATCAAAACCATGCGAACCACTACCCTCTTATTTTTCTTTCTCCTTTTTTCTTTTTTGGGAAAATCACAAACCACTTATTTGCATTGCGGCGCTGTCCTTGATTGCAAAGGTGATGCTGCAAAAAAAGAACAAAC
>JBGCCY010000313.1:0-9329 GCA_045104975.1 Saprospiraceae bacterium
GACTGCGCCTCAATTGGGTTCGGGAGCTGCTTTGGCTATCGAAGATGCGGTGGTCTTAGTGGAGGAATTACAAAAAACGGATAGCATAGATGGAGCTTTTGATGCCTTTATGAAACGCCGCTACGAACGTTGTATGATGGTAGTGAATGGTTCAGAAACTTTGGCAGAATGGGAAAGATTGGAATTTAAAGGAGAGCCATTACCCGAAGGTGCCAATCATGGTCAATTGATAGGAAAGGTTATTGGTGGATTGATGGCGCCGTTTTAATATTTTAAAGAAATAAGAAGGTTGAAAGTTAGATGTTTTGCATGTGCCGAGCGTCCAATTTTCAACCTTTTTTTAAGCAATTTTTTTGCTTCGTATCATAGAATGCCTTCAAGGCATTCTATGAAAACACACTCAAAAAAATCGAATAAACTTCTTACAGTATATTACATTATTACGCAATGAAAAATTTAATATTAATCTCGTTTCTTTTTGCTGTTTCGTTTTCTCTTTCCGCTCAGGATGTTTGGACTTTGGATAAAAGCCATACACGAGTAGGATTCACAGTCACGCACCACATGATTTCGGAATTGGATGGAAATTTTAAAGAGTACGATGCAAAAATTACTACAACCACAGAGGATTTTTCAGATGCAGTTTTTGAATTTTCTGCTAAAACTGCAAGCATCAATACTGATTTTGAATTGAGAGATGGACACCTCAGAGAAGCAGATTATTTTGATGTGGAAAAATATCCAACACTCCATTTTAAAAGTACTTTTTTTAGAAAAATAGCGGGAAATGAATACAAAATAATTGGTGACTTGACCATCAAGGGAATTACAAAATCAGTCGAATTGGACTTGTGGTTGATTGGTTCACAAATGAATAAGCGAGTGAAACAATTGGAAATAGGTGTAAAAGCAACTGGAAAAATAAAACGCTTGGATTATGGCATCGGAGATAATTTGCCGCTCTTCAATGTTAGTGACCAAATTGATTTAAGAGTCTTGGGAGAATTTAGAAAAACCAATTAATCTTTTTTTAAAATTTATATCAAATGAAATTAATCACTTTTAAAAATAAAAAAGGACAAATACGAACGGGTTGGCTAAAAGGAAAAACAGGAGTGATTGATATGAAATTAGCTGACAAGCGCTTGCCTAGCAATATGCTTTCATTTATTGAAAAAAATGAAAAATATTTCTCCATTATTAAAGAAAATAAATTGGAGAAAACGGCGGCGCATTATAAGCTCAAAGAAGTACAATTATTGGCGCCTATTCCCAATCCGCCTAGCATTCGAGATTTCTTGGGTTTTGAGCAACACATGTTGAATGCAGGTAAATCCTTCGGTCATAAAATCAGCGACGTTTATTACGACATCCCCGTTTTTTATTTCACCAATCACCATGCGGTCTTTGGTCCAGATGATGAAATAAAACGTCCCGCCGCTGAAACAAAAATGGATTTGGAACTGGAAATAGCCGTAGTGATGGGTGAAAAAGGAAACGACATAAAAGCGGAAGAAGCGGATGATTATATTTTTGGTTACACCGTATTTAATGATTGGACGGCACGCAGTATCCAAAAGCAGGAAATGTCCTTGCCGCTCGGTCCGGCAAAGGGGAAAGATTTTGCCAATGCCTTCGGTCCTTGCATTGTGACCAAAGATGAATTTGAAAAATACCGCTGTACCATTTCGAAAAAGTCACATCCAAAAAACCTCAAAATGCCCGCTACTACCGGAGACCGTTTTGATGTAAAAATGACCGCAAGGATTAATGGCAAAACCATCTGCGAAGGAAATTATAAAACGGCCTATTGGACTTTTCCGCAAATGATAGAACGAGCTTCCCGAAACAATGTAAACCTCATGCCCGGTGATATTTTGGGTTCAGGTACAGTAGGCTGGGGGAGTCTGATTGAAAATGCATTTAGTGTGCATCGTCCAATTGAACCGGGAGATGTAGTAGAATTAGAAATAGAAGGAATTGGTATTTTGAGAAATACGGTTGTTTAAATCAAACAGAAATTTATAATGGATAAATTAAAATCCTTTTTTACTGGGAAATATATATTGTGGATAATCCTTTCTTTCCCAGGGATTATGCTGACCAAAGATTATATCTTTGGTCAAGTTACCTACGATATGATAATGCATATCACGGGAGAATTTGCTGGACGTTTTTTAGTCATTAGTTTGATTGCAACTCCTATCGCTATGCTTTTTCCTAAAGCAAAACTATCAAGATGGTTAATTCGAAATCGTCGTTTTTTTGGAGTAGCTGCATTTGTATATACCTTGTTACATACTATTTTTTATGTCTTAGAATGTTCTCTGGGACAGGTTGTTAATGAGTTTCTGGACATCGCTATTTTGACGGGATGGATAGCATTTTTTGTTTTTATTCCTTTGGCAATTATGAGTACCGATGCCGCAGTAAAAAGACTGGAACCAGCTTAGAAAAAATTACAACGGTGGGTTTATCTCGCCGCTGTGATGGTATTTGCACATTGGGCATTATTAGGTTTGCAAGGAGAGGGTGGATTATGGCAGTAGGTATTTTATTAATTTAAAAAAAATATAGAATGAGAAATGCACTTTTTTTGTTTTTCGTAATTGCGTTATTATTTAGTTGCCAAACAGCATCTGATAAATCTAATACTAATGAAGAAAAGTACACTTATAGAGATTTAAATAAGAATGGTAAACAAGACATTTACGAAGATGCTTCACAGTCAATTGAAAAGCGAGTTGATGATTTATTAGTGCAAATGACGGTTGAGGAAAAGGCTGGTTTGATGTTTAATGCCATGTCTAGAATTGGGCGTGGAGGAACAATCGAAACGGTAGACTCTTTGATTTCCAGAGTAAAAATCAATCACTTGGATATGCCCGAGATGGCTAGTGCAAAAAAAATCTTAGCGCACAACAATACGATTCAAAAATTAGCTGAAAATACTCGCTTAGGTATTCCTGTTACTTTTTATTCTGACCCAAGACATAGTATTAGTTTTAACGAAAAAGCAGGAGATAATCGCTTCCATGCTTGGTTTCCTTCTGAGTTGGGATTTGCTGCAACTAGAGATGAAAAACTGGTTAAGGAGTTTGGCGATATAGAGCGTCAAGAATATTTAGCATTAGGCATTCGATTAGCTTTACATCCTATGGGAGATTTGGCAACTGAACCTCGATGGTATAGAACTTATACGACGTTTGGTGAAGACGCTGATTTAAGTGCTAAGTTGACTAAGGCTTACGTCCAAGGTTTTCAAGGGAAAAAATTAGGAACGCATAGTGTACTTTGTCAAACTAAACATTTCCCCGGTGGAGGTCCACAAAAGGATGGAATGGATGCTCATTTCACAAGTGGCAAAGAGCAAGTCTATCCTGGAGGAATGTTCGATTATCACCTGAAGCCATTTACAGAAGGAGCTATTCCAGCGGGTACAGCACAGTTGATGCTTTATTACGGTATGCCAATAGGGGTTACGGAGGAAGAAGTGGCATTCGCTTTTAATAAAGAAATTGTAACAGATTTACTGAGAGACTCTCTTGGGTTTAATGGAGTAGTTTGTACAGACTGGGCATTGATATTTGACAATCCAGCCAAACCTGCATCAGCATGGGGAGTAGAACATCTATCCCCCAAGGAAAGGGTTAAGAAAGTAATCGACGCTGGAGTAGATATGTTTGGTGGAGAAACTTGTGCTGAGTTAGTGGTGGAGTTAGTCAAAGAAGGAAGCATATCCGAGATTCGATTAGATAAATCTATTCGCAGAATTCTACATGATAAATTTATTTTGGGACTTTTCGATAATCCTTTTTTGAGTGAAGAAAATTTAAAAGTTTTTGATAATAAAACTTTTAAAGAAAAAGGAAAAGAAGCGCAGCGCAAATCTTTGGTTTTATTAAAAAATGAGAAAGATATTTTACCGCTAACGCAAAACATAAAAGTATATCCTAAAGGGGTAAATCCCAAGGTTTTGGAGGGGTATGCTACGGTCGTAAAAACACCTGAGGAAGCAGATGTGATTATCCTGAAATTTGGAACACCTTACACACCTGTTAAAGACCCAAAATTCTTTTTAGAACGAATATTTCTTCAAGGACGATTAGATTTTCCAAATGAAGAAAAGAAGGAAATGTTGGCTTTAATCAATACTAAACCAACGGTTTCGATTTTTACGATGAATCGTCCTGCGGTCATTCCTGAAATTAATGCAGCGAGCAAAGCATTGATTGTTGACTTTGCTTGTCAAGATGAAATTTTAGCAGAATTGATTTTTGGAAAATTCAAGCCTACTGGCAAATTACCAATTGAAATGCCTTCAAGTGTAAAAGCAGTAGAGGAACAATTGGAGGATGTGCCGCATGATTCAAAAAATCCGTTGTATCAGTTTGGTGCAGGATTGAATTATAAATAAATACCAAGGAAATTATTTATTCAAGCGTAAAAATCACCAAACACTTTACAATGAATAAAATTCAAACCCAAGTCGGAATTATCGGAGCAGGTCCCGCAGGATTGGTGCTTTCCAAATGGTTGCACCTTCATGGAATTGAAAATATAGTAATAGAAAATCGGACTAGAGATTACGTTGAAAATCGCTTGCGTGCAGGATTGCTAGAACACAATACGGTTGAGTTACTCAAGGAAATGGGCGTTGCCGAAAATCTAGAAGCCAAAGGCATTCCACATCATGGGGTAAAACTAAGTTTCAATGGAAAACGAATTCATGTCCCATTCGAAGAGTTAACAGGCGGTCGATCGATTACGATTTATGGGCAACGTTTTGTGGTTCGTGATTTGATTCACAACTTAGTTGACGTCGAAAATCGTCCTGTTTATTTTGAAGCAAAAGCTTCTAAAGTAGAAGGTATCGAATCAGAGCGTACCGTTATTTTTTATGAAAAAGATGGAGAACAAAAAGAAATCCATTGCGACTTTGTAGCTGCCTGTGATGGTTACCACGGAGTCGGTCGGAAAACACTTCCTACTGCAAGTGCGAACACACATCGCATCGAATACCCATTTGGATGGTTAGGAATTTTGGCAGAAACACCTCCTTCTTCGGATGAATTAATTTATGCCTATCATCAAAATGGATTTGCTTTATTGAGCTATCGTTCGCCGATGGTAAGTCGATTGTACATACAAGTTGATAGTGATGACAAAGTTGAGAATTGGTCAGATGACCGTCTTTGGTCGGAGTTGCATACTCGCTTGGGGAGTGAAGGATTTAAACTCAATGAAGGAAAAATTACCCAAAAAGGAATCACTCCAATGCGAAGTTATATGATAGACCATATGCAACATGGACGATTGTTTTTGGCAGGAGATGCGGCACATATTGTTCCACCAACAGGAGGGAAAGGATTGAATTTAGCAGTCGCTGATGTAAAGGTTTTAGGAAAAGCATTTGAAGCTTTTTATAAAAAGAATGATAAATCAAAATTGGAAACCTATTCTGAAGATTGTTTGCGAAGGGTTTGGAGAGTCCAAGAATTTTCTAACTCTATGACTACCCAATTTCATAAAATGTCGGAACATGGTTCTTTTCAATACAAATTACAAAAATCCAAATTTGATTATATCGGAAAATCAAAAGCAATGTTGACAACGATTGCAGAGAATTATGTCGGCTTAGCTGAATTATAAAAACAATACAATTACATGGCATTTATTCAAAGAGAAGACTTAACAATTCATTATCAATGGCTCGACCAAAAAAGAGACAAAACCATTGTGCTTATCAATTCACTTGGAACGAATTTAATGATTTGGGAAAATGTCGTTCCATTAATTAGCAAGGAATTTAATGTCTTGATGTTTGACAAAAGAGGGCATGGATTATCTTCCACGAAAGAAGGGCAAATTACAATTGACGACTATGCGAATGATGTGATTTATTTGATGGATAAATTGAATATTGAGAAAACCAATGTATTGGGATTATCAATTGGTGGAATGATAACTTATAGTTTAGCGAGTCGATATCCAGAACGTTTTGAAAGATTAATCTTAAGTAATACAGGTGCGAAAATAGGAACGGTCGAAGGTTGGAATGAACGCATTCAAGCGATTGAAAAAAATGGAATCACTTCCATGTCCGCTGCAATTATTGAACGATGGCTCTCTCTTGATTATCGAAAAAATAATCCTGCGGAAACTGGTGGCTATATCAATATGTTGGAACGCAATACGACACTTGGATATGTTCAAGCCTGTGCTGCGATTCGAGATGCAGATTTTAATCCTGTTTTGGAAAAAATAAAACAGCCAGCCATGTTTATTGGAGGAGCTGCAGATTTAGGAACGACTCCTGAATTTGTTGCTGAAAATGCTAAAAAATTAGGAGCAGAGAGAATTGAAATAATTGAAGGAGTTGGGCATTTACCATGTTTGGAAAAACCTGAAGAAGTAGCCAAGTTGATTTTAGATTTTTGTCAAAACAATATTGATGAAGATATTTCTCTCTACGACCAAGGTATGAAAACCCGTCGTTCCGTTCTCGGAAACGCACATGTAGATAGAGCCGAAACCAACAAAACTGACTTCGACAAAGACTTCCAAACCTACATCATCAATAGTGCATGGGGTTCCATTTGGTCAAGACCACATTTGACCAAAAGAGAAAGAAGCATGATTACAATTGCCTTGTTAGCAGCCTTAGGACATGAAGAAGAATTAGCGATGCACATTCGAGCGACTCAAAATACTGGTGCTACAGAAGAAGATGTAAAAGAAGTGTTATTGCATATTGGAATTTATGCAGGAGTGCCGGTGACCAACGGAGCAATGAAAATGGCAAAGGAAGTTTTTCAAAAAATAAAAAAAGAAAACGATGAATAAAAGAGACTGGAGTGTTCATCCTCCAATGATTTATCCAGATTATAAATCAACGGTACTTCGTAATCCGACCAAGCCCTTAATTCCAGTTCCAGAGGAATTAGCAGATTTGGAAATGCCAGTTTATGGAGATGCCATCATTGGTGAATTGGATAATGACTTAACTAAAAATGCGGTTGTTAATGGCGAACCTATTGGAGAACGAATAGCAGTACATGGAAAGGTGATGGATGAAAATGGCAAAGGAATTCCAAATGTATTGTTGGAAGTTTGGCAATGTAATTCCGCAGGGCGATACATTCATAAATTGGATAGACATGATGCTCCACTTGACCCTAATTTTTTGGGTGCAGGAAGAACAATGACCGATAAAAACGGGAAATATCATTTTTATACCGTTAAACCTGGAGCCTATCCTTGGGGAAATCATCGCAATGCGTGGCGACCTGCACATATTCATTTCTCCCTTTTTGGACGGCAGATTGGGACTCGGTTAATTACACAAATGTATTTTCCTAATGACCCACTTTTTGAGTATGACCCGATATTCAATGCCGTGCCTAAACATGCTCAGGACTTGTTAGTTTCAAAATTCAATTTGAAATATACAGAACCTGAATTTGCATTGGGCTATGAATTTAATATTGTTTTAAGAGGAAAAGATTTGACACCTTTTGAATAAAATTTAGCATGAAGAAATATAAACAAACACCATCTCAAACTATTGGGCCTTTCTTTGCTCACGGCTTAACGCCAGAACAATACCGATATAACTTCACGAGTATTGCACATCCTGTAATCGCAGACAGCGCCGCTAAAGGAGAACAAATAATTATCAAGGGAAATGTTTTTGATGGAGATGGAAATACAGTTGTAGATGCATTGTTGGAATTTTGGCAATGTGATACGAAAGGTAAATATTCTCGAGAAGAACAAAATCCAAATGAAACTGGCTTCAAAGGTTTTGGTAGGGTAGGAACGGGGATGAACGACCAACATTTATACGAAGTAAAAACGATAAAGCCAAAAGGCATCAAAGGCGAAGCACCTTTTATTAATGTAACCGTATTTATGCGTGGCATGTTGAATCATCAATTTACCCGTATTTATTTTTCAGATGAAAAGGCATTAAATGCCAAGGACTCGATTTTAAATTTAGTTCCAAAATCAAGACGTAACACTTTAATTGCAAAAAGAAAAGAAGTGGGCGGATTGGTCATTTATCATTTTGATATTCATATTCAAGGCAAGAAAGAAACGGTGTTTTTTGATTTATAAAAAGACAATAAATGAGGAATGGAATCTATAGCCAATATTTATCAGATGCCGAAATTCAGCAATTGATTAGTGAGGAGTCATGTATCAAAAAAATGATTTCCGTAGAAATTGCTTTGGCGAAAGTACAAGCACAACAAGGCATCATTCCTAAATCGGCAGCTAAAGAAATTACGAATCAATTAAAAGACTTTTCTCCTTCTCCAGATGCCTTAGCCCAAGGTACTTTAGAAAATGGAATTCCTACTATCCCACTTTTGGCTTTGGCCAAAAAAGAATTATCAGAAAACACTCAAGACTATTTGCATTGGGGAGCAACCTCTCAAGACATCATTGATACTGCAAATGTTTTGATGATAAAAGAGGTGCTGAAAGTCTTTGAAAAACGATTGGTGAAAATTATTTCTGCCTTAAAATCTCTAACCAAAAAACACGAGCAAACTTATATGGTTGCTCGTACTCGAACACAACAAGCTGTTCCTATTTCTTTTGGTTTAAAAGTCAATAATTGGCTACAACCTTTGGAGCGACACTTGGAAAGATTGGAAGAAATGAAGCCACGATTATTGGTGATACAGTTCGGTGGCGCAGGTGGGAATTTAGCAGCACTTGAAAATAAAGGCTGGGAAACTGCCCAGCTTTTAGCGAAAAAACTAAAGCTAAATTTTGCGGGAGTGTGGCATTCGCAGAGAGATAATATTGTAGAGTTTTCTAATTGGTTAGCATTAGTTGCAGCTTCGTTTGGGAAAATGGCGCAAGATATTTTATTGCTTGCTCAAACTGAAATTGGGGAAATCATCGAGAACAAAAAGGGTGGGGGAAAGTCAAGTACGATGCCTCATAAAAACAATCCAGTTTTAAGTGAAGCAATAGTTGCCTTATTTAGATTTACCAATCAGTTGTCTGGAAATAATCTTCAAGCCATGATTCATCAGAATGAAAGAGATGCCGCAGCATGGACATTGGAATGGTTGGCTCTGCCTCAAATGATAATGTCAGTAGGAACGATTTGAAATCACTCCTTGATAGTTTCTAAGAATATTCAAGTAAATAAAAAAGTCATGCAAACTAATTTGGAAAAACTCAATGGCTTAATTTTTTCTGAACAAGCAACGTTTATTTTATGTAAATATATGTATAAAAAAGAAGCCAAAGAAAAATTAGGAATGGCCTGCCAAATAGTTTTATCAGAAAATATTCATTTAGCAGAA
>JBGCCY010000314.1:0-2821 GCA_045104975.1 Saprospiraceae bacterium
CCACCATTGTACCGCCAATGGAACCAGCAATACAGGAACCCAAACGGAAGGATCTGACATATCTGGCAACAGAGACAATTTTGGAATAACATTTTCATGAGTCAACAAAGCATTTAGACCACCTACTTCAGGTAAATTAACAATATAAATACATGCCCAAATCGAACCAATCATTGCTAAAGTAAATTGAACAAAATCAGTTATGATCACCGCTTTTAAACCACCCAAAGTTGAATAAGCAATCGTAACTGTCCCTGCGATCAAAAGCGTTTTCCAACCTTCTAGCCCCAATACAATTTCTCCAAACTTAATGGCTGCCAATGAAACTGTTCCCATCACTAACACATTAAAAATCAATCCCAAATACAAAGCTCGAAATCCTCGTAAAAATGCAGCAGCACTTCCGCTATACCTCAATTCATAAAATTCAATATCTGTCAAAACTTCAGACCTTCGCCATAATTTCGCATATACAAATACAGTCAACATTCCAGTCACCAAAAATGCCCACCAACCCCAATTACCTGATACCCCTTGTTCTCTAACCAGTCCTGCCACCAGATTGGGTGTATCAGAAGAGAAGGTCGTCGCCACCATCGAAATTCCCAATAACCACCAGGGCATATTTCTTCCCGAAAGGAAAAATTCATTCAAACTCGAACTTGATTTCTTGGAAAAATATAAACCTACGGCGAGAACCATAAAAAAATAAATACCTACAATGGACCAATCTAAGGTGGATAACTGCATTCGTTTTGTTTTTCGTTTTTAAAAAGAAAGGGAAATTATCTAAAACTTCTTCATTCACCAACATTTTTTCAATAAAAGTAAAACTATTTTAAGTTTTTTATAAAAAGAGAATTAGGCTTTGGTAGGTTAGTTTTGTTTGAATATCTTTAGGCGAATTTTCACAAATCTTGAAAATAAATTTAATGAAATCACTATTTAAGGATTTTAAAAAATCATCAAAAAAAGATTGGTTAGCAAAAGTCGAAAAAGATTTGAAGGGGAAACCAATCGAAAATCTGAATTGGAAAATCCAAGAAGATCTGGTGGTCACCCCTTTCGCACATTCAGAAGATTTAAAAGAATTACCTAAACCTATATTAGAAAATCGAAAATCTAATGATTGGGAAAAAGGAGTTCGGATTGTTGTTAATGAGGTAAAAACTGCCAATCAAGAAGCAATCTTTCTTTTGGAAAAAGGAGCCAACGCTTTATGTTTTGAATTGGTAAAAAAACCAAATAAAAAAGAACTAAAAACTTTGCTCGAAGGAATAGAATTGGAATGGATTTCCACACATTTTATTTTGCATCAAAAATCGTGGAAAGGAATAATTCAAAATTTCATTTCCATTGTAGAAGACAAAAAACAGCAACTCAAAAAAATAAATTGCTCTTTTCAGTTTAGCGATGCGACTCAAGTTCCTCCTGCAGACTTCGCAGCCTTGCAAATAATTGCCAACCAATTACCAATTGCTAATTTAATAACAATAAATGCACGTGGTCTTTATCAAGGGCAAGAAAATGTCGTGAATGAACTCGTCCAAACCATTTCAAAAGGAAACGCTTACTTAGAAAAATGGAACGAAAAAGAGTTGGACTTAAAAAATCTGATTTCCACTATTCAGTTTTCCATCCAAATAGATGATTCCTATTTTTTAAATATTGCAAAAATTAGAGCGTTAAAAATCCTTTGGAATTTAGTCGTCAAAAGTTGGAAAGGATCACTTAAATCCAACATTGCAATAGAAACACATTTAACTACTTCCACTCACACCGACGACGAAAATTACAATAAAGTCAAAGCAACGACTCAAGCCATGTCTGCCGTAATTGGTGGAACCAATCGGTTATACATTTATCCTTCTGAGCATTTAAAAAGCAATAAAAAAACTTTAAATGATCAAAGAATTTCGCTGAACATTCAACATTTGATGCAATTGGAGAGTTACATGGATAAAGTGCAAGATCCAGCTGCGGGGAGTTATTATTTGGAGCAGTTGACTGATGATTTGGCGGAGGCTGCTTGGGAGAGATTTGTAAACATTTAATATATAAGTATATAATTCAACTAGTTGTCGGCAACTAAGAAAAAAGAACCTCGAAAAGAAAGAGAATCAAAAAAGATAAATCATTCGCTCATAAAATCAGACAAAAGAATGGATAATAAAATAATTGGAATAATAATTTTAGTTTTTTTAATTGCATTCTTTCTTTTTATCAATCGTAAAAAGAGTGAAGATGTCGTAGAGAATGAAAAAGCAAAAAATAAATATCTACTTCCTGAAGATATCAAAATAAGAATTAATCAAAAATTCACAAATCCAACAGACAATAAAGAAGTGATGAAAATGATCGATGAAATTGGAAAAGACACGTTTATGGTTGGGAAAGACCAATTGATTCGCTCTATTTTAGTAATTGCTGATAAGGACAAGAATAAAATAAGACAAATTATTGATTCTAATTATTACGGAGATGGCAGAGATGTAATTGTGGAATCAATGGGTACTCCTGGGAATACTAATGACCATGGTATGACACCTTTTGAGAGAATTAAAGAATAAAAAAGAAAGCAGTTAACAACAATGAATATTCGTTCATTGCCAGCAGAATTTGGAAACCTCACTTCTGCGAGCTCGTAAAAACTAACCTAAAAAAAATAAAACCACCAGGTAAAAGAATAAAATAAATGAAAAAAATACTAATAGCCAACCGAGGAGAAATCGCTTTACGAGTTATGCGCTCCGCAAAAAAAATGGGCATCAAAACCGTAGCCGTTTATTCCGAAGCAGATCGAGATGCTCGTCATACTCGC
>JBGCCY010000315.1:0-34410 GCA_045104975.1 Saprospiraceae bacterium
GTGGATGGAGTTAGCGGAGTTGGCTTGATTTTCGAGGAAGTCTTCAGAATAAAAAAAGCGGATATTCTCTAAAGAGAATATCCGCTTTTTTTATTCTGAAGACTCAACTTATTTCCCAGCCAAAGCTTTGATTTTATCTTCCAACTCATACTCGTCACCTGACACATAACCTGTGTGAGTATAAACGATATTGCCTTCTTGATCCAACAAAAATGTTTGTGGAACTGATTGGAAATTTAATGCTCTTTGTAAATCTTGATTCACATCAGAAAGAATGACAAATTCCCATTGTTTTGTTTCAACCATACCTGGCACTTTTGCCATCGCTCTTGCATTATCGATTGTAACTGCAATTACTTCTGCACCATATTCTTCTTGCCAATCTGGGTAAATATCTGCAATCGCATCGAGTTCTTTTTTACAAGGAGAACACCAAGTTGCCCAAAAGCTAATAACTGTAATCTTTCCATTTTTAGCAAAATCTTGAATATTGACAGTTTTACCTTTAAGATCTTTCACATTTACGTCAGGTAAGTTTTGTTGAGCGAAAAGAGCAGTTGAAAGACAAAGCGCGAAAACAACTGATAAAATGTTGAATAACTTCATTGTATTTTATTTAATTTTGATTGTTAAATTTTTTTGGTTAGAAAGCCGATGTAAATTTATTATAAATAAATCGAGAGTGCTAATATTCATTTAGAATTAACTTCGATTTAACGCCTGACTGGCATTATTAAGTATTACCTTTTTACAAAATGCCAAAATATGAAGGTATTTTTGATTTAAATATTAAAAAACTATTTTGTGTAGTTTTTTCAAATAGATATAAATAATATATTCAGATGCTGCTTACAAAACAAAACGGATTACTTTTAATCCTCTTCACATGTATTTATACGTTAGGTTTTTCACAAAGTAACAATCAAGGGTCATTCTCTGGTAGCTTAGAAACTAACGCTAATTTCTTCCAGGAAGATTCATTAATTGAAGCTTTCAATACTCCTCAGTATGATCACCAATTATTTGGATCGGAAGTTTGGTTAGATTTAAAATATAGCAACTTCGGATTTGATATTGGCGCTAGGTTTGATTTTTTCAATAATTCAAATCTCCTCCAACCAAATGAGAGTTATACTGATCAAGGAGTTGGTCGTTGGTATATCCATAAAAAAGTTAATAAATTAGATATCACAGCTGGATATATTTATGATCAAATCGGAAGTGGGATTATTTTTAGAGCTTTCGAAGAACGACCACTTTTAATTGATAATGCATTGGTTGGTCTTAAGTTAACTTACGACTTAACACCTGACTGGAAAGTAAAGGTATTAACTGGCCGACAAAAGAATTTATTAGATCTGTATGATTCGGTGATCAAAGGAGCAAGTATAGACGGTTATGTTCGATTCGATTCTAGTGGAGTAAGTCTTGCACCTGGTTTTGGGATGATGAGTAAAACGATTGATGATGAGACAATGGGGAGAGTATTGACTAATTTGAGTTCGTATCGAGATCCATATAGAATACCTGCAAAGTATAATTCTTATGCATTTTCAGTTTATAATACATTAACAGCAGGGCCTTTTACGTGGTATGTAGAAGGAGCTTATAAAACGAATGAGGTAATTTGGGATCCAACTTTTGTTTGGTCAAGAATAGAACAAAGTACAGGTCTTGAAATTCCTTTACTTGGAAAATATGATTTTAGAGATGGGAATATAATCTATACTTCTCTTGGATATGCAGGTAACGGTTTAGGTATATCTTTAGAAGGAAAAAGAACTGAAAGTTTTTCTTTTAGAGTTAATCCATTCGAGAATACTAATCGGGGGGCGATCAATTTCATCCCTCCAACCACTAGGGTAAATACCTATCGATTGAATGCTAGATACTCTCCTGCAACACAAGAGTTAGGTGAGCAAGCAGTACAGTTGGATGTGCGATATTCACCAAGTCGGAAGTTAGGATTTTTGGTGAATTTTTCAAATATCACGACCTTGGATAATGATTTATTGTATCGGGAAATCTATACAGAGGTTACCTATAAATACAAAAGAAAATGGCAATTGATTAGTGGAATCCAATGGCAAAACTATAATCAAAATATCTACGAAGGAAAAACAGGTGTAGATATTTTGGAGACTGTCACGCCTTACGCAGAATTTTTATATAAACTTTCCAGAAAGAAATCTTTAAGATTTGAATTACAATATATGTTCGCTGCTCCTGGGATTTCGACTAATCCTGAAACGAATGAAAAGTATACTAATAGAGACTTTGGAGATTGGATTTTTGGACAAGTAGAGATTGGACTTGCTCCCCATTGGATTATTACTATTGCTGATATGTATAATGTTAGTCCTTATAAAAAGAATTTACAACCAGGCGAAAAAGCGGAAGATTTACATTACCCAACACTTGGCGTTGTTTATACGCATCGATCGAACAGATTTGAGGTGAGATATGTTAAACAAGTAGAAGGTATTGTTTGTGCAGGAGGAATTTGCCGATTGGAGCCAGCATTTAGTGGATTAAAAATGTCCGTACGATCTACATTTTAAAATTTTATTAAAAATATATTTAAGCTTTAAAAAATATTCTCTAAAAAATATATAAGATGAAAAAGTTATTAATTTTATTTGTAAGTGTATTGTTATTTTCATGTGAAGAAAATATGCCTATTGTACCAGACGCGCCAATAATTACTACTGAAAGAAAAGTAATGGTGGAGGAATTCACAGGAGTAGCTTGTGTCGGTTGCCCTTCAGGAAGCGCAGAGTTAGAATTGTTGTTGGAGCAATATGGAGAAAACTTAGTGGTAGTTTCCATTCATACTTCGGATTTTGGATCGCCACTTCCAACTAGTCAATATGACTTTAGAACTCAAGATGCCGAAGAGATTGCTGATTATTTAGGCCGTCCGGCAGCATATCCTAGTGCAGTAGTTAATCGAAAAGATTATGATGGAGGAGCTTATTTTCTTCAAAGTGATAAAACACTTTGGACAGGTTTTATTAGTCAAGAGTTGGAGGAAGATCCTAAGTTGTCAGTAAATATTACGAAAGAATATGACTCAGCTTCTAGGGAGTTAGAAGTGAGAGTTTCTGGAATTGCTAAGGTTGATATCGAAGGAGAATTAAGGCTGACGATTATGGTTACTGAAAATAATATCATTGATGCACAAGATGTTGAGAATGTTGGAGTAGTTGATGATTATAAACACAAACATGTTTTTAGAGCTACGATGACAGAACCAATAGGTGATCCATTATTAACAAGTATGACTGCAGGAGATAATTATGATAAAACGTACACGATGACTTTGTCCGAAGATTGGAAAATTGCAGATTGCGAAATCATTGCGTTTGTTAATTTAATAGATGGGCAGAAAAAAGAAATTTTGCAAGTAGAATCTGCGCATGTGGAAGACTAATTTTTGTGAAAAAATAAATACTACTAAAAAAAAAGAATGCAGTTCAATTTGAACTGCATTCTTTTTTTTTGCTAAAAATCACGTTCTTATGTTTTAAGTAGTTAGACAATAGAAAACGTAGTTTATAAGAATATCTTTTTCCGCTATTTTTCCTTAAAAAATAATTCCGTACCAAAGGGTATGCAATGATTTTTTAAGAAAAACTATCGAAAAAATCTTATTCTTATAACTATACGGTTTCTTTTGTCTAACTACTTATTTCCTAACTAAAACTTAAAAATATAGAAGATGAAAAAGCTAACTTTCCTATTTGTCATTGTATCAATGGTCGTGTTTTCTTCGTGCAAAAAAAATGAAGTAGAAACAATTAAACTTGTGGTGACTGATTTTTCAAAAAAAGTTTTGGTTGAAAATTTTATGGGAGTACAATGTATAGCTTGTCCATTAGCCAACGATGAATTGGAAAATTTGATTGATATTCATGGTGATGATTTGATTGTTGTTTCGCTTCATCCAGATGATTTTGGAACGCCTCATTCTTCTAGTCAACATGATTTTAGAACTACAGAAGTAGAAGAGGTTACAGAATATTTAGGAAGACCTGCAGCTTATCCAAGTGCCGTAATCAATCGAAAAGATTTAGATGGAGGAGATTACTATCTTCCTACTCCAAAGACTTTATGGGCAGGGTATATTCAACAAGAATTAGAAGCAACTCCAAAGCTAAGTGTAAATATTTCAAAAAACTATGATTCAATAACTCGTGAACTATCTGTTCAAGTATCGGGAATGGCACAGGAAGATATTATAGGGGACTTGAATTTATCGATTATAATTACGGAAACTAATATTGCTGATCCTCAAATAGTATTAAATGAAGGAATCGTAGAAGATTATGTTCATAAGCATGTTTTTAGAACTTCAATGACAGAGTCAACTGGAGATCTATTAGTAACGAATTTATTAACTGGAGATAATTACGAAGAAAATTATTTGATGATTCTTCCAGAAGATTGGAATGCTGAAAACTGTAAAGTAGTTGCTTTCGTAAGTCTAATTGAAGGTCAAAACAAAGAAGTTATGCAAACGGAGTCAAAGAAGATAGAAGATTAATTTTTAAAAAAAAACAACACTTTTACAAAAAAATGCAATTCAATTTGAACTGCATTTTTTTTGTAAATCTAATTTTAGAAAAATTCTACACCTCATTTCCTTCCAAAGAAAATGCACCATCTGTGAAGCTAATTGATTTTACATGAACTGTTTTTAATTCAGTTACTCGGTTATCAATATCCACAGTTCCATTTTCCAAACGTAAAACTCCTCGAGGACAAACTGCTGCACAAATTCCACAACCGACACAAGATGCTCGAACTATGTTTTGACCTTTTTGTGCATAAGATCGAACATCGATTCCCATCTCACAATAAGTCGAACAATTTCCACAACTGATGCATTGACCTCCGTTAGTTGTAATTCTAAATCGAGATTGAAACCGCTGAACTAATCCCATCAAACCTGCGAGCGGACATCCAAATCTACACCAAACTCGATTTCCCATCAAAGGATAAAAACCAGTTCCGACAATTCCTGAAAACATTGATCCAATAAAAAATCCATACCAAGATCGTACATTGTAAGAGTCGAGAAATAAAATACTTGAACTACCTGTCATGTAAGTATAAATTACCATCCCTGTCATCACAATCGCAAATACTAAAACGCCGTGAATTATATATCTTTCGTATTTCCAAGCAGTTAAACTTTTATCAGACAGTTGGCGATAAGGGTCACCCAACGTTTCTGCCAATCCACCACAACCACAAACCCATGAGCAATACCATCTTTTCCCAAAGTAATAAGTGAAGAATGGAACGACTACAAGTGTCAAAACTATTCCCCAAATAAACATCATCGTTCCTACGCTCGTCGCCCAACCTGCAATAGCAAACTCAGTTCCCTGCCCATACATTTTATCAATTTCAAAAAAGAAATCATAATCCAAAGGCCATGCATTTTTAAAATCCATGTAGGGTTGATTCAGTCGTAATAAAAATTCTGGAATCAAAAAAGCGAAAGCAGTTTGGAAAAACATCACCGACCCAGTTCGAACTAATTGGTAATTATTATGTCGATATTTTATCAACATTCGAATACCCATCACAAACATGACCATCGTATAAAGGAAGCCATATAAAAACCAACGACCAGCAGAATTTCCACTCAATGATTCGGAAATAGGATCTAGCATCAAAGTCCAGTTCGTAATGTATTCTGGGAAAAAGTAAAGTGTGACGTAAAATAAAATCAAAAAGATACCAAAGGAAATTCCAATCCAGCCAAGTCCTTTTGGAGCACTTACTTTTCTAGTTTTGGCAAAAGAAACATTGTTGTCTTTATTCGTTTTGTAAATCCTATAGATGATGAAAATCCCTGCAGCAATAGTCAAAATACCAATCAATAAATATTTGAAAAATACCATTAGAATACTAGCCAAAATTGTCATTCCTAAGAAGATCATTCGAGTTTGGAAAGTAATTCCACGAGTGGCAGGGCTATCGTAAATTTGGTTGTTTTTAATTCCTGGAATCAAATTTAAGTCAGGCAATAAATACATCAAACCTCCCAATGCAGCTAAAATAAAACTGAGCAAAAAGAACCAATTAGAATTCCCTGGAAGTAAACCACCAGCTGAATATTTTGTCAAAGCAAAAAGATAATCATCAACCGTATTTGGAAACATTCGGTAGTCATTTTCACTAACACCTTCAGGTAGTTTTTCTGGGACAGCATTCCAAACTCCATTCGCTCGATCAACTCCTGAAGCTTTATCCAATGCTTCCAATGAGTTGTTTAAAACTGGTTTGAAGGCATTGATAAAAGCAACATTACTTCCGAATTCTTTTCCCATCAAATCTCCCGCTTGTTGCTGAATCATCTCTCGATGATATTGGTTGGAAATGTTTTCTGACAAAACAGTTTCCGTCAAAGTGTGATTACTCAAAGTCAAGGATGCTACAAAAATGGTTAACGCTAAGATGAAAAGAGCAAGACCTATATTTTTAATTAATTTCATTTTCGATTTTTTTAGTAAGACGACTCTCTGAGTCGTTTAATGTCAAGTGACTAATGTTTGAACGACTCGGAGAATCGTTTTACGGAATTTACGATTGCAAAAAATTAAAGGCTTGAGTCCATCCTCGCTTTTTCTTTGGAGTCAATTTTTTGCCAGATTTCTGATTGTAAATTTTCAACACCTCATGCTCGTGAGTTTTGTAGAATTCAGGATCAAAATTCGAAATAGCTAAATCTTGTAACACTACTTCTACATTTGTTTTTTCTTTCAACCATTTTTCACAAACTTCATGTCGGAAGCGAACACCCATCAAATTGAAACCAACAATTTCTTCTGTATTTTTATCATAAATTACTCGGATACTTTTTCGTCCATCGGCATGTTCCCAATAAATGGCTTCATGGTCATCTGCCATTTTTGCCATAACGGTTCCATAAACTTGATATTCGATTTCGAAAAATTTCGCAGAGTTAAACCAGATGCCAGGATCGTAGCCTACTTTTTTTCCGCATACATTATATGCAACCGTTTCGCCCATCATTCGACCAGTATACCAAATGGCTTCGACCGGTCTTCGTCCTGGTTTTGGATTGGTCATTTGAGCACAATCTCCAATGGCGTAAATATTTGGAATATTAGTTTCTAAAAATTCATTGACGACAATTCCTCGTTGAATTTCAATTCCAGACTCCTTGAGGAAATTAATATTAGGATGAACGCCAGCGGTGAGTCCCACAAATCCACATTCAATTCTTTCTCCTTTGCTGGTGACAACGGCGCAAGCTTTCCCATTTCCATCGTCGATGATTTCTTTTAGTTCTGTACCCAATTGCAAATCGATATGATTTTCAAAAATATGTCGTCCTACCATTTTTGATTCTTCAATAGGTAATACGCCATTCCAAAAATCAGTTTCTCGAACTAAAAATGTTACAGGGATATTTCGAGAGTGAAACATCTCTGCCATCTCAATACCTATGAGCCCTCCTCCAACAATTACTGCACGTTCCAACCCATCACTATATTTTTCCATCGCTTCTAAATCTTGAATCGAATACATCCCATGAACTGCTTCTAAGTCTTGTCCAGGCCATCCAAATTTATTGGAAGCAGAACCAGTAGCTAGAATCAATTTATCGTATTTCATTTTTTCGCCTCCGTCAAAAAGGAGTTCGTTGGATTGGTGATTAACTTTTTCTACGAAGCCTTTTTTGAGTTCGATGCGGTTTTTTTCCCAAAACCAATCTTCATAGGGTTTAGTATCTTCAAACCTCATGTGTCCCATATAAATGTACATGAGCGCAGTTCGAGAAAAAAAATGATCTGATTCGGAAGAGATGACGGTAATTTTGTGGTCACTTAATTTTCGAATATATCGAGCTGCGGTGATGCCACTAATTCCATTTCCAATGATTGCAATATGCATAAAGTTTGGAGTTTGGTTTTGAAAAACAAAGGTGAAATACATTACTATTTTATCAATACACTCAATTCTGTTTTATGAAGATTGAGAAATAGCATTGATCTATTTAAATGCTTGAACAATATAGAAAAAAAGAGATAGCAAAGAAAAGGAAAAGGATGAATTTAAGCTGTCCTTACAAAGACGAATATAACTTTGCAAAAGAGAAAATAAAGTCGAGTTTTCATATAAAAGTCTTCTATATGCCAAAGCGGTTATTTTTTTGCAAAAAAATGGTAAAGTCTGTCCGATTCATTACTTTTGCTAGGCGAGTGCATATTTTGTTTCTCAACAACAAGCTTGCATTAAATTATTCCAATTATTCAATCACTAAAATTTTATTTAATTATGAAAAGAATTTACTCTTTAATGTTCGCATTAACACTATGTACTGTAGCATTGAATGCACAATACTTTACTGAAGATTTTGAAGCAGGACTTCCAGCAGGATGGGAAGTTACAGGAAATATGGATCTACATGCAGATGCAGCTAGTTTTGCAAGTCAATATTTTCCAGTTTCAGAACATACTCAATTCGTAGGAACGAATGATGATGCTTTAGGAGCAGGAAATGACGGAGGAGGAACTATGACTACAGGTGTAATTGATTTGACAATGGTACCTAACGGAACAGTTATCGTTTTATCTATGGAATCATTTTTTGTAAATGGAGATTACCAAGGAGCTGATGAGACAGCTAAGATTTTTGTTTCTTCAGATATGGGAACTACATGGGAAGAAGCATGGAATATCGAAGATGCTACTCAATGGGGTAGAATCGGGACAATATTTACAGATTATGCTGGATTAGAAATCATGTTACGTTTTGAATATGCAGATGGTGATGAGTGGAACTATGGATGGGCTTTTGATGATATTACAATTGCTGAAGTACCAGAAAGAGAAGTTGCATTTGCTTACTGGAATGAAGAATCTTATTTCTCTGGAGGATTCGAAGGAGGAAAAGGTGTAGTAGGTGGTGTTATTATGAATAACGGTACTGATGCAATAACTTCTATTGACTTAACTTACTCTGATGGAACTAACTCTGTAACTGAAACTATTACAGGATTAAATATTGGTTACAACGAATTAGCGGCTATCGAAGCTTCTGAAGAATTCACTTTAGGAACTGGTACAACTAGTTTTTCTATTTCTATAGGAAATGCAAACGGAATGGGAGATGATGAAAATACTGCTAATGATGCTGGTGAAGATATTTCAATTACCACAGTTACTCCTAACCCAGATAGAGGTGTGTTAATAGAAGAAGGAACTGGTACTTGGTGCCCATGGTGTACAAGAGGAACTGTTTATGTTGAAGGTTTAACTAAAAGATATCCTGAAAGATTTATTGGTGTAGCTGTTCACAATGGTGACCCTATGGTAGTAGCTGAATATGATGACGGTATTGGTGGATTGATTAGTGGTTATCCAGGTGCAGTTGTAGAAAGAGCTGCAGGTATCAATCCTTCTGCTTTAGAGGCTCCATTTGTAGCAGCAGTTACACAAGCTCCTCCAGCAAAATTATCTGTAGGTGCAATTGATGATGGTTCTGGAAATTTAGAAGTTTCAGTAAGAGCTACATTTTTACAAGATGTTCCTGCTGGTTACAAATTAGCAGCTATTTTAATTGAAAATGGAGTAACTGGAACTGGTGCAGGATTTAACCAAGCTAACGCTTATGCTGGTGGTGCTGCCGGACCAATGGGTGGATACGAATTACTTGGTGGAACAATTCCTGCTTCTGAATTTGTATACAACCATGTAGGTAGAGCTTTGATCGGTGGATGGAATGGAGAGGCAAGTAGTATTGCTGGTGCCATGGCAACAGGTGAACAAGCTGCATTTACTTTCCCTGCATATGATGCAAGTGGTCTTAATTTTGATGAAACGTACATTATTGGTGTATTATTAAATGCATCTAATAAGCCAGTTAATGCATTTGAAATTTCTTATGATGAAGCAATTGCTAATGGAGAATTAACAAGTACTAAAGATGTATTTAACCACAATGCAGTTAGTGTTTATCCTAATCCATTTGCTGAAACAGCAACTATCAATGTTAACTTGGAATCAAGTGCAACAGTAACTGTTGAAGTAATGAATTCAGTAGGTCAAACTGTATCAAGAGTTGATTATGGAACATTGACTGGAAATCAAAACTTAACTTTAGATGGTACTAACTTAAACTCAGGTGTATATTTTGTACACGTAAGAGTTGGTGATAAGTTAGCGACTAAGCGAGTTACTATTGCTAAATAATTTTTAGCGAAAAATAATTTGAAAATAAAAGAGGCATTTGCACAATAATTTGTGCAAATGCCTTTTATTTTACTATTTTTTATATCCTAGATTAACTAAAAAAGTCTTATATTTGGGGTAGATTATTCTAAAAAAAAATGAAATTTAAAAATTAATGATATGAAGCAGATTATACTTTTATCTTTTTTTCTTTTATCAAATTTAGGCTTAGTAAAGGCTCAATACGAAATAACTCCAAACGATATAACACTTGATACACTAGTCGATTTGACTGATGAATATGTTTCAGGAAAAATGCATTCCGATATTAACAATAATACTTCATCAGAAGTAGAATTGAGATGGGAAATTGTTTCAATAGATGCTCCAGTTGAATGGCAACCACAACTTTGTGTAAATAATGAAAGTGGAGGGTGTTTCTCATGGGATGTATTATCTAATACAGCTGCAGCACTACCTAATGCAATTCCTTTAACTATTCAAGCAAATGATCATAGTATTTTTGATATGGGAGTACGGCCAAGAAGTGTAGCAGGATGTGGTACTTATGAGATTAGAGTAGCTCCAATGGATGATCAATCAAATATCGTTGTGATTGGAACTTACACTTTCAAATATAATGTAGATGAAAATTGCGTACCACTAGAATCTACCTCTACTAATAATTTTGATAAATCATTGGTTAAAATTTTCCCAAATCCAACTAACGATTACTTTACAATTACAGAAAATGCATATGTAGAATCTATTCAAATATTCAATATAGTTGGGAAACAAATGGCTGCAACTAATTTCCAAAGTGGAGATGCAATCAATATTTCTAGTTTTCCAAATGGATTATATTTAGTAAGAATGTTGGATAACGATGGAGATGTTTTAAAAACAACTCGCTTGACGAAAAGGTAAGAAAAATAATTGTTTTTGCTAAGAAGAAGCCATTTCGAGAAAATCGGAATGGCTTCTTTTTGTTATATTTGTAAGTAAATAATTTTTCACCAACTAAAAAACCTATGATATGAAGCAGATTTTACTTTTATCTTTTCTTTTTCTTATCAATCTTAATTTATCGAAAGCACAGGATTTTGATTTTACTCCAAATAATCAAACATTAGATACTGTTGTAGATATGACGGGGCAATGGTTTGAGTTTGAAGCAGGAAAAATACATTCTGATATTCATAATAATACCAATACTGTTTCTGACTTGTGGTGGAATATTGTTCAAATTGATGGGCCAGTAGAATGGAAAGCGCAACTTTGTGTAAATGATGAGAGTGGGTCTTGTTTCTCTTGGGGAGTTGCCAGTAATACAGATCCTTCATTACCAACTATATATCCTTTAATTATTCCTGCAGGAGGAGAAAGTATTTTTGATATTGGAGTTAGACCAAGCGGAATTTCTGGATGTGGTACTTATGAAGTAAGAATTACACCGATGGGTGATACTACTAATGTGATTGCAACTGGTATTTATAATTTTAGATTTAATGTAGATGCGGACTGTAATTCACTTGTTGCTACAGAAAACTTTGATAAATCAACTGCAAAGATTTTCCCAAATCCAACTAGTGATTATTTTACGATCACAGATAATCCGTATGTGAAATCCCTAGAGATTTTTAATATTGTTGGAAAACAAATGTCGGTTGCTTCTTTCCAAAATGGAAACACAATCAATGTTTCTAATTTTCCAAATGGAATATACTTAGTGAGAATGCTGGATGATGATGGAGATGTTTTAAAAACAACTCGCTTGATCAAGAGATAAAGACTATAAATATTTTTGTGGAGGAGAAGCCATTTCGATAAAACCGGGATGGCTTCTTTTGTTATATTTGTAGGCAAACAAAAGTCCTTAAAATTAAAACATTTTGATATGAAGCAAATTATACTTTTCTTTTTGACTCTTGCTTTTTATAATTTGAATGCACAAATTGAATTTTCTCCAGAAGAAAACACTAAAAATGATATTGTAGATTTGTCGGATGTTTTTAACAACTCTTTTATAGAATCATTTTTGTTAAATAACACATCTACATCAGTTTCTTTAAAGTGGGAGATTGTTAAAATAGTTGCTCCTGAAGAGTGGGAAGTACAATTATCAGTTTCGGGTGATGGAGGAGGTGCTTTTTCATGGGGGGGTACGTCTAATATTGATGTTAATATCGGCCTTGATATACCTTTGCCAATAGCTTCTATCGACTCAAGCGAGATGAGACTTGGTCTTCGTCCTAAAGGCGTGGCTGGATGTGGTACTTACGAAGTACGTGTTTCCTTGACAAGTGATACCTCTCAGGTAATTGCAATCGGTACGTATAATTTTATGATTAATACTCCTCCTGATTGTATCACTTCAGATGATAATTTTGGGAAGGCACAAATCTTAATTTTCCCAAATCCAACTAGTGATTATTTTACTATCACAGAAAATCAAGATATAAAATCAATTCAAATATTTAACATTGTAGGACAACAAATGGCGTTAACTTCTTTCTAAAATGGAGATGCCATCAACGTTTCAAACTTTCCAAATGGATTATATCTAGTGAGAATGTTGGATGATGATGGAGGTATTCTGAAAACAACTCACTTGACCAAACGGTAAAATTCATTCAGGTTTTTCCAAAAAAAAATCCATTCTGAATATTCGGAATGGATTTTTTTTTGGAAAATTTAAAAACTCAACTTGCTGGATATTCCACAAAATTCCTTGGCGTTTCATACAACCTCACTCCAACCTCATATTTCTCTTCCAAATGTTCTCGCAAAATCGTCCAAATCACATAACAGATATTTTCAGCAGTAGGATTTAAAGTTTTAAACTCCTCCACTTCTAAGTTCAAATTTTTATGATCAAAACGATCTTCGATTTGAGATTTGACAATATCTTTTAGAATTTTCAAATCAATCAAATAACCAGTAATCGGATCAACTTCACCCGTTACTCTGACTTCCATTTCATAATTATGTCCATGATAATGTGGATTGGCACAAAGTCCAAATACTTGTTTATTCTTTTCATCTGACCAATCTGGAACAAATAATCGATGCGCTGCATTAAAGTGTGCCTTTCTGTAAACTGATATTTTCATAATGGTAATAATAACAAAACTAAATGGAAATGGTTATAAGTTTTTTTAATCAAATGAGGATTTTTGACAACTTTTAAAATCCCAATATTCGATACCCATTTTCTCAATAAATTGATGTAATTTCGCACTAAAGCCAGAAAAAGGCTTCGAATATAAATTTTTAAAGTAGAAGAATATAGACAAGTAGAGAAAGAGAAAGTTGAGTAGGAAAAAGTCTATCGAATGAATTGGAGCAAAGGAATAATGAAAAGTACAAATTGATATTTTGTATATTCAGATATGGAGTAATATTTCCATTAACGACTAAAATTTCGATTTTAGGAAAAAAACATACATCCCATTTACTGGTTGGTTCAATCCAATAAAATCAATAGTAAATTAGATAATGATACCAATGGAATTTCCAAATCTCCCATAAAAGTGAGATTTTTAGGAAAAAATTCAAAATACTTCTCCTCTGCAATAGTCCAATCGCCTTAATCTTTCTTCTATTTTTTGAGTATGATTTTTTTTGAACAGAGCCGTATTTGCGCTCGAAGTGCTAATACCGCTTTTATCAAAATATAATATGCAATTCCAGCAAGTTATCGGTCAGGGAAAAACAAAAGAGGTTTTGCGTAGCATGATCTCCTCAGATCGAATGTCTCATGCTCTAATTTTTTTAGGATCAGAAGGCTGTGGAAAATTAGCGTTAGCGTTAGCATTTGCTCAATATGTTCTTTGTTCAGATAAACAAGAAAATGACTCTTGTGGAAAATGTAGCAATTGTATCAAATCTGCCAAATTGGTACATCCAGATATTCACTATTCTTATCCTACCGTTGGAACAAAAGTGGTGAGTACCAATTTGCTTCCTGATTGGCGGAAGGTAATGATTGAAAATCCTTATTTAAATGCTAATCAATGGTTGCAATCTATTGGTGCAGAAAATAAGCAAGGGAACATTACTAAGGATGAGTGCGTAGAAATCATCAAGAAATTGAGTCTTAAAATATTTGAAGGAAGTCATAAAATTTTACTGATGTGGCTTCCAGAGTATTTAGGGAAAGAGGGGAATCGATTATTGAAAATGATTGAAGAGCCACCGCCGAACACTTTATTTATTTTGGTGGCAGAAAATCAAGAGATGATTTTAAATACCATTTTGAGTAGGTGTCAATTGGTGAAAATTAATCAATTGACTGACGAAGATGTTATTAGTGCGTTAGTACAAAACAAAAATATTCCTCAAGAAAAAGCGGCAGCAACGGCACATTTGGCGGAAGGGAATTATAACGAAGCATTGAATCTTTTGGAAAATACAGAAAACGATAATGCTATTTTGTTTTTGGAATGGATGCGATTATGTTATGTTGGAAATGGGGTGAGCCTGATGGATTGGGTAGATCGATTTTCCAAAATTGGTAGAGAAAACCAAAAGCATTTTTTGAAATATGGACTGCATTTTATGCGTGAATATATGTTGCTGAAATTAACCGGTGGCGACAACGTTAGGTTGTTACCCAATGAATTAAAAACAGCACAAAATTTAACAAAAATTATAGAATGGAATCAAGTAGAAGCCATTTCAACATTATTTAATGAATGTGCTTACTACGTGGAGCGAAATGCGAATCCTAGAATATTATTTCTAGACGCTTCGCTTCAATTGAATCAAATTTTAAAAACCAAGGTAGTTGTTTAAAATGATGAATAGATAAACTATAGCTGATGAACATTGATAACTTATTGTAATCGTCCAATTCATCACTTATCATTCATGGTTCATCATTAAAAAACTACCTAAATAATAAAAAGACATGGGATGTATTGGTTGTTCTACTGGAACAAATTCAGACGGTACTCCAAAAGGATGTAATAGCAATGGTGGTTGTAGCACAGGTGGTTGCAACAAATTGAATACATATGATTGGTTGACTAAACTAGATTTACCTGATGTAAATGATTTCGGATTTGTAGAAGTGAGTTTTAAGAATGGTGCTCGAAAAGCATTTTTTCAGAACACACCACATACTCGTGCGATTACTGGAGACATGGTTGTAGTAGAATCAGGTGCAGGTTTAGATATTGGAAAAATTTCATTGTCAGGCGATTTGGTTCGCTTGCAAATGAAAAAGAAGCGAGTGACAGAAGATGCTGTTTTGCTTAAAATAGTTAGAATTGCGAATGATCGTGATCTCGAAAGATTGTACGAAGCACGAGCAAAAGAACCTGCATTGATGGTCAGAGCTAGAGTGATTGCTCGAACGTTGGAATTGGATATGAAGATTGGAGATGTCGAATTTCAAGGGGATAAACGGAAAGTAACGATTTTTTATACGGCAGATGGGAGAATAGATTTTAGAGAATTGATTCGACAATTTGCCAAAGAATTCCGAGTGAAAATTGAAATGCGCCAAATTGGTGCTCGTCAAGAGTCAGCTCGAATTGGAGGGATTGGATCCTGTGGACGAGAGTTATGTTGCTCCACTTGGTTGACTGATTTCCGATCAGTTTCAACAGCAGCAGCTCGGTATCAAAATTTAGCCATCAATCAAACTAAACTTTCAGGACAATGTGGGCGTTTAAAATGTTGTCTGAATTATGAGTTAGATACTTACATGGATGCATTGGAAGATTTTCCAAGAAAAGTAGATGCTGTTTATACGGAAGCTGGAAAAGCAGTTTTAGTTAAAACAGATATTTTCAAACGAACCATGTATTTTGCCTACTTAAAAGAAGGAGGAAGTCGTGGTAAATTTTTCGGACTACCTGTTGAGCGAGTGAAAGAAATTCTCGAAATGAATAAAAATGGAGAGAAGCCAGCAGAACTAATGAGTGACGAAGCTAAATTTGGAGCAATGGAAGAAGCGTTGGCTGTTTCGGCTGAATTTGGTGATGATGAAGGATTAACTGGAGTGATTGAGTTGCCACCAGAGCAAAGAAAAAGAAGAAATAAAAGTCGAAACAAAAACCGGAAACCTCAAAATAGAACAAATCGAGGACAAGGTAATCAATCAGGAAGAGATAGCGGTAAACCAGCAGCAAAAGCTAAAAATCCAAATCAAAAATCGAATCCAAATCAAAAAGGGAAACCGAATCCAAATCAAAATAAACCCAAATCAGGTAAACCTAGCGATGGAAGTGATGCGGGTAAAACTAAGCCGAATCCAAATAAGAATCGGAATAAAAATCGAAGAAATAATAATCGAAATAAACCTAATCCTAATAAAAATCCAAACCCTAATCCTAACAGGAATAGTGATGGCAAAGGTAATAAGGATAATAGAGGCAATAGTGATAGCAAAAAGTAATCAACCTTTATCAATATAAAAACAAGGGAGAAATAGACTGGTCATAATTTCGACTGCTATTTCTCCCTTCGTTATTTTTTTATTTTAAAATCTATTCGAAAATGAAATATGATGTTACCGTAATCGGTTCAGGCCCTGGAGGTTATGTTGCAGCGATCAGAGCTGCTCAACTTGGAATGAAAACAGCTATCATCGAAAGATATAATACACTTGGGGGAACTTGCCTCAATGTAGGTTGCATTCCTTCCAAAGCATTATTGGACTCTTCGGAGCATTATCACAATGCTAAGGAAAAATTCGAAACGCATGGCATCGATATCAAAGATGTAAAAGTGAATATGCCTCAAATGATTACTAGAAAAAATTCGGTAGTCGATGAGAATACGAAGGGGATAGAATTTTTGATGAAAAAAAATAAAATCGATGTTTTTCATGGACACGGTTCTTTTGTTGATGCCAATAAAATTAGCATTGCTAAAGCTGATGGAACCAAAGAAGAAATCGAAACTGCTAAAACGATCATTGCAACTGGTTCTAAACCAATCACTCCTGCTGCATTTAATTATGATAAAAAAAGAGTGATCACTTCGACCGAAGCATTGAACATCAATAAAGTACCTAAGCGAATGATTGTTGTTGGTGCAGGTGTCATTGGATTGGAATTGGGATCTGTTTATGCTCGATTAGGAACAGAGGTTGAGGTTGTTGAATTCGCAGATAAAGCAATTGCAACAATGGATAAAGATTGTAGCAAAGAATTAACTCGTGCGCTCAAAAAGTTGGGAATGAAATTTCACCTAAAACATATGGTGACCAATGTAAAAGCAACAAGCCGAGGCGTAACAGTCGAAGTACAAAAACGAGATACTGAAAATACTTTTGAATTAAAAGCAGATTATTGTTTAGTGGCAATTGGACGAAGAGCCTACACCGATAATTTAGGTTTGGAAAATGTAGGTATCGAAAAAGATGATCGAGGACGTATCGAAGTCAATGAACATTTGGAAACAAAAGTTCCTGGAATTTACGCGATTGGAGATGTGATCAAAGGTGCCATGTTAGCACACAAAGCAGAGGAAGAAGGAGTATTCGTAGCAGAAACAATGGCGGGGCAAAAACCTCATATCAACTATAATTTGATTCCGGGTGTAGTTTACACTTGGCCAGAAGTTGCTGCTGTTGGAAAAACAGAAGATGAATTAAAAGAAGCGGGTGTACCAATCAAAGTGGGTAAATTTCCATTCAAAGCTTTAGGTCGAGCAAGAGCAAGTATGGATACCGAAGGGATGGCAAAAATTATTGCGCACCAAGAAACGGATGAAGTGTTAGGAGTACATATTGTAGGTGCACGAGCTGCAGACATGATTGCAGAGGGAGTTGTAGCGATGGAGTTCCGAGCATCAGCAGAAGATATTTCTCGAATGAGTCATGCCCATCCAACTTATACTGAAGCAGTAAAAGAAGCCGCATTAGCAGCGACAGATAATCGTCCACTACATTCTTAAAAAAATACTCACTCCGTGGCACGGCTCAAAGCCCGTGTCACGGATATTTTTACTACCCTTCCTTCCTTCCTTCCTTCCTTCTTTCCCAAATTTTCACCATACACTTTTTTTGTAAAAACTTAGTATTCCATAGAAAAGTTTGTTTTCAAAAAAGAGTTCAGTAGTGACTATCCAAATTAAAATAATCTACTTGCATAGTCTACCAACGAAAAAAGCCTGACAACAATTTAATGCTATCAGGCGAAAAGGGTAAACTCTTAACTTGGCCAGAATTAACTGGACTTACAAAAAGCTTACCTCCCCTTAATCTACGTTTTAAAATAGCTCTCGCTATTTAATTTCTTTATTAACCATGCAGTTTTTTCAAAAAAAGGTTTCATAGTGCTTGTACTCGAAAACGATATTGGAAATTTTGACCTAAGCATAGGATTCATTTTTGAGTCTTATAATAATAGGTTAGTGTTTCGGATTCTGAGCTTTGCGATTTAGTCATAGTAGGTTTCGCTGGGCAAATTTGTATTTTATTTTTGGGTTTCAAATCTTCTAATAAAAAGATTGTGAGTTGTAGTTGCCTTACGAAAATCACTTGAATTAAATCTCTCAAAAAAGAACCTATGCATATGTCAAAACGTTTTTGGAATATAGGAAGAGTATCTTTTTACCCTTCGTGTATGCTTTATTAATCTAGGAAATAAAAAAGGTGAACCTTAAGGTGAACTTTTTTTTTAAATTAAATTATATAATGTATTAGTGTTTGTTTTAAATAGTTGATTATCAGTAGTTTATGGTGTTTTTTATTTTTTATTTTTTTTTATGAAAAAATAAAAAATAAATATTTAATAACATTTCTATTGATCAATTAGTTACCTTTCTTTCACCTTTTGTCCCATTTTCTTATCTTCGACGAATAATCAAAGTAAACTCGATTGATTAGGTTTTTAAAAACGGAAAAAGTCAGAGAATCAAAATAATTGTAGGTTAAAAAATGACAGACGAAGCTTTCAACCAATTAGTAAAGGAACTACAGTCAGGTAATGAAAAAGTACTTGATCAACTATTTATCGAGCATTTCGAATATTGCGTCAATCACTTGAGTAGAGAATTCCATAGTGGAAATCACTACTGTTCTACCGATGATGCACGTGACACGGTGATGGATGGTTTTTTAAAATTACGAACAGAGTTGCTAAAAGGAAAGGTGGAAAATAAAAACCTACGAGGATACTTACTCATCATCTGCAGAAATATGTGGTTGAAAAAAGTGCAAAAGGAACGATCTAAACTTTCTCTTGATATTGAAAAAGTAGAATACTACCTCGGTCAAAAAGAGGATTTATATAATGAAGACTTTAATCCTTTGTTAAAAAAAGAATTGGCGGATGATTTGACGGAAACTCAAAAAATGCAAGCCGAAACTTTTCAGGCTGCGTGGGCAAAATTAGGAGAGAAATGTAAACAGCTACTTCAAGCATTTTATATTGAAAAAATCAAGTTGAAAGATTTACAAGAACGATTTAACTATAGCTCCTACGATACAATTAAAAGTATGCGAAGAAAATGTTATAATGGATTGCTGAAATGGAAAGATAAATTGATGGAAAAGTAAATCAGTAGTGAGACTCTCTCGAGTCTCGAAAAAAAACACTCCCCCAAAAAGAATTTCTATAATTTGACAGGTTCCAGGAGAGTCCTGCTACGAGACAAAATACATTCCCACTTTATTACCATGCTTCACTTCCACTTCACCTCTGAAGTCATATTCAAATACACCATTTACAAACCCACGAGTAGAAGCTGAGATATTAATTTTACCATTGTCGCAAGAAGTTTCCATGCGGCTGGCAATGTTAACGGTATCTCCCCAAATATCGTATGCGAACTTTTTAGTACCTACAACTCCAGCAATTACATGTCCGGTATGAATTCCAATCCGCATATTCCAATAAGGTATTCCTGCTTTGTTTTTTTCTTTAACCCTTTGTTGCATAAATTTTTGCATTTCAATAGCAGCATTGATAGCATCAGTTGGATTAGTCTCATTGGCAACTGGAATTCCTCCTGCACACATATAACCATCCCCAATAGTTTTTATTTTTTCCAAACCATTTTGCTCGGTAATTTCATCAAAAGCTCGAAAGCAATCATTTAATTCATGGATCAATTGTTCGGCAGAAAGTTGCTCTGATATTTTGGTGAAGTTACTAAAGTCAGCAAAGAGAACGGTTACTTTTGCATATTCTCTAGGAGTGGCAATTCCTGTTAATTTTAATTCATTCGCAGTCTCAAGCGGTAAAATATTCAACAATAAATTTTCGGACTTACGCCGCTCTTCTTCGATTTCTTTATTCTTTGCTGCAAGTCTTTGATTCGCCACTCGAGCATAATACCATGCACTTAAGATCATGATAAAAACTAATGCTAACAAAGTTCCTAAACCATAAATGAATTGCCGAAAAGTTTTAGCTTGCTCTAATTGAAGTTCAGCAATGTTTTGATTCTTTTTCGATAATTCAGCTTCTTGTTCCGCTTTTCTTTTTTCGGATTCTGCGCTGGCAGTTTCCATTTCAGCAAATTTTTGTTGTTGCTTGGCCACTTCAATTTCTCGATCTTTTTTTTCAGCCAAAAGTCTTATCTGAATAACTTCTAGTTCTTGATTTGCTTTTTGAGCTTCGAGTTTAGAATTGAGTAAGTTGGCATCTTTGATTTCCTGTTCGTTTTTTAAGAGCAGTAATTCCTTTTGATGTTGGTCAGCTTCAAGTGAAATCTTTGCAGCTTCGAGTTTAAGTTTATCAGCTTCAGATGCTAGAAATTTCTTTTCAATTTGTAAAGAAGAAATTGCTTGATCTTTGATTTGTTCATTGATGAGCAATAGTTTAATTTCCTTTTCGGATTTTTCTAAAAGTAATTGCGTTTGTAAAAGTTGTTGTTTTCGAAATCGATCTTCCAAGGTAAGCGAGTCACGAATAGCAAAATGTTTTTGGTAAAAATCCAACGCTAACTCATAGTCATACAATTGCTTTTGGATCTCTGCCGCAGTATTATAAGCATTACTTAATACGGGAAAATCTTTTCTTCTTTTAGCATTAATAATTGCTAAATCATTGAATTGCAAAGCATTATAAACATCTCCATGATTGAGATAAATACTTGCAATCAAATGTTGAAGATATGCATTGGAGGTTCTAGAAGATTTTGGATTATTAGCTTTTATGGCTTGCTGCAAAAACTTAATCGCATTTTTTGGGTCATCTAAATTATTGTAAGTGATACCAATGTTAGTGTATAAAATGGTTAAATCTAATTTTGTAGATGGATTGTTAGAAGAACTCATGACTCCTTTTTTATGAGCATCTAATGCAAGTAAAAAATATTTAATTGCTCGATCATGTTCGTTTAAAAAATTAAAATTATAACCAATATTATTATTGATAATGGCAAGGTGTGCATCATCACTTCCTTTATCTTCAACAAGACTTTTGATTTGTTGATTTAGATCTAAAGCCATTCGGTAGTTTTGAATATCTAAGAAAACATTAACTTTCTCCTGAAGTGTTTTTAAAACTCCTTCATGGTTATTTTCTTTTTCGAAATAAGCTAATTGCTGATCGTAGACAAGTAAAGCACTATCGATACTTCCTTCGGCAAAATATGCTTTTGCCATAAAATCCATTAATTCTATTTTTTGCAATTTTGAAATGGGAGGAGAAGGAAGTCTATTTGCTTTTTGGAAAATTGGCAAAGCCCGATCATTCAAATCTTCTGATTGATATATTTTTCCAATGCGAGTATAAATGTCAAAAAGGGTCAAAGGATTATTTTCCTTTTCTAAATAATTTTGAGCTTTGAGCAAATATTGTAAAATAACTGGCGACTTGGTTGAAGAGTTAGCATTTTCTAACAATGTATTTACAATATTACTATCTGCTCTTTCAGTTGTTTCTACCAAAAGAGTATCCTGTGTTTTTCCAAAAAAAGAAAAGCACAAAAGAATGGGTAATATGTAAATTATTTTTTTCAAAAATTTATTTAAAAGTCAAAATGAACTATTTAATAGTTTAAACTACTCTCCTCTAAATCGTTCTTAGTCAATGGAGTAGATTAATCCACTCGATAACTCATTCCTAATCTAAAATTTCGAAGTTCCTGTGGATTATAAATCAAATCATCAAGGGTATCATAGGCATTTAAACCAGCATATTCTCTGTTAAAGATATTCCTAATTTTGAAGAATACTCTAAAATTTCGGTTAATATTATAATTACCCAAAATGTCTATTGTTCGGAATCGAGGTAAATCTCCACGGCCATCGTTTCTAATTTTATTTTCCGATTTACTATTAACAATCGTATCAAAAGTAAAAGAGATTCTTTTAGAAGGGCGAACAACTAAGCGGGTTTTACGAATCATTTTGGGTAATTGACTAATGGATGGTTGGTCAGGAAGTCCAAGGGTTTTTTCTTCCCCAAATGAAAAAGTAAGGTTAAAAATAAAATCGAGTACATTAGATTTATATAAATAATGAGATTGAATACCATACAATTCTAATTGAGAAGATTCAGAATTGATATACCCTTGAGTATATTGAATTGGATTCCCCATCAAATCAAGTTGCGTACTTAAAAATGGACTAATCAGATTTTGGTATTTTGAATAAAAACCTACTACGTCAAAGTATAATTGCTTGCTAGGTGTCCAACGGAGACCAATTTCGATATTTTGAGCTTCTTCTGGTTCAAGGTCGATGATAGCTACACTAATAGGGAAATAATCTTGAAGTGAAATACGGAGACTATTTGCCTGATAATAAGAGGAAGGTAGGTGAATGGCCGTTCCATAATTAGCTCGGATACTCCAATTTTGGTTGGGCTGATAATTTATTCCAAATCTGAAATCAAGGGAAGAGGTTATATTATCTGAGATAGTTCCATTAATAGCTTGAGAATTAGCTTCAATTCTACGCAGCCAATTAACTCCACCTATAAAAGTCCATTTTTTGTGGCTCCATAGTGCTTGGGCAAAAGAATTAAATTGAACACCAAACCCTAGTTCCGAATAGAATGGTGTTAAGTCTATATTAGTGGGTATCTCATTATTTCTGAAAAATGAACTTCCTAATGGGACTCGAGAATAATTAACGAGCGGTACATTGGCAAATCCTTTAATTAAAACACCAGTCTTTAAATCAAAATTTCTTCTAGGAAAAAGATTAAAGATTATATCTGTTCTAAAATCATTTGTCTCAGAAAAACTAAAACGAGTACCATTAAAATATGTTTGGTAATGATTTTCAGTTAATGAATCATACAATGATTCATTGAATATATTGGTAGAATTATCGAAAGCTTCATTCCAAGATAATTCATCTAACAAGGCACTTGGAGAATTATAGATATAATTAAAAGAGGAACGAGAGTCCATTTGATATTGTAAATAACCAATTCTTAAATCGAAACCAAATCGACGATAATCTTTTTTTAAAGCGAAATTGAGATTAATTATTCGCTCTCCAATATAGTTAAGTGGGTTGGAGTAGGATACTGCGATTGGATTCAAACCGATCGAACTATGATCTCTTCGATACATGGCTTCGGCAGAAAAAGTCATTGCACGATAGGCTAAATTAATTCCAATTAATCTACTTTGGTGGGGAAGGTTGTTAATCAAAGGTCGATCATTAGAACCATCAGAAATATAGTTTTGTAAACTAGGATAATTGAGTCGCCCTGAAAAATAGCGTTGTGAATTGAACAAACTATCGTTCTGATGTTGCGTTTTGAGATCGCCTCGAAAAGTAAAACTTCCATAAAGTGAATATCGTAAAGTCTTTTCTTGCTTACCCAAACGACCTGCAAAACTTATATCTAAATTGGTGTATTCTTTACTACCTACATTTAAATTGGCCTGAGAATAAACAGGTCTCTCGGTTTCTTCCAAAACTATATTGATCACACCTGCTGAAGCGTCAGCTCCAAACAATGTTCCCGAAGCACCATAAATAATTTCGATTCGTTCCGCCTGCTGAATTGGGATCTGTGCCCCAATAGGCATGCCTCGAACGATACTTGGTTTGATTGGATTTCCGTTGAGTAAAATTTTAGCATAAGCATTTCCTTGAAGCCCTCGCATTTGAAATGTTTCTCCTTCTAGTGCATTTCCTGGTTGTGAAATTTTGATACCAGGTGCCATTTTTAAAGCATCAACTAAAGTGCGATATCCATTGTCTCTGATTTCTTCTTTCGTAATTACATGAATGGTAAATGGCAACTCTTTGAGCTCTTTCATAGATCGAGTTGCTGCGTAAACTTTTTGATTGGTTTCTGTTATTTTCGCAGGAAGAATATCCTGTTGTAATAATTTATCAGCAGTCAAAACGATAGAATCAACTTGGCCAATAACTAGCATTGGAAAAAAAAGGAAGGCAAATGTTTGCAAAAAGGAAACTCTCATATATTGTCTAATTGTAGGTTTTTTGGAAGTATGTTATTGACTAGGTCATTCAAAATTTGCTAGTCAATATTGGGGTTGATGTAACAAAAAAGAAAGTTATAAATTTTCCAATAACTTCATTACTACCGATTTTTTGCGAAGCGAAACTGGAATTTTTGAACCATCTCGCATCACAATATATCCTCCATCGACTTTTACAAATTCTTTTATTTGTTGCGCATTGATTAAATGTGATTGATGTACTCTGGCAAATTTATATTCACTCAACATCTGATCGTATTCTTTCAACGTTTTGGTGACTAATAATTTTTGTCCATCTTTAAAATAAAAAGTCGTGTAATTTCCATTGGACTCACATCTAACAATATCAGCTATTTCGGTTACGTGAATTTTTTCCAAAGTATGTAAAGCCATTCGTTTAGGCGCACTTTGTTCTTTGACCGTATTCAACAAAAGATCATAATTCTCTTGCGTGGAATTATTAACTTTCGATACTTTTTGAACAGCTACAATTAGTTCATCAGGATCAACGGGTTTGAGCAAATAATCAACTGCGGAAAATTTAAATGCTTTAATCGCAAACTCATCAGAAGCGGTGGTGAAAATTACTTGAAACGAAATGTCTCCAAGAATTTCCAAAATATCAAAGCCAGTTCCATCCTGCAATTGGATATCTAAAAAAACTACATCAGGTTTTATTTTATTTAAAAGTTTGGAGCCAGTCACTACTCCGTCAGCTTCACCAATGATTTCAATCTCAGGGCAGTAGGCTGCTAAATCTTCTTTGAGCGTTGCTCTTGCTTGGGCTACATCATCTACAATCGCGGCAGTCAATTTCATCTGTTATTTTTTAATTACAAAATATCACTTTTTCTTTAGAAAATAGATTAGAATCTATATTGGGTTAAAAATTGAAAGGATGCATCTGATTCGTTTTTTGGATTTATAGAGATTTGGAAGTTTAATTTTTCTTTAGATTGAACACCGATTAATCCAATCAAATTTCTAATAGTTTTGTCTCGATGATTTATTCCTTGGCGGAAGGTAGCTCCAAAAAACACCTTTTTTTTGAAATTGAAATAGAGAGAAAAATCAAAAAAAAGAAATTTTTCCTTTGCAATATTAAGAAGAACAGAAGGAGTTATTTCAAATTTATGATTTAAATTGGTTTTATAAGAAAAGGTGAGAACTGTATTTCTTTTTTCATCAATTAATGGATAGGTAGAAGATCTACCATTAATTGTTGGTTTTAAAATATTTAAGATTCCAATACCAAATTTAAAATTATGACTAAGAATGGCAGCCCCTAAATTAAAATCATTTGCTGTAAACCACTGTGCATCTATATTGGAAGAAAAATTATCATAAGTAGCTGCGATATGAGTAAATTGAAAACCTAGCCGGAGTCTAGCGAAATCAGAAAAATGGAAATTATAATTATAAGCAAGTCCTAATTTATTCTTTGTGGTTTTACCGATAAAGGATGCATTAGAACTATTAAAATTTCTATTAATAATAATACCAAGGTTACTATTCAATATCTTACTAGGAAACTCTCCACTAATTATGGTGTTTTTTGAATTAATATTTTTTCGGTAAAACGAGATTATATTTTTATCATCCATTCCTGCCATGGCAGGATTCAAAGGGAAAGCATAAAAATTCTGATGAGTTGAAAAGTCAATTTGTGAAAAAGATGAATTAAAAAAAAGTAAAGACAGAAATAGAAAAGAGATGAATTTTAATTTTATCATTATCCTGTTGCTTTTATTTTTGATAAAAATAAAAAAACCTTTTCAAATTAAAAGATTTAAAACCAAGTCAAATTTTCGTTGTTAATCTTTGCATGAATTGGATAAAAGAAAATATATGGTTCCTCCTTTTTTTCATTTGGAGTTTTCCAATGGGATATTATCGAAGTCAATTTCGAAAAATAGTGTACGAAACGGATGATTGGAAAATCAACATCAAACCCGTTCTTATTAAAGAAATGAAAGGACTTTTTGGGAATGTTTTTCCTGAGGATGAAGTGTATTTAAAAATGCGAAATTTCTATCGATTTTATTTAGTGGTTTATATTGGATTGTTTTTGGCGTGGCGTTTTTTGTAAGTTTTGGTTCTGACTATGCTGACTTTTTAAAACTCTAATTTTGTAAACACACCGCATTGGGAGAAGTCATACAAAGTCATAATAGTCAGCCCAAGTCAGTAGCAAAAATTATTCCTCCACCGGCAATCTTACCAAAATTTTTGTCCCTGACGCATCACCGTTTCCATTTTTCAAATCAATAATTTCCAAACTTTTCAAACCTCGCATATGTTTATTTAAAATATCCAATCGTTCTTGCGTCACTTCCAGCGCAGCCGATTTATGTTGATGTTCGATTTGACTTTTTATCTCTTTTGCTGCTGCTCTGCCGATGCCATTATCTTGAATCGAACATTCGAGTATTTTATTTTTTTGTAAAAAATGAATATCGATTTTCCCGTTCTCAGTCAGATGCGCAACGCCATGAATGATAGCATTCTCGACAAATGGTTGGAGCATCATCGGCGGAATCATCAGCTCTTCGGTATCCATTTCTAGCAAGGTCGTTACTTCAAATTCGAAGGTGTTTCCACGACTCGATTTTTCGATAGCGAGATAGCTTTGCAAGGTCTGAATTTCATCTTCTAGAGAGATAACTTGCGACCTAGAGTTTTCCAAAATCGAACGCATCAGTTTAGAGAATTTAGCCAATTGGTAACGAGCCGTTTTTTCATCTTTTTGAGAAATTAAACTTTGAATAGAGTTCAATGCATTAAAAATAAAATGTGGATTCATTTGCAATTGCAATGCTTTTTGTTCTAAACTCAAAAGGTGTTTTTCCATTTCCAATTTTTCTTTTTCTCGAGCTGCTTTTTGACGAATTTGATTGATACGAACGCTGATAAAATAACCAATGAGAAAAACCCCTAACAATACACTTACAAGTCTAAACCACCAAGTTTGCCAGAAGGGTGGGAGGATGGTGAAACTCATCTTAAAAGGTGTTTCATTCGCTACTCCATCTTCATTGAATGCCCGCAAAAAGAAAGTGTAATCGTTCGGAGGAAGGTTGTTGAAGTCAGCAGTATTTTTAGGTCGAAGTGGGGTCCATTTGTCACTTGCACCTGTAAGTTTCCATTGATATAAAACCTTCTCAGGATTGGATAAATTGATACCTTGGAATTCGAATTCTAAATCATTCTTATCATAAGGTAATTCCAAGCCAGGAAGGATTCCACCACGAGGATTTGCCCATTTTTTAAAGTCAGTTTGGGACAAAGGTTCGTAATTTAAATTAATTGCGGTGATGTTAACGATAGGCGGAATTGGATTATTGGTGGCGCTAGAAGGATTGTATTTTGTCAAACCATTCATGGTACCAAACCAAAGGTTTTCCATGCTATCTCGAAGCGTTGAATTTTGGCAATTTTCAATTCCTACAAAACCTTCAGACTTCCCAAAGTGTTTGATTTTATTGATGTTTCCAGTTTTGTCAAAAGAAATTTTATCCAAACCAACTTCCGATCCAACCCACAGATTTTGCTCTTTGTCGACTTGCAAAAGATAAACATTATTGGAAGTAAGTTTTCGATTGTTTTGCCGATCTTCTAGGTAAGAAAAACTGTTGTAATTTTCTATGACAAAAGAATTACGATACAATTTAAGTTTACAAACTCCTTTGCTTGCCATGCCAATCCATAAATTTCCATTGGCATCTTCGGTCAAAGATCGCACATGATTATCTAGCAAACCATCTTTATCAGAAATGGTAAAAATAGAGTTGTCGTCTTGGAAAAAACCAATGCCATTGTCTCTCGTTGCAAACCAAATTCGTCCTTTTTTATCAATATGCAAATCGGTGATTTTTCGACTGGCTAGCCCTAATTTTCCTTTGCGATAAATTCTAAATTTTAGATTGTCTCGATAGCGAATTATGGGGTCTTGGTAACTACTATCGATGCCTCCATTCAAAGAAGGAGGAAGTGAAAATTCTTCTCTCGAAACTTCAATTTGAGTA
Source organism: Saprospiraceae bacterium (assembly GCA_045104975.1). Lineage (GTDB taxonomy): Bacteria > Bacteroidota > Bacteroidia > Chitinophagales > Saprospiraceae > CAJQQY01. The sequence goes on from JBGCCY010000315.1 coordinate 28,620, forward strand.
ATGCCACCTCCAGCTGTTGCCACCCAGATTCTTCCCAATTTATCTTGCACTATATCTCGAACAAAATTCCCACTTAGACCATCATCATGTTTAAAGAATTGAAAAGTATCTTGAGCAAAAAGTGCCAATCCATCTCCTTCTGTACCAATCCAAACTCGGGAAGCATCATCTACAAAAATTGCTTTACATTTTACACCGGCAAAACCTTCATCCTCTCCAAAGTGAATGAATTTTTTTCCATCAAAATAGGAAACGCCTTTAGTCGAAGCTGATAGCCAGAAGTGTCCAGAAGTATCTTTGGCAAGGGCATAAATTTGATTGCCTAGCAAACCATTTGAAGTATTGTAATGGATAAATTGTTGACCTGAATATTTGCTGACACCACCGCCTGAAGTGCCCATCCAATAGTTGCCCCAATGATCTTTCAAAATTTTTCTAACATGATTATTAGCTAGCCCGTCAGACTCATTGAGGTAAGCGAAAGTGTTTTCTTTTGGATTCCAAATAGTCACTCCTTTACTTTGTGAGCCAATCCAAATTTGTCCTTCATCATCTGCAAACATGGTGGTGACCAAATTACTCGCAAGTCCTTCATTCGTTCGGAGGTAAGAAAAATAACTTCCATTGTACACATTTATTCCGCCGGTGAAAATGGCGAAATAGATATTGTTTTGATCGTCTTGATAAATACTTTTGATGTTGTTGGCAGAAAGCCCATCGGCTATTTTGAAATTTTTCAAAACCTGTTCATCCCTAATTTGATAGGCACCACTTTCATCCGTTCCGATCCAAAAGTTATCTTTATTGTCATAAAAAAAACAATTAACTCGGGAGGAAGAAAGTTGGAAATCAGTAAATTTTTCGCCATCGAATTGGTAGGTTCCTTTGGATGTTCCAATCCAAATTTTACCTAAAGGTTCTTGAGAAATAGCGGTGACAAAATCACTCTCAGGTAAATGAAAATTTTGAAAAGCAAGCCCATCAAATTTACTAAATCCTTTTTGGGTGCCTATCCAAATATTACCTGCTTTATCTTCAAATAATGACTCTACATAATTATTCACCAACCCTTCGCGAATAGAATATTGTTTGAAATTTTTTCCATCAAATCGACAAACTCCTCCACCTTGAGTACCTAACCAAATGTACCCTTGGCGATCTTCAATCATTGCATACACTTGTGATTGCGCTAATCCTTCGCTGACAGAATAATTTTGAAAATTGAATTGTTGTCCGCTAAGCATTGGCGGAAAGGAAATGTTGGAAAGAATAAAAAAAAGGAAAAGGAATATTTTTTTCACCTGCAATTACTTATTGTTTTTTTGTAAAAATAGGAAAAAAAGAGGAGTGCGAAGCGACCAACCTGACTGTCTGACTCCTCATAACAAAAAAAGACCTGACTAATTACTTAGCCAAGTCTTTTCTTATTTCTCAATAACCGGTTTATTCTTTCAAATAAATATTAAACATCGAACCTTCATTGATTCGGCTACGAATCTTTACTTCGCCGTGATATTTGTCAACGATGCTTCGAACAATACTCAATCCAATTCCAATACCTTCGTTAGAATTATTTAATCTATAAAAAGGTCGGAATAACTTATTGGCTTCTTCGTCATTTTTAAGCACCATTCCAACGCCATTATCTTTTATTCCCAAAAGAAAATATCCACCTACCTTTTTTGTTTTTAATGTGATGTGTAAAGGTTGTTTGTCCTGACGGTAGGTGATCGAGTTATGCAACATTTGGAATAATAATAAAGATAATTCTGAAGCATTAGCTTGTATCGAAGGTTCTATAAAGTTAGTAGTAAAAGTGATGTCACTTAGATCAAATTTTGCACTCAAGTCAGTTTTTACTTCTTCTAATAGATTAGCAAAATTTACTTTTTCTTTGGTTGGATTTATTTCATTCTGAACATCGACTAAAGTAGATAAGGCATTTATTTTTTTTGCCATTTCGTTAGTCGTGAATTTCATTCTATTTAGGACGTCGGTCTTTTTTTCTTCTTGTGGAAAATTTTTCAGCAAATCCAAATAAATTTTTAAAGCCAAAAGTGGACTTCGCAAACTGTTGGCCGCTGCATTGACCATATCCGTAGTTTGAGGTTTTTCAGTTAGCGCTTCTGAGAATTTTTCTTCAGAGGCACTAGGTCTGCTTCCAAAAAGCCCTTCAAATCTTTTTATCTCTTCGCGATAGTTTGTGATGATAGCCATGGGAGAAATTTTTGTTTAAAGTGTTTTAAAATCGGTTCATAGTTTTTTCCCAAAAATAAAAATGGTAGTATTATTGTTTTATCTAATTTGAACTATCAAGGATTAAGCCAAATTTTTCAGGAAGGAGGTTTCGACAGATTTAGAACTCCTTCCTAAGCAATGTCAATTCAATAGATCCTGAATTTATTTAGATTTACTTACCATCTAGATGAAATCAAATGTTTTGATTCTTATTTTTCTTTCGAGTTGACTTTCGGAATAATTGAGGTACTCATCATTTTGAAGCAAATGAAAAATTGTTGAGGCATTATCCGTTCGAACCCATTCTTTCAGAATTTGTAAAAGTTTTAAAGCTCGAGATGTTTTTTTATAAAAAGTCATTAACTTCTCATAGGCAGTCAAATGATTTTTAGAAGATTGATTTTGTGGAGCGAATTGTAACTTAATCTGATGTTCCAGAAATTGAATTCTAGAATCCAAGATAGAAAATACAGTTGAGGCCAGCGAAGGTTGTGACTGAAGCGTCTTTTTTGTAGAAACTTGGGATTGCATAAAAGTTTGTTTTCTAGTGTTTCGAAAAAAAAAGTTAAAATAGGCCTGCAAGTGAACAGGCTATTTTTTTTCGCAATCAAGTTCGTCGCTTGTTGCAAATACTTTTAAAATAAATATTATCTAGGTCTCAGATTTGAAAAAAGTAGGGGGAGTTATCGATTGAATTTTATAAAAGCTCTGTCTATCAGAATTTTTATAATTCAAATTATGATAAATTAAATATACAAAACATTGATATACAACACAATTATAAATTGTTAATATTTAATATGTAGCTATTTTTTTTTGTGAATGGTAGGTTTTTTTTAGAAAAAGGTCGGTTTATACTTAATTATTTATTCGATTTAATCCAGCTTTTGCTTTTTGATGTAGGCTATTTCGATATTCATCAGGCTTGATAGAAAGGCATAAATTGAAAAATTCTTTAGCTTTATCTAGATCATTTTTGTATTCATAAATTCGTCCAATTTGAAGAGCAGCATTGCAAGCAAAATAATAACTCGCATCTTTTCCTTGATCAATAGTAGTTTGATAATACATAATTGCTTCATCATGTTTTCCAGTATTATGCGTGAGGCGAGCTAATCGGTAAGCATATTCTAATTGATCTTTTTTTGTTTCAAAATCTGCGATAGTTCGTTTTTTTAATAACTTAAAAGCCCGTTCATAATATCCTCCATCGAAAAGTAATCGAGCTTTGAGCAAAACCATATTTGGAATTTCTTTAGCCTTAGCTTCCTTCTCTGCATTTTTGTCTCCACCAATAATTTTGGCGCCTTCAGTTTTGCAAAAATTGATATAATGAACATAATTAATTTCATTACCTCTGACAAGTTCGTACCAAGCTAATTTTTGATAAGCTTCCTTGATATAATTTTGTCCATGAAAATTTTCTACATATTTTTTCAAATAGAAATTGGCATCTCTATCCAATCGATACAACTTAGAAAGACCTAACATATAATCCAAAAAATGGAATTCAGCATATTGATTTCCCTTTGGACGATTTTCTAAGATCTCAATTGCTTTGTCATTTCGGCCGGTGTGAATGGCAATATTTCCCAAGGCAAAACAGACCAAAGGATTGGTCGAGGGATCTAGTTTTTTATTTTGAATAATATTCCAGGCGGAATCCATATCATCTTTGAGGTGCAAAACCAAGAAGGCATACATCACTAAAGTTTCTTCCTCAAACATAAATGGATTCGACTGAGCATAAATTAAAATTTCTTCCATTTCTTTTTTACCCTGTTTGATATTCCCTGTCATCCCTGAAAGTAATTTTACACCCCATTTATATTTGTCGGGAATGGTTCCGACGATGGCATGCAGCATGCCTAAACTTTTTTTATTGGCGACAAAATCTGGAAATTTCTTCTCGTTGCGTTTCAACAAATGGTAAGCATCACTCACTTCATTGAAGGCTTTAAAATACTGTTCAAATTTCAATCGAGCCAAAGCCCATTGCAATTTTATTTCAGCTTGACAATATAAAAAGTACGGTGAGTTGGAATCTCCTTTTCTAATTTGTTTGAGGCGAGGATACTTATTTTTTTCGAGCTGTTTAAATTCGGATTTGTTTTCATTGATAAAAACGGTAAAAAAATCAACATAGTTTTCGATGAAATATACGATTTGATTTTCGGGGTCTTCTCTTTTGATTTTTTCAATATCTTTTTTGGCTTCTTTAAATCTAAGACTCATAGCTTTTTGATAAGCTGCTGTGGCTAAAGGAGTAAATTCAAAATGCTTTGCATCAGCAAAAGCCGAAGTCAAAAAGAAAAGGATAAAAAGGAAATAGAATTTTTTCATATTTTTTTAACGTAAAAACTTAGAACATGTTGATGTGAAAAAATGAAAACCTCCTGTTTTGTCTTTATCAAAACAGGAGGTTTATTTTTTGGGTTTACAGTTAACCATACTTAAAATTACATTCCAGCATTTGCCAATGCACTTTTTGCTAGTTCCATCAATTCGGTATGATAAGTTCCTCCCTCGGTACGAGCCATGACTCGTCCTTTTTTATCGACCCAAACAAGAGTAGGGTATGCTTTTACATCAAATAATGCAGCGAGGTTTTGTCCATTGCCTTTTTCTCCATCCACTTTATAACTGATAAAGTTTTTATTAAAAAAATTAGCAATATTTTTATCTGGAAAAACATCTTTATCCATCATTTTGCAAGGGGCACACCAAGTGGCATAAAAATCAATGAATACTAGTTTGCCTTCTTTTTCAGCAATGGTGAGAAGGTCTGTAAGGGTTTCGGACTCCACAAATTTCACTCCTTGTTTTGGTTTAGAAGAAGAAGAAGTTGTCGTTTTTTTTGAACCTCCACATTGGGTAAATAAAAAAGGACTTAAAAGAAGAAGTGCGATAATTAACTGTTTCATATTCAAGTGATTTAAAATTTTTAATCTAACGAAAGTTGGAGCAAAAAAGTTGTTATTTTAGGAGTGAGTCATTAGGTTATTCATCATTAACTTTCATTCGCTTTTCCTGAATTTTTACATATCTCAAAAATACGCCCCAGGCCATTATTACGCTAATGATAAAACCAACTTTTCCATCCAAAAAACCGAGTTGGATAAAATAGTGTTTGATAAACCGAAAGAGAGGTTTAAGGTACAAATGAAAAAAAGTAACTTTTGGCGTTTTTTCAAAATGATCTTGCGCAGACCAATCACTATATCGTTGCATTTTTGCTAAAAAGTGATCGAGGTCTTTGTAAGTATAATGTTCTAATTTATTTTTTAATCGACCTACGTTGATGCTGTCAGTCATAATTTCTTCATGGACTTGAACATTGTCGTATCTACATCTTTTATGAAGGAGTCGGATGACTGCATCGCCTTGCCAGCCGCTATACTGAACTTTTTTCCCCATAAAAAAACTCTGCCGTGGAATCCAATAAGCATCTTTTTGCATTGGTTTTTGGAGGAGAGTAATGATTTCTTTTTTCAAATCAGGAGTTACTCGTTCGTCTGCATCGAGGATCAAAATCCAATCATGAGTTGCTTGA
>JBGCCY010000316.1:0-24258 GCA_045104975.1 Saprospiraceae bacterium
TATAATCCCGGGACAATAAGTCAAACGACAGAATACCGTCGAGGATCTCGTCGAAGTCCATGTACGATTTGGATATATTCAAATATAGTGACCAAGGAAGTAGTCGTTAATTATAGCTCAGGAGGAACAATCGGAAGTGACGAAATCAATTGTGGGAATTATAATCCAGCGAATATTACCTCTATATCATCACCAAGTGGTGGCGTAGATGGGAGTTTAACTTACAGTTGGGAAAGAAGAACATATAATTGTACATCAGAAAGTTTTGATTCTTGGAGTGTGATAAGTGGAGCAACTAGTGCAACATATAACCCAGGGTCAATTAGCTCAACTACTCAATATAGAAGGCTGGTAAGAAATTTCCCTTGTACTAATTGGATTGAATCAAATATTATTACTAAGGAGGTTGTAGAGAATTATTCTAATGCGGGATCAATAAATGGTGATCAAGAAAACTGCACCGCATTTGATCCAAATGTGATTGCAAATTCTACGTTGCCTAATGGAAGTTGTTGGGGAGTAATAGAGTATCGTTGGCAACAACGAGAGGGTAATCATTGTAATAATACTTGGGGTGTATGGACTAATATCTCTAGTGCTAATGCTAGTTCGTATGATCCAGGAATAGTTTCTGTTTCTACACAATATAGAAGACAAGTACGACAATTACCATGTACAAGTTGGCAAACAAGTAATTCAATATCTATTTTAATTCATGATGCTTCACCATGTGCTCCTATTGCTCAATCTGCAACGTTAACAGTATGTGATAATTCTAATGGAGTAGGAGAAGGGGTATTCTATTTACAAGATGCAAATCCTGATGTAATTTTAACTGCTACTGATGTAACAGTTAGTTATCATGCCACACTTGCTGATGCACAATCAGGAAGTAATCCATTGATTAGTCCTTATGTTAGTCAAAGCAAAACTATTTATGTAAGAGTCATAAAAAATTCCACAGGATGTGTTTTAACTAATAATATTAATTTAATTGTTGATGGTATTTGTGCAGAAAATTGTAATAATGGTATAGATGATGATGGAGATGGATTAATTGATTGTGATGATCCAGACTGTGATTGTTGTAAGGCGAAAGCTCCGACACTCAATTCTTTATCTAAGGAATAAGTTTTTTCTTTTAAAAAGAAGATAAATATTAGATTTTGTTTTCTCGAAAATCTTTTCTAATACCACAATAATTGAAAGTATTTTTAATATAAAACCTATTTGATATTAAAACTAAATGGAATAACTATTGCTCTAAATAAAGAAGAAAAATTTATTGTTTTTTCACTTCCCCCACTAAATAATTGAAGATTTTGATTCTCCTAAAATAAAGTTTAGAATCCTTATTTTCTTGTAATAATTAAACTAATTTTTTAATTTTTTAAGCTACTAAAAATTGTAATTACTAGATTGCATAGGGTAGTTAAATTTCTATTTTATGAAAATATCACTTTTCGCAAGATTTATTTTTCTTGCATTCTCGTTCCTTTTTTCTCAAAATATTCATGCTCAATTTGCAATAGTAGAAAATATAAATTCAGGAAGTTTGAGTTCTAATCCAAGCAACTTTACTGAATTTGATGGCAAATTATATTTTAGTGCCACAGATGGATCTAATGGAAAAGAACTATGGGTATATGATGGAGTAAGCACTACCAGTATGGTGGTCGATATTAGATCAGGAAGTTCAAGTTCTAATCCTTCAGGTTTTGTTGAATTTAACGGGGAGCTATATTTCGTTGCTAACAATGGGACAAATGGAAATGAATTATGGTCTTACGATGGAGTAACTTCTCCAAGTTTAGTGGCAGATCTTATTGCTGGAAGTGGGAGTTCAAATCCATCAGATTTAACAGTATTTAATGGGAAACTATATTTTGAAGCGCTTGATTTTACCAATGGTTTTGCCTTATGGTCTTACGATGGAATTAATCCTCCATCAATGGTAGCAGATATACATACAGGTGATCCATTTGCTGGTTTAGGAATTAATGACTTAATAGTTTTCAATGGAGAATTATACTTTGGAGCAGATAATGAAACTTATGGTATTGAGTTATATTCATATGATGGAGTTAATGCTCCTAGCCTCGTTGCTGATATCTATTCTGGCACGACGGGGGCTTATCCAGATGGTCTAACAATTTTCAATAATGAATTATATTTTAATGCGAACGATGGTTCTAATGGATATGAATTGTGGAGTTATGATGGTACTAATTCACCATCAATGGTAGCCAATATTAATACGGGAGGTGCGAATGCTTCACCTAGCGATATGGCTGAATATAATAATAAGTTATACTTCGCCGCAACTGATCCTTCGAATGGGAAAGAGTTATGGGCCTATGACGGAATTAATCCACCTTCTTTGGTATACAATATAAGACCAGGAAGTGCTAGCTCTACTCCAGCAGATTTGGTGTCATACAATGGACAACTATATTTTAATGCAGAAGATGGCTCCAATGGAAAAGAATTATGGTCATATGATGGTACTTCAAATCCTGTAGAAGTAGATGACCTGTATCTCGGTGGTTTAGGTTCTAGTCCTGATGATCTAACTGTTTTTGATGGGAAATTATACATGGAAGCAAGTAATGGGAGTACAGGATTTGAGATTTGGTCTTACTTTGCAGCTGCACCTTGTAACTGTTCTGCTGCAAGTCCTATTCCTTTAGTTGCTGGCACATATACTTCTAGTTGTAGTGCAGAAGATGGAACGTGGAAACATTTTTGTGATGCGACAGGAAATCTTTTATTATCATTAGAGATAGGAAGTAGTGGTGCAGTTATAGAAGATAATCAAGTATCCTTAAAAATTGAAAACCAAAGCGCTAGTTATTATACTCAAGGTTGTGCTTCGAGTCCAAGTTGCTTTCTTGATGTGGCAGATGGATCAGTTATTTTTAACAGATTTTGGGAAGTGAATCCAACTACTCAACCGAGTAGTGGAAATGTAGGTGTCAAATCTTATTTCACTTATGCTGAGTATTTAGCAGTTAATGCAGAAATTGATAATCAGGGACAGGATTCATTAACCTCACAAGACCAATTATGGTTTTATAAAGTCACTAATAGCTCTTTAGGACAATTTCCGTTAGTAGAAAATATTGTACCATCTGATGTTCAGGTTATATATAATCATGCATCAATTCCGACTATCAATCAATGGGTTTTAAGTACCAAAACTGCTTCAAGTGAATATATTGCTGAGTTTAAAGTCTCTTCTTTTTCTGGTGGTGGCGGAGGTGGATCAGCACAAGGTGCAGCACCTCTTCCTGTTGAATTAATAAATTTTCAAGCAACTCCATTAGATAATGATATTCAACTTAAATGGGTAACAGCATCAGAAGTAAACAACCGAGGTTTTAAAATTTATAGAAGTAATAATCAATCAGATTGGGAGCTCCTTAGTTTTGTTCCTGGAAACTATAATTCTTCAACTGTACAAAATTATAGCTATTTAGATATCAACCCGTTTGTTGGTATAAATTATTACCAGCTCGTTCAAATAGATTTAGATGGAGTAGTAGAAAATCTAAGCATTCGAAGTGCAGCTATTTATGGTAACGATAAGCCAATCAATATTTATCCAAATCCAGTTGAGAATAATCTTAATATTGAAGGCGTTCAAGGAGAATGTAAAATATATAATTCTATAGGACAAGTAGTGTTAGAATATACACTTAAAGAAGAGTTTTTGAGTACAATTGACGTAAGTTCTATTCCTGGAGGAATTTTCTATATCGTAATTATTCAAAAAAATGGTAAAAAAATAACAGATCGTTTTAGAGTTACAAAATAGTAATAACCAAATCATTCCACCACAAAGTGATAACCAAATCCTTTTAAGGTGATGATTTTTAAACTTGGATCTTTCTTCAAATATTCTCGCAACTTGGTAATGTAAACATCCAAGTTGCGAGAATTATAAATCGAATTATCCTCCCACACTTCTAGCAAAATATCTTTCCTTTTTATAGATGTATTTTTATTGTTACAAAAAATCTGGAAGAGCTGTGCTTCTCGATTTGATAACTTTTTTACCTGATCTCCAAAATGCAATTCAAACTTCATCGGGTGAAAAATATATTGACCCAGTTCGATAGAATTATGTTGTTTTTTTGTTTGAAAATTCGGTTTGGCTAAATGTAAAATATTCTTGATTCTCACAATCAATTCTTCCATGCTAAATGGTTTTTTGATATAATCATTTCCACCAGATTCAAATCCTTTTAAAATATCTTTTTGTTGATTTTTTGCCGTCAAATAAATGATGGGAAGTTGAGGATGAGTTTGTCGTAGTTCAGCTCCAATTGTAAAACCATCTTTGTACGGAAGCATCACATCTAATACGCAAATTTGAGGCTCAAAAGATTCTACCGCTGCTCGTACTCCACGACCATCTAACAACATTTTTACATTGAAGTCTCTACTCTCTAAACTCTCTTTGACAATCTTACCTAGATAGGGTTCGTCTTCAACGTATAGTATTTTTGTTTTATTCATAATTTGTTGGTAGTGAGACAGTAAAAGAAGTTCCTTCATTGATTTGACTATTTACTTGAATATTACCATGATGCTTTTTGATGACTCCAGAGACATAACTTAAACCCAATCCATAGCCTTTTACATCATGCAAATCTCCTTGTGGAACTCGAAAGAATTTATCGAAAATTTTATTTTTTAAATCAGATGAAATACCGATTCCTTGATCTTTCACAACGAGTTGTAATTGGTTGTTTTTGTTTTTTAATAACAATTCAATTACGGGTTTTTCTTTGCTGTATTTTAAAGCGTTGTCAATTAAATTATAGACAACATTTGTCAAATGAATTTTGTCTCCTTTGATGAAAAAATTAGCACCATCTGATTGAAAATTTACATTAGCTGAAAACTTCTCAAATTGCAATTTCATCGATCTTAAAACATTTTCCACCAGCTCATTCATATCGAAAGATTCGAGCTTTAATTCAGGTTCTTTTTTCTCAAATAATGACATTTTTAAAACTTTGTCAACAAGGATAGAAAGTCGTTGCAATTCATGTTTTGAAATATTCAAATACTCTTCTGTTCGAGCTGGATTTTGCAAAGCATTAAAATTACTCAATGCTTCCAAAGCAACTCCAACGGTTGTTATTGGCGTTTTTAATTCATGCGTAACATTGCTGATAAAATCGTTTTTTAATTCAGTTAATCGTCGCTGTTTTTCCAAACTTTGCCAGACCATAAAAAATGATAAAAGCATTACTCCAAAAAGGAAAATGGAGAACAAAAATTGCGGTAATATTTTTTGAAAAATAAAATTTTTATAATTGGGAAAAAAGAGAGCATACCTTTCTTGACTTAAAATATCAAGATGAGGATTGGAATAAAAATCTCCGCTAGGAAGCTTTTCTTTTTCTAAAATAACTAACTCATAAGGATTTGGAAAATCTGATTGAGGAATTAGTTTATCTAATTTTTCTTCCAATAAATTTTGCTTAGCGATAGGATTTAGAACGGAATGTTCAAGTTCACTTGAAGAGGTGTCGTTCGCTATAAACATCATGACTGAACCGAAACTTTTCTCTTTAGATTCTTTTCTGAAATTAGAACGAAGGTCAAGATTCAATTCAATTAAAGTGTCACTTCTAAAAACTTTCATTTCTTGTTTAGAAGAAAAACGATCAATGTTTTCATCATCGAAGGATTCATTTATTTTGATCTTTACTTTTGCATCCTTAGTCATATTGATTGCAGCAGTATCCATGATAATCATATGGAAAAGAGAATCTTCGATACTTCTCACCGCATCTTCAAAAACCAAATCTGCTTTTTCTCGCAAATCATCTTTCTCATTTTGGTAAATATTATTTAACCAAAATACCTGAAACAGCAACAACAATAATAGGCTGCCTGCGACCAAGAGAAATGAAAGTTTATGATTTTTCCACGTATTCATACTTCAAAATTAACTGCTTTAACTTAGAAAATCCTGATTCATTAACCTTAATTAACTTTAAATAAAGGTTGATTAACCTGATCTGCATAGACGATGAGCTAGATTTGTTTTGAAATTAAAATGAACTAGTGATTTTTTAATAAAAATAAAATGATAATGAAAAAATTAATTGCAGCACTATTGATCAGTTTACCTTTCTATATCATAGCTCAAACCCAAGGAGTTATCCAATATGAAGAAACCATTTCTTTTCAGATCGATCTTCCTGAAGGGATGGAAGAATTCAAATCTCAAATTCCTAATTCCCAAAAAAATAAAATGGATTTGATATTTACGGAAGAGATTGTTTTGTACCAACCTTCGAAAAATGACGAAGCACCTCAGGATGTAACGATGGGAAGTGAGGAAGGTGGAATGATGATAAAAATGAAATTTGATATGCCAGAGAATAAAACCTTTACCAATATTACTGAAGGAACGATGATCGAAAAACAAGATTTTATGGGGAAGAAGTTTTTGATAAAAGGTGATGTTGAAAAGTATAAATGGAAATTGACTGGCGAGCAAGAAAAGATATTGGATTATGTTTGTCAAAAAGCAACATACCAAGATTCTACTCGAAATTTAGTGGCATGGTTTACCCCTCAAATTCCTGTGGCAACTGGACCAGGGAGTATTTCTGGATTGCCAGGGATGGTTTTAAAATTGGATAGAAATGATGGAGAAATGGTGATAATAGCTACTTCCGTCGAACTAAAAGAAATAGGAAAGAACGAGATCAAAGCTCCCAAAAAAGGTAAAAAAGTGACGAAAGATGAATTCCAAAAAATCCAAGAGGAGAAGATGAAAGAGATGAGCGAAGAATTTGGAGAAGGAAGTGGAACGAGAATTATTATTCGAAATTAATAATATGACATTCCAAATCGTCCTCCGTAAGACGACTCTCTGAGTCGTGGCCCCTTGGTACGTCAGCAACGATTAACGACTCAGAGAGTCACTTTACGGAGGGTGATTTGGGATGTCGTTTTTCTTAAAAATACATTTATGAAAACAATAATATCACGGACTATGTGGGTCGGTATTTTCCTCCACTTAGCAGTAGCTTTTTATGCCCAAAAAGTAACGATCCAAGGAGTTTTGGCAGATACCTTAAATGAGCCATTGATGAGTGCAACGGTTGTCTTACTCAATCCGCAAGACTCGACGATGGAGTATTTTGCAATTACATCTACGACTGGGAAATTTAAAATCAAAGGAATTAAACGGGGAGAATATATTTTCCAAGCATCTTATTTAGGTTATGAAAGTATTTTTAATCCAATTGATTTAACTAATTCAAAGGCATTTTTAGAGATGGGTACTTTGCCTTTGCAACCTGAACAAAAAACACTCGGAGAAGTAGTTGTGAATGGAGAACGAATTCCAATCTTGATCAAAAAAGATACCGTGGAATATAATGCAAGTTCCTTCAAAGTAAAACCAAATGCTGCGGTGGAAGACCTTTTAAAAAAATTACCTGGTGTGGAAGTATCCAAAGATGGAAGCATCACAGCACATGGCGAACAGGTCAATTCGATCATGGTAGATGGTAAAGAATTTTTTGGAAATGATCCTAAAATCGCTAGTCAAAATTTGCCAGCAGATGCAGTTGATAAAGTTCAAGTTTACGATAAAAAATCAGAAATGGCTGATTTTACGGGCGTGGATGATGGCGTGCGAAACAAGACAATTAATCTAGAATTGAAAGACGGAAAAAAGAAAGGATACTTTGGAAATATCGCTGGTGGCTATGGAACGGACAACCGATTTGAAGGTAAAATAAATGTTAATCGATTCAATAAGAAATCTCAATTATCATTTTTAGGTCGAGCGAATAATATTAACCAACAAGGGTTTTCTTTTAATGATTATTTGACTTTTGCAGGTGGTTTGCAAAATGTGATGATGGAAAATGGAGGTGATGATGGAGAATTGAGAATTGATGGAAGCAATGGGCCTCTTCCTTTTGATACAGGTCAGCCGAATTATGGGTTTACTAATTCGGGATCTGGTGGTGCAAATTTCAATTATGATTTTTCTAAGAAAACGGACTTTACAGGAAGTTATTTTTTTAGTCATTTGACCAAAAGAGAAGAGGTAGAATCCGTTCGACAAAATTTCTTAGACGAAAATATTTTCCCTTCTGATCGGACTCAAGATCAGACGACTACCAATAATGCTCATCGGTTAAATATGAAACTTAAAAGTAAAATTGACTCCAACCAAATTTTGACTTTGCGAACAAACTTTACAATGAGTGATGGCGCTTTCCAACAGGTTTTAAGAAACCGAGTGTATAATATTTCCAATGTTTTACAGAATTCTAATTGGAATAATAATGAGTATGATAACCAAAATTGGAATGCCAATGCAGGATTGTCTTATTTGTTGAAATTTAAAAAGAAGGGACGTTCCTTGGCAACAAGTATTGGAGCAGGTTTTCAAGACAAACAACGAATGAATGAAGTAATGTCTATTAATTCATTTTTGTTAGATGATCCAAATTTAACTTTTACGGATAGTTTAAATCAGGTTCAAAATGAAGATGGAAATCAATTTGATTATTCTCTACAAGTATCATTTACCGAACCAATTGGGAAGAGAGAATATTTGCAATTTCGATACAACAGAAGGAATTACTCTAATGAGTTGATTAAAGATTTCTTTGATGTCAAAAATGAAGCACAAAGTCGGAATATCGTTTTGAGTAATGCCTATCAACGAGATTATACTTATGATCGCCCGGGATTGACTTTTAAGTTGAATCGAAAGAAATATATTTTCTCCACAGGAGCGGACTTTCAGTATTCTAGGTTGGATGGAAAAATTTCAAATATTGAAAATCCAATTACTAAAGATTTTTGGGCGGTGTTGCCATCTTCGAATTTTAATTACGATTTTTCTGCTTCTAGTTCTTTTGAAATTAATTATCGAACAAGTATCAAAGAACCTTCTTTGGAGCAATTACAACCAGTAGTTGAGAATGCAGATCCATTGAATTTATATATTGGAAATACAGATTTGAAACCTGAATATCGACATCGGTTTTCGATGAGGTATAACTTGTTTGATCAATTTAATTTTAGAAGTTTATTCGCATCAGTCAATAGTACTTTTACAAAAGATAAAATTACGAATTCTAGAAGTTTTGATTCCTTATTTATTCAGACGACTCAACCAATTAATGTCAAAAATGATTGGGCGACTAGAGGCTACATTTCATTCGGGACACCATTAAAATTTATGCGGAGCAAAATGAATTTGAGTCTAAATGGAAATTATAATCGAGGAATTTTATTTTTAAATGAAATTAAAAATAACTCAGATCGATGGAGTACTTCAGTAGATTTTAATCTCGAGAATCGTAAAAAGAAAATTGTAGATATATTGTTAGGAATCAATTGGACTTACAATGAAACGCAATATTCAGTCAATAAGAGTTTTAATCAAAACTTCAACACAATCAATTATTATACTGATTGGACCTTGTCTTTGAAAAAGGATTGGACATTGGGCACTTCATTTGATTACACGATTTATCAAGGAGATGGTTTTGAAAATCAGCGACAAGTTCCAATCTGGAATGCATCGATTTCTAAGTCAATTATGAAAAATAGAGGAACAGTTGAGTTGTCTGCAAGAGATTTGTTGAATCAAGGAATTGGTATTGATCGAAGGAGTAGTTTGAATTATATCGAAGATGTAAGAATTAATTCTTTAGGAAGATATTTAATGTTGACATTTTCTTATTCCTTATCCATGTTGGGCGATCAAACGCCAGGCGGAATTATGATTGAGACCGGAGGAAGGCGTAGGAATTGATATTCAATGAAACTAGATTAATATTTTAATTTTACGTATAAGTTTTTTAAAATAATATTGAATAGGAAATAAAAAAATCGTAATTTCGTTTTAAGAACTTATTAGAATTATTCACCATTCAATTTTACATTCCATGAACATCCTAAAAAAAATTCGTCAAGGCGTCAAAGTACGTTTTGCGGAAAAGGGGAAAGAGAAAATTTCCCAAAACCTAAAGCAATCATCACCTAAAAAATCTAAAAGTCGAGAATTATACACCGACAATGAAGACATAGGATTTTGCTAAAAAAGAAAAGCGGAATATCGTAAAGATGTTCCGCTTTTTTTTGGCCAAAAGATAAAATTGATTTTACAACCATCTGGAAGAGAATTTCCGTCGTTAAAAACGACAATAGAATTTTTATTTTCGAAAAAGTAAAATCAATTCAAATGGCTAAGAAATCTAAAACTATTCAATTCCAAATTCCAGAACCTTGCTCCGAAAGCTGGAATAAAATGCATTCTCTTCCTGGTGGTCGATTCTGTGATAATTGCGAAAAAACCGTAGTTGACTTCTCTCAAATGACTGACAATGAGTTAGTTAGGTTTTTTGAAAAGAATGATCAAAAACTTTGTGGTCGTTTTCGGTCAGATCAATTGGATAAGGAAATTGAATTACCAAGAGTGGCGAATTCATTTCAGAGATTAAAATCAATTGCTGCGGTTGCGGTAGGATTGTTGACGTGGAATTCGGTGGAAGCACAAACTGCTCATATTCGTGGAAACATAATTAAGGTTGAAACGACGATTCAAAAAGATAAAAATAATCAACCTTCCAAAAATAAAATCGAGGGAATTGTCAAAGGTCAAAATGGAGAAGTCTTGATCGGTGTAAGTATTTTTTTGGAAAAAAATAAAGGAACGACTACAGATATTAAGGGGAAATTTGAATTAGAAATCCTGAATGATTGGGAATCTTTTGAAGTTACTTTTTCCTACATTGGATTTGAAACGCAAGTAATTGAGTTTGATAAAAAAGATATTTTGGCAAAAAAATCAGCAGAGGTGAAAATGATGGAAGCTGAGAATGTTTTAACAGAAGCTGTAGTGACTGCTTATGGAGTTGGTTTAATACAAGGAGATATTTCTGTCGGAATGGTATCGAGTATCAGTTGTGGATTTGGATCGGTGACTGAAACGAAGGAGGAAGAGGTGATTAAAAAAGAATATCTAACCATCTCAAATATTTATCCGAATCCATTTGTCGATTATGTAAATGTAATGTTAGATTTGGAAAAAGATCAAACTTATCTTCTTCATTTATACAATGCTAGTGGGCAATTGATTTGGGCAAAAACTTATGACTTAGCCAAAGGGAAGCAAGAATTGAGATTGGATTTTTCAGCTGTAAGAATGGCTCAAGGAGTTCATTTTTTACGAATCACAGATGGGAATCGAGAAATACAAACGAAGAAAATAATTAAGGTAAATAATAAAGAAGAGATGCCGCAGATTCTTTCTGCACAATAGTAACTTTTTGCCACAGACTTTAACTGACATTTCATTATTTTCTCAGACTTTGATTTTATATCTCGGTCAGCGAAAAGTCTTAAAAAAGTCAGTTAAAGTCTGTAGCAAAAAACTATCGATAAAAAATAATTGGAAAACATTCTCCCTTCTCAAAAAAATCTTTCCCTCTCGGTAATCTCAAAAAGGCATCCGCATCTACCAGATTCGCCAAATCACCTGAGCCATTTCCATCCACAGGCATGGCTAAAATTTGACCATTTTCATTGTATGAAATTTTCACTTGAAGGTAGTAAACTAAGTCAGGTTTAA
Organism: Saprospiraceae bacterium; assembly: GCA_045104975.1. GTDB lineage: Bacteria > Bacteroidota > Bacteroidia > Chitinophagales > Saprospiraceae > CAJQQY01. Next base: position 11,636 of record JBGCCY010000316.1, read on the forward strand.
AATTGGTGTCACGTTGCAAAATAGCAGTTGGAAAAACTGATTCAGGTAATTGCAAACATCTTTTTAGCCAAGGCACAAAATAAATTTGAGTACACATAAATGAGGAAACGGGATTGCCTGGAAGTGCAAAAACTGTTGCTCCAGTTGGCGCTTTTCCAAACCAAAAAGGCTTCCCTGGTCGTTGTTTTACTTTATGAAAAAGTTGCTGGACTCCCAATGTATTCAATGCCTCTGGCAGAAAATCAAATTTACCTTTGGAGACACCACCACTCATAATGACGACTTCATATTTTTCCAAAATAATTTTTAGCTCTTTTAAAATTTCGTCCATGTTATCATTCAGATGAGCGGTGTCAGCTGCAATTCCATGATGTTTTAAAGTGGCTTTTAGTCGATGAACATTTGATTTTCGAATTTGATGAGCTAATGGACTTTCATCAATTTCAACGAGTTCATCGCCTGTCGAAATAATGATTGCTTTTGGCAAACGGGAAACCTGTAATATTGATTTTCCAACGGTTGCGGCTACACCAATTTCGGCAGGAGAAATAATTTTTCCTGCCGAAACTATTTTGGAATTTTGCAATCGATCTTCGCCTTTTCGATGGACGTTTTGTTTGTTTTTTAAATTTACTAACAGAACATTTACAACTTCATCTTTGATGTCCAAATCTTCATATCGAATAACAGTATCTGTATTGTTTGGCAAAATGGAACCAGTCATTACTTCCAAACATTGATCGTCATTTTGCAAAGTCATTTGAGGAGCCCCAGCAGGAGCAATTCCTTCGATTTTAAAATGGCGATTTCCTTTTTCAAAACTTTGATATTGAATTGCGATACCATCCATTGTCACTCGATGATAAGGTGGCAAGTCTCGATCGGCAAAAAGATCTTCTCGTAGGACTCGACCGACCGCCTCTGCAAAAGGAATTTCTTCGATACCAAAATCATAAATTGTTTTGGCAATAATATTTTGAGCTTCTTCGACTGTAATCATAATGTTTGTATTTTTGCATAATCCGTTTCTCCGTAATCCGTAAGACGGCTTTCTGAGTCGTTTTGTAAATAAGAAGGAGAACGACTCGGAGAGTCGTCTTACGGAATAGGGTAAAATTACAATAATGATAGAATTAAAAAATATAAAATCTCACTTTCCTATTTTTTCTCATCATCCTGATTTGATTTATTTGGATAATGCCGCTACGACTCAAAAACCAAAGCCGGTGATTGATGCTATTTCTAATTTTTATGAAAAAGAAAATGCAAACATTCATCGAGGGATTTATCCATTGGCAGTTTCCGCCTCGCAAAAATATGAAGCGGTTCGAGGCAAGGTGGCGCAATTTTTAAATGCAGAAAGTTCAGATGAAATAGTTTATACAAGTGGGACGACTGCGAGTATAAATTTAGTAGCATACTCATTTTTAAGTCCTCGGTTGGAAGCGGGTGATGAAGTCATTATTTCGGCAATGGAGCATCATGCGAATTTGATTCCATGGCAGATGATTTGTAAAAATGCAGGTGCTCATCTTCGAGTGATTCTGATGAATCAGATGGGTGAATTGGATTTGAATGAGTTTAAAAGTATGTTGTCAAATAAGGTGAAAATGGTTGCGATTACTCATATTTCTAATTCACTTGGAACGATCAATCCGATAGAGGAAATGATTGATCTGGCACATCAAAAAGACATTCCAGTTTTGGTAGATGGGGCGCAAAGTGTGGCACATTATCCAATCGATTTACAAGAGGTAGATGCGGACTTTTTTACCTTCTCAGGGCATAAGCTTTTTGGACCAACAGGGATAGGTGTTTTATATGGTAAAAAACAATATTTAAATAAAATGCAGCCCTATCAATTTGGAGGGGATATGATTAAAAATGTTACCTTTGGAAAGTCAACTTTTGCAGATGTTCCACAGCGATTTGAAGCAGGGACTACGAACATTGTGGGAGTGATTGGGTTGGGGGCTGCAATTGATTTTGTGAATGAAATGAATAGGCAAGAAGTACTGAATCATTTGAACAGAATGGGAAATGATTTGAGTAGTAAGTTGTTGGGAATCAATGGTTTAAGTTTAATTGGTCAGGCGAAAAATAAATCTGCAATTGTTTCTTTTTCCATGGAGAATATTCATCCGCATGACATTGCTACATTTTTAGGAGCGGAAAATATTGCCGTTCGAGCAGGACATCATTGCACCCAACCTGTGATGGATTTTTTCCAAATTCCAGCAACAACGAGAGTGTCTTTTTCCATTTATAATCAACCTCAAGAAGTTGATTTTTTTATTGAAAAAATAAAAGAAATTAAACAGTTTTTTGGATGAATGCACGATTGAAAGAATTGTATAAAACGATCATTTTGGAACATAATAAAACTCCTTTTTTTTATAAAAAAAATGAAGAAGCGACATTTGTTTTAAAAGCTTATAACCAAATTTGTGGAGATCGTTTTGAGTTGTACTTTGAAGTGAAAAATGGAGTAATTGAAGACTTGACATTTCATGGGTTTGGTTGTGCAATTTCGAAGGCATCAACTTCTGTTTTGGTAAAGAACTTGAAAGGAAAAGATTTCGTAAAAGCATTGTTATTTTGCCGACAGTTTTTGTCAGCTACGACTAGTGAAGAAGAAAGTAATGAACAATTAGGAGAAGAGGTAGAAGCATTCTCAGCGGCAAAAGAATTTCCTGGAAGATTGAAATGTGCGACTTTAGCTTGGGATGAAATGGTTGAGTTTTTGGAAAACGGTGGACAGTTGAAGGTGGACGGTTGACGGGTTTTTGGAGTTGTTTTTTTGTAGAATTTTTTTGAAAAATAATTTTTATGAATATTAATATTTTAGCATTTGGCATCGCAAAAGATATCATCAATGGTTCGACACTTGGATTAGAAATTCAAGATGGAACGACGGTGGGTGATTTGAAAGTGAAATTGATTTCGCAGTTTCCTGATTTTGAGAAATTGAGATCATTGGCGATTGCGGTGAATGAAGAGTATCAGGAGGATGATTTTGTGTTGAGTGAAAAAGATGAGATTGTGATTATTCCGCCGGTGAGTGGAGGGTGAAATAATGGTTAATTGTTAACGGTGAATGGTTAATGTCCATTGCTTTTGATAAGTAATTTTAGAAAATAAAAATAGTGTAAAATAATTCCCATGATTGATATCCAACTCAAAGACACCTCCATTTTTCCACAAGATTGTATCGATTTCGTTGCTGATAATGGGACAGGTGGAAGTACTGTTTTTATCGGAACAGTTCGAAATCAGACGAAAGGAAAAAAAGTTCTACGACTTGAATTTGAATCGTATGCTCCAATGGCAATTTCTGAAATGAGAAAAATTGCAGAGCAAGCGAGTGAGCGTTGGTCGTGCACAAAAGTTTCAATTCATCACCGAGTAGGCGTTTTGGCGATTGGTGAAATAGCGGTGATTATAGCAGTAGCGACTCCTCATCGAAAGGCAGCTTTTGAGGCTTGCGAGTATTGTATTGATACTTTGAAAGAGACGGTGCCGATATGGAAGCGAGAGTTTTTTGAGGATGGAGATATTTGGGTGGCGGCACATCCTTGAGTAATGGTTAACTGTGAATGGTTAACACCATTATGGAATTCCAAAGTGGTGTTAACCATTTACCATTAATCATTAACCGTTATTTACGAAGTGTCACATCGCCTTTGTAAATTTTTACTACGCCGTCGATAAATTCTATTTCTGCATAATAGACAAAGACATTTGGATTTAATTTTTCTCCTTTAAAAAATCCATCCCAACCGTGGTCAGGTGTATTAGGTTGGAAATCTTCATCTGCAAAAACGAGTTCTCCCCATCGAGTAAAAATCTGAAATTTGTTCACTTGTTTTACCATCAAGTCTTTAGCATTGATGTAGAAAATGTCGTTGAATCCATCATCGTTTGGAGTAAACACATTTGGAATAAATACGTTTCTTGGTTTTTCTACATTGACTAAAATATTGGCAGTAGTTTTACAGCCATTTAAGTTGATGACAGTAAAAGTATATAAAGATGTATTGTATGGCGCAGCTATTGGATTCAAGCAATTGTAGCAATCAAGAGAATCTAAACTAGTCCAATAAAATGTATCAATCGCATTGGATGGATAATTTATTTGAGGGAACAATTCATAATTTTCACCTAATTCAATAGTGATGCTTGCAGGCAAATCCACGATTAATTCTGGTACATCAAGGATAGTAAATTCTTCAGAATATTGACAACCTTGAGCGTCTTCAATTAAAAGATTATAACTTCCTGGTTCTAATGAATTAATATTTGGATTACTTGTAAATGGTTGATTATCAACAGAGTACATGTAAGGCGGTGTTCCGCCAATGATATTGTTGATGATAATACTTCCTTGATCACCAAAGCAGGGAGGTTGATTGATTAGAAAGTCTGCACTCTCTAAAACATTGTCGTCCGCTTCGACTGTAATACTTTGGGAAATGGTACAACCGTTCGTTGTGTTGGTAATTTCTAAAGTATAAAAACCAATTTCTGAAACGGTAGTATTGAGTGTATTTTGATTACCTGAGATAGTACCATTGGCAGTTGTCCATTGGTAGGTGAAATTATTTCCGACAGAAGAATTACTTGCATCAAGTGCGACTGAAAAAGTAGTACAATCAAATTCATCTGCTGGCGAAATGATCGCAACAGGTGGAGTGATATCTTCTTCAATAATAATTTCCTCAGAAACTTCACAGCCATTTGTTGTATTTAAAATAGTCAAAGTGTAAGTTCCTGGTTGACTAATTGTTGGAGTCAAAGTCGTTGAGTTTTGGATAGCACCTGGTCCTGTCCATAAGTATTCTAGATCAATTCCAGTTGATGAATTCGATGCATCTAAATCGAGTGAAGTGACTACGCAAGTCAACATGTCTGGATTTTCAAATTCAATCTCAGGTAAATCATCGTCTTGAGTAATCATTACCGAAGTAGATTCAGAGCATCCATTTTGAGTATCGGTTACGGTTAAGGTTAAGATTCCTGCTTCGTCAATTTGAGGGTTTTGAACAGTTGAAATTAAGACATTGTTTAAAGTCCACTCATAAGTTACATTTCCAATTGGAATAGAATTACTACCATCGACGACCAAACTATTTTGATCGCATGATAAATTCAAATCTGTAATTGCGTCAATCAATGGAGTAGGAGAGGTAATATTTTCTTCCACCAAAACTAGTTGAGTAGCCGTACAACCATTTCCATCATCAGTTGCAATTAATTGGTACAAACCAATATCATCGACCAAGACTGTGGAAGATGTGCTGATTGAACTTCCTGAAGGATCCAGCCATTCGTAAGAAGTGGCAGCTGAAATAATAGCATCTAATTCCACTTCGAGATTAACGCAAGTCAAAATTCCATCGACGGTTGGAAGTGCATCAGGCGGAATTAAATCTTCCGTAATTTCAATGCTTGTTGAAGCATTACAGCCATTAGAAATATCAGTAACAATTAAATTGTAAAAACCAATATCAGTAGCGTCGAAGCTAAAATTATTACTGACGGTAACACCTGTTGGATCAAGCCATTCGTATTGAAAATTACTTCCGACACTTGAGTTAGAAGCATTGATTTCATAAAAACTTTGAGTACAAGTTATTGCCCCATCATCATTCGTTCCTGCAATTGGAGGAGTCAAATTATCTTCCACTAAAACAGAAGTTGAAGTAACACATCCATTTGATAAATCTGTTACATCTAAAATATAAGTACCTGATTGAGAGACATTTAAAGTTGGAGTATTTCCAATTTGTTGCCCCAAAATATACCATTGAAAAGAAAGTTGTCCTATTCCAGTTGAAGTAGAACCAATCAAATCGACATTGTTTTGAGTACAGGTAATCAAACTTGGAGGAATGATAATTGCTGTTGGCAAGTCGGCAGATTGAATCACTTCTACTTCTGAAATGTCTGTACAACCGTTCACATTATTGGTTACCGTCAAGCTGAAAATTCCAGATTCTGAAGTATTTAAAATAGGTGCAATCCCCACGGGTGTTCCATTTGGAGAAATCCATTGGTAGCTATAATCTGTTCCCAAATCTGAATTACTTCCATCAAGTGTTGCCATCGTTATATTACAATCTATCGTATCATTTTGTCCTGCATCAGATAAAGGTGGATCTATATTTTCTTCCACCAAAAAAGTAGTCGTAGCAGAACAACCATTGCTTTGGTCGGTCACGACGAGTTCGTAATTTCCAATTATTATTGCATTAATATTGGTTTGATCTACGATAGATAAACCATTAGGATCAGTCCATTCAAAATCTAAAGTGCCGATACCCGTTGAGGTTGAGCCATCTAAATTTACTTCTTCATTGATGCAGGTAAGGATACCGTCATTTGTGATAATTGGCGTTGGTAAGTTGGCATCTTGTGCAACAATGGTTGATGAAGTATCCGCACAACCATTTTGTGTATCAGTTACAATTAAGTAAAAAGTATCTGCCACAGATGCATCGAGCAGGGGATCATTTCCCATTGGAATTCCTGCGGAATTTATCCATTGGTAATTTATGGTTGCACTTGAAGTAGAATTACTTCCGTCGAGTTGAACGGAGGTTGTACCACAAGTGAGAGTTGCGTTATTTCCAGCATTAGAAATAACATTGGTAATATTTTCATCGACGGTTACTACTGCTGAAGTAGAACAACCATTGGAATTATCGGTGATGATAAAATTATAATTTCCACTTTGATTGACTTCGAAGGAAATGTCATCGGATAAAAATCCCCCCATGTTATTTTGCCATTCGTAAATAATTTCTGTTCCGCTGGTACTTCCTGTTCCATCTAAAAGAGAGGTTGGTTGATCACATGTTATTGTTTCAGAATTGGTTATGATTTGAGGAGAAATAGTGTCTTGGGAAATGGAAACTGAAGTCATTGTCGAACAACCATTTGCATTATTTGAAACAGTCAAAGTGTAATCTCCAAGAGTGGTTACATTCAAATTGGAAGCGGTGGATAAAACACCCGTTGCATCTGACCAAGAATAAATAATATCAGTTCCAGTACTTGATCCAGAGTTTTGTAACAATATATTTACATCATTACAATTTAAGACGTCGGTGCTCAAATCTATGTTTGCTACGGGCACATTGCCATCTTGAGTTACTTCAATAGAATCAAGATTGGAACATCCTGTGGTCGAATTAGTCACAACCAAAGTGTAAAATCCTGCTTCAGAAACATTGATGATCGAACCACTTCCGACCGGCATGTTGGCAGAATCAAACCATTCATAATTGAAATTTGCACCAGAAGAAGAACTACTTCCATCCAATGTTGATTGCAAATCTGTACAGGTTAATTGTGAAGGAGTTTGAATAATTACAGTTGGTTCAGTTAAATATTCCATCACAACTACGTCGGTAGAAGAAGAACATCCTGTTGAATTATCTGTGACAACAAAAGTATAAGTGCCTGACTCAGAGGTGTTTATAGAAATATTTCCTCCAAGAGAAACATTTTGATCATCAAACCATTCATAAATAATATTTGTTCCTGAACTCGAACCAGTTCCATCCAAAGTAACATCTACATTAGAACAAGTTAAATCTCCATTCGAATTTGCAGTTACCGTTGGAACGTTGGTGTCTTGGGTAATGATGACATCATCACTTGCTGAACAGCCATTGACTGTACTCGTTACGACTAGCGTAAAAGTATCAGAAGAGGAAACATTAATTATACTTCCAGAACCAATATTGGTATTATTTGAATTAAACCAATTATAATTAAATCCACCTTGACTGGAATTACTTCCATCCAAAGTGATCGAAGTAGCAGTACACGAAAGGGTACCACCTGTTCCTGCATCGGCAGTTGGTGGAGTAATGTTTTGATCGATGGTAACGGTAGCAGATTGGGAACAACCATTTGAAATATCAGTTACGATCAAGGTGTAAGTATCAGGATCGGAGACATCTAATAAAACGTCATTTCCTAAACTATCACCACTTGAGTTTTGCCATTCATAAGAAAAATTAGCCCCTGTACTTGAATTACTTCCATTCAAGGTAACGTTTAAAATGTCGCAGGTTAAGGTGGACATTACTCCTGCATCGGCAATTGGTAAGTTACTAGTTCCTGAAACAATAGCATCGTCCATTGCAGAACAACCTGTGATTGTATTGGTCACCACGAGAGTATAAATTCCTGTATTTGGAGTATTTAAAGTTGTTCCAGTTCCCACTTGCATTCCACTTCCATCAAGCCAAACTAAAATAAAATTAGTTCCAGTATCCGAACCACTTCCATCCAAAGTTGCTGATGAATTGGTACAATCAATGACGAAATCCGCGCCTGCATTTGCAATAGGCAAGGTATTATTTTCCGAAACAATTGCATTATCCATGGCAGAGCAACCAGTTGTGGTATTGGTTACTACCAGGGTATATGTTCCAATATCTGAGGTATTTAAAGTAGTCCCAGTTCCTACCTGCAATCCATTGGAATCAAGCCAAACTAAAGTGAACCCAGTTCCCGTATCAGAATTACTTCCATCTAAATTGGCTGACAAATTATTACAATCAATAGTAAAATCTGCTCCTGCATCTGCATTTGGTGGAGTTGTATTTTCAGTAACAATTACATCATCTTGAGAGGAGCAACCGTTAGCCGTATTTGTTACGACTAAAGTGTAAGTACCAGTATTTGCGGTATTGAAATTTGTTCCAGAACCCACGGGAGTACCACTCGCATCTATCCAAATAAGTGTAAACCCAGTTCCTGAATCTGATCCACTTCCATCTAAATTAGCTAATAAATTATTACAATCAATGATGAAATCTGCTCCTGCATTTGCTGTTGGTAGGTTAGCATTTCCTGAAACAATTGCATCATCTTGAGAGGAACAACCATTGTTAGTATTAGTTACAACTAAAGTATAAGTTCCAACATCTGAAGTATTGAGGGTAGCTCCAGTTCCTATTTGCATACCACTTGCATCTAGCCAAACTAAAGTAAATCCAGTTCCCATATCGGAGTTACTTCCATCCAATGTGGCTGAAGCGTTATTACAATCAATCATAACATCTGCTCCAGCATCTGCTGTCGGTAAAATAGAATTTCCTGAAATAATAGCCTCATCAGTTGTTGAGCAACCATTGGTTGTATTTGTAACGACTAAGGTATATGTACCTGCAATTCCAGTAGTAAAAGTTGGCCCAGTTCCCACCTGAGTTCCACTCGCATCCAACCAAACTAGCGTAAAAACAGGTCCCATATCTGAACCACTTCCATCCAAAGTAGCTGTTGTATTCGTACAATCAACAGTACCATCCAGTCCGGCATCAGCAATTGGAGCTGAACTTCCAGTAACGGTAACTACATCTCCAGCGATACAATTATTATTAGAATTGTAAACAGATAAAGTATAATTTCCAGTTTCACAAACTTCTGGATTTTGTAAACTACTGGAAAAACCATTTGGGCCAGTCCAAGAATAAATTATACTTGGCCCACTTGAAGACATTGTTGCATCTAAAAAAGTACAACCTGTCGAACAATCTAAAACTTGATCTAATCCCGCATCTGCGATAGGTAAAATTGCATTGTCAAAAACATCAATTGTACTAGAGTTAGTACAAACTACATTTCCTTCAATTTGAGTAACGGTCAATGTGTATAAACCAGCACACGCTACTTCAGCTACAGGAGTAAATTCTCCATTTAAAACACACGGCCCAGTCCATAAATATGTTGTACTTCCTACATTGGAAGACAGCGTTCCATCCAAAAAGACAGTTGGATTAGAACAATCAATAGTTGGTTGTGGATTTTGACTAATTTGCGATAGAGGATTTAAAACAGTTAAATTTAAGGTAACAATACTATCACAACCTAAATAATTAGCATTAGGAAGGGTTGTCATAAAAGTTCCAGTATTACAATAAGTATCTGATCCGATATTTATACAATCACCAATACAAACTGTCTCATTGACCGTTGAAGTACCACTAGGAATAACCGTCAAGGTGGTCGTCGTAACATTTAAGCAACCATTTGGTAAAGGTGAATTATCTGAATAAATTCCAGAAGTTGTTTGGTTGGAGCCTCCGGCAAAATAAGTGTCTCCTTCACAAATAGTAGCATCTACAAATTGTTCCATCCCTCCATAATATGGATCAGGAGTATATGGACAAATAGATTGATTATTATTTGCACCTCCTGTCGAAGAAGTTGTTCCCCAATATGCTAAAGGATTTCCCCCTAAACAATTAGCAACAATATCATAAGTTCCATTCATAATTAGAACTTCATCAAAATAAACTTCGTAGGCAAAAGTTGTCCCATTCCATTTAATTCTAACCAGATGATCTTGTCCATCTTCAATATTTCCACCATTTAGAGAAACAGGGCCATTAATTGGTGGTGTAGCAGAATTTACTGTTCCGTTTACATAGATTGCAGCATGATCATCAGCAATTTCGCCAACTACAGGGTTATTATCCCAGGTATCAAATTCTACGATAAATGAATTGATAATGCCTTCCGCACCTATTCCTCCACCTCCATTCCCACAAGCAGAAGTTCCTGCTGGATCATTTTGAAAACCAACAGTAATTCCATCAGCTCCTCCATTATTAGTTCCAAAATTTAGCACAAATACTTTTTCAAATGTTTGTGTCATATCTTGTTGTTGCGAATCCCATGCACAACCCAATTGAGTATTTGTAGCAGTTGTCAATTGAACACAATTTCCATTATTAGAAGCTGTTCCCACCAAAACATCTAAGCCTAATGGAACAAATGGCGGAGGATTGGAGTTCGAAACTCGAATTTCAAAGTTACCATTAGGTGCTCCACCTACTGCCCAAACACGGATATACACAGTTGTTCCAGGTGTCAATCCATTCCCTTCATAGAGTGCTGCTGAAGCATTTCCACACAAATCTTCTGAAGAACAACCCATCAAATTTAGATTAGAACATGAACCCGAATAAACTGCCAAAGCTGGATTGGTCATCGTTCCAGGCAACAATACGACACTTAAAAATCCACTAGCTGGAACGGTCGTAGAAAACCAAAAATCATTAGAAATATAATTTCCACAAGGTGGAGCAGGAACTCCTGAATTATTAGTTCCTAGATTAGAATGTGTTTCAAATTGTCCTAAATTGTTAGCAATAGGAGTCGCTGTATTACAAGTGTTTCCGGCCCACATTTCCGTTTTTATAAAAAAAACAAAAAGTAGTCCAAGCAAAAGTTTAAGTGTTGGTCTCATCAAAAGGGAAGGTTTGCGTTGCCATTAAAAAAGAGCAATTTTAATTTCTATTGGGAAATTAAAATAGTCTTTAAGGTTAAATAAAATAATAGGCGCTGAATTTAGTCTCTAAAAATACAAAAAATATCCTTTCTGAGCTTCAATCTGAAAGAAAATTCGAAAGTAAAAAATAGATGATTCACCCTGAAAACCCAATAATTGCGTAGTTTTTCAAAATTTTTCACCCTAGATAGTGTATCATTCACCACAATGATTCCTATTTCCACCATTTCGCTTCCATTTCTTTTTTTTTCCAAAAAAAAATAAAGCATTTTTGTACTAGTTAAATACCAAGAAAATTACAATCAAAAACCTTCAAACTTAAACCAATTCAAATGACAAAATTGACCTCCGAAATAGAGCAAAGAATCCAGAAGGGAGCGTATCGAAATATTACTAAGGCTATTGGAAATACTCCACTTGTCAAATTGAGACATTTATCAAAAGATCTTCATACCAATATTTATGTGAAATTAGAATGCTTTAATCCTGGTCTTTCAGCCAAAGATCGAATTGCAGCATATATGATCGAAAAAGCAGAGCGAAATGGGTTATTGGGACCTGGTGGGACAGTAATTGATGCCACTTCAGGAAATACTGGTTATGCTTTGGCAATGATTTGTGCGATAAAAGGATACCGATGTGTTTTGACTGTGGCAGATAAAGCTTCGGCAGAGAAAGTAAATGCACTAAAAGCATTAGGAGCAGAGGTGATATTGTGCCCATCTAAAGTAAAACCAGAAGATCCAAGATCATATTATTCGCAAGCTGTTCGCCTATCAAATGAAATTGAAGGTGCATATTATACTAATCAAAATTTTAATCCGGATAATAATTTAGCTCATTATCATGGAACTGGCCCTGAGATTTGGGAACAAACGGAAGGAAGAATTACGCATATCGTAGCAGCTGTTGGAACGGGAGGAACGCTTTGTGGAACGGCTAAATATTTAGTGGAGAAAAATCCGAATATCGAAGTAATCGGAGTTGATGCAAAAGGTTCTGTTTTGAAAAAATATCATGAGACGGGCGTTTTTGATGATAGTGAGATTCATCCATATAAAATCGAAGGATTAGGAAAAAGTATTATTCCTGGAAATGTTAATTTTGATGTGATTGATTACTTTATTCGAGTCAATGATTTGGATTCAGCCCATATGACTAGATCATGTGCCAACCGGGAAGGATTATTTTTAGGATATTCTTCAGGAGCTGTAATGCAAACGATTCATCAGAAAACAGATTGGAAACAAGATGATTTAGTTGTGCTGGTTTCTGGTGATCATGGAAGTACATACTGGAGCTCGGTGTAGAA
>JBGCCY010000317.1:0-27090 GCA_045104975.1 Saprospiraceae bacterium
ATAGTATATACTTCTTCAGCATCACATTATTCTACTCCAAAAAATGCTGCCATGATGGGCATCGGAAGAAATAATGTTCGATTTGTTGATACTAATGCTCAAGGCGAATTATTATCTGATCATTTAGAAGAATTGATTTTAGAAGATTTGGACAAGGGCAACACACCATTTTTTGTTAACCTGACTGCAGGTACAACTGTATTGGGAGCGTATGATTCGATCCCTCCAGCTAGTCGTATTTGTAAAAAATATAACCTTTGGCTTCATGTTGATGGAGCGTATGGAGGAGGAGTGATTTTTAGTAAAAAATATAAACATTTGCTAGAAGGAGTGGCTGAAGCAGATTCCTTTAGTGTGAATGCTCATAAGATGCTAGGGACTCCATTGACCTGCTCGATTATCTTGACCAAGCATAGTCAGCAATTGTATGATTCTTTTTCTAATGATGCAGCGTACCTGTACCAAACAGATGGAGACGATTATAATTTGGGGAAGATTTCCATGCAATGTGGTCGTCGAAATGATGCGTTGAAATTTTGGACGCTTTGGAAATCCGTAGGTACTGAGACGTTGGAAAAATATGTAGATCAACAATTTCATCTAGCAGATGTAGCTAGAGATTATATTCGCAATCATCCTGATTATACTTTGTATAGTTATGATGATTCCATTTCTATTTGCTTTAATTATAAAGGCATAGATGCAAATGAACTTTGTACTTTGATGTATAAAGAATCAAAAGTGATGGTCGGTTTTGGAAAATTCCGAGAGGATGAATTTATTCGATTCGTGACGATTAACTCTGAAAATAAAAAAGAAGATATCTTAAACTTCTTTACTCAATTAGAATCGTTTGTCGCTGAGTCTGTTGAATTAAACTCTGTTGTATGTTGATTTAATTTAGATTGAAATAGTTCAATTTTAGACAATTAGGTATCGGATTCCTTCGAGGAATCCGATACCTTTTATTATTATTATTATTTGACTATTCCTTGATAAATAAATTTTATAGGTTGTCCTACCAAAATCTAATTACACCGTATCTTTTCCCTATTTCACCAATTACATTTTCTACCGCTGCCCAAAGTGCCTATCTTTGGATCAATGAAAAAGCAGATCATCTTATTATTTCATATTGGCTATTGGAGCTTTTATTTGGCAATGTTGCTGATGGTATTTTTCGCAGCACAAGTAGGTCATTTTAATCCTCAACGTTTGTCGTATTTTTTAGGAGTTGGTTTTTCATTTGTTTTATTGCCTTCTATTGTAGGGTTTTATTTTTCCTATTTTTTTCTCTTTAAAAAATATCTTCAAGAGCGAAATCTAACAACATTGTTGGGTTATAGTAGTATTGGGATTACTTTGATTGCGACTCTATGTGTATTTGTCATCACGTTGATTTTTGGAGAAAAATTCATGTTTAAAAATGGGTACTCCTCATTTTCAAGTGAATTATTTTTAATTGCATTTATTGGAATCATTAATGGAATCATCGGATTTGTATTAAAAGGGTTTATCTCGTGGTATGCTGACTTGAAAATAAAAGAAAAATTACAACAACATACACACGTGATGGAATTAGAGTTGATCAAATCAAAACTCGATCCTCATTTTCTATTTAATACGATCAATAATATTGATGGAATGATGATACAAGATGTGGACGTTGCTTCAAAATATTTAGATAAACTCTCCACGATTTTAAGATTTATGTTGTACGAATCAAAGGTGGAAAAAATACCTCTGACCAAAGAACTCGAATACATTCAAAAATATATCGACCTCCAAAAAATTAGAACAACCAATCCTGATTTTGTAAAATATACTGTTGAAGGTTTGCATTTTAAACATCAAATCCCCGCGATGTTATTTATTCCTTTTATTGAAAATGCTTTTAAGCACGTAGTTTCTAAAAAACAATTTCATGCTATCAAAATTCATATTTTAATAGAAAAGGAAAAAATTATTTTCTCCTGTAAAAATAAATTTAACCCAAATCCTAGAACGCCGAAAGAAACTGGAGGAGTCGGAAATGAATTAATTCAAAAACGATTACAACTCTTATATCCCAATCGACACGAACTTAAAACATCGACTACAGAAGAAACCTATTCCATTCAACTTACAATTTTGACAAATGAAAATTAATTGCATCATCGTTGAGGATGAACCTATCGCATTGGAACGAACCAAATATTTTATAGAAAAATTGCCCTTGCTTAATTTAGTGGCTGCTTTTGATAATGCGATTGATGCATTAGCTTATTTAAAATTAAATCCTGTCGATCTGATTTTTCTTGATATCGAAATGGAAGAATTGACGGGGATTGAATTATTGGAAAACGCCACCATCACCGCCCAAGTCATCATCACCACCGCCTATGATAAATATGCACTCAAAGGATATGAATTAAATGTGGTTGATTATTTATTGAAACCATTTTCTTTCGAGCGCTTTTTAAAAGCAGTAGATAAAGTGCAAGTCATTTCCAAAACTAAAACACCGCAAGAGTTTATTTTTATCAAAACGGCGCATCGACTAGAGAAAATTATGGTCAACGAAATTTTACATATCGAAGGGATGGGCGAGTACCGAAGAATTTTTACCACAGGGAAACAGATTATGACTTTGCAAACTTTTACGGAGTTGGAAGAATTATTTTCACCTCAAATTATTTGTCGAGTACATAAATCTCACATGGTTGCTCTCAACAAAATTGACTCAGTTGAACGCAGTCGAATAAAAATAGGGGAGAAGCTAATTCCAATTTCTGAAACGTATCGAAGTTATTTTCTTAATCTTATTAATCCCAATTTATCATGACCTATTCCATTGAAACTAAAAACTTAACTCATCGTTTTTCGAACGAAAATACTTTATTGGAAAATATAAATTTGCAAGTCCCACAAGGAAGTATTTTTGGATTTTTAGGGGAAAATGGAGCAGGTAAAACGACGACTTTAAAACTAATTTTGGGTCTGCTGAAAATTCAAAAAGGAGACATTTCTATTTTTGGAAAAGATCTTTATAACAATAGAATTACAACTTTAAGCGAAATCGGTTCGCTGATTGAATCACCTTCTTTTTATGCTCATTTGAATGCAAGAGATAATTTAATTATTCTTCAAAAAATATATCAATGTCCCAAGGAACGAATCGATGAAGTTTTAAAAATTGTAGGATTAGCGGAGGTTGGAAAAAAGAAAGTCAGTCAGTTTTCTTTAGGCATGAAACAACGCTTGAGTATCGGAATTGCCTTGTTGCATCAACCCAAATTATTGATTCTTGATGAACCTACCAATGGACTCGACCCGAATGGAATTATCGAAATCAGAACCTTGCTAAAAAGTATAAATAAAGAGTTTGGAACGACCATCATCATCTCCAGTCACCTCTTAGCAGAGATAGAAAAACTAGTAAGTCATCTCGCAATAATCAACGAAGGTCAACTGGTTTATCAAGGAACTTATGATGCGTTGAAAGCAAAACAAAATGAGTTAGCGACCATTAAAATACAAACCAATGACCTTCCTAAAACTTATGAAATTCTTTTGGCAAAAGGACTGAGTCCAATCATTAAAAATAATATGATTTGCATTCCTCGTATCGAACCTATAGAGCTTTCAGGAATAGTTAAATTATTGATAGTCAATGATTTAAATGTGTATCAAGTTGCGAGTGAAGAAATGGATTTAGAATCAATGTTTATTAATTTGACAAAAAACTAGACAATGGAATTTGTACGAAGTTTAGAAAGTGAGCTATTAAAAATAAAAGGAAGTATCATTATTTGGGTGAGTATTTTTGGAGGATTATTACTTTCAACGGTATTTACTTTGCGGTTTATTTATTTGCAATATCATATTAATTTAAGAGATCCAGTAGGCGCTTGGGAAAAACTTTTTTCTCAAAATGCGAGACCATTTATTGGTTTCTTAATCCCAATTGGAGTGATTTTAATTTGCACATTAATCACACAGATTGAATATAAAAATAATAATTGGAAACAAGTCCACACCACGCCGCAACGATATTCCACCATCTTTTTCGCAAAATTTACCACGTTGTTTTTGTTGACTATTTTTGTTTTTTTATTATTAAATATTGGAATTTTACTTCATGGGATTTTACCCTGTTTGATAGTAGAAGGTAGTTTTCCAAAGCATCCGATTCCTTTTGGTTTTTTTGTTTTAGAAACTCTGAAATGCTTCGTTTTGACTTTGCCGATTATTGGTTTTCAATACCTTCTTAGTTTGCATTATAAAAATTTTATGATTGCATTTGGCGTTGGTTTGACTGTTTATGTAGGCTCGATGCCGGGGATAAAAATGGGAAGTATTGGTTACCTAAGTCCTTACAGTTTTGTTCTAAATTATTTCGATCAAGTTGTAGAGACACAGCATTATTGGATGGCATTAATTTATTTTATTTTGCTTACAATTTTTAGCTATGTTTTGTATTTGAATAAAGGAGAGAAAGGGTGATAAATTTATTTAGAAGAGAATTTTTTTAAGAAATTAGAAAACTAAAAAATAATAGGGTACCAAATTTTATGGTACCCTATCTGAAGTTAAACTCGAAATGTAGATAGTTTTAGTTTTAAAGAACTACCATTTTATCAATGGTTAACTTTATAAAGATTTTGACTTGATGATTCCAACGTGGATCATTGTGAATAATAACTTACCATATATTAAATATGATATCTAGTGATTTGGTTTTTTAAGACTAATATTTAGAATAAGGAGAAGTGTAACTATTTAACAAAGCAACTTTAATATCTACCTCTTTATCACTTACCTCATCCCATACAATTAAAGAACCTTTTATTTCAACATTGGAAGCATAGATGCCTTCGGCCTTTCCATATACAATAAGTTTTGCCATTTTATCAATAGTTAGTTTTGCAGATGACTCTATTTGTAAAGATTTTAATTCTATGATACCATTTTGAATAACTGGATTTGAGAAAGTAGAATTTGAAACATCAGGAATGAGAACATTAGAAAATTCATTTGGTACATTATGATTACTCCAGTTTTTAGGTTGGTCCCAAGAAGTCTCACTTCCAGGAGTGCCACCTATCCAGATTACTATCTTTTGAGCATATAAAAATGTTGTAGAGAATGTGATTGCTATGATTATTAAGATTCTCATTGGTTATTTCTTTTAAGGTTAATTAAGTTTTGTGATTGATTGTGACCACAAGATAGGGGGATGGAATACCATTATGCAAGCATTACTTATCCTTCGGTTCGGTCATCTACCCAACGGTTATTTTACCGTTGAATCAACCGTTCGGTCAATGGAATAGCCGAAGGGTAAATGAACAAACCGATGGATAAGTATTCCTTGTCTGAGGAATAATCATTCTCTAATTTTACATCATCAAGGCACAATTATTATTTTTAAAAATCAACTTTTAAGTCGCCATTAGGAAGGAGTAAACCTTCATTTATTTTAAATATTTTATAACCTTAAAATTTTTTACAAATGAAAAAGTTATTAATCTTATCTACCCTTTTACTCGCACTTATGTTCGGATGTGCAAAAGAAGAAACTACTCCAACAGATGTTGACAATCAGCAAGTAGAAGAACCCGGTTCCGTGTGGATTATGAACAATGATAGTGACAGTCCGACTTGGGAAGTTATTTCTCTGGACGAACTGCCAAGTAACTCATCTTCTAGTGCGACTACCAGGTCAAATAGCGCTCATGCCCATGGCAATTATACGGCCTTTGGAGGAGGAACTACCATTAGCTTCTCAGGTACAGAAAATAATGGAGGAGCTCATGGAAGTGCTGAAGTACATCAAGTATACGGACCCTTTGAAGCTCATTATTTGTTAGAGACCACAAGTATGGTGGTTGATGGAAATTATGCTATTTACGGCGGTATTATTACGGAAGTGATTGTCAATACATTTCCATCACCACCGCCACCGCCACCGGGAGCTCCTGCACCACCTTGTAATCCAAACTCTGTTGGAAACTATGTCTACTTCACAGTATATGATAACGGACAAGGGAATAATGCTCCAGCGGATCAGTATCGGGGTTTATCTCAATCTTGTTCAATCAGAATGGATGGAGGTGTGAATTTTCCATGGTTTATTTATGGACCACCTAGCGACGTGATGAATGCATCAGATAAAATAAAAGTAAATTAGAATAATAATCTATTACCTAGTTTTTTAGATTAAACGATCTAATTAAGTAATGCGGATTGATTAATCGGGTATTTTATAGCTATCTTTTTCCGCTATTTTTCCTAAAAAAATAAATCCATAACGCAGGCTATGAATTGATTTTTTCAGAAAAACTATCGAAAAAATCTTAGCTCTAAAATTTACCCGATTAATCAACCCGCACTACTTAAGAGAAAGTAGTCAAGGTTATTATCTTGACTACTTTCTTTTATTCCTTGACTACAATGAATTAACTGAAAACCGATTTGCACATATTCTACAATTGTTTTTTTTACCTACAGAATAATATTTAACTTGTTGGAACAGAAAAAATACTTAATTATTTGATCATGGAAATAGAGTGGAACACCAATTATATTGCTCCTCAAAATCTCATTAATATTTCAAGAGGAGATAAAAATAGAATGGAAAGATATCTTCGTCAGTTTCAAGAACTAATCCCAGCTAGGGTAGAAGATTTGAAAAAACACCTAAATGATAATGACCGAAAAATGATTCGGCAAACTTTGCATCAGATGAGTCCTCAGCTTCAGTTCTTTGGGATTCAAAATGTAGTCGTGCCCATCCGACGATTAGAATTCGAGTATCAAACAATGCCTCTAGATGATTTGGAAATTTTAATTAATGGAATTCTAGAGAAACTAGATGGAGCTTGTGGAGAAGTGGATTCTATAATTGAAAAGAATTTTAGTTAACTTACAAATCCTCAAAAATAAAAATATACCTATCCCGCAAACCATTCCTCTTTTTATCAATTAGTTTGAAAAGTCACCTCTTCCACTAGGTAGTTGATTGCTCCAATTTTTTCGGAATTAAATAAAAACCAAATGAAAAACCTAATCTTAACATTTCTTCTCTTAAATATTTCTTTATCAATAGCTGCACAAGTCAACTCCGATTCCCTTTGGTCGGTATGGAGTGATGAAACTCAACCTGTGGTCACCCGACTAGAAGCATTACAATCAATGGGGGAAGACAAATATGGAAAACCGGTTCAAACTATTCATCCTGATACAGTATTATACCGTGCCCAATTGATGTATGACCTAGCTAAAACCAATGATCTTAAAAAATGGATGGGAGAGGCATTTAAGGCTCAAGGCAATTATTTTTTAAGGAAAAATGATTTTGCAAAAGCTATCGAATACTTTATTCAAGGTAAAGCTATAGGTGAAGAATTAGGGGATAAAAAACTCGTCGCCAAAAACTCTTATAATATCGGAATCTGTTATTTGAAGAGTAAAGATTTTAATAATGGATTACCTGCATTCATTCAGGCTGCGGAACTTTTTCAGTTAACAGGAGATAAAAAATTGGAAGCAATGGCTTTATCACGACTTGCGGAAATGTACATGTTTGTTAAGGAGGAAAAAACAACTGAAGATGTAAAAATCGCTCTTGAATATCTTGAAAAAGCATTAGCGATTCGAGAAGAGTTAATCAAGGTTGATGACAATTTTAGGAATAGATTTGTCATCAATGGAATGAAACAAACTATTAAAAATTTAAAAGGACAACTAAAGGATGTTACCAAAACGGCTGACCCCAATACACAAAACTCAAAAGAAAACAAAGTAGAATTATTGCCCTCTAATGACCCTATTCATTTAGAAAGCCTCGGAAATGCTGCTTTACAAAAAGGTGAAAATGATAAAGCGCTTGAATATTTTTTTAAAGGTTTAAAAAAGAGCGAAGCTATTGATAATAAAGCGCTGATTGCATCTAGTTTAAAAAATATCGGAAATGTTTATCGGAAACAGGGGAATATCAATAAGGCGCTCGACTATTTAATTCAAAGTAGAAAAGTTTTTAAAGAAATTGAAAATGGATTAGAAGTGGCAACCCTCCAAAATATCATTGCTACGATATATAGTGGCCAAGGAGATCAAAAGGAAGCGTTGAATATTTTTTCTGAAAATTTAGCCTATTATAAAAAGGTCGGATCTAAAGAGGGCATCGCAGCCACGCTAGCCAATATTGGTAGCATTTATTTGCAACAAGGAGATCTTACCAAGGCATTAGAAAATTATAAAGTAGCTTTAGAAATACTTGAAAAAAGAGGACTCATGCAAGGAGTGGCAACAGCTTCCATAAACATAGGAGGTATTTATGACCAACAAGGCAATTTTCCGCTCGCTTTAGAGTACTTAACCAAAGGTTTAAATATTTCCAAAAATTTTAGATATCAAGAAAATATCGCCCTAGCTGAATCAGCTATTGCAAGTGTTTATGCAAAGCAAGGCATTGATACAGAAGCACTATCTGTTGGTACAAACGCATTAGCACTTGCCCAGGAAACTGGGAATATTCGTCAAATTATGCAAACTGCTTTTAGTCTAGGTGTTAGCTACAAAGCAAATGATCAATACAAAGAAGCATTGGAAATGAACGAACTTTATTTTCAGATGCGAGATAGTTTGATAAGCGAAGAAAATCAAAAAGCGGTGATTCAGTTGCAAGTCCAATCCGACTATGAAAAACAAAAAGCAATCGATGATCTGGAAAATGAAAAACGAGTAGCCATTGAAACTCAAAAAAAGGAGAATCAACAAAAGCTGTCAATCGCCATCGGAATAGGACTTTTATTGATTTCATTTTTGGCTTTGGTTATTTTCAATCGCCTCAAAGTGACTCGCCAACAAAAGGCCATTATCGAGGAACAAAAGAAAAAAGTAGAACAATCTGAAAAATATAAAGAGCAATTCCTCGCCAACATGAGCCACGAGATTCGTACGCCGATGCATGCGATTTCAGGTATGGTCAAGATTTTAGAACGGAACGAGCACCCTCCTTCGCAAGACGTATTTCTTCATGCGATGAAAACTAGTTCTGACAATCTAGTCGTCATCCTTAACGACGTTTTGGATCTATCAAAAATAGAAGCGGGCAAACTCGATATCGAATCCATTCCAACGAGTCCAGCTGCGGTCATCGAAAATGTCACTCAAATTTTAAAATACAAAGCTGAAGAAAAAGGACTGCAACTCAATTATCAAATCGATGAAGAAGTACCTGATTTGATCATGGGTGATCCCACTCGACTGAATCAAATCTTAATTAACCTTGCAGGTAACGCTATCAAGTTTACCGAAAAAGGAAATGTAAATATATTGTTACAAAAAGAAAATGATCGATTGAAGTTTAGTGTCAAGGATACTGGAATCGGCATTCCAAAAGAAAAAATAGAAAAAATATTTGGTGCATTCGAACAAGCCAAAGATTCTACGACTCGAAGTTACGGAGGTACAGGATTAGGATTAAGTATCTCGAAACAATTAGTTGAATTACAAAGTGGAAAAATCTGGGCAGAAAGCGAAGAAGGACAGGGTAGTACATTCTTTATAGAACTACCATTAGTCATTGCTGCTAGTAATGCGATAAACGAAGGAATTATCACCGAAGACAAATTAAAAAAGATGACTACTTCCCTCGAAGGCATTCGAGTTTTACTTGCCGAAGACAATCCATTTAACCAAATGATCGCCCAAGATGATTTATCCTTTTTTATAAAAAATATAAAAATTGATGTGGTAGAGAATGGAGCGTTAGCTGTTGAGAAATTTAAAACAGGAAACTACGACCTCATTTTGATGGATGTACAAATGCCTGTAATGAATGGTTTCGAAGCAACTCGAAAAATCAGAGAAATAGAAAAATCAGAAGGAAAAGAAACTGCGATTCCAATTATCGCTATGACAGCTAGTTTATTAAAATCGGAAGTGGATAATTGTTATGATTCCGGTATGAATAATTATATCCCGAAGCCCTATAAATCAGAGGAGTTGATTGCACCAATTTTTTCTGAATTAAACAAAAACTAAATGAAAAACCTAATCTTAACATTCCTTTTCTTAAATATTTCTTATTCAATAACGGCACAAGTTAATTCCGATTCCCTTTGGTCGGTAAGGAGTGATGAAACTCAACCTGTGGTTACTCGGCTAGAAGCATTAGAATCCATGGCATATGACAAATATGGAATGGTGGTTCGAAGTATTCCTCCTGATACAGCTTTCTACCGTGCCCAATTGATGTATGACCTAGCTCAAACCAATGATCTTAAAAAATGGATGGGAGAGGCACTTAAGGCTCAAGGCAATTATTTTATAAGGAAAAATGATTTTGCAAAAGCTATCGAATATTATATTCAAGGTAGAACTATAGGCGAAGAAATAGGGGATAAAAAACTCATCGCCAGAAACACCTATAATATCGGAATCTGTTATTTGAAGAGCAAAGATTTTAATAATGGATTACCTGCTTTCATTCAGGCTGCAGAACTTTGTCAGGCACTAGGAGAGAAAAGATTAGAAGCGAACGCCTTAGATAAAGTTTCATATATGTACATGTTTGTTAAGGAGGAAAAAACAACTGAAGATGCTTCCATCGCGCTTGAATATCTTGAAAAATCATTAGCGATTCGAGAAGAACTCATTAAAGTTGATAATAATTTTAAAGATAATTTTGTCATCAATGGGATGAAACAATCTATTAAACAATTAAATGAGCAGCTAGGGAATATAACCAACAAGACTAATCCCAATACTCCAAACTCAAAAGAAAATAAGGAAGAATCATTATCCTCTAATGATCCTATTCATTTAGAAAGTCTTGGAAGTGCTGCTTTAGAGAAAGGGGACAATGATAAAGCACTTGAATATTTTTTTAAAAGTTTAAAAAAGAGTGAAGCTTTAGATAATAAAAGTTTAATCGCATCTAATTTAAGTAAAATCGGAAAGGTTTATCAGATACAAGGAGATATCGATCAGGCACTCAATTATTTAAATCGCAGTAGCAATATCTTTAAAGAACTTGGATATTTAAGGCAACAGATGTCCCTTCAAAATACTATTAGTGCTATATATAGTGACCAAGGAGATTTCAAAGAAGCGCTAGATATTCTTTCTGAAAATTTAGTCTATTTTAAAAAAAGTGAAGATAAGGTGAGCATTGCAGGAACACTATCTAATATTGGGGAGATATATAGAAAGCAAGGAAATTTTACCAAGGCATTGGAAAACTTCAAAGTGGCTTTAAAAACATTTGAAGAAAGTGGAGTCATGCAAGGGGTGGCAGGAGTTTACTTACAAATAGGAGGTATTCATTACGATCAAGGCAATTTCCCTCTTGCTTTAGAATACAAAACTAAAGCTTTAAATATTTCCAAAAAAATTGGATACAAAGAAGGAATCATACTAGCTGAAGGAGGTATCGCAAATATTTATGCAAAGCAAGGAATCGATATAAAAGCACTTTCCCTTGGTAACAACGCATTAGCACTTGCCCAGGAAACTGGGAATATTCGTCAAATTATGCAAACTGCTTTTAGTCTAGGTGGTAGCTACAAAGCAACTGATCAATACAAAGAAGCTTTGGAAATGAACGAACTTTATTTTCAGATGCGGGATAGTTTGATAAGCGAAGAAAATCAAAAAGCGGTGATTCAGTTGCAAGTCCAATCCGATTATGAAAAACAAAAAGCTATCGATGATTATGAAAATGAAAAACGAGTAGCCATCGAAACCCAAAAAAAGGAGAACCAACAAAAATTGTCTATAGTAATTGGAATAGGACTCTTGCTCATTTCCTTTTTGGCTTTAGGAATTTTTAATCGTCTCAAAGTGACTCGTCAACAAAAAGCCATCATCGAGGAACAAAAGAAAAAAGTAGAACAATCTGAAAAATATAAAGAGCAATTTCTCGCCAATATGAGACACGAAATCCGCACACCCATGCACGCGATTTCGGGTATGGTCAAAATTTTAGAACGGAACGAGCACCCTCCTTCGCAAGACGTATTTCTTCATGCGATGAAAACTAGTTCTGACAATCTAGTCGTCATCCTCAACGACGTTTTGGATCTATCAAAAATAGAAGCGGGCAAACTCGATATCGAATCCATTCCAACGAGTCCAGCTGCGGTCATCGAAAATGTCACTCAAATTTTAAAATACAAAGCTGAAGAAAAAGGACTTCAACTCAATTATCAAATCGACGAAGAAGTACCTGAATTGATTATGGGTGATCCTACTCGACTGAATCAAATCTTAATTAACCTCACAGGTAACGCTATCAAGTTTACCGAAAAAGGAAATGTAAATATATTGTTACAAAAAGAAAATGATCAATTGAAATTTAGTGTCAAGGATACTGGAATCGGCATTCCAAAAGAAAAAGTAGAAAAAATATTTGGGGCATTCGAACAAGCAAAAGATTCTACGACTCGAAGTTACGGAGGCACAGGATTAGGATTAAGTATCTCGAAACAATTGGTTGAATTACAAAACGGAAAAATTTGGGCAGAAAGTGAAGAAGGGCAGGGCAGTACTTTTTTTGTAGAACTACCATTAGTCGCAGCGGCAGAAAATGCCATTGGCGGAAATGTCATCACCGAAGACAGATTAAAAACAATGGCTACATCTCTCGAAGGCATCCGCATCCTCCTCGCCGAAGACAATCCATTTAATCAAATGATCGCCCAAGACGATTTATCTTTTTTTATTAAAGATGTAAAAATAGATGTGGTAGAAAATGGAGCATTAGCTGTTGAGAAATTTCAACAAGGAAACTACGACCTCATTTTGATGGATGTACAAATGCCTGTAATGAATGGTTTCGAAGCAACTCGAAAAATCAGAGAAATAGAAAAATCAGAAGGAAAAGAAACTGCGATTCCAATTATCGCGATGACCGCCAGTTTATTAAAAACAGAAGTGGATAATTGTTATGATGCAGGTATGGATAATTATATCCCAAAACCTTATAAGCCAGAAGAGTTAATTGCTCCCATATTTTCTGAAATGAAAAGATAGTGATTATCAATATTGGGTAATTTTGTCAAAAAGAAAACCCGATCTTCCTGTGAAGGAGGTCGGGTTTTACTATGAAATTATTCTAATTATTTTCAAATTGAAAATTCAGGATTTTGAGGTTAGTTTTTTTCTTAGTCGACTAACAATTTTTCTACAAAAGATTGCCCATCTATTTCGATAGATATAAGATAAATTCCAGACGGTTGATTAGTAAGATCCAACTCTAAAGAGGTGCTATCTATTTCTCCTAGCGAGTAAGTTGCTACTTGCATTCCTAATAAATTATATACTGAAACATTGACTCTTTTAGTATTCTCCAATTCAAAACTAAGTTGGCTATAACCATTTGTTGGATTTGGATAAATGGAAATAGAACTTTTTAGTAAATTATCTATAGTAGAATTGATTACCTCCACATCATATGATGTTTCGATAACATCTTGACAACTTGTGGTATATCCTTGTATGGTTGCAGTTGTAGTTACCGTATAACTAGCTGCTCCAGCAGGGAAAGTATGCGTTTGCGTATCGCTATTGTCCACAGAACTTCCATCACCAAAATCCCAATCCGTTGGAGAAGTGATAGAACCACCGAAATATTCATTAAAAGCAATTGTGTTGAAAAAACGACTCCCAACTAAAGGAGAATGATCGGACGTAAAGTTGTAAATTGAATCTACGAATACGGTGTTATCAATTACATCGGAAGAAGCTCCAGCTGTAATATCATAATTCACGAAAGGCTCCATGATAAAGTCGAGATTGAAAGCGCCGCCGGGAGGGCCTACGGTTTCAGCAACAACCCAGTCTCCTTGAAATAAAAGTAAAGCCAGTTGCTCTCCTTGACCAGCACCCGCCATGCCACTATTGGTGGTCATAATCAATGCTGTAGGAGAAAGGTTTTCAGTCGTGATCACAAAATCCTGCGTCAAGGTTACCGGAAAATCAAAGTTGATGTAGGTGACTTCCGTGGTAACAAGCAACTCCACCATAGCAAGTGCTACTCCAGTTGGCAATCCACTAGTAAGGTCGGCTTCATAAATGGCACAACGTACAGAAGAAGTATCTCCATTTATCGCTTGTGCAAAAAGTGTAAATCCTGAAACCTCTACAGAAGCCCCAGTTGGCACTTCAAATCTTTGACCCGCAGCAGTAAAAGGCCCTGAAAGTGTAAGTCCAAATAGTTGACCGATAACTAAATCGGCTTTCGCTCTGCCATACTGGAGTGTGTCCTGACCACAGGTTACTTGACCAATTAAACTAGTATTGAATAGTACTGAAAATGCAATAATAAAAAAATAAATGTTTTTCATCTTTTAATGGGTTTTAAAAATAAATAAATAGCAGATGGAATACATAATTGTTTCCATTTAGAATAATAGCTTTAATATAGTCATCTCCACCGAATTAGAATGAGGTTTTTATCCTATGGTAAATCAATTTATCTACCAGTCAACTTTAAATTAATTTACCGTTCGATCAACCGTTCGATCAATTCTTATTTACAGCTAAAAAAAATATTTATCTTACAGACAGGGAATGATTAAAGAAGGAAGAATTGATGAGTTGGAATTAAATAAATAATGTTATAATTCAAATATGAATAAAATCAAAAGCTTAATTATTGATGATGATCCATTCATCCGAGATTTATTGCAAGATAAATTGGATCAATATTTCCCAGAAGTAGAAGTACTTTCTATGGCAAATAGTGGTACTGAGGGCTTGCAGAAAATAAAAACCTTCCAACCTGATTTGATTTTCTTGGATGTAGAAATGGCAGACATGACTGGATTTGAAATGTTGGCTAAACTGAGTGATATAAATTTTCAAACCATTTTTATTACATCTTACAGCCACTATGCTATCAAAGCTATTCGTTTTAATGCGATGGATTATTTAGTTAAACCGATTGATCTAGGAGAACTCAAGGCAGCAATTAAACGCTATAAATCTTATGTGGGAAAAAATAAAGATTCCAATAATATTAAGCAAGCACTTCACAATTTCAAAACCACTAATTCTTCCGAAAAAATATTAACTCTGCAAACTCACGACGGAGAATTACAAATGATGCTAAAAAATATAGTCCGTATTCAAGGAGAACGAAATTATAGTTTTATCTATTTGGCCAATCAAAAAAAGAATCTTGCTTCCAAAACCCTGGGAGATTTAGAAGAGCTATTAAATGACAAAGGATTTTTTCGCTGTCATAAATCTCATCTCGTTAATTCTTTACATATTAAATCTTACCCGAATAGTATTTCTCTAGTGCTCTCAGATGGAACGAGTATTCCAATCGCTCGTAGAAAAAAAGATGAATTTAAAAATTGGTGGGAAACTTATCAAGATAAAAAATAACTACCTATGAAAATCAAGAGCTTGATTATTGATGATGATCCTTTTATCAAAAGTCTACTGGGAGATATGATTACAATGAATTTCCCTTTTGTAGAAATTCTTGATACTGCTAAAAGTGGAAAAGAAGGAATCGAAAAAATTAAAATTCATCAACCAGACCTTATTTTCTTAGATGTTGAAATGACTGATATGACTGGTTTCGAGATGCTAGGTCAATATGACAATCCTTCTTTTCAGACTATCTTTATTACTTCTTATAATCACTATGTGCTCAAAGCATTACGAATGAATGCGTTAGATTATTTAATCAAACCAATTAAATTCGAAGATCTACAACAAGCTATCAATACTTGTATTTCTAAACTCAGGCAGAAAAAAAACTCGGAAACGATAAAGGCAACTTTAAGCAATCTCGAAGGATTAATTCTTAATATTTTACCAAAAGCAATCGCAAAAGAAATAGAAAATTATGGATTAGCTACCCCCAAGCATTATGATTTAGTCACCGTGTTCTTTGCTGATATAAAAGGATTTAGTCAACATGCCGAAAGATTGAATCCTGTAGAATTGTTGGAAGAACTCAATTATTATTATAGTGCTTTTGATTTGATTATGGAAAAATATGGAGTGGAGAAAATCAAAACGATTGGCGATGCATATATGGCAGCAGCAGGTGTGCCGATGCATAATATGACCAATCCCAATGATGCTGTAGAAGCGGCTTTGGCTATACAAGACTTTATTGAAAAAACAGCTGCAATGAAAATTGAGCAAGGGAAAATACCTTTTGAATTTAGAATTGGACTTCATTCCGGACCGGTGGTTGCAGGAATTGTTGGGCTAAAGAAATTTGCCTACGACATATGGGGAGACACCGTAAATATTGCTGCAAGAATGGAAGAAAATGGAACCATTGGAAAAATAAATATCAGTCAATCAACTTATGATTTATTAAAAGGAGCTTCTGATTTTTCTTTTACATCAAGAGGAAAGATTGCAGCTAAAGGGAAAGGATTTTTGGAAATGTTTTATGTAGAGAGATAGTATGGTCTATTTCTCAAAACAATTTCAAATTATTTTCGGCAACTCATTAGATCCACTTTACAATTCATCAGAAAGTTCTCGCGTTTAAGAATTACTTATCCTATATTCATTATAAAAAAATATTATGGAAGAAACATTCATGGAGTTTTGGTTGCGAGAAGCATTTGGAGTCGTCAAAGATTATTTCCTTTTTGCAGGAGGAGCGTTTATTTTGTTTTACTTTATTTTGAAAAAACCAATGTGGTTTCGAAAGGTGCAAAAGAAAATGCCAAAGAACAAAGACTACTTTCGAGACATCATGTACTCCTTGATTTCTGTAACCATTTTTGCAACGGTAGCATTATTTGTTTTTTATTTTTACATGCCTCAAACGAATATCTATTTTGATTTTAATGATCATAGTATTGGTTATTATTTATTCACTTGGGTTTGGATGTTCTTGTTACACGATACTTATTTTTATTGGATGCATCGGGCCATGCATCTTCCTAAAATTTATAAACATGTACATTTAGTGCATCACAAATCGACTAATCCTTCCCCTTGGACCGCTTATGCTTTTCATCCGATTGAAGGATTTTTTGAAGCGATGATTGTTCCATTGATTGCATTTACGGTTCCTGTTCACATTTCTTCAATTGGACTTTTCTTTTTATTTCAAATATTTTACAATGTGTATGGACATCTTGGATTTGAATTGTATCCCAAAGGATTTCATAAAACTTGGATTGGGAAATATGTCAACACTTCCGTTGCACATAATTTACATCATAAAAAATTCCATGGGAACTATGGTTTGTATTTTCTTATTTGGGATAGATTAATGGGAACTGTTCGAGAAGATTATGATACGACTTTTGAAGAAACGACAAGTAGAGTGGAAGAACAAACTTCACAGCAAGTTTAAAAAAAAGAACAGTCAAAAAAAAATGACTGTTCCCATTTGACAAAAATTATAACGATGGAGATGATAGGAAGAAATATTTAAAAATTCCTAAGCATCCCTAATTTAATAGTCAGAATTTGAGGATGGATAGTCAAATTAGAATTATCTAAGAATTTCAATTTAGATAAGTTTTGCTTGAAGCTGACTCCCGTAAATATCTTGTTATTTTTTAGTTGATAAAATAAATTTAAACCTACATCTGCACTTAAAAATAATTTTGGCGTAGCATCAAAATCTTCAATCTTAAAAATCAAACTATTGGTGTCAAGTAATTTCCCTTCATTTTTTAATTTGATGGAAGGATTAAAACGAAACACGATTTCACTTCCCCAATTTTTTCCAAAAAGAAATGTTTTTCCAATTCCTACATTCAATTCTAAATAAGAAAAATAATTATTGTGGAAAACATGTCTGGTTCGATAAATTTTTTGATGGTTCATTGTATCAATAAAAGTTCCTAAAGGTAGGCTATGGTCAAACGTTGCATGCAGTTTTTGAAAAGAAAGACCAGATTCAAGAAAGATATTTTTTTTCAAATCAAACCTTAATCCTAAACTAGCACCATTCCCAAAAGCAGGTTTTACAAAATCTTGAAAGACAACCATTTCATTGCCACTCATGCTATAATTGTTTTTCGATTGATTAATTCCAAAACTAAAATAGAGTGATATTCCTTTTTTACTTTTCTCTTCATCTGGATTTGGATGATCTGGAAGTTCAAAGAAAGTAGCAATATTTAATTTTACAGTATCAATTTTTGGAAGCAATAAAAAAGTAAATTTAGTTTCAAGACTATTAACTAAAAGAACTTCTTTGTGTGTTTCTTCTTGGATCTGGAAAGAAGTTAAGTTAAGATCATCTGACTCAGAATTCACAAGAGTAGTTGAATCAATTAAAATTGGATTTATAATTTTAGTTTCCAACAAAGGAGAAGAAATGTTTTTAGAAGAGGTTTGATTTATATTTTTTTGAGAATTAAAATATGGTTTAGTTTTCACAGCTTTTACTTCTGTTGTTTTATTTTTCGAATTTTCTGATTTGTAAATGTCTTGTTGTAAGTTTTTATTTTGAATAGTCAATTCAGGATCTAATTCAATATTTTTCTGATTTGAAATAGCAGTTGGATTTTGAACTATATCTATTTCTGTATTTTTTGTAGAAGGAGAAATAATAAAATATCCACCTGATAAGATCAATCCCAATAATCCCAACCAAAAAAAATAAAAGCCTCGCTTTTTCTTTTTGTGAGGCAAAGGAATATTCATATTCTCCCAACTCAATGCTTCGGGAGGAGTCAAATCATTTTCAGTATTTGATTTTATAAATCGATCAAATTCTTTATTCTCCATTTGCTAATTTATTTTTTAAAGCGCTTTTTTTAAGTTAGGAATAGCATCTTCAAAATGAATCCTAATTTGTTTCATCGCCCAAAATCTTCCCCTATGCAATAAGACTCTAGAAGTGCCTTCTGAAATATTTAATGCCTTTGCAATCTCTTGATGAGAATAGCCATCGATGATAAACAAGTTAAAAACTGAAATATATTTTACCGGCATTTTACTCAGTATCCCATATAAAATTTCTTCATCTATTTTTGCCTCAATTGGAATTGTAAAATTGCTTTCGATTAAATTGATCTTTTCATTTTCTAAATTGGTATAATCAATTCTTGCTTTTCTTTTTTGCATCAGAATTTGATTAATCGCAATTCTAGATAACCAAGTTTTAAATTGTGACTTACTCGAATCGTAATTTTTTAATGACTTAAATATTTCCATAAAAATAATTTGCATCGTGTCCTTTACCTCAATCGGACTCACTCCATATCGAATACAAATAGTATAAACATACGCTTGATACTTTTCATAGATAGTCTTAAAGGCACTCTGCGTACCTTTAAGACATTCTTGAATTAGGTATTTTTCGTTGTTTTTCACTAGTGTAATTTAAAATATATTTTTAAGTAATTTTCTAATTACAGGTAAAGGAAGTCGGAAGTATTTCGGCATAAAATTCTACTAAATAGTCAACGGTGTCATTGTTTAATAATTCAAAAGTGCCAATTACACTACCTTTGACATAATTATCATTTGCACCAGCAATGTCAAATGTTGTTGTTAAGTGAGAGAGATATATAGTGTCTAGGACTCCATTATTCATTTGTTCATAGTAAACTCGACTCCACTCATTAATATCTGTTCCATTATTACTATACCAACCAGTAAAAGTATATGGGGCATAAGGTGGATCGAAGAGGGATGTATCTAATAATGTAGGATTGTTAGCTACTCTAAGGTATTCTTTGTCATCTTTACTGCAATAATAAGCAAAGGCGGTGTCAAGCGTTTCAGTTTGTCCATCGATCGTAATTGAAAAAAATGTCAAGTCTTCTATCGTTTCTTCTATTACTTCTGAGTTTTCCTTTGTACAAGAAAATATTAAAAAAATTAAGATAAAAACAGGTAGAGCGAATTTTAATAAAAATGATTTTTTCATAATGAATTGTGATTTTCATATTTGTATAAATTACTGATTCTTACTTATATTATTTGCAGGTTGATTTGAATTCGTTACAAAATTTTTAAATTAATTTGTCCCCCTTTCTTTTTTTAGCTTCGTCATGTAAGTGATATTAAATTTTTTTGAAAAAAATTATAAAAATAAAAACATGAAAAAGTACGTAGCAATTTACAACTCAACTCCTGAGGCAAAAGCTCAAATGGTTAACATTACTCCTGAACAAGCTGCAGAAGGAATGAAACCTTGGGCGGTTTGGAAGGAAAAATGTGGTAGTGCCTTAGTTGATATGGGAGCACCTTTGGTAGCAGGACAATTAGCGGATACTTCTGGAAATAGGGCTGGAAGTGGTTCCAACGTTAGTGGTTATTCTATCGTTCAAGGAGAAAGTTTGGAAGATGTGAAAGCATTGTTTAAAGATCATCCGCACTTGTCTTGGGCTCCAGATAGTTCTATTGAAATTTTTGAGTGTGCGGCTATTTAAGTAAGACGTAATAATTAACTTGGTTTTAAAAAAAATAAAATAAAACTTAATTTGTAAATCAGTCACCAATATTCTAGAACAAAAAAAACAAATCAATAATAATTTAAAAATAAAAAATCATGAAAAAGTTTATGTTAATCTTCATCGGCAAAGGATATGAAGAAATGAATTTATCACCTGAAGAAATGCAAACTCAAATGGGGAAATGGTTTGCTTGGCAACAGAAGATGGAAGCAGCTGGGGTAGTTGAAAGTGGACATGCACTTACTGATGGGATAAAAAGAATTTCAGGTTCGGATCGTACGGTAACTGATCGAACAGCGACTGAGGTTAAAGAATTGATTGGTGGATATTATATCGTAACGGCCGAAGATTACGAAGGGGCAATCGCAATTGCTCAAGATTACCCTGATTATGATCATGGCGGAACAGTAGAGGTTAGAGAAGTAATGGTATTCGAACGATAATGGAACAAAAAATTATAGACCATCTTTTTAGACATCAGTTTGGAAAGATGGTCTCCATTTTGACGCGTATTTTTGGACTGGCACATTTGGAAACAATTGAAGATGCCGTGCAAGATACTTTTGTAAAAGCAATGTTATCTTGGCGAACTCAGATGCCTGACAACCCTGAAGCATGGTTGATGCAAGCGGCAAAAAATAGGATGATAGATCTCTTTCGAAAACTATCTGCAGAACAAAAAAGAGTACCCAATTTTGCAAGCGGTGCATCTAGTATTGCGATGCAAAATATGTTTCTCAAACATGAAATTGAGGACAGCCAACTGCGAATGATCTTTACCGCTTGTCATCCGTTACTCAATCCTCAAGATCAGATTTCTTTTGCCCTAAAAACTATTTCAGGATTTAGTATTAAAGAAATTGCTTCGGCTCTTTTACTCAAGGAAGAGACGGTGAAAAAGCGATTGCTCCGTGCTCGAAAATCTATTAAGAACAAATCAATAACTTTTGAAATCCCAATGGGGGCGGAGCTTCCAGAGCGATTGAATCGAGTTTTAGAAGTATTGTATTTGATTTTTAATGAAGGTTTTCATTCTAATAAAAAAGATATTTTAGTTCGAAAAGAATTGTGTGGAGAAGCCATAAGGTTAAGTCAAATGTTATTGAATAATGATCTTACCAAGCATGCAAATTCATATGCACTTTTTGCTTTGATGTGTTTTCAATCGGCACGTTTGGATAGTAAAGTAAATGAGAAAAATGAGTTGGTTGATTTGAAAAACCAAGATCGAAGCAAGTGGTATTTTCCATTGATTAAAATGGGGAATGATGCAATGTTTAAAGCGGTAGCGAATGGCATGTTTTCGAGTTATCATTTTGAAGCTGCGATTGTTGCAGAACACTTGAAGGCATTAAATTTTGAATCAACTAATTGGGATAAGATTTATAGTTGGTATGAAAAATTATACGAGTTGCAACCTCTTTCAATTACCTTGCTCAATATGGCGATTGTTCAATTGCAACGCAATGAATTTGAATCCGCATTTTTATTGTTACAAAAAATCAATCCGACTGATCTCGAACAAAGAGCTTACCTTTTTTATGGTTCGCTTGCAGAATACTTTATCAAAAAAGAAGATTATAACAATGCAATTACAAGTATCGACAAAGCAATTGGATTAGTTAAAAATGAATCTGAAAAAGAATATTTAATCAAAAAGAAACAGTCTTTATTTTAAGTTTTAAATCCTTGTCCTATTTCCATTTTCTAAATTGTCTAGTGGGTGAATTTATTTTTAAATCAAAATTTACTTTAAAATGGATATTACCCACAAATTAAAAATCAATGCTTCGCCAGAAGTAATTTACCATGCAGTTTCATCTCAAGAAGGAATCAAGGGATGGTGGTCAGCAGATTGTTCTGTTGGAAATACTGTAGGAAGCGACTCACTTTTAAAATTTAACAAAGAAGGAATGATTGTCGAAATGGGTTTTGTGACTCGTGATCTTCAGCCGAACAAAAAAGTAGTTTGGGAATGTACCTCAATGCCAAACCCAGCTTGGTTGGGGACGAAAGTCATTACTAAAATTTCTGAAACTGAAGGTGGTTGCGATGTCAATTTTTCTCACGAAGGATTTGATGAAAAATGGAAAGGACAAGAACCATTTGAACAAACTAAAGGCGGTTGGAATCATTTTGTCAAGAGCTTAGTTTTCTTTTGTGAAGGAGGAGAAGGGCAACCTTGGTAAGTGAAAAAGTAACCAATTCGCAAGGTGACTCGAAGTCACCTTGTGAATATATTAAAATTGTATTTAGAATTAAAACTTCTAAACAGCTTTTATTTTTTTACAAAACAGAATTAAAAATCATGGAAAATTTAAATGTTTTATCATTAGTACTTGCCACGTTAGTACCTTCCTTTATTGGATTTATTTTTTATAACAAAGCATTATTTGGAAAGGCTTGGATGGATTCCATCGGGATGACGGAGGAAAAATATAAGGAAGCAAATATGGGGAAAATGATGGCCATCTCAATTGCGATGTCTTTTCTAATTGCATTTTTTATGTTAAATTTTTGCAATGGTGCTGGACAAGAAGGTGCTTTCGATTCATACAAACATGGCGCTGCACATGGCGGAATCATTAGTTTTTTCTTTGTAACGCCTCTATTTATTTCGAGTGGATTATTTGCTCAGCGTTCCATCAAAACTGCTTTGATCAATGGACTTTATTGGGCAATTACCTTAGCTGTGATGGGAGCAATTTTGGATGGGATGAACCATTTTCCAAATAGTCCAGTTGCTGGTGCTGTTGGATTTTAAATAGATTTTTCACACTCGGCAATTTTGGATTTGATGAATTCAACTTCTTTAAAAGAAGGATTAAGGAGTAAAGATTTTTCCAAATACGTTTTTGCTTTTTGAAAATTTCCTTGTTTTAAATTAAAAATTCCTTGCGTGGCAGGAAGCAAATGGTAGTTCTTTAAAACGTCATTTGCTTCCAATTTTTTTAATAAAATTAGAGATGCTTCCAAGCCATCCAACTTACTTTTGATGATCGCCAAATTTAATTGAATGATTGGGTTTGGTTTTATTTTTTCTAAAAGTTGGTAATTATTATAGATGCTTTGCCAATCCGTTTTTTCAAAACTTTCCGCCATGCAATGTTGCGCCGCAATACTCGCTTCGATATGATAGGCTGACAAAACATTCTCATTTATCGACATTTGCAAATATTGCATTCCTTTAAAAATCAACTCTTTGTTCCACAGCGACCGATCTTGTTCTTCGAAAATAATGATACTTCCTTTGTCATCAATTCGCGCTTCAAATCTTGAAATATGAAAACACATCAGCGCCAGCAATGCTTTCAGTTGAGGTGCCTCATCAAATCTTTTTATCAATAAAATCGTCAATCGAATAGCTTCCAGACAAAATTCTTTTTGAATAATTGAGTTGCCCGAACTCACATTATATCCTTCATTAAATAAAAGATAGAGAGTGGTAGAAACCGTTTGCAATCGAGTTTTTAATTCATCCCCGCTTGGAATCGAAAAAGGAAGATTGGAATTTCGAATGGTTGTTTTTGCTCGATACAATCTTTTATTGATATTTGATTTTGAAGTCAAAAGTGCATTCGCCACCTCTTGTACGCCAAAACCACAAAGTGTTTTTAAGGTCAAAGCAATTTGGGATTCCGTATTCAAGGAAGGATGGCAGCAAGTAAAAATCATTCTTAATTGACTGTCTTCAATTTCATTTTGCAGGAAAACATTGTCGATTTTTTCAAAAGACTTTTGACTAGAGGAGATGCTTATATGATGAGTTAAAATCATTTGATTTCGTTTCAACTCATTGAGTGCTTTTCGCTTGGCGACTTGAATTAACCAAGCGGAAGGGTTTTCAGGAATCCCTTCCACACTCCATTTATTCAATGCGGTGATGAGTGCATCTTGCACCACATCTTCCGCTAATTGAATATACGCCGTTCCAAATAATCGAGTCAGCGTGGCAACTAATTTTCCATATTCCGTTCGAAATAAATGGTCGATTAATTGGTCATCATTTTTTGCCATCCTTATTTCATTTTTGGAAAAACGATGGGACGAACTTCAATTTGATAGAAACCTAAATGTGGCGACGACTGTACAATTTGAACAGCTTCCTCTAAGTCATTTGCTTGGATTAAGAAAAAACCAGCGATGATTTCTTTGGGTTCTAAAAATGGACCATCGGTTAGAACTTCCTCATTTTGAGCAGAAAGGAATGCGCCATTTTCTTCCAAGCGTTGACCGCCAAGATATTTATCACCAAGTTGTTCGACCCAAGTTTGGTAGTCTTTTAACATTTTTTGAAGTTCATCTGGTGAAAGATGTTTCATTCCATCTCCTTTTAAAATTAATAAGTACTCTTTCATAATTTTTCTTTTTAGACAAATGAACTAAATGAAATAGGACAGCTAATTTATTTTTTTTCAAATTTTAAATCTGCCGACTTGATTTCTTTTTTCCAATACTCTTGACCATCACTTCCAAATACGGTTATTCGCAACGTCCGTTCTTTTCGTGAACCAAAGACATCCATTTTGGCAAAAGTTTTTTCAGCAACCAAAGTACCTTTCACTTGCAAAGGATTTTCGTCTGCTCCATCTCCATAAACTCCAGAGGTCAATGGCGAAACGGTCAAGTCAAAAAGTGGGTAACCGCCTTCCATTTTATATTCAGATAATTCTGTGTGGTGAACATCACCCGTTAAAAAAATCACTCCATTGATTCTTAATTTTTGGATCGCTTCGATGATTCTTTTTCGTTCTTCAGGAGCACATTTTTCGTAATTTTCCCCTTCGATTAATGGATTTAAAAATTGCCCACCAACGACTACAAATTTGAATGAAGCATAACTATTTACCAAAGCATCTAGCAACCATTCAATTTGCTCGGCACCTAAAATAGTTGGATTTTCAATGTCTGTTCTTTTTTGAGGCGTTCTCCAATATCGATTGTCGAGCATAAAAAATTCGCAATCTGCCCATTGAACATGACCGGTAACTCCTTCTTCATAGACATAGTTTGGATTTGGAAAAAAGTTTTTAAATGCTTTGTCCGTCACTCGTTTCAATGGGAAACTTCGATCCGAATTATTTGGCCCAAAATCATGGTCATCCCAAATCGCATAGTGATGCATTCCGCCCAACATGGGTTGCATTTCGGGAAGAGAACGAGTGTGCGTGTAGCGATGAATGATTCCAGTTTTACTATTCCAATCTGCTTCTCGCAAATAAAAATTATCACCCAACCACATCATAAATTGAGGTTGTTGTTTGGCAATCGTTTCGAAAATTTGATATTCACTTCCGTACGGTTTGCCTGGGCGATCATATTTTTCCTCACTCACATAGGTGCAACTTCCTGTGGCAAATGAAAAATCAGGCGCATCTCCTCGCCACAACCAAAGCGGTTGCGATTCAAATTGAAGCGGGTAGGGGCGATCTATTTTTTTGTTATTGATAAAAAGCTCGTAGTTGTATTTTTCCGAAGGCTCTAATTGATCTGCTAAAAGATGAGCGACGAAGGCATCCGTTTTGGTCGTTGTTGCAGATGCTGTTTTTATTTTTTCCGTAGGAGTTTTTACATTCCAATATTGGAAATGCACTTCGGCAGGTTGATTTGTTTGCACCCAAAGCAACACTTCTTTCATGGTGGAATAACCAACCATTGGCCCAGATTGAAGTAATTCTTTTTGGGAAAAAAGAGTAGAGGAAGTCGTTAATAAAAAAAGGAAGAGTAGGAAATTGGCGTTTTTCATTTTGTGATGTTTGTTGATTTGTGAATAGCTAAAGTTAGAAACATGAACTTATAAGAACAAATAAAAAGAGCTGTTAGTACAAAAAATACTAACAACTCTTTTTTTTAGTTAAACTATGATTGTTGCTTAAAATTTTACTTCATTATTTATTTTGAAACTAGTGGATTAATTGAGCATTGTTCTTTTTTTCATTGAAAAAAAAAGAACCAAAAAATTCTAAACGAAAAAATAGCTCAACTCAAAGCAAGCTCCCGCACCCTCATTTTTCGCCGATCCTCTCCCGCACCATAACTCATGGTTTCCTTTCAAATTCAAATTTATTTTCAAATAAGAAAACTTCATTTTTTTAGCGAAAGTGAATTATGGCACTTAAGATGAATTAGTTAAATTGCTTTGCCAGCCAACTCAATTTATTTTTTGCTGAAGCAACTAGGTCGTGGTAATTATTTAAAATGACTGCGCCATTTTCATAACTAGTATTCATTTTCGGAGCGATATCTTTTCCAATAATCAGAATGGTAATTGCTGAATTAGGAAACATTGTTTTTAATACCTTTCGATATTTTTCAGCTTGAGATTGTTCCGTTTTATCAAGCGTATGATTAGGTGATTTTAACTCGATTAGTAAAATATTATTTTTATAATCTTGACAAAGAATCAAAGATGGTTCTTTATTTTTTTTGTCGCCTTTAAATTTTGAAGCTAAAAAATCTTTAGAAATTTTATTTAAAGTAGCATTAGAAGCCATCATCGAAAATGGTTCATCCAGCAACCATAAATTATTTTCAAATGATTGATGCACTTCCTTCTCGGTCGTTTTTTCATTTGAAATTAATCGTTCGAAAAAATCCAAAAAGGTACTTCTGTTTTTTGTTTGTCCTCCCACCAAAGATGATTCTACTGCTCCAAATTGAGAAAGTGCCTTCGCAAAATCTTTAGTTTTTT
>JBGCCY010000318.1:0-36532 GCA_045104975.1 Saprospiraceae bacterium
GTCGTCATTTCAGTAGTCGAAGCATCGGCAACGGACCACAAACTCATCGTCACACTTGGGCATCCTGCATGTTGAAATGCTCTCGCCAAACTAATCATTCCTTCTCCATTATAGACTCTGCCTAAACCCGTTTGGCAGGCACTAAGCATCGTCATTTTTGCATTGATATCGAGATTGTAAATATCTTCCGTATTGATAAAATCATTTTTGGAAAAAAATATTCGGCTATCCAAAGGATCATTATTATTCATACAAGCATGAGTCGAAAGATGAATGATTTCCGCTTGGGGAGCTAGTTGTAAAAATGATTTTCGAGTAGCATCATTTCCGTAAAATGATTGCCCATTATATTGGCTACTAATATTTTCGACTTCCTGCGCACTATGTTTTAACTCAGGTAAATTTGCTCCTGATTCAAAACAAGATCGAACTGCCATATCTGTTCTTCCATTAAATTCTGGTGCGTGACCTAAAAATGGAATAGTTGTAATTGTTGTGTTATAATTTTTTTGCTCCAACAAAAGCCTCGAAGAATGTGCATAAGTTAATGCATGTTTTTTAAGTAAATAGGGGAGGTTTTCTGATCCAAAATTGACTTGATCCGTCGCCGCTTGATCATCTAATAAGATTTCAAACGGAGCTAACCAAAGTTGTCCATCAGGAATAATTATTAATTCATCAACGGTTGGATCTAAATTCTTTAAAGGTGCTTCCAAAACCAAACTATACAAAACACTCGCATCTCGCACAAAATTTTGATAAGCACTTTGAGCATCCGTTCTAAAACTCATCGATTGAATTAATTCACGCAACGACAAAACTGTTTCTTGAATTTGATCTAAATCATTTAACCGTTCCACATAAAAATGATCGGCGGTGACCACAAAGGCATAAGCCGTTTTTTTACCAAAAAAATATTCTACAACTGCTGCGTTTTTATTTTCCAAAAACAATTGTAAACTGTCAGATGCCAAAGAAGGCGCTGAGTTTTTTAAAAAAGAATACTCTGGAAAAAATGTTTTTAAAGAGTCTTGAAGGAAATAAAGAGACTTAGTTGTATTTAATATTTTTTTGTCAATATTATTGTTATTTGTGTTGCGTCTTTTTTTGAGTTGTTGTTGTTGTTTGAGATGTGCTAATTTTATTTTTAGACTTCGCTCCCGGTGCAACATCTCAGAAGGGACTGAACTTAATCCACTTGCTTTAGAATCTAAAATGGCACTTCGCAATGCCATGGCTTTTCCTTTGTCAGCAAGGGTAAACATTTTAGTTTTAAACTTATCGTCTCTAGTGATTTGAAATAATTGACGAGCAGCATGAATGCCTTTTTCGGTCATTCGTACTGCTTGTTCACCAAGTTGTAATTTGGCAAATTCAGATTGGTATTTATTGCAAATTAATTCTAAGATTTCGATAGCTCGCTCGTAGGCAATCAAGGATGCGAGTAGTTGATTTTCATCTCGATCTGATTGCAACAACAAATTTCCTTTGGCTTCAAAAATCGGAATGGACAACAATGGTGAAATCAAATCTTCTACTTTTGGATTAGCCAAAAGATCGGCATCATCAAAAGTCATTGCTCCAGATCGTAATCCTTTTTGATAAAAAATAAGTGCTTCCTCTTTTTCTAAATTGCCTTCGTAAGCTGAACCAAGATCTTTATATTTTGAAGACAGATTGGGATGTCTTTCGATTTCACCCAGACTTTTTTGAGTAGCGGAGATAGATTTTTTCAAATATAAAATAGCTTGTTCGTATTCTTTTTTTTGTAAAAATTTACGACCAAGTTGTTGATAGTATTGACCTGTTTCGCTAGCGTTTTCAAGGGTTATAGCCTTTTCATAATCTTTTTTTGCGTCGACAACAGGGTTAAGTAATTCGGGGAAATCTTTTGCCATCATTTCGATTGCTTCTTCGAGATCGACGTTAGGATCGAGGATGGAATTGAGTAATGCTTCGTCCTGCTGTGCGAAGGTGCAAAGCGTAAAGTGAATAAAGAATAATAGGACGAAGTTTATTTTTCTCATGATGTTTTTTCCGTAAAACGACTCTCCG
Source organism: Saprospiraceae bacterium (assembly GCA_045104975.1). Classification (GTDB taxonomy): domain Bacteria; phylum Bacteroidota; class Bacteroidia; order Chitinophagales; family Saprospiraceae; genus CAJQQY01. The sequence continues at coordinate 2,056 of JBGCCY010000318.1, forward strand.
AGTCGTTAGCAATTGGTTATGTGAAATGTATGTAAATATGTGAACGACTCGGAGAGTCGCCTTACGGAACTAATTTAAGTTTTTAATTTTTTCCAAATATTTGTTCCCTTTTATTTTTTGGAAACGAGTTTTTGCAGCGTCAATTTTATTTTGTTTTAGCAAAACCATTCCTGCATACCAGTTCGTTTCATCGCTAAATAATTCGTTGGAAATGGAATCAAAAACAACTAAGGATTCATCGAGTTTATTTTTTTCCAACAAAGAAATTCCTTTAATCAAAAGTATCTCTGCATCGTTGGGTAACTCTTTTAAAATACTGTTCGCTAAGTTAATCGAAGCGGTGTAATCTTTATTTTTATAAGCTTTATCCAACTCTGTAATTAATGTGTTAGAAGGAATTGATTTCAAAGTAATGTCAGCTTCGTAAGGCGTGTAATTATTGTTATAAAAATCTGCGGTCAGATTTTGATTACCTGCCGAAGCATCTTTAAAACCAATATATGCGATCAAAATTAATGCTCCAATTGCAGCAACAGCAGTCAACCATTTCCCTAAGTTTCTAACTTTAGCTTGTGGCGCTTCGGCAACATCTTTACCAGTTGCCAATTGACTTTGGAGCGCTTTTAACTTTTTTATGGTTGCTGTTTTTTCGATACTTTCGGTAGCTTCTTTTTGCGCAACTGCTTTTTGTAAGTTTTTTCTAAACTTAACTTCCTCCCGAAAATCTGCATCAGTTTCGAGTCGGTTTTTGAATTCTACCAATTCCTCTTGGTTTAATTCTCGATTAAAAAATTGGTCTATAAATGTTTCTTGATCTTTCATAAAAGAAGGATTTTAATTAGGATTATTTATTTTCTAATCCCTTAGTTAGTCATTGCTCTTAATTTATTTTTGCAACCTTGAATATCAGTTTTAATGCCAGTCGAAGTTCGCCCAAGCATTTCGCCCATTTCGGACATCTTCATTCCTTTGACATATTTTAAATCCAATAGCATTTTGCATTTTTCGCCCAACTTTTGGAATTTTTTTTGAAACTCAGAATAGTCTCTTGGATCATCTTCGAGACTATCCAAGATGAAAGTATAAGTTTCTTCGAGTTTGCTTTCTTTTGCTTTTTTTCTTAAAAATTCGTGGTGTACATTCTTACCGACACCCATCAAAATAGCGCAAACATTTTGCTTCACTTCAAATTTGGATTCGATAATTTTTATTAATCGAAAAATAGATTCATACATAATATCTTCTCGATCAGCTTCTTCTGTGACGCCTCGATTTCTCAAATAACTGCGCAAGGAATCCGTGCATTTATTTAAAATGCAAGACCAAGCTCTTTCTTTTTCAACTGTATTGCCTCCAATCAAATTTTGTACGATTGAAGTATCGGAACAATCTTTAACCATAAATGATATTTTTTCTATAAAAGTAAATAGATTGAAGCATCTTTTTTAATAATAAACTAAAAATGCTTTTCAATGTGGGGAAGTTAGGTGGAAAGTAAAGGTAATGAAATTTTAGGTTTTTGATGGTGTTTGGGTAGAGACAAGGCATGCCTTGTCTCTACGAGAAGAATTAAATATTCAAATCATTTGATCGAAAATTTATAAATCGTCGTTGATGAATATAATTCATTTTGTTCCAAGGTGGTACTTGGAAAATTAGGTTGATTAGGCGAATTAGGAAAATGTTGAGTTTCCAAACAAACGGCACTTCTTTTGGAATAGGATTTTCCCGATTTTCCGATCAAGGAATTATCTAACCAGTTGGCGGTATAAATCTGTACGCCAGGTTCTGAAGTGAACATTTCCATGCATCTTCCACTTTGAGGGTCGAAAAGAGTGGCAGCACTTTCTTCATTTTTTCTTTGATTTAAAACGAAATTGTGATCGTATCCATTTCCGTTTTTTAGTTGCTGGTTTTCATCCTCGATCCGTTTTCCAATGGCTGTTGCAGATCTAAAATCAAAAGGTGTTCCTTCGACCGATTGCAATTTTCCTGAGGGAATCATGCCTTCATCGGTTGGCGTGATTTGATTAGCTTTCACCGTTAATTCATGATTTAGAATTGTTCCGTTGCCTTCACCAGCTAAATTAAAATAAGAATGGTTCGTCAAATTGCAAACAGTTTTCTTATCCGTTTTTGCTTCATAGGAAATGATTAATTGATTGTCATCGGTCAAAAAATATTGAACGACTACGTCTAAATTACCAGGATAACCTTCTTCCATGTCAGGACTAGTATAACTCATTTTTATTCCAATTCTGTCAGGTTTGCGAATCTCTTTCGTTTTCCAAATCATTTTGTCAAAACCTTTAATTCCGCCATGTAAATGATGTTCGCCATTGTTTTTGACTAATGTAAATGTGCTAGCGGTAGCGTTATTTAATTTGAATTTTCCGTTAGCGATGCGATTTCCGTATCTGCCAACGATTGCTCCAAAGTAGGGGTGAGGTGCTAAATATTGAGTCAGATTATCAAAACCTAAAACAACATCCGCCATCTTTCCATCTTTGTCAGGAACGATTATGGAGGTAATAATTCCTCCGTAATTGGTGATTTTTACCTCCATCCCATTTTTATTTTTTAGGGAAAAAAGATCTACGTCTCCATCTGGAGTTGTTCCAAATGGAGTTTTTGAAAAAGAAAGAGAATCGTCGGTTTGCATTTTTTTAGAATTGTGATTTGATTGATCGTTAGTGAAATAAGTTAAAATAAAAAATGTAAATGTATTGTTATTTTTTAATTGTTTTTAATGGTCTTTCCTTTTTTCATAACAAAGTTTACATTTTGTAAAAGAGAAATATATCTCAATACATCACCTTTGACGGCAATGATATCTGCAATTTTTCCTTCCGAAATAGTTCCCACTTTATCATCCACACCCATAATAACTGAAGGCCAATAGGTAGCTGCTTTGATTGCCAACATCGGATCATAATCTAATTCATTGACCCAAACGTCCAATTCATGCCAAGTAGATTCACTATGGAATTTCATCGGAATTCCGCTGTCCGTTCCAATCAAAAGAACAACACCAGCTTCTTGTAACTGTTGGAATTTTCGAGCAAGCGTTGGTTTTCGATAAGGGGTAATTTGGAAATAAGATAATCGATTTGGATATCGAATAGACTCTTTGATATCTTGAATAATCGAATCAGGTAAACCCATATGCCAATCTTTACTATCCAAATGTTCTCGATAATCTCGATTGTATTCGTAATTCCAAAGCCCTTCAATGGTTGGTGTCCAAAACATTTTTTTGCCAGAGGCAGTTCGCTCCTTTAGCATGGTCATTACATCTTCAGGATATTCTGGAGCAGTTGCATGTCCTGTATGTTCGAAGCAATCAACCCCAGCAAGAAGACCACGACGAATTTCTTCAGGTCGATGAGAATGAGCGACTACCGTCAAATTATGTTTGTGCGCTTCGTCCACGACAGCTTTTACTTCTTCCATCGTCATTTGATCTTGATCGACTAGTTTGATACAATCGACACCAGCATCTGCTAATTTTTTCACTTTGGCGCGAGCATCAGCCACACCACTTACGCCCCAACGAAATTGTTCGGTACCAGGGTAAGGTTGATGTTGAATGAATGGACCAGACATGTACATTGTTGGCCCTTCCAATTCGCCAGCGTTAATTTTATCACGCACATAAATACTTTCTTCAAGGGGAGCACCAAGATCACGCGCACTCGTCACACCTGCGTATAATAATTGTTTGGCAGAAGAAGGCATGATCACATCTCGAAAAAGTGGTGGATATTTTTTGTCCCAATGAGCATAGTTAGAGTGTCCGTTAATCATCAGATGAACATGCATATCCCACAGTCCCGGCAACACACTCATACCTTCCATGGAGATAATTTCAGCACCCTTAGGAATATCAATATTTCCGACTTGACCGATTGCTTTGATGCGTTCGCCTTCGATGATGATGACACTATTATTAATAGGTGTCGCTCCAAATCCATCAATCAATCTTCCACCGACAAGGGCTTTGAGATTTTTACTTTTGGATTGTGCATAAATATTTTGTGGGGAAAAATATAATAGTAAAAGGCAACATGCCATGAGTAGAGAAGTGGTTGTTCGATTCATTTTTTTTTGATAAAAATAAAAAAATGTAGGGGAAATAGGAAAACTAAAATTCAACGTTGCACCAAAAGTAATTTTATCTCCATCTATCATAGTGTTATTCAAAATTTTTACAAAAAAAAATCATTATGAAAAAGTATTTATGGCTCACGATTCTAGTTTTCTTCTTCTCCTGCTCAAATCAAGAGAACTCTATGAAGGAAGTGGCAGAAGTAGATTACCGTACAGAAAACACTTCTGTACAAAAAATGGATTTGAAGTCTAATCTAAAAATGAAGACCCAACAGAATTCTCCCATCTCAATGCAGACACCAGAGTTTAATCGGAAAATGATCAAGAAGGCTGACTACAAATTTGAAGTAGAAGATGTGGATGCAACCACTTTGAAAGTTCATGAATTGGCAGATCGGTTTTCAGGATTTGTGGCGAACATGAATTTATCCACGTCCACTACTTCGATGAGTAATCGAATGACTATTCGAGTGATGAATGAGCAATTTGAACCTTTGTTAAATGCATTGTCAAAGGAGTCTGTATTTGTTTATCATAAGAGGATAACCTCTCAGGATGTCACCGAACAATTTGTTGATCTAGAAAGTAGATTGAAAGTTAAAAAAGAAGTCAAAAAACGCTATACCGAAATGTTGAGAAACAACGCAAAAACTTTGGAACAGGTACTTCATGCCGAGGAAAAAATCAGAGTACTTCAAGAAGAAATAGAATCAAAAGAAGGACGTTTGCGATTTTTGTCAGACCAAGTTAGTTTAAGTGAAATTCAATTGGAGATCACTCAACAAGTGGAATATCAAGCTAAGTTAGCGGTACATAACAAGACATTTACAGAAAAAGCTTCGGACAATTTTTTTAATGGATGGAATAGTATTTTAAGTGTTGCATTGGGGGCATTAAACTATTGGCACTTTGGATTATTGATTGGTATGTTTTGGTTCGGAAGAAGTTTTGTCTTTGATTTGATCAAAAGATATTAAATTTTATTAACCTCAGAAAAGTTGAATATCAATATTCGTTATTCAGTTTTTCTGAGATCAATAACTTAATAACTATATAAAAACAACTACGATCTAGGTTTAACTCGATCTCGAATAGAACCGTCTTTTCGATGAATGATAACATCTGCATTGTAATTGAAAGCGATGTCTTTGGCTCGTTCGATGGCATCTTTTTGATTGTCAAAAATACCTGTGTATTTTTCATTGCCTGCTCCTTTGATGGCCCAACCTTCAGGATGAGGAACAACATGTTGGTTGTGGGTGGGAGGTGTCGTTCGAATGCCTTGATCTTTTAGGAAATTTTTAAAAAGTTGGCGAGTAACTTTTTTAAAAAGATTGATCCAAAATTCCGAAGTATTAATGCCAGCCATTTTTTTTTGTTATATTTTTTTTGGAAAAAGGAAAACAAAATTTAACAGATACAAAATTAGTTAAATCGAAGTTAATTTCCATTGATTAAGCTTTGTCTTTTTGTAAAGATTGTATTTTTAGAAACAGCTTTTTTATTCAAAAAAAATATAATCAATATGAAAAATCTCTCCTTATTTTTTATTCTCTCTATTTTATTTTCTAGTTGTTATAATTATTATTCGTCTTCCTTTAGAAATTACGAAGACGGAGTAAAGTCATCTCAATTTACCTCAATTCCAATTAAGCGATCAGTCGAAAAAGTAAAAGTAATTTTTCCTGGAGAAAAAGTACCAGAAGAACCATACATCAAAGTTGATGTGATTGATGCATTCGGAAATGCGCAAACTTCTACTCAATATTTGATTTCCAGATTACAAAATCAGGCCAAGGCAATAGGAGTAGATGCAATTATCATTATTTCGAAAGATAATATTTCAGAAATTTTTCAAGATGAGTATTGCGAAGATTACACCGTTACCACTCAAAAAATATCTGCTTTGGGGATCAAATTTATTAAGAATATTGACTACCTCGAGGAATGTATCAAAGGGGGAACCATTTTAATATGGGATGAAAATAAAAATGAACTGGTAGAGAAATCAAAGTTTAAAAGTGATTGGAAAGGTAATTTGGTTCAACTAGAATCTGGAGATAAATTCTACTATGACTTTTTATATAATTTTTCTTTACAGCATTTAGCTTATGAACAAACGACAAGCTGGACTTACAAAGTAAGTAATCCTTCGCCCTCTGAAAAAATAATTAGGAGAAGCAAAAATGATCCATCTGATCGGTTACCTTATGCAAAAGAAGTCAAATTGAAAGAGGTATATGGAAAGATTGTTTTTGCAGATATTAAATCTTTTTACAATCAAATTTATTCAGGTAAATTAAATCTTCAGTATGATAAAAATGATCGAATCATAAAAAAGTCGATCAGATCAAAAACTTTGGGTGAGTTCCAACAAAAATTTATTTATAATGAAAACGGGACATTATCAGTTATAGAAGTTTTTGATATGAAAAAGGCAACACCAAAATTATATTTAAAAGTTGTTTTCGAAAATTATCGACAATCCGACCTTGTACAACTTCTGGATGAAGATCAGAGATAAATTCCAAAAAAGCAAAAGCCTTTCGTGGATTCACGAAAGGCTTTTGCTTTTTGTTTTTTTCTAAAAAAAATTATTCGTATTGGTTATTAAATTTTAGAGAAAAAGAAATACCAAAACTTTGAGTTTTTGCAGAGGTAATTCTACCAAAACCATTTTCGATTTGAGGAATTCCAATATTGTTAAAAATTTCAATTTCAAAATTGTTGATATCAATTCCTACTCCAAAGGTAGCTCCATAATCTAATCTTTTCAGTCGATCATCATCTCCCCACAGATCATATTCTTCCAATGTAGAAAGATCGAAAGTCTTAGGCATATTAATTGGATCAGGACGATTTTGCTCTTGTGTTTTGGCTGTACCTCCCATTCCAAATGCAATATATGGGCCAGCAAAAACATAAACTTTAGATTTTTCAGGGAGGAAATAATATTTAACAGCAACAGGGATTTCGATAAAAGTAGGAGTATAATCAGATTGAAATTCATATCCAGGATCTCGTGTTTCTACAAAACGTGTATTCTTTTTTGAAAATAAGATACCTGGTTGAACCGAAAGTTTATTACCAAATTTGAATTCAGCTGTAAGTCCAATATGAAGATTTACTTGTTTAGTTTTATGAGTAAAAGCTTCCCTGCTTTCGCTATTCATTTTTAATCTAAAAGAATTTACCCCGATTTTTAGACCAATTATTTGTCCAAATGAATTAAAACTAAGTGAAGAGAATAATAAGAGAGTTACAATATATTTAAAGGTTTTCATCCGAATACCGTTTTTTTAGGTTTATAAAAAAGAGGACGAATGTACAATATTTTCTAATTTTATGCAGCTTTGAATAAAATATTGTCAGGTGTGCGTCTTGATTTAATTACACGAAAATTTATGTAAAAAAACGGATCTAATGTTCTTTTTTGCAATTGGTCTTTACTAGGACTTTAGTTGTTTAGGAAAAAATGATTTTAATATTTCTCAAACAAAGACAATTTGATTTCGTTATTATTACCTGCTCATGCTTTAATCTTTTTACAAAAAAATACCGATGGAAAAAGCTGAAATAATAAAAAAGATCATCCAACATAAAAAACAACCCAATTTAAGATTTCAATTAAAAGAGAAGACGGAAACGTTTACCAAACGACTTTTTTATACGTTGTTTGATATCGAAACACCGGTGGAAGAGAATTTAGAGATTTTAGAAAAAGAGTTTTCACAATTAGTTGACTTAGCCTGTTGGGAAAATTGTGAATCTTGTTCGGCAGTTTGGAAAAAATATTTGGAAAAATTACCAGAGATTTTGGAACTGCTTAATTTGGATGCAGAGGCTGTGATTAATTGTGATCCTGCCACTCAATTGATTGAAGAAGTTTACATGGCTTATCCTGGTTTTTATGCGATTGCAGTTTATCGGTTGGCGCATGAATTATATAAAGAAGGGTTTCCATTAGTTCCAAGATTGATGACTGAATATGCTCATCATAAAACTGGTGTTGACTTGCATCCAGGTGCTCAAGTGGGGAAATCATTTTTTATTGATCATGCAACTGGAGTCGTTATTGGACAAACTGCGATCATCAAGGACAAGGTGAAAATTTATCAAGGAGTTACGTTAGGTGGTCTTTTTGTTGCCAAACATTTGCACGCTACGAAACGACATCCAACTATTGAAAATAATGTTACGATCTATGCCAACGCAACTATTTTAGGAGGTGAAACGGTCATTGGTGAAAATACAATCATCGGTGGGAATGCATGGATTACTAGTTCCGTACCAGCCAACTCTAAAGTTTATCATACTCCAAGTATAAAAATTAAAACCAATTCAAATGTCGTATAGTATTTTAGATTTAATTGGAAATACACCTTTGGTAGAATCCAAAGTGCTGAACCAAAATCCAAATGTCAAATTATTTTTCAAACTTGAAGGTCATAATCCAGGTGGAAGTGTCAAAGATCGAGCTGCGCTAAATATGATTAAAAGCGGTTTGGAAAGAGGAGACATCAATAAAGAGTCAAAACTAATTGAAGCAACTAGTGGGAATACTGGAATTGCTTTGGCATTGATTGCAGGAATTTATGGATTAGACATTGAACTAGTCATGTCAGAAAATGCAACCAAAGAAAGAGTGCAAACCATGCGAGCCTATGGAGCAAAAGTGACCTTAACTTCTGGAGACAGAGGCATCGAAGGGGCAAGAGATTATGCTGAAGCGAAAGTTTCGAATGAAGGCTTTATCATGCTTAACCAATTTGCAAATGATGATAATTGGAAAGCGCATTATAAATCAACTGGTCCTGAAATTTGGAAAGATACGAATGGTGAAATCACTCATTTCGTTTCTGCGATGGGAACGACTGGAACAATTATGGGTACCTCCACCTTTCTGAAAGAGCAAAATCAAAATGTTCAAATCATTGGAGCACAACCAACTGACGGTTCAAGAATTCCAGGTATTCGAAAATGGCCTCAAGAATATTTACCTAAAATTTTTAATCCTCAAAAAGTGGATCGAGTGATGGAAGTTAGTCGAGATGAAGCAGCAAATATGGCTAGACGATTGGCGAAGGAAGAAGGCATCTTTGCAGGGATGAGTAGTGGGGGAGCGGCGACAGTTGCTTTGCGATTGGCGAGTGAATTAGAAAGTGGAATTATTGTTTCGATTGTTTGTGATAGGGGAGATCGGTATTTGTCGTCGGATTTGTTTGAGTAAAAATGATATTGTGAATATATTGTTATAAAATGCAAAAGGCTTTCGTTATTAGCGAAAGCCTTTTGTATTTTATCCTAATTAATATTGTGCAACTATTTTTTATCTAAAATGAAATTCATGACAGCTATTGAGAAATTTTCTGCTTTGTAAGTATTATTGTGATCGCCTTTTATGATTTTTAGTTTACTATTGGATAAATGTTTTTGAAGGTCAGAAGGATTGCCATTGTCCGTATCTTCATCACCTGCAATAACTAATATTTTCGTCTTTATTTTTTCTAATTCTTCAATACTAGTTGTAGGTTGAAATTCTTGTAGCCAACTCAATACTTGCAAGTTTGCATTGATTGATGTAGCATATTCAACGGCACCTTTTGTAATCTCATTCAAAGGTTTTTTTCCACCAAATGCTTCTGCAAACATAATTCTTCGACCCCAATTTGGATTAGAAAAATCTAAACCCATTCCTCCGATAATTGCTTTTTTGATTCGGGATTCTTGAGTGAGTAATTTTGCCAAAACGATAGAACCTCGAGAGTAACCTACTGCAATATATTTTTCTAAATTCAAGTGGTCGGCTAATTTTTTTAAATCCTTTATTTCTGCATCGTTGGCATAAGCGTTAGGATTATTTGGTTGGTCAGATTTTCCATTTCCTCTCAAGTCAGGAACGATCACCCGAAAACCTTTTTCTAATAAATCTTTTTTTAACGCAGATCGATTCCAAGAATTCCCACTAGAGATAAATCCATGAAGAAGGATGACAGGCTCGCCTTCACCTTCATCGGTATAAGCGATATTCACTTTGTCGAAGGAAGTGAATTTATTGTCGAGTTGTTTTTTAGTTGGAGTAGTTGTTTCTTTTTTCTCGATCGGTTTTTCTAAAGGTGGATCACAGGCAATGATAAAGAAGACAAAAAAAGAAAGTAGAGTAGGTAAATATTTCATGTGTAAATTGTAGTATTTTTTTTTGTAAGTATTTTGTTATAAAATAAAATATTTTATACAGAAGAAGGTAGCGACGAGTTTTCTATTTTGATTTTCTGAATTACTCATAAAACTGAATATTTTTTCGAAGCGTTATGAACTGAGGTTCTTCGTAGAGTATTTTGAAAACAGGATCGTTTCCTATTGTCACCGCAATTCCATACTCTTTTTTATTCCAGGCCATGTCGAGAGAATTCAATGCCTTGGAGACTTCTTTTCGAGCGGAATAAATCATGGATAAATAGAGATTAATATGATGTTCACCTGCTGCATCTCTTTTTATTAATTCCTGCAAATAATAATCGGATTTTTCAAAATTGCCTAAAAGATAATGAACGTTTGAGAGATAAGCCACCGTCATAAGTAGCGGTAGTTCTTCTCCATCATAGGCTTTGTTCAGATATTTCAATGCTTCCTCATATTCGGCTCCATGAAAATGACTCCAACCCAAAAAAGTATTGAAATAAGGAATATCAAGCTCCTCAACCGTTTTCAAAAAAAAACTTTGAGCTTCTTCGTAATTCCCTTCTAGCATACTCATATTTCCCCGTTCCCAATAAATGAAAATATTGCCAGGGTCGACTTTTTTGGCGATATGCGATATACTTTTTGCTTTCTCTACATCACCCAAAGCCACATAAGTTGCGACTGCTGTGCAGATGCAAAAATTGGTTGGAATGCGGGGCCAGGAATTTAATCGCAAGGCAAGTTCTACATCTTTTTCGGCATCTCTTAGTTGATTTTTTACCCAAAGATTAGTTGCACTTTGAACCAAATAAATATCTGAATTATTCGGATCTAGTTCAATTGATTTTTTAAGATGTGGTGCTATCAAATTCGTAGTTTCTTCAGCAGAAATTGCATTGGGCATCAAAAGAGGATCGCCAGTAAGTGAATAACTCCACGCCAATAAAGTATGAGCTTGCACATAATTTGGGTCTAATTCAATAGCATCTCTGAGTAGTTGTTGGCTTTTCATAAGTCCTTGTGGAGTCAGTTTTGCCACCTCAGATTTAGCATGCAGAAAAAACCGAAATGCATCTCCGTTCGTAGTATTCATTCTATCAAGGGCTTCTTCTTCAGGCGGACTCAAAGTGATATCGAGGTTGAATGCAATCTGTTTGGCAACTGCTGTTTGAATCGAATAAGCGTCTTTCATCTCCTCATTGAAAGTTCCATTCCATAACCTTTCTTTGGTGAACGGGTTGAATAATTCAATGGAAAGTATTATCCTTTTTGAGTCGTCAATAATTCTTGAAGTTCCCGAAATTATGTAATTGACTTTTAGTTCTTCGGCGATGCTTTCTGATGTTTTATTTTGATTTTTATAAAAAGAAGATTGTGTGAATGCCGAAACTTTGAACGAATCAATTTTAGCCAATTCATCAATGATCTCTTGAGTCATACCGTCAGAAAAATATTCGAAATCGTCCCCTGATGAGTTCAGGTTTTTTAATGGTAAAACGGCAATGGTTTTTTCGAAACCAACAGATGCAAGGTCTTCTTTTTTAGTAAAATAAAAATAACAGACTAATGCGAGAAGCAGTATTCCGATACCTATAATTCCTTTTCTTGCCAAAGAAAGATTTGAATAAAAGCTTCCTTGTTTCAATTTTCCTTTCATCTCCTCTCGCTTTGGAATGACTAATCCTTCATTCGCCAAAGCAAACACTTCCATCGTTTTCTCCACATTTTTAAAATCAAACTCACCGACCGATTGTACTTCAAATTCTTTTTGATTGGAAATATGTCTTTTGATTTGCTTGGAAAAAAGAACTGCGCCTGCTACTCCAAGTGATTCGATTCGAGAAGCAATGTTGACGCTATCGCCAAATACATTATCATCTTTAAACATCACATCACCGCTATGTAAACCAACTCGAACAGGTACTTTCGGTTCGGTTTGAAAAATAGTTTGCACTTCTTTGGCGCAATTCATGGCAGCAACTGCACTATCAAAAGTACAGACACAACCATCACCATAGTTGTTGATGACTTGACCTTGGTGGTGAGTTACTTTTGTATTTAAAGTGTTATGGAATTTTTCTAACAATACATTTGCGGTTGCTTCGTCTTTTTGCATAAGAGAAGTGTAGCCAACAATGTCGGCGAAGAGGATGGCAGCGAGTTTTCTATTTTGTTTATTTGCCATTTGGTTTTTTTCTAAAGATAAATTATCCTTGCGATTTTACCAATTTCTAAAAAAAGAAAATAGAATCAACAAATGTCATGTAGTATAGCGGTTAAAAACTTGGTAGATTTTTAAGCTCACTCAGCTGTAATTTCACCAAGTCATTTTGCCAATTTTCTTACTCCCAGCCAACCAAGCATTTCGATCAGTATCACAAATTCGCATGGTATAAAAAGAGCTGTCGCTTAAAGCAACCCAATGTTTCCCTCCATCAGCAGAATAGGAAATGCCTGGAATACCTGCTGCAAAAATAGCTTGGCCATCGCTTTGAGGAACATATTGCACAGAAGATCGATAACCGGGATGTTGTCCATCGGCGATTAAATTCCAAGTTTTGCCACCATCATTTGTCATAGCTTTATTTTGAGTGTTTTGATTTTGGTTTTCCCAATCGCCACCGAAGATGATTCCTCTTTTTTCATCATAAAAATGAGTTGTAAATATTCCTGTCATTTTGCCTCCTTGGATGATTGGTGTATCAAAAACTTCCCAAGTTTCTCCTCGGTCAGGACTATGAAAAACCCTTGCCTTACTTCCTCCGCTGACTACCCAAGCATGATTTCCTGCCAAGGCAATATTGGAATTAGAAGCAGCAAAGGCAGCTTCCTTTTTGGCGCTAGGTGGGAGTTGACTGCAAGGAACTTTTGTCCAGGTGTTTCCTCCGTCTTTGGTTAAAATAATGGACAGGCATCCATCAGTTGGATCGCCCATTGCAATTCCATTTTGATTATCCCAGAAAGCAATGGAATCATAAAATGCATCAGAATGATTTTCTTCATAAACTATTGACCAAGATTTTCCATGATCTGTAGTTTTAAATAATAGGGCAGGGGAACCTATGGAAAAAAGAAAAACGGCATCTGTTGTTTTGGCAATTCCTCTAAATTCCAAATCTGGATTTTTTGAGTTTTGAATAGAATCAATTACCCAAGTTGTTCCGCCATCTTCGGTAAATCCAAATTGCCCTTTCGAGCCTCCAAACCACATGGTATTGGCATCCATAACTTCGATAGCTCGGATGCTGCAACTCATAGGAAAGGTTTTGATTTGTACCTGTTCCTTAATTACTTGAGGAGTTAGGGTAGATAGTTTTTTAGCCGTCTCACAACTGAAGTAAAAAAAAAGAGAGAATAGGATTAGGTAAATTTTTTTCATGATTTTTTTTGTATAAAACTAAGGTAGTAATCATAACTCTTTTACGTGCATCCATTTGATGGAAATAACAAAAGGAACTAAACTAAAGCATAATTTGATTTACATGGAAATACTTACATTTGTTAGAATTCAATTAATAAATCTTATAAAAATCCAAAATGAAAAAACTGTTCTCCCTCCTTTTTGTATGCTTATATATTTCTACAAGTTTTGCTCAGTCTTTGACTTCGACTGAATTGCTCGACAAAAGTATTCAATACCATGATCCTAATAATCGTTGGGATAATTTTAAGGCTACATTACAGTTTGAGCAACGGCATCCCACGCAAACAGAGCAACGCTTCCGAACAGCTATTTTTGACCGTACTAGAAATTATTTTAAGTTGATTCAGACGACGGGTAATGAAACGCTTACTAGAGAAGCGGACGGTGAAAACTGCGTCAATTCATATAATGGGAGTACTAACATTTCAGAAGAAATTAATAAAAAGCATCGCTTTACTTGCGAGCGGGCTAAAATGTATCGGGATTATTATGGCTATCTCTATGGTCTGCCGATGAAGTTAAAAGACCCAGGAACCATTATCGATCCTACGGTGAAAGAGGAGACTTTCAATGGTCGCTCCACTTATTCTATTCGGGTAACCTATGAAAAAAATGTTGGTAAAGATATCTGGTATTTTTATTTCGATAAAAAATCTTACGCCTTGATTGGCTATCGTTTTTTTCACGATGAATCAAAGAAGGATGGCGAGTACATTTCTTTGTATGGAGAAGAAATTATTCAAGGGATTAAAATTCCTAAAAACCGTTTTTGGTATTATAATAAAGATGATAAATTTTTGGTAGCAGATCTTTTGATGCCAGAAGCAGGAAATGCAGTTGATAAAGATTTAACGAAGGCAGATTATGATCGAGCGTTAAGTTATGGATATAATAATTTGATGAACAAAGAAATTTTCGATATCAACATTCGACCCAATTGGTTTTCAGATAGTACTGGTTTTTGGTTTGAACAACATAGTCCTGATGGAAAAAAGTATCAACAGTTTTTAAACAAAGATTTAAAAATCACTTCATTATTCGATCACCAAAAAGTGACGGAGGTACTGAATGAATTGGGGGAAGATAGTTTAAAGAGCAATAGTCTATCGCTTCAATCTTTGGAGTATCTCAATAAGGATACTTTGAAGTTGATGTATAAAAATAAACATTATCACCTCAGTCGAAACGATCATCAATTGCATGAAGTGGAAGCACCCAAGAGAAGTAATCCAATGGAATCCACTTCGCCTGACGGCAAATGGAAAGCCTACACAAAGGATTATAATTTATATTTAAAATCTACCGAAACGGGACAAGAACATCAATTAAGTAACAACGGAAAGAAGCATTTTGAATACGCTAGTTATGTAGGTTGGGCAGATATCATGGAAGGAGAAAACGGAGATCGACCCGAGAAATTTTTTGTCAATTGGTCGCCTGACTCTAAATACTTACAAGCTAATATTTGTGATTTGCGCTATGCCGATAAAATGTATTTGTTGGATTGGAGTGTGGACACTTTGTTTCGTCCTCGACTATTATCTTACTATCGAGGATCACCTGGCGATACGACGATGATCCATTACATTCCTGTTTTTTATGACATCAGCAGCAAGCAAGAAATCGCTAATACTTTACCTCGCAATACTCATATTAATAGTATCAATTTTACCTGGTCTGATGAGTCTGGAAAAATCTATGCTCAGTATCCAGATCGAGGATATCAAAAAGAACGCATTGAATTATTAGATTTAAAAAATAAGACTTCCAAAGTTTTATTGACGGAAACTAGCGAAACTAATATTGATTATTTTCCAGTTCGATATTTAGAAAAGAAAGACTTGTTTTTATTTATTTCGGAGCGAAGTGGTTGGCGACAACTGTACAGTTATCATCTTAAAAATCAAAAGATTAATCGAATTACCCAAGGCGATTTTTATATCAATGATATCAGTCGTATTGATGAAGAAAAGGGGCGAATCTATTTTATGGGGTCTGGTAAAGAGGCTAAGAATAATCCTTATCATCAGCAATTATATCGTATTGATTTGGATGGTCAAAACTTCACTTTGTTGACTCCAGAAAATCAACATCATCAAGTCAGTATTTCTAATGACGGTAATTTTTTTGTGGATAATTTTTCTACGGTAACTTCACCGACTACGACTGTTTTTAGAAGTATAGAGACTGGAGATATTTTAAGTGATATAGCTAGTGCAGATGTGAGTCGCCTATTTCAAAAAGGTTGGATGCCACCGCAACCATTTGAAGCGATTGGTAGAGATGGAAAAACAAAAATTTATGGCGCACTTTGGAAACCAAGCAATTTTGATCCTTCCAAAAAATATCCCATCATTGACCATAGTTACACAGGGCCACATACGCAAGTGTATCCTAAAACTTTTAGTAGAGGCTTAGCTAATCAAACTTTGGCAGAGTTAGGTTTTATAGTGATCATGGTAGATGGAATGGGCAGCTCAGGGAGATCTAAATCTTTCCATAATTACTCCTACAAAAATATGGGAATGAATTTGCAAGGGCATGTCTTGGCGATCCAAGAATTAGGAAAAAGATTCAGTTGGCTGGATACTGATCGAGTAGGAATATTTGGACATTCAGCTGGAGGTTATGATGCGGGACATGCTGTTTTACAATTCCCTGATTTTTATAAAGTGGCTGTTGCTAGTTCAGCAGATCATGATTTTAGAATGGAAAAAGCATGGTGGCCCGAAATGTATATGGGCTGGCCGGTGGACTCTACTTATCATCAAGTTTCCAATGTTACGATGGCGGGCAACTTAAAAGGTAAGTTATTGCTTGTGCATGGTGGATTGGATGATAACGTGAATCCTTCTGCTACTTTTAAATTAGCGGAGGCGCTAGTGGATGCAGATAAAGAATTTGATTTATTGATTTTACCTAGCCAACGTCACGGATATCGAGATCAACAGCATGGAAGATATTTTACTAAAAAAAGGTGGAATTATTTTGTGGAGCACCTGTTGGAGAAAACGCCAATTTGGGAAATAGATTGGCTAGATTGATTTTGTAAATATAGTGTTATGAAAAAAAGCCTTTCGCTACAAATCCTCTGGTGACTGGTGCAGATAGTAACGTAGATTTGGCTTTAGCCGAATGTGTGTTATACGTTACAGCTGTCTTCGGCTAAAGCCAAAGCTACGTGTGAGGTGCTATTTTTCATTTGGCCAAGCTACTTGTTTTTGAGTGGTTTGATGACTCGGCATTTGAGCATTTACTTTTTTCAAATAAGCAGTTAAATCTTCTGTAAGTTCTTTTACTTTTTCGATTCGAGTTATAGCTAAGTTTTTGGTTTCTCCAATGTCTTCAGTAATATTAAAAAGTTCGAAGTTTTCATTTTGATGATAATAAATTAATTTCCAATTACCTTTTCGGATGGCGCTAAATGCTCCGATGCCAGGACCAGTTGGGCCCCACTCGTTTGGATAATGCCAAAAGAGTGGTCGGTCTTGTTTCTTAGTTTTCGAATTTTTTATTTGGGAAATAAAACTTTGTCCATCCATTTTTTGAACAGTTTTATAATCATCAATTTTTGCCATTTCTAAAATCGTTGGGAAAAAATCTTCAATGATTAGATAGTTCGAATTAATAGAATTTGGAGTAGTAACAGTTGGCCATTTTACAATCATCGGTTCTCTTATTCCGCCTTCATGAATTGAACCTTTCCCACTAGAGAGCGGCGAATTATGAGTATGTTTTTTACCACCTCTGGCAACTGCACTCAATCCTCCATTGTCTGACATAAATAAAATGATGGTGTTGTCATCAATATTTTTTTTCTCTAAATAATCCATCAAGTCACCTAAGCTTTTATCCATACTTTCGACCATCGAAGCATATTTCGCTTCTGTAGAATCAAGTCCCATTTGATAGTATTTTTCTACAAAACGATCATCTGCCATGATCGGAGTATGCACTCCATACAATGACATGTACAAAAAGAAAGGCTGATTTTTTTGTACAGGTTGATTGATTGCATCAATGGCTTCAAGCGTCAACGCTTCGGTTAAAAAAATATCTTTCCCATGATATTTTTCCAAACCTGGAACTGGCCAAGGACTATTTTTAAATTTTTCTACATTGCCAAAATTCATTTTTCCCAAATAACTTTTTGGTGCACCAGCAGCATGTCCAGCAATATTTATATCAAATCCAATATTGAGTGGATTCTCCGCTGGCGTTCCAATGGCACCAAGATGAGCTTTACCAACATGAACAGTATAGTAACCTGCTTTTTGCATTAAGCTAGGAAAAGTAGTTGCGTGTACGGCATGTTGGAGCGTTGAGTCAGGAGTTAAACCATTGATATTCCAATGCGGAAAACTTAGACTTTTATGATTGGTTTCCATGGGTTGGAGTTGATCTTTGTGTAGTGTCCAGTTGGTTACTCGATGTCGAGCTGCATTCATTCCAGTCATCAAACTTATTCGTGAAGGAGAACAAACTGGAGTAGCATAAGCTTGCGTAAACTTCATTCCTTGTGCTGCAAGTCGTTCCATATTTGGAGTGCGATATAGATTATTCCATTTAGTTTTTTTATGCCAAAAAGGGACAGAGGTATCTTGCCAACCTAGATCATCAACAAAGAAAAGGATGATGTTAGGAGGTGAGATTTGCTTTTCATTTTTACAAGCGTGAAAAAGGATGGATAAAAGGAAAAAGAATAAAATGGAATTTTTCATAAGTGAAAAATAAATATTTTTATTGGAAGTTTCGGGAGTATACTACTTTTGCTTCCCAATTTTTCTTTAATTTGCCTTATTTTTAAGTAGAATTAATTGCCCCAAAAATAATGAAGAGAAAATACTCTATCTATCTATTAGGATTGATGTCCATACTCTTCCTTTTCACTTGTAAAGAAGAAAAGAAAATTCTTCCTGCACCCAATCCAACCTCTTCAATTTTTGTTTTAAAAAATACTCCATCTGATTATCAACTTCGACCATTCGTTCAAATTTTAGAAGAACCTATTGGTACAAAATATACCATTCAAGATATTACTCAACCCGCTGTTCAAGCTCAATTTCAAGCCTATCCAAATCATACCTTAGACCTCCACAATTATCAATATTATTGGGGCAAAGTGCAAATCGAAAATAGCCTAAATAATGCAGAAGAATATACAGAATGGATTGCGTCTTTCTCTGCTTCATGGACGGATATGGATATCTTTATAAAAAGTAAAGATGGCACTTGGAAGCAAGAACGAAACGGTACATTTACCCCAGACCATATTAAAAAATTTGCGCCTACCGCTTTGGGTAATTTAGTTAAAATTTCTTTACCGACTGAGGAAGTAGTGACGATTTATTTTCGAGGTATTAGCGAGCGAACTGCGGTTAATCCTTCATTTTATCTTCGATTAATTCACATCGATACTTATTATAGTAAGTTGTTACAAACTAAAGTAAGCGAAGCTATTTTTATGGGTTTCGTACTGATGATGTTTTTGTACAATTTGATTCTTTACTTTTTTGGGCGAGATCGGAGTTTTATTTATTATTCGCTTTACATGTTAACGATTGCGATATATGCTGGTTTTATGTCTGAAGATTTGTCGGATTGGTTGGAGCCTACATTGTATCCAAATCATCCAGAATATTTGTACTTCGGAAAACTGGCGATTTATGCTTCGATGATGTACTACCTTGCTTTTATCTGTAGTTTTTTGGATCTGGAACAACTCTTACCAAAATGGAATCGCTATTTTAAAATACTGATATGGTTAGGCTTTCCCTTGATTATCGCTGATGCCATAGCATTGTATATTTCTAATTTTAATGTGGTGCTCACCGATTATATTACGGTACCTTATATTATTTTAGTTTTAATGTCTTGTTTCCTATTTATCCGACCATTATACAAAACCAAAGATAAAAAAGGTTATTTCATTATTGCAGGTATTACTGCGGTTGGGGTAGGGGCTTTTTTAACGGTGATTAATAGAATTGCCGCTCCTTCTTTTTCAATTTTTTATTTGCAGGCTGGGACGATTGTAGAAATTATTATTTTCTCACTAGGGTTGGCTTATCGTCAAAGGCAGCAAAAGGAAGCCAAACAACAAGCAGATTTTGAATTGAAAGAAAGCCAAATGATGCAAGAGCAAAAGCAGTTGGAAGCTGACCGACTGACAGAATTGGATAATTTTAAAACTCGTTTTTATACCAATATTACTCACGAATTTCGTACGCCGCTGACCGTTATTATGGGGATGAGTGACAACATTAAAAACCACTCACAAGAAAAGAAACTGATTCAACGGAATAGTAAAAATTTACTTCGACTCATCAATCAACTGCTGGATTTATCGAAATTAGAATCAGGAAAGTTAAACTTAAATCTAGTTCATCAAGACCTCATCGTTTATTTGCAATATTTGACCGAATCATTTTATTCGACTGCGATGGCAAAGAATATCCGACTAGTTTTTCACTCGGAAGAAAAAGAAGTCATGATGGATTACGATGAGGAGAAGATTCAGCAAATCGTTTATAATTTATTGTCGAATGCTTTGAAATTTACACCCGATACTGGAAAGATTATTTTTCATGCGAGCAGAATGGAAGAAGATGGACTACCTCTTTTAAAGCTAAAAGTAAAAGATAATGGCATCGGGATGCTTCCCGAAAATGTTGACCGAATCTTTGACCGATTTTATCAGGGGAATCGTACGGACACAAATCCATCTGAAGGAACAGGAATTGGTTTGTCTTTGACCAAAGAATTGGTTGAGTTGATGGAAGGGCGTATCGAAGTGGAAAGTCAAATCGGTGAAGGAACAGAATTCACTTTGTACCTTCCAATTAAATCAGCACATGTAAATTCTACTGTTTTATCAAAAGATGAAAAGTCACTAGTTCAAAATGATCAATCGAATTTGGTTGCTCCTGTCGAATCGCAAAATGAGGAAAATGAAGAAGCGGAAACACTTTCAGTAGCGGCTTTTCCAGACTTATTAATCATCGAAGATAACCCAGATATTATTATTTATATCAAGTCAATTTTAAAAAATAACTACAATATCCAAACTGCTAAAAATGGAAACTTGGGGATCGAAAAAGCTTTGGATTTGATTCCTGACATTATCATTAGTGATGTGATGATGCCTGAGAAAAATGGCTATGAAGTGTGCGATATTTTAAAACAAGATGAAAGAACGAGTCATATTCCCATTATTTTATTGACTGC
Organism: Saprospiraceae bacterium; assembly: GCA_045104975.1. Classification (GTDB taxonomy): domain Bacteria; phylum Bacteroidota; class Bacteroidia; order Chitinophagales; family Saprospiraceae; genus CAJQQY01. The sequence continues at coordinate 23,000 of JBGCCY010000318.1, forward strand.
AAAATCTAATCAGTCTGATAAAATTGATGGTTTAAAACATGGTGCAGATGCTTACCTCACCAAGCCTTTTGATAAAGAAGAATTACTGATTCGATTAAAAAAACTAGTGGACATTCGCCAACAATTACAATTGCGCTATGGCAATAATCCCAATGCTAAAACTACCTCTGATCCAGTCGATTCAATTGAAGATATATTTTTGCAAAAACTCCATGAACAAATTCAAATCCATCTCAGCGATGCCCAATTTGGCGTTCCTCAATTAGCTGAAACTATCGACCTCAGCCAAATGCAACTTTACCGAAAACTCAAAGCCTTGACCGGCAAAACACCGTCTCAATTTATTCGTTCTTATCGCTTACAGCAAGCATTAGACTTGCTCCAAACAGGCAATTTAAATGTCTCTGAAGTGGCTTATGATGTTGGATTTTCTGATCCAAGTTATTTTTCCAGAATGTTTCATAAAGAATTTGGAAAAAATCCTAGCCATTTTTTAAATAACTGATAATCAGTTGTTTAGCACTTATTTTACTAGCCTTTGTAAAATATATTCAAGTCTTTTCTCTCCTTTTGTCAAAAAAATCCTAGCCGTTGTAAAATACGTGAAAGCCATTTCTGGGTTTTGCCCGCATCTTTATATCATCAAATATATTTAGTTTTTTTACTCCCATCCAACCTAACATTTTTCAGAAAAAATAAATTGACTCTATAAACTAAAAAGCTAATTTTTTTAAACCCCGTGTGTTACAAGCACTTTAAAAAAATCAAAATTATGAAAAATTTAGTAATCATTTTAGTCTCATTATTTCCCTTTATCGGTTTTAGTCAACAAACTTCAAATGAAGAAATTCGGCCTAATTCTAAAATTTATTTCGAATCTGGTATTGAGTCATTTTCTAAAAAATATGATGATAAACAACCAACCGAAATTGGAGCAATTATCACAACAGTTGAAGTTGAAAATCTACAAAAAAGTCATTTTGAATTGTATGATGATGAATGTAGAACCACGCGTAGAAATGATCAGCAAACTGCACCTTTAAAAACAACTGTTGAAAATTCTTTCACCATTCGTGTTTACGAAAGTGCTAAAATTTACCACGAGATAAAAGTACCAACGAACTCCAAAAAAAGACTTTATACAATTCATCACCAACATCGATAAGTCGGATATTTCTAAAAACTATATTCTTTTCGATACCTATTCAACTCAGAGCCAAAAATTAAATAATAATATTTTATAACTCCAAAAAAAATTAGAAAATGACTATTGAAGGAATGATTGAAAATTACGAAACGACTTGGAATGACATTATCAACAATAGAAATATTGATAGTATCAATGAAACAAATTTTACCAAGGAGGCAACCATTATTGCTGACCCCGAAAATATTGTAGGCATCGAAAATTTTAAAGCTTACTACCAGAATTTTTTGACGGGCTTCTCAGACATTAAATTTACGATCCATGAAGCATTTGGACAAGGCGATAAATTGTGCAAGCAATGGAGCTTCCAAGGAAAACATACAGGGGAGTTTTTTGGAATTCCTGCTACTGGAAATTCAGTCTATTTGGAAGGTATGACTCTCACTAAAATGGAGGATGGAAAGATCGCATAGGAACAAGATTTTATGGACAATATGTCTATGATGATGCAATTGGGAGCCGTCTCCGATCCCAATAATATGAGTGCGATTGATAATCTGTACAAAGCTTTTGCCACGGGTGATATTCCTACCGTACTTGGTACTTTGGATGCTAAAGTGGAATGGAATGAAGCAGAAGGAAATGAGCTAGCAGATGGAAATCCTTACATCGGACATGATGCGGTTTTGAATGGTGTTTTTGTTCGCCTTGGGGAGGATCATGAATTTTTCAATGTAAAAAATGTTGAACTCCACGAAATGTCAAACAATCAGGTGTTGGCTACTTTGCGCTATGATGCTAAAAGGAAAGAAGGTGATGCTCTGATTGATGCACAGGCTGCACATCTTTGGACATTTAAAAATGGAAAGGTGAGGGCGTTTCAGCAATATGTGGATACGAAACAGTTAGCAGATGCTGCTGAAAAGTAAGTAGATACTCAGAACGGGAAAGCCGAAAACCAACTAGAGTAGGCAATCAATTTTTATAAATAAAAAAATCAATGGGAAAAGTATTAACCAAAGTATACCTAAAAGGTTCTACCACAAAACAGTATGATGATTTAGTCGCTGATCTAGGAAAAGTAGGACAAGTTAAATTAGCAGAGCGACCACATCATTTCGCTTACCTTGTAGATGGTGAAGTCTTGGTTGTTGACATCTGGGAGTCAGCAGAAGATTTTGGAAATTTTGGAAAAATCATGGTGCCGCTAGCAAAGAAACATGGTATTGATGCCGAAGCAGAATTGTTTCCGCTGCACAACGAACTTGATTAATAGAAAAGCAACGAAGTATTTTTTTACATATCATCTGAAGGCTTTAGTAATTTTTTTTTTAGATAAAACTCATAACTCTTTTTCTAAACCAAAAAATGAAAAACACTAAAAAATTATTAGAGCCTTCATTTTTTAATAATTACAACTCATAACTCTTTATTATAAAAACAAAAAATGAAAATGAAAAAGTTACTCTTATTTGCTGCACTAATTATTTATAGCGGAATAGTGCATAGCCAAACAGTCAATGATGAATTTGAGCTAAAAGAATTTACCCATAATTTCATGGCTTCCTACAACAAACATAATGTTGCCGAGCTTAAAGAAATGTACTCGGAATATGCTGTTCGCATCGACCAGGGAAAGAATAAAATAACTGGTGCCGACAATATTATTGCTTTCTTCCAGCAAAGATTTTTTCAAGATAATACTACGTTGTATTTAAAATATTCAAGCCTCAGTTGGTCAGATGCAGAGCATGCTTTTATTGCTCACGGTACTTACGAGATGGTCGGTAAGACTAATGTTTATGATATAGAAATCAACACTAAAGGTACTTATGCCAACACCATGATCAAAGATAAAGGCAAGTGGAAGATAGGCAAATCAGTACTTTTACCAATCGTCAAAGTTATCGTAACTCAGCAAGTGAAAGACGTTGCTAAATTCAAATCAAACTTCAAAAAAGACTTATCCATGCGTATGTCTGCAGGCGAAGTGAGTGAAGAAATTAGTGCTGTACAAGATCAACCAAATATGGTTTGCATCATTAGCGAATGGACATCGGTAAAAGACTTTCAGGACTTTTATGCCAACCCAGATTTGAAAAAAAGAATGAAAGAAGCGGGAGTGATTGGTGAACCGAATATCCTAATCTTAGGAGGCCAAAAGTAATTGTCTTGATAAAATGATTTTTAATTCACCTACTGGTTTTTAAAAAAAGAGACAGCAGGATAAAACTATAAAAATGAAATATATTATTTTCTTTCTAATTGCTTTTACTGCTTGCACCGTTGCTAGTGAAAAAAACGGAACTAGTCAAACCGATGCTAGTCAAACTAATGTCAACCCAACCAAGGCTCCTACTATTGAACCTTGGATTTTGATAGAGGACAAATCGACGGGACTACTAAGCTATCAAACTAAGGATGGAAAAATTATGATCCCAGCCGATACTTATGCACAATGTCTCACGGATACTTTCCACACCAAGGCAATTGTCATGACCAAAAATGATAACAAGTGGGTGGTCATTGACCGAAGTCAGAAAGTACAATATGAAATTTTTTTATTTGATAATGGCCCTGATTATCCTTCAGATGGATTGTTCAGAATTATTCAAAATGGTAAGATTGGTTATGCTGACGAAAGCGATTACAAAATCGTAATTAAACCTCAATTTGATTGTGCCTATCCTTTTGAAAATGGGAAAGCCAAAGTGAGTAAAAATTGTAAAACGACTACAGATGGAGATCACAAAATTTGGGAAAGTGACGATTGGAAATTCGTAGATAAGAATGGTAAGTTTTAATCTCTATTGGTTTTTATAATCGGTCAATTGTCTTTTTATATTCTACCGTATTTCGACTGGTGGGCAAATTTCATAAAAATTGTAATGATGCCCAAACCATAAATTGATGGTAATTGAAAGGATTAAGTCATAACATTTTTATAATATTGGTCTGGGAAATACTAAACATCATTTCTCTTGGAATAGATTAGAGTATAAAAGATAACCAATGATAAAATTCTTTAGAAAAATTAGGCAACAATTACTGAGTGAAAATAAATCTAGCAAGTATCTACTTTACGCCATCGGCGAAATCATCCTCGTCGTAATTGGGATTTTGATTGCTTTACAAATTAACATCGCTAGCGAATACAAAAAGGAGAGGACTTCTGAAACCACTTACCTAAAAGGAATCTTAGGCAATTTAAATGAGGATATTGAAGAGTTGAATATACATATCAATTCGGACTCGACGACACTAGATAACTATACAACTATTGTAAATGCCTTTAGATATGATTCCATCAAAGCAAACCCCTCAAAATTAATGTCTGCTGTATTCACGGCACAAAGGATAAGTTCTTTTGAAGGCAATGCGATTGTTTTTGAAGACATGAAAAGTTCAGGGAAAACCAGTCTCATTGAATCCGACTCTCTTCGCTATAAGGTGGCAAAATATTATAATGAATGTAAAATAACCATTAAAGCTGAAGCGGATATTAATAATCCTATCATCATAAGACAAAGAGATTTATTGTTTATACCCAATATTGGCGGTAATGCATTTGAATCATCTTTTTTTCCAAAACATTGGGTTGCAGAAATAGTAAACCCTGACTTTTCGTTTTTTGAATTGGATAGAAGTAGTGAAAAGGTTAAAGATTTTGCCAATCGGGCAGCACTTGTAAAAGCAACCATATTTACCAATCGCAGATCAAGGCAAAAACTTTTAAATAGAGCTGAAGTTTTAAAAGTTGAAATAAATGAGCACTTAAAGAATAATTAAAACCTGAAAAACCAATTCAGTAAATACTTTATCTACGCCATTGGTGAAATTTTCCTAGTAGTCATTGGGATTTTGATTGCATTGCAAATCAATACTTGGAACGACCACCGGATAAAGAAATCTGAAATATCTATGTATCTATCATTGAGGAATTGGAAAATGATATTACGATACTTGATGAGTATCTACCTAATTTTAGTTGGAAGAATAAAACATTAAAACGAATTATCGATGAAGACATTTCAAGAGAAAAATGGACAACAAATGATTCGTTTTTTTATTCATTTATCTCCTATCCCGATTTTGGAATTGGTCAACAGCGATTTCAGGTATTAAAATCTAAATAAAAGAATTGCAGATTTTTATCATAAACACACGGTGGACTTAGGGGTGAAGACAAGGGAAGCATCTCAAAGTTTTAACAGAAATGTCAGTTATTGGGAAGAGAATGAAGAGTGGTTCAGTTTAGCTGCTGATCGAGAGTTTTCAAAATTAGCGACCTATGCAATTGGCAACCCTATTTTTAGAAATAAAATGGTGTGGTATTCCATAGTGCTAAGAAGGTTAGAAAGTGCACTCCGTAAATATCAGACTGAGGCAAAAACTTTAATTGAGGAAATTCAAGAAAATTTGAATAAGAAGAAAAATTAGACTTTTTATATAACTACGAAAGTGTAATAACCATTTAAGCAATGTTGAAATCCTTTAGGTTTACAAAAACATATATCAAAGTGTTTGGAGAAAAAATAAATCGAAAGTTTATGAATCCTATTTCCCCCCAAAACCTTTAGCGATAATATTCTCCGCAGGTTTGCTACGAGGAGTGAAGTCTAAATTATCTTTTCCACCATCTTCCTCAGAGGTGTGCCATTGCCAAAAATGAACGCCAGCAAACCATTCCTTTTTCCAAACCGTATTAAAAAATGCTTGGTAACAATTGGCTTGAGTTTCGGTCGAAACGGGTTTGTAAAGATTGGAAGAATAGTCAATCCAACTCCAAGGTTCGATAGCGCTATCGGTGGTGCTTTTATATCCTAACTCTGTGAAAAGGATTTTTTTAGCAAATTTTTTATGAATGCGTTCTATGCTTGACAAGTGTTTTTTCCAACCTTTCGAAATTTGTTTGACACTTGGATTGGTATTTTTGACCAAAGGAAAATAAGCTTGAATGCCGATGAAGTCTAATTTATCCCAAAAAGTTATTTGTTCAAATTCTTCATACCAATTGGCAGCATAGGTTATTTTTCCTGAATAAATGCTTCGAACCTCTTCAATCAAATTTTTCCAAAAATCAGGTTTTTCAATGGCTAACCTGGTGAACTCTGTGCCGATGCAAAACATTTCGACATTGTTTTTTTCTGCAATCTTAGCGTAGAGTAAAGTGAATTCACGATAACTTTTTTTCCAAGTTTCCCAGTTCGTTTCGTTGGAAGGAAAAATATCAGAACGCCAGGTTCCATTCGAAGGAGAGAATATCCAAACATGAGGCTTGAGAAAAACTTTTAAATCATAAGAATGTGCAGCCTGTATTTTTTTTGACCAAATAGAATCAATATCAAGTAAGGTTTTTCTTTTAGAATGATGGTATCTCACCTCAGGGCTATCGTAATCTTCTTGATCTCCGAAAGGAACCATGGTGATCCATTCCACATTATTTTTGATGAGTGGTTGCAAGTTAATGGAGTCCAAACGTCCAAATACATGAACCCCTCTTTGCTTGTTATCCTCTGTAAATAGATCTGTTGCTTGGCCTGTTTTGTTTTCTATTTCTGAAATCCATTGGTAATTAAAATTTTCATTTTTAGTGTACCATTGCGATAAATTAAAAAGAGAAAAAAAAAGCCCAACGGGCAAAATAATGGAAAAAGAAAAGCGACGAAGGAAAGTCATTTTACCGTGATTTTTATAGGATTGAAAAAGGTAGCGAACTACTCGAAAAGTTATAATCGGAATGGTTAGAAATATCCAAAAAAGGAATGACTCCATAAATTGAAAGAGAACTTGAAAATAATATTCTTTGACTAGGTCGAAGGTAAATCCAAAATAGAATAGCATTCCAAAGAGCAAAAAGCAACTGAATATAAAACTGATGAAATACGATTTTAGAAATTTATTCATTGAAGCAAAATTATTTTTTCAATATAAAAGAATAATAAAACATTTTAGGAAGGTTTTCGTATTTAATTATTAGAATTTTCTAATTATTAATTCAGTCATTTTACTTATCAAATTTTTAAAATAACACTAAACTAACCCAATTTTTTATGAAGCTTAGATACTTTCTCTCGTCAAATTTTTTATTAACTATTTTATTTTTAACCAATATAAATGGCCAATGTACGCTTCCTTCAGGGAGTTATGCTTGGGGAAATACAGAGCTGATTGCTCATATTACCGATAATTGTGGAGGTGCTGTAACAGAGTTAATCATTCCTACAGATGCAATAATAACCATCCAAAATAATGATCCATGGGATTTAATAACATATGGGGCAATGATTTTTAGAATTCAAGGAATGGGCAGTTTAGGTTTTAATGGTTCAGATGCCTTGAGTTTAGCTGGAGGGAGTCAACTCATCATAGACAATACTTCTAATACCTCGGCTTTATCTGAAAGTGGGAATGGTACTAATATTAGAATAAACATTGGTGCTACGACATATACAGGAAATCAATTTGGTGCTATTATCGCAGCTGGTGGAGCAAATGAAAGTGGCATTCTTCCAATAGAATTAATCAAATTTTATAGTTATACAACGGATAGGAATGAAGTGGAATTAATATGGGAGACGGCTTCTGAAATTAATAATATGCATTTTGAAATAGAGCATAGTTTGAATGGAATTGATTTTGAAAGAATAGGTATTGTGGAAGGAAAAGGAACAACAAATATAAATCAAGTATATAATTATGTTCATCTTAAACCATCTTCTGGAAATAATTATTATAGACTCAAACAGGTAGATTATGACTTAATGTTTGAATATTTTAAGGTCATTTCTCAACTAGTAAAAGGGGAAAAAGGGTTTCAAGTGAAAGTTAATTCTTTGGATCTTTTAAGTGTAGAAATTAATCAACCTGCGCAGATTCTAGTTTTAGATATGACTGGGCGAATTGTTTTTGAAAATAAGATAACTGAAGGAGTGAGTAATTTTCGTTTCGAAAATTTAGCTCAAGGGAATTATGTAGTTCATGTTTTTAATTCGATTGTTTCTGATACTGTCAGAGTTTCGAGATAAAATAATTCAAATAAAAACAAAAAAGGCTGCCGGAATTATCCGACAGCCTTTTTTGTTTTTAGGATGAAAATTAATGATCGTAGCCATATCCATATTTAAAAGTCACGACTAATTCATCAGCAATGTGACTTTCGATATCTTGAAAAGTGAGCGTGGTGTTTGAATTTTCATCAATGCCTATTTTTCCTTTTCCAATGTCAGAGTTAAAAGTCATTTTTGCAAAGTCAACATCGAATTTTTTTATGACAATTGATTTTGCAAGGTCTAAAATTTCCTTTTGACTTGGAGATGGAGGCAACATTCCTTCGATAGCATGATAGGTTATTTCATAATAGACTTGTTTATTTTTTGCTGTTTTAGGTTGGATATCAACTACCCAAGATTCGTCGTGTCCTCCAAGAGTATAAGTTCCTTGAAGATCACTCATTGAGGTATATCGAAGACCATTATGTTTTTTTGAATTTTCATCAATTATCTTTTGGTACTCATAGCAACTACCTTCAGGAATACACATACCATCTACTTGGTTAACTGCATAAACGCTGGTAGGATCAAAACCATCAAGAGTTGGCAAAGCACTTTTTTTATGATTGAAATTTACCTTGTATCGTACATCTTTTACTTTTTCATTTTCGCCATTTTCACAAGTGAGTCTTTCATCTTTATAAATAACATTTCCAGAAGATAAATTATAGTCAAAAGTTTGTTGTTCTTCACAAGCAGAATAAACGATAGAAGTTGCACCAATCAATTCCCATTGTTCATTTTGAAATCTAAAGCGATGCGTATATTCCCACTTTGATCGACTCCCTCCAAAGTGATTAATGACGAGTGCACCATTTTCTATTTTGATACTTTGAAATGGATCGCCCATCATGCCACCATTATCACTTGGCAAAATTGCTTCCGTTGCCCGTTCCCACATTTTCCATGCACCGTTGTCTGCTTTGAAAATAAAAATGGTTCTTTCCTCTCCGAAATCACTCACAATTCCATTGTTGAGGACCACCACTTTTTCGTCGATACCATCTTCATTTAAGTCACCAGATGTTTCAGTCAGCAAAGTGTATCCTTTTGGAATTTCCATTTCGAAAGGAGGAATTGGTTTTGGAGTGGTTTCCGTCGGGGGAACAGTTGTGACTGGTTCTCCACCGGTAGAATTAGGTTTTTTATTTTCTTGAGGAGGGCAAGAAGAAAGTAAAAGAGTAAATATAAAAAGGAGGAACAGTTGATTTCTCATCGTTGTTAATTGAAGGTTGTTTGTGAAATGTTTGTTTAATATTGCTTTTAAAGATATAGAAAAGTAGACTGGAAAGTTATTAATTCGTTAAAATGATTTCAATTTATCTAGAAGAAATTTTAATTCATATTTTTATTAAAACAAAAAATATAAATATGAAAAATTTCTTGACGCTCGTTTTTTGCTGTTTTATTTTCTTCCCCTCTTTTGGACAAGATTCGACCCGATTACTCTTAAGTTCTGGATTTAAAATACATCTTTCGACAGGTGGGGCATTTTTTAAAAATATAGAAACTGAATATTTAGGTGCTGCTGCACCTTTGGTTTTTGTAGAAGGAGGGATAGAAATTGGACGAAAATTTAATGTTGAATTTAACCTTAGAAGAGGATTAGGAAGTGCTGATACATTGAATCTAAATTTTACTCAAGTTCATTTTGGAGTCAATAATAAATCTCAACTAAATGAAAACTTGACTCTCGTTTTAAGAGTTGGTGGAGGAGCTATCTTTGAGGGGGAAGATTATGGAATAACAAGAAGTATAATGGAGGATGAAATTAAGTTTCTTAGAGTAGGAGGAGGATTGGAACAAAAAATTTACAAAGAATCTGTGATGATGTTGAATATTGGATATGATATATCGAATAGTGCTTTATTTAACGGATTGGGGATTTCTGTGGGCGTGAAGTTCGGGATTGCACCTAATACAAGGAAAAAGAATAATGTTCCGTATTTATAAGAATGGCAAAAGTCTGAGAATAATAAAATTTCTGTCTTAAATTTTTTACTGTATAAAATTGGGATTTTAAAATCAATTTCTGCGGCGAAAAGTACACACCGATTTGGAATAAAAATCTTTTTTATATCATATTGTGTACAATTCAAATCCCCACCAATTTTATGCAGAAAAAAATAATTTTATTGCTTTTTTTATTCATATCGCTTTTGATTTCTTGTAGCGAATCTTTTGAGGAAGTAAGTACTCCCAAAGAGCATTTTAATGTCTACTGTACGAGTTGTCACTTAACTCCCAATCCAGCGAATATCCCAAAAGACATTTGGAAAAAAAAGGTACTGCCAGAGATGGCAGCTCGATTAGGCTATAGATATGATGGATATAATCCTATGGCTAGATACACCATGGAAGAAAATGTATTTATCAGATTGAGCAACACTTATCCTACTGAACCAATAATTGATAGTGCGACATGGAACCAAATTCACGATTATATTTTGGATAATGCTCCCGAAAAGATAATGGTTGATACTTTGAGGAATCAGCGAAATAAAGTCATCAGTCAATTTGCTCCAATACCTATATCTCTTGATCAAGAGGATCTAGCAATTATTACAAATATTCAATTTGATACGATTGGCAATCATTTTATCGTCGGAAATGCACTTGGGAAAACGATGCATTATCCCATTTCGCAAAGTCCTCTGCAATCATTTAATTCCCCTTTGATTGCTTATCAAAAAGTAGAAGAGATAGAATATTTTACAGAAATAGGATTTATGAATCCAAGTCAAAAACCTTTGGGAGCGACTTATAAAAAGGAAAATGGAAAGCAGGAAACTTTAGCTAAAGAACTACATCGACCAGTATATACGCAAGTAGTTGATTTGAATAATGATCAAATTGATGAAATTTTGATCTGTGAGTTTGGAAATCTTACTGGACAACTTTCTATGCTAACTCAGTCGAATGGTGAAGTGAAAAAACAGACACTATTGCCACTTGCAGGAACAATAAAAACGGAAGTGGTGGACATGGATAAAGATGGGAAAAAAGATATTATCGTATTGGCATCACAAGGTAAAGAAGGAATTTACATTTTGTACCAAGAAGAAAATCTAAAGTTCAGGGTAGAGCAAGTGATTCAGATGGGTTCGGAATATGGTTCGAGTTGGTTTGAGTTAATTGATTATGATGGCGATGAGGATTTAGATCTTATCCTTGCTAATGGCGACAATGCAGATTATTCCACTTTCTCCAAACCTTATCACGGTGTTCGTATATTTTTAAATAATGGTCGCAATGAATTTGAGGAGAAATGGTTTTATCCAATTTATGGTGCAACTAGGTTGATGGCAAATGATTATGACCAGGATGGAGATATTGACCTTGCGATAATTTCCTTTTTTCCAGACTATGATTTTGTAGCAAAAGAGAATTTTATCTTTTTAGAAAATAAAAATGCTACGCTATTTGATTTTGAATCTAGTACTTTTCCCCAACCATTAGCAGGAAGATTTTTGGTAATGGAGGAAGGGGACGTTGATCAAGATGGAGATGTAGATATATTGTTAGGTTCTTTTATGTTGTTTCCTGGTAAAGCTTATAAAAGTATAACTGATGAGTGGGTGGAGGAAAAAGCAGATTTGTTTCTGTTGGAGAATAAGTTTAAATAAAAAGGTTACTTGGCAATAATTTTTAGCAATGATATTCCAAGTAGTTGATTTAGATAGGTGAATATTTTTTCACTAAATTAGAGTATGAAGATAGCATTCAATATATATGTAGTGTTGACTTTGATGGTGATTGCTCAAGGATTATTTGCAGCATTGATTTTGAGTACCTCGAAAGTCAATAAATTGGCGAATCGTTTTTTGTCTTTATTATTGTTGAGTTTTTCTTTGTGGTTGATTGACTCTTTTTATAAAGTGGCAGAAGTATATCAACAAGATCCTGAGTTTTATTTTCAACCGATTTTTTACTCCTTTGCATTTGGGCCGCTGATCTTTTTTTATGTGAAAAGTATTACGAATAGTTCCTTTCAATTTTCTAAAAAAGATTGGGTTCATTTCTTTCCAGTTTTGTTGCAAACAGGTTTGTATTGGTTTCTCACCTTTCAACCATACAGTTATAAATTATGGTTTTGGGAGACGATTCACTTTCCGATTACCTATGGTTTAGAATTTAATTTGACGTTAATTTCGATGGCTATTTATTTAGGTTTTTCGATTCGGTTATTGGTTCGATATCAAAAATGGTTGGAAGATCAATTTTCAGAATTTTCAAAAATACATTTGAATTGGTTAAAAATAGTTTTGATGATTATGTTGGTGCTTTGTGTTTTTTGGAGTGTGGATTTGATTGCTAGATATTTGTTTGATATTTATTTGACGTATAATTTTTCAGAAATAAGTTTGGGATTTGTGGTTTTGTTGTTGGCTTACGGAGGGATTCGGCAGAGTAATAATTCGCAAGTTAATTTTGAAAATAAGGTGGTGGAAACCAATCTTGCTTTGGATGAAATTGATGTGGAATTAGTTGAAAAAATAAAACAGAGGATGTTGAATGAAAAAGATTATTTGAATCCCACTTTGTCGTTAAAAGAATTTGCTAAAAATTTAAATACACCTGCTCGAACTATTTCCAAACATATTAATCAAGGTTTGGGAATTTCCTTTGTAGATTTTGTCAATCAATATCGAGTGGAAGAAGTGAAGCATAAAATTACTTCTGGAGAACTCGATCAATTTACTTTGCTGTCGATTGCCTTGGAGTCAGGTTTTAATTCCAAATCAAGTTTTAATCGGATATTTAAAAAACTCACCCAGATGAGTCCGACTGAATATGTGAATGAGTCTCAAAGCAAAAATTAGGTCGTCTCAATACATGTTTTGAGGCGATTGGAGGCTTGCGATGTCTTAGTTTTGGGGCATTGTTAACCAAAATTTTAAAACATGAAATTTTTATTTAGTTTTCTTTTTTTTGCTTTGACGCAGTTTGCTTGCGCTCAAAATTCCACTTCTAAATCGTTAGACTTTGACCTTGAAGAAATAAAAGGTACTTGGGTTATTGATCTTAGACCTTCGCCAGGCTCGGCTGCTCATGTACAAGAATTTACGATTCAACCAAAGGAAGGAAGTCAATTTAGTGGTACTTTTTATGGTTCAGAATTTAAGAATGGGTTTTTTAATTTGGAATGGGAAGTGGTGTATTTTGGGTTTTCATCAAGGGATGGGAGCAATGGGTATTATCATTCAGGGTATATTAAGGATGGGAAAATTCATGGGGTGACTTATTGTCCAGGGAGGGAGTTTACGATTCCTTGGGTGGGGGAGAGGAAGGAGTAGTTTGTTTTATTGGAAAAGGAAAAGCCTCTCGCTGGTG
>JBGCCY010000319.1:0-10120 GCA_045104975.1 Saprospiraceae bacterium
CATTCTTCCAATTTTGCAACAGTGATTTCTTCCCATTTGAGATCATCCAATAGCTGATATTGGGGAGCAATTTCTGCGGGACCAGAATATCCTTCTTGAAGATGATAGAATATTCCGCTATTTCCTCCTTCAGGTAATTTCCATTCCATATACAATTCAAAGTTTTCAAACTCCTGAGCAGCGTAGATAATATCTTTTCCTCCTTGGTGATCTGTTTCTAATTTTGATTCAGTCGAAAATGTCAATGCGCCATCTTTGATGATCCATTGAGCAGGCAATGCATCACCATTGTAAGCTCTCCATCCTTTGGTCGATGTTCCGTCAAAAAGATATATCCATTCGTCAGTTTGCGAATCCGTTTTAGTTGCTGCATTTGTTTCAGGTTGAGTTACAACTTTGGGTTTGGAATCAGTTTGGCAAGAGCAAAAGAATGAAGAGATGATAAATAAAACGATAATTTTTTTCATAAATATTCTTTTGAATTAAAATACATTTTAGGTTGAAAATAATAATTTATTTAAAAGTCCTTCCAGATTTTAAAAATCTGGAAGGACTGAGTATTGGAGAAATAGACACTACTATTTATTTTTTGATCGGTTTAATTTTAATATTTCTCCATCGAACTTTTATTCCACCGCCATCATGAATTTGAAGAGCGATGGCTCCTTTGCCTTTTCCAATTTTTTCATCTTCGATTTGAATCATTTCCATACCATTTAGCCAAGTGGTGATTTTTGCTCCATCAGCTTTTATTTTCATGGTATTCCGTTCTCCCATTTTTAGTGCGACATCTTTTTTTGGATCAGGTTTTATCAACCAACCTCGACCATAGGATTCATAAATTCCTCCTGTGTTATTTTTTGGGGGAGCAACTTCTGCTTGCCAACCCGTAATTTTTGTCCCTTCCAAAGTTGATCGAAAAAAGACACCACTATTACCATTTGCCTCTTGCTTAAATTCAACACTTAGTTCAAAATCATCATAGGAGTCAACAGTTGACAAATAGCCATATTCAGCTTTGGGGCCACTTTCGCAAATTATCTCACCATCTTTGACATACCATTTTTCACTTCCGTGATTAATCCAGCCGTCTAAATTTTTCCCATTAAAAAGAGAAACCCATTCGCCATTTTTCAAATCTGTTTTGGATGTTTTTGTTTCTGATTGAGATGTTACTGCAGGTTTTAAAGTAGTTTGGCATGAGCAAAAAAATGCTGAGGCTAGAAAAAAGATTAAGATTTTATTCATAGTTTGATTTTGTAATTTTTTTTGTAAAGTATGAAAATATAGAAACTCTCACAGTTTACCAATTTTCATTATAGAGAAAGTAATTTATAGTTAACTTTTTTACTAAAAAATAATAATGAGGGATTGAACTATACTAAACTTGATCGGTTTCATTTTTAACCTGATCAACAAGAATGCATACAAAAATTAGTATCTCTTCTGAGTGAAAAAAATGAATTTCAAATTGAGAAGCCTTAGATGGATGATTATTTTTTTTAATTAGAAAAAAAATACTATTTTTCACAATTAGAATTAGAAACCAAGATCAATTTACAACCTGTCTTCCAAACAGCAGGTACAAACTCTAAAAAGAAAATGGCAGTAACAAGATTATTCGATTTTATTTATTATCAAAAAGAGAATTGCCCACAGGAGAGAGCATTTGGGCATAAAATAAATGGCGAGTGGAAATATTATTCCACAGACCAAATTATTCAAATGGCGAATCAAGCGAGTTGTGGGTTGATAAAATTGGGCGTTCAACCAGGAGACAAAGTGGCGTTGATCGTTTATAAAAACAGACCTGAATGGGTTGCTATGGATATTGCGATTCAACAAGTCGGGGCGATTAATGTTCCGGTTTACCCAACGATTAGTCCAGGGGAATATGAATATATTTTTAATGATGCAGGGGTGAAAATTGCCTTCGTAGGGCAAGGTGATTTATTTGAAAAAGTAAACAGTAAAATTCATGCGATTCCTACGTTGACTGATATTTATACTTTAGACAGAGCAGAAGGAAAAAAATATTGGGAAGATATTTTCACCAATGAAGGACAAGACGAAGTAGAAAAACGAAAAGCAAATGTGAAGCCAGAAGAGTTGGCAACTTTGATTTATACTTCGGGGACAACAGGTAATCCAAAAGGAGTAATGTTGTCGCATAATAATATTGTATCGAATGTAAGTTGTGTAAATACTTTATTGCCACTTAACGCAGGAGATATTGCTTTGAGTTTTTTA
This sequence comes from Saprospiraceae bacterium, assembly GCA_045104975.1. Taxonomy (GTDB): domain Bacteria; phylum Bacteroidota; class Bacteroidia; order Chitinophagales; family Saprospiraceae; genus CAJQQY01. The sequence continues at coordinate 2,251 of JBGCCY010000319.1, forward strand.
CCTATTTGTCATATTTTCGAAAGATCAGCAGCCTACTCTTATGCGTACTCAGGGATCAATGTTGTCTTTACTGGAACGGATAATTTGGGAGGCGAAAATGGAGATTTAAGAGCAGTGCAGCCTCATTTTTTTACAACAGTACCAAGGTTGTTAGAAAAGGTTTATGAAAAAATATACAACAAGGGTTTGGAGTTGACTGGCATGAAAAAGAAATTATTCTTTTGGGCGTTGGGCTTAACTGATAATTATGAGTTTGATAAAACTCCAGGCCTAAAAGATAAAATGGCAGATAAATTAATCTTTAGTAAGTGGCGAGAAGCACTTGGCGGGAATGTCAAAGGGATTTTGACTGGAGCTGCAGCTTGTCCAATGAAAATGGTAAAAGTATTTTCAGCAGCAGGAATTCCGATTCGAGAAGGATATGGTTTGACAGAAACTTCTCCTGGGTTGACGATTAATACTTTTGAAAAACATGGTGCGATGCTCGGAACAGTTGGGCCAGCAATTGATATCATCACCGTAAAAATTGATGACTCGGATGGAAATTATCGAGAAGGGGAAGGAGAGATTTTGGCAAAAGGACCCAACATCATGATGGGCTATTATAACCAACCAGAAAAAACTGCGGAGGTTTTCAAAGAGATTAATGGCGAACGATGGTTTATGACTGGGGATATTGGAAAGATAGTAAAAGGTGCAGGAGGAAATGAGTTTTTGAAAATTACAGATCGTAAAAAAGAGTTGCTTAAAACTTCTGGTGGAAAATATGTTGCACCTGCTCCGATTGAGAATAAATTCAAAGAAGATTTCTTAATCGAACAAATGATGGTGGTAGGAGAGAAGCAAAAATTTGTTTCGGCATTGATTGTTCCTGCTCCTGAAGCATTGCAAAATTGGTGTGAAAATAATGGCGTACAATGGACTTCTATGGGAGATGCCATTAAAAATCCAAACGTAATTGCTCAATATCAAAAATGTATTGATGGTTTCAATCCTGAGTTTAGTCATATCGAACAAATCAAAAAGTTTGCATTATTAAATACGACTTGGGATGCTGTAAAAGCAGATGGTTCCAAGGCAGAATTAACTCCTACGATGAAGTTGAAACGTAGAGTTATTTTAGAAAAATATCAAGGTGATATTGATGGTATTTATGGAAATACGTAATTAATACATTTAGATTTTTATAAAAAAAAATTAAAAGCGATGTCAGTACAAAATGTACTGGCATCGCTTTTTTAGTTTTAAGAACTAATATTTAATAATATTAGTTTGTTAAATTATTTTTTAGATGAGTCTAAAAATGTAAATTTGTTCATCTAAAAATTAAATTTAGCTTAATGAAAAGTAATCTAATCTGTATTATAGCAATAGGCTTCAGTTTTTTTGCAACAGCTCAAGGTGGAAATTTATCTGGAAAAATATTTTCTAAAAATATTCCTCTTGAATTTGCTAATATTCAAATTGAAAATACAGCATGGGGAACTACTGCTGGAGAGAATGGAGAATACTCAATTAATGATATTCCTTTGGGAGAGTGGACAGTAACAGTCTCATTTACAGGATATATTTCTCAAAAGCGAATGATAAAGATAAGTGCATCACAGCCGCAAGTGAAATTAGATTTTGATTTAGAAGAATCTCAATTTTATTTGAATCAGGTGGTGGTGACTGGAACTAAAACTTTTAAACGACAAACTCAATCTCCTGTTATCGTAAATGTGATTGATAGTAAATCGTTGAGAAATGTTCAAGCGTGTAGTTTGTCAGAAGGATTGAGATTTCAACCAGGATTGAGAGTCGAAACAGATTGTCAAACTTGTAATTATACTCAATTGAGAATGAATGGATTAGGAGGAGGCTACTCACAAATATTGATTAATGGTCGTCCGATTTTTAGTCCGCTGACGGGACTTTATGGCATGGAACAAATTCCTACAAACATGATTGACCGAATAGAAGTTGTTAGAGGTGGAGGTTCTTCTTTGTATGGATCGAGTGCGATAGGAGGAACGGTGAATGTGATTACAAAAATTCCAACTGAGAATTCTTTTGACCTAAATTATACGCATCAAAGTATCAATGGCGAAGCAGCTGAAAATATTTTGAGTGGTAATGCAACTACTCTAAGTCACCAAGGGAATGCAGGCGTTTCATTTTTTATTAATCGTAGAGAGCGAGCAATGTACGATCATAATGAAGATAATTTTTCCGAAATTCCTGAATTGAAAAATAGCTCGGTGGGTGCTAATTTATTTTTCCAGCCAACTGAAAATCAGAAATTGGAAATGAGTATTAGCAACCTTTCTGAATATCGATACGGCGGAGAAATGATTGATGTTCCGTCGCATTTGGCTTTGCAATCGGAGGAAAGAACGCATAATGTTTGGATGGGGAATATTGATTATCAAATCAATTTTAATGACGACAATAGTTCGTTTATTTCTTATCTCGCTGCGCAAAATACAGAACGAGATCACTACACAGGAATTTTTCCAGATGACAGCTTGGCGATTGTAAATCATCTGGTCGCCCCACCTTCTGGCATCTCTGATAATACTACTTTTCAAGCAGGTGTGCAATTAAATCATCTGTTGCAACATTTTTTTGGCGGTACAAACGTGTTGACTGTTGGTGGAGAATATGTGGTCGACGATGTGTTTGATGAGATTGTTGCTTATCGATACAAAGTGGATCAATTGACCAAAACGGTTGGAGGTTTTTTGCAAAGTGATTGGGAAGTGACTCCTTCGATAAATTTGTTGACCGGAGTAAGGTTGGATAAACATAATTTAGTGGATAGAATTATTGCCAGTCCACGAGCTTCCCTTTTATATAAATTAAAAAACACGACACAGTTTCGATTGACGTGGAGTACTGGATTTCGAGCGCCACAAGCTTTTGATGCAGACTTGCATATTGCTTTTGCAGGGGGAGGAATTTCGAGAATTAGTTTGTCGCCTGACTTGAAAGAAGAGCGATCTAATAGTTGGAGCGGTTCGATTAATTATGATTTACCGAAGGAAAAATTTATTGTAGGATTTACTGTTGAGGGGTTTTATACTTATTTGAAAAATGCGTTTTATCAAGAGTCAATAGGAGAGGATGCGTTTGGAGAATTATTCGAAAAAAGAAATGGAGATGGTGCAACGGTGCAAGGTGCAACGCTAGAATTACGAGCTAATTATGATCAAAAAGTCCAACTGGAAGGCGGTTTTACTTTGCAAACGAGTGAGTATGATGAGTCGGTTGTGAATATCGAAGGAATCGAAGGTCGCCAAGAATTTTTAAGAACTCCCAACCAATATGGCTATGCGATGTTGACGATTATGCCTAATAAAAAATTCAATATTTCCGCTAACTTGGTTTATACGGGCAATATGGAAATAGCCCATTTTGCAGGCGCACCAGAGCAATTGACTGATGAATATTTGACCACAAAAGCTTTTACAGAATTGAGTTTAAAAGTAGGTTATACTTTTGATTTGAAAAAAATGGATTCAGGATTAGAAGTTTTTGGAGGTGTGAAGAATGTGACGAATGCTTATCAGGATGATTTTGATTCGGGGAAAAATAGAGACAGTAATTATGTTTATGGACCGTCGTTGCCTAGAACGTTTTTTGTAGGAATTCGATTGAAGTCATTTTAGCGAAAATAAAAAATGGCGATGCTCCCTTCGAAACATCGCCAATATCATTTTGTGGAAAATGATAGGTTGTGTCTTTATTATCCCATTTCTGAAACAACTTCTTTTACTTCTGGAACCATTCTTTTTAGCATCCCCTCAATTCCTGATTTTAGGGTTACTGTTGAAGAAGGACATCCGCTACAAGCTCCTTGCAAGATTACTGTTACAATTCCTTGATCGAATGATTTGAATTCTATATTTCCGCCATCCATTTCTACAGCTGGTTTCACGTATGTGTCAATTAAGTCTTTGATTTTTTGAACGATCACCGATTCTTCTTCTGAGTATTCATAACTCGCTCCTCGCTCTTCTTCGATTTTTGCCATCGCTGCTTCGAAACCTTCTGTTACAATATCTCCACCATTCTCAACAAATTTTTTGATGAAATCTTTCAATTTCAACATAATGTCTTCCCAAGAATAATTGAACTCCTTAGTTACTGAAACGAAGTTATTACAAATATACACACCTTTCACATAAGGTAGTTCAAATAAAGCCGTACCAAGTGGAGACCACTCTTTAGCCAACTCTTCTTCTCTGAAATCTGCTGTTCCCTTGAACAACATTCTATTCGTAACAAATTTCAACGATTCCGGATTAGGAGTTTGCTCTGTATAAAGCATTACCGGACTTTTAGTTGCTGTATTTTCCATGATTTATTTATCGATTTAATTTTTCCTAAAAAGGTTATTTAGATTGATTCTACAAAGGTAACGCTTTTCCTTGAATTTGGTTGAATCTATTTTGTCCGAAATTTGATATTTTTTACTCTGTAGCGGGACTTTTTAAGTGTCGTTGTGATACGAGACTTAAAAAGTCCCGCTACGAGTAAAAAGTTATCCATACAATTCATAATGAATTTGACTTTTATCATAACCCATTTCTATCATCAATTTTGCCACTGCTTCATCAATCATATTACTCCATCCACAAATCCAAAAATCCACACCATTTCTAACCTCTCCGAAATGTTTTTGGTAAATCGGGTGCACATATCCTTTTGCCAATTCGTATTTTTTTTCAGGTAAAATTTCAGCTCGGGATAATGCTACTGAGTATTTGAATGCGGGCATTTTTTCTATTAAATCAACCAATTCATTTTCATATAAAATTCCATCCTCCGTCCGAGTTCCAAAAATCAAATGAATATTTTTATGCGGAATTTTATTATTATAAATATCCCACAACATACTTCGAAAAGGTGCGACACCAGTTCCTGTACAAATAAATACCAAATCAGTTTCTATTTTTTCAGGCAGATAAAACCCACCTGCTGGTTTTTTAAATTTGATCGGAGTGCCTATTTCCACCTCTTCAAAAAAATAAGTTGTGCCTGCACCTCCTTCGAGCAAGACGATACAAAATTCTAAAATATTAGATTGATCAGGTGCATTGGCGATAGAGTAGGAGCGCCACCTTTTCGTTCGTTTATCAGAAATTGGTAAATCTAAAGTGACAAACTGTCCAGCCTTAAAATCAACGATTTCATCGCCTTCCACTTGCACCCAGAATCGCTTTGTCGTGGAAGATTCGTCTTCAATTTTTATCACCTTGCTATCAAACCATTTTTTAGCCATAAACTATTTTTTTCATGTAGCGGGACTTTCCTAAGTCCCGCAAAATAAACGAGGTAATCAACATACGGGACTTAGGAAAGTCCCGTTACGATAAAATCAACTCTTCATATTTTAAAAACACTTCAAACCCTTTTTGGTTGAAATAATTTCGAGTTTCTTCCTCTGAACGATCACTCGTTGCTAAAACAAAATCACCACCCCAGGCTCCCAAGGATTTTACACTTCCCCAAAAGTCATTAAAATATAAATCTTTTGCTTTTTGTAAAAGTAATGTTGTAGAAACTAAATCTTCATGCTGATCTAGTAATTTTTCAAATTTATAAAAATCTGAGCAGTCCAATATTTTTTTAGTGAGAAAAGAAAATTCTGAAATGAGGTCCTCTTTTTTATCCATCTTTCGATAGTGGGAAATTCCCTCTCGACTGTTTTGTTTTTTTCTTAGAAAAATAAAATACAATTGATTTTTAAATGGTGGATCAAACTCACAATTCGACCATTCTACTACGCTATCTTTTTTTGAATATAAAATATTTTTTTCCGCACCTGCACAAGCAATATCATATCCGGAACCGCCAAATGTTTTTTCTAACAATACAAATGCATCCACCTCCGCCCATTTTGCCACACTATAAATTAATGTTGAACTAGTCCCTAATCCCCAGTTTTTAGGAAAGGTCAAATGTGATTCCACCATCACTCCATTTCCATCTTGTAAAAAAGAAGGATTCAACTCTCGACATACATTTAAAATTTGTGTCAAACGATTGGAAATCTCTAAATCACTCGAGTTAATTGCCTCAAAATTTTCTGTAGAAAAAGATCCTTCGAACCAAGATTCTTCTTTCTCATCAAAACTTTCCCAAAGAATTAAGTCAGAATTAGGAAGGTTTTTGAAAGTAAAACTTTGCCCCTTTGAAGTTGGCAAAGCTAAAGCAAGTGCTCCGTCGAGCACAAAATATTCTGAAGAAAGAAGTAACTTTCCTTTTGCGTGAATGTATTGTTTTTTATTTTTTAACAATGTATTTACGGATTTGTGGAGAAGTGTTTTGAAATGACTTTTTTAACTTAAAAGAACTTCCAGATTTTTAAAATCTGGAAGTTCTAGATATATCGAATGAGAATAAAAATAATTTTATGAACCCGTCTTTTGGTCAGTCAAAAAACTAATGTCTTTTTTTTTCTCACCTCGGATTAAATCTAAAAAGTCACGAACTGCTGAGAAAGAAACTACTTTATCTTTAAAATAATTGACCGTTTCGGTTACTTCTTTTTCAGTCGCTCCAAGGTGATTTAAAATATTATGTAAGTGCATTTTCATATGCCCTTTTTGGATACCTGTAGTGACCAAAGATTTGACTGCGGCAAAGTTTTGTGCTAGGCCTGCAACAGCAATAATTTCCATCAATTGGCTAGCAGAAGGGTTGCCCAAAAGTTCCAACGAACGTCTTGCCACAGGGTGCAATTTTGTCAAACCACCCACCGTGCCTAGGGCAATCGGCAAGTCTAACCAAAATTTAAAAATGCCATTTTCCACGTTACAATAACTTAAACTTCGGTACTGTCCATCTCGCGAAGCATAAGTATGTCCACAGGATTCGACTGCTCTAAAATCATTGGCAGTTGCTAAAACTACAGCATCAATTCCGTTGAAAATTCCTTTGTTGTGAGTGGTTGCTCGGTGAGGATCGATGTGTGCAATCCTAATGGCTTTGCAAAATTTTTCAGCAAAAGTGGAAGCATCCAAACCATTAGTCATTCCTAAATCTTCCACAGGACATTCGACCCATGCACGCACTAAACATTCAGGCGTATAATTAGAAAGAATAGCCATGATGATAGTTAACTCTTTCTCCTCTTCTTTAAAAATTTCATTGGTTGCAACAAAGTTTTTCAAAGATCTTCCAAACTCCTCTAGCACGGAGTTAATGAAATTTGCCCCCATTGAATCGCAAGTCTCAAAATTAACTTTGAGCTGGAAATAATTATCTTCTAAGTGTGTCATGTCGAGCAATGAAATATCTAAAATTCCACCACCTCGATTTTCCATATTTGCAGTAATATGCGAAACATCAACTCGCAATTGTGCATCCAGTTCCTCAAAAACTGAATTTAATTTTTTGGCATTTCCACTCCAACTGAAATGAACTTGACCTACTTTTTTAGTAGCAATTACTTTGGCTTTAAATCCGCCACGCTCCATCCAAAACTTAGCTGCACTTGAAGCAGCTGCTACCACAGAACTCTCTTCGATGACCATCGGAATAACATAAGTTTTATCATTGATGACAAAGTTGGGTGCTACTCCGAAAGGCAAAACATAATTACTAATAGTGTTCTCACTAAAGCCATCTAGCACTCTTTGTTGCTCCTCATTTTGATGCCAATGACTCATGAGTTCTCGCATCACATTTTCAGGGTCTTTGAAAAAATTCTCAACAATCCAACGCAATTTTTTTCGCTTGGACAATTTTGAGAATCCTGAAATTGATTTCTTCATTGATAAAATAATTTAGTATGTCTTACTCGCAAGGTGACTCTAAGTCAGCTTGTGAGTATAATTGTTTTGGATTCAACTTTTTATTTTTAAAAAGGCATTAGCTAATT
>JBGCCY010000320.1:0-8207 GCA_045104975.1 Saprospiraceae bacterium
AAAACGATCTTCGTTTTCTTCGCCTATTTTTTTAAAATTATTCATGACATAAAGCTTTACTCTTTAGTTGGGAAAAATATCCCGATACACTTTCTGTGCTTTGTGTTTGGCTCGTTTGATTTTCATCTTTATGGCACTTTCCGTTTTGTTTAGAATTTCTGCGATCTCTTTGATGGAGAGTTCATCTTGGTATTTCATTAATAGTACAGCTCGATCACCAATTGGAATTTCTTCTAATACTTTTTTTAATCGAGAAACTTCCATTTCTAATAAAGCTGCATCTTCAACTTCTTCGATAATGTCTGGAGCATCGTCAACTTCTTCGGCAAAAAGATTCTTTTCTTTTTTCCTTTTTCGAATAGTATCGATACAAAAATTATATGTGATTGAATAAACCCATGTTGAAAATTTAGACCGTCCACTAAATTTTGAAAGATTAAGAAAGATTTTTGTAAAAATCTCCTGGGTTGCGTCTTTGGCTCGTGCATCATTTTTTAACATGAAAATACACTTGCTGTAAACCTTACTCGAATACCTTTGATAAAGTAAACTAAAATAGTCAGGTCGTTGAGTTTTAATAAATAACTCGACTAATTCAAAGTCTTCCAATTTTGTTTTCCCTTGTGTTGCCAATGGGTATTGAAGTATTGTTGTTGGACGAAAAAGCTACAAAAAATAGTTTCTTCTAAATAATTTTCAAACAGTCTTTTCCGTCGATGCTGTTAAGACGACGTTAAATTTGAAAAGACACATTTTTATCGTCGCAAATGTAAGGAATCCTTAGAAATTAACACTTGTTTTCTGTTTTTTTAAATATGATGAAAATGTGAAATACTTTATTTATAAGGGATTACGCTGATTTATCTTGTTTTTTAAATATTTTTAGCCTTTCAATTTTTTTTTCAAAAAATCGCAAATCTTTTCAAAACTTAATTTTTATGAGAAAAATATTCTTTCTAATTCTTTGTTGTTTAGTTTTTTCCAAAAATTCAAATTTTGCTCAGCAACCTGCCAAAGGTGATGAAGATGCTTTTTTTATAAAAAAAATATATAATACTGCATTGACTCAAGGACAATGCTATCCTTGGTTGACTCATTTGACGACAAAAATTGGAGGACGTTTGGCTGGCTCTCCTCAAGCAGCAGCAGCGGTAGAATACACGAAGCAAATGTTAGATACTTTGAATTTAGATTCTGTTTGGTTGGAACCTGTGATGGTGCCACATTGGGTGCGAGGAGAAAAAGAACAAGTGAGAATTGTCAATTCTGGAGTTGTTGGTTCAATGGATTTGAATGCATTGGCTTTGGGAAATTCAATAGGAACAGGTAATGACGGAATTATTGCGGAAGTGATCGAAGTGCAAAGTTTAGATGAAGTGGAAAAGTTAGGAATGGCAAAAATTAAAGGAAAAATCGTTTTTTATAACCGTCCAATGGATCCCACTCAATTGCGAACTTTTAATGCGTATGGTGGAGCAGTTGACCAAAGAGGAAGTGGCCCTTCGAAAGCTGCTGAATATGGAGCGGTGGCAGTTTTAGTTCGCTCTATGACGACACGGTTAGATGATATTCCACACACAGGAGCTTTGGGTTACAAAGATGGGATTAAAAAAATACCTGCTGTAGCAATTTCTACGAATGATTCGGAAGTGTTAAGTCGGATTTTGAAAAAAGAAAAAACGCACGTCTTTATCAGAACAACTTGCGAAATGCTGGCGGATAAATTATCCTACAATGTGATTGGCGAAATTAAAGGAAGTGAAAAACCAGACGAAATTATTTTAGTTGGAGGACATTTAGACTCTTGGGATGTCGGAAGTGGCGCGCATGATGATGGTGCAGGATGTGTTCATTCGATGGATGTTTTACAAATTTTGAAAAGGTTAAACTATAAACCAAAACGGACTATTCGATGTGTTCTTTTTATGAATGAAGAAAATGGATTAGCAGGTGGAAAAGCTTACGCTAAAGCTTCGAATGAAAGAGGAGAATATCATCTTGCTGCTATCGAATCTGATGCTGGCGGATTTACACCAAGAGGATTTTCATCGACGGCGCATCCTGATGTTTTTAAACCAAAATTTAAAAAAATGACAGAATGGTTACCTTTGTTGGAACCTTACGGATTAGAATTTAGAACAGGTGGATCAGGTGCAGATATTACTCCGCTCAAAAGTCAAAAAGGATTATTGATTGGATTCCGTCCTGACTCACAACGATATTTTGATTATCATCACACAGCAATTGATACGATAGATGCGGTGAATAAAAGAGAGTTAGAATTAGGTGCGGCGAGTATCACGAGTTTATTATACTTGATTGATAAATATGGATTGTAATTTTTTTGCCACAGACTTGGACTGACTTTTTATGACCCTCCCAATGTGGGAACTTATATCGAAGTATTAATATGGGAAAGTCATAATAGTCAGTCCAAGTCTGTGGCAAAAAAGTAATAAAAAACGTAACTATTCAGCATGGATAAAGTAAAGGCGAATTCATTCGCCCATCACTATTAGTTTAAACTATAGGATTTATTGGCGAATAAATTCGCCCGTACACTTTACTCCTATGCTGAATAGTTACTAAAAAACAAATAATGACAGAACCACAAATAGTAAAAGCACACGATCTCACTTTTCAGCTCATGATGTCTGAAGAAAAAGTACTTGCTCGAGTCAAGGAAATGGGAAAGGAGTTAAATGAAAAATATCAAGATAAAAATCCGATTTTTTTAGGTGTACTAAATGGTGCCTTTATTTTTATGGCAGATTTGGCGAGAGCATTTGGAGGACAATGTGAAGTTTCCTTTATCAAATTATCATCCTACTCAGGTATGGAATCAACAGGTGAAGTAGCAACAGTAATTGGATTAACTCATGATATCGAAAATCGTCATGTCATCATTGTTGAAGACATTATTGATACTGGAAAAACAATGCATGATTTTTTGCCTACCTTGAAAAAAATGAATCCTGCCTCGGTTGCGTTTGCTACTTTTTTATTAAAACCTGAAGCGATCAAATACGAATTTCCGATAGATTATATTGGTTTTGAAATTCCGAACAAATTTGTCATTGGATATGGATTGGATTATAATGAAGCAGCGAGAAATTTAAGAGGGATTTATCAATTGAAATAAAATTAGAATTCCTTTGACGTTGAACGATTGACGTTTTACGTTCCGCTTGAAGAATTTTTTTTAGAAAAAATAAAATGGCAGATTGGCTCAATATAATTTTATACATCAGCGGTGCATACATTTTGTTATGCCTTATTTTCTATTTTTTGCAAGACTACTTTTTTTTCCGACCTGAAATTTTACCCCGACATTTTACTTACCAATATGTTTTTCCATTTGAAGAAGTCAACTTTGATATGGAAGATGGTGGATTTATAAATGGTATTCATTTCAAAGTGCCCAATTCAAAAGGAGTGATTTACTATTTCAAAGGTAATTCACGAAGCATTAAAGGTTGGGGGAAATTTGCCCGAGATTTTGTCAGCAAAGGCTATGATTTTTTTATGGTGGATTATCGAGGTTTTGGAAAAAGCTCAGGGAAGCGAACGGAGTCTATTTTATATAATGATGGACAACATGTTTACAAATGGCTCACTACTCAATATGACGAAGACAAAATAATTATTTATGGTCGATCGCTAGGAAGTGGAATTGCCACACGAATTGCTTCATGGAATGATCCAAAAATGTTAATTCTAGATTCACCTTATCATAGTTTTTTAGCACAGATAAAACGTTATGGATTTTTATTACCAATCAATTGGTTGTTAAAATATCATATTCGTACAGATCATTTTATCAAAAAAGTAACCTGCCCTATTTTTTTTCTTCATGGAAAGAAAGATCGTTTAATTCCATTTAGTCATAGTGAAAAATTGCAAAAAATCGTTCCTAAGCGGAGTCATCTATTTTCTATTGATAAGGCACATCATAATAATCTACCGCAATTCTCAGAGTATCACGATTTTTTATATGACATTTTGAATGATGACGATTTTTTTGAGCACTATTTTAACCAAATCCCCAAGTCAATTTAATCTCATTTTTTTTCAAAAAATAATATCCTATAACTTTACTAAATGATAAAATTGTTATACTTTTGCGTCGCTTTCTAAAGCATGACCTATGGTGTAATGGTAACACTACGGTTTTTGGTATCGTCATTCTAGGTTCGAGTCCTAGTAGGTCAACAAAAAAAGGTCACTCATTCATTTGAGTGGCCTTTTTTGTTTTATTTTCCCATCTTTATTTCGTAAGATTTTCTTAGTAAATATTATCTTGGAGTATACTATTAAGGAAAATATACTCCAAACCAGATGTACTTAAGAAAAACCAACTTCATTTTACTCTATCTATTATTGATAGGCCTGCCACTTTTTTCACAAAAAAAAGTAAATATATACAATGAGCCCCATGGCTTAAAACCTACCTCCACTTCTCATGTGGCACAATGCAATCAAGGATATATTTGGACATTAAACGATAGCCTGATTTATCGTTTTGATGGGGAGGATTTTTGGCAATATTCACCTTCTCCACCACCTCCTCCTCCTCCTGATTCTTTGTCAGAAAGTGGAGAGAAATTTATTAATTAATCACGCATTTCCGATTGAAATTTAGATAACCCCCAAAATATGAAAAACATGCTTTTTTTTCTTAGGATTTTTTTTAACCTAAATACAAAATTTTTAATCATTTGTGTTTTCCTAACACTTAGTTTCTTGCCTAGTTTTGCTCAACCTAATTCTCCAATGATTCCATTACCTCCAAGGAATGATGAACCCTCTGAAGTGATAAATATTGCTCAAGATGAATTAGGGTTTATTTGGGTTGCCTTGCGGAGAGGAGGAGTTTATCGATATGATGGATATGAATATAAGTGGTTCCCTGAATTCAACACAGTAGGTGCCTCAAAATTATTTATAGATAAGGACAATCAATTATGGGCGGGGTCAGGAAGAGGATTACATAAATATAATCAGGCTACTGGTAATTTTGAATTAATCCCCATTTATAATCAAATAGATAGCCTCACTACAGGATTGGGAGTTGAATGTTCTATCCTTGACATTGCTCAAGATAAAGAAAGAAATATCTGGATGGGAGGTGCAGGAACAGGGATATTTTGTAGGAATAGTAAAACGAAAGAAGTAAAACAATATCTTTATACAGAAGGAGAAGGGCAAATTATGTGGAACAATGCGGTGGGAAGAATTCATGTAGATCAGCATAATCAGATATGGGCAGAATGCAGAAAAGGAGGACTCCTAAAGTTAGACAAGGAGACTGGAAAATATCTTAACCTAAAACTTAATCCTAATGATCCTCTTACATGGCAAACTAATAAAATTCATGAAGATCAAGAAGGATATTTATGGGTACCCACTCATAATGGTATATGCAAATTGGATCCAATAACTCATAAAGTAATCCATTTTCCTCTAAATAATATTCAATGCAATTTTATTCATCAAGAAGATGATGGAAACTTTTGGATAACTACAGATCAAGGCGTTGCTATATTTAATCCTAAAACCGAAAAATATTTAGACTTGGAGGATACTGAATATGCTTTGATTTTTTCTGAAATTAAAAACCTACCGGTGAACCATATTTTTAAAGATAAAAGGGGAGACTATTGGTTTGGAACAGCTGGAGGAAAAGGAGTATATTTTTTAGATCGAACAACTTCAAAATTTAAATTAAGACGACCTAAGCTTTTATCATGGATGGATGGTTCAGATGTAGATAGAGAAAATTTGATTCTTACTGAATTGGAGGATAGTGATAGTGTCCTATGGATTGGGGGAAAAAACTATAAAGATCAAAATCTTCAGTATCCCACATTAACTCGACTAGATCAAAAAAACGGATCGGCACAAAATTTTGATCTCAAAGCCAATTCTCCTTATAGTCTTTCCGATGAAATAGTACTTGATATTTTTGAAGATCATCAAAGTAACATCTGGATAGGTACAGGAGGTGAACGAGGAGGTTTAAATCGTTATGAAAAAGAAACAGGTAAAATTCAACAATATTTTTCTAACCCAAATCCTGATAATGATGGGGAAGCAATAAGAAACTTTGTTGAAAGAATATTTGAAGATAGCGAACATAATCTTTGGACTATTTGCCGAGGAAATGCGAATATATTTGATCGAGAAAAAGGCGTATTTATCCCTTTTCTACATGAAGAGAAGGACAGTATTTTAATTTCCAAATTTGTTCCAGAAAGGAATAGAGCCTTCCATCATGTTTGGCGTGATCGAGGATTTTTTTCTAAAGACCCATTACATTTATCTGGTAATATCCCATTTTCAATTAATGAAGATGATTCTGGAAATATATGGTTAGGAACTTTTATTGGACTTAGTAAAATAGATAAGGCTACGAATTCTTACAAGCATATTTGGCCAGATACAGCTCAACTTGCTAAAAGAGCCTTTAATCCTATTTCTAAATTAATAAAAGCGGATAAGGATAAATTTTGGTTGCTTACAGATAAATTAATTCTATTTGATACAAAAAAACAAATAGCAATAGATTCGATAGATCTGCCCGTTGATTTTTATATGGGTGGAGCATTTCTGGAATTCAAAGATGATTTAGGCCGACTATGGATAACTATTTCCAAATCTGATAGGGAATCACTTTATAGGTTTGATCCTAATTCCAAAAAAATTAGACGCTTTGGTAAAGAGGATGGAATAAATGGATATAGTCGTGCTTTTAGAAATGAATTTAAGAAAAATAAAGATGGTAAGCGTTTATTTTCATTTACTGATCAAGATGGTATTTTATATTTTGATCCACTTGCATTTGAAGAGAATGATTTTATTCCTCCAGTTACAATTACTTCTTTTGATCGGTACAATTCCAATGAAGAACTTGGTACTGCCTTGTCTGATTCTTTAATTATTGGAAGAGATTCCATCTCGCTTACCTATCAAGATAATATTCTTAATTTTAAATTTGCTGCATTAAATTTTAATTCTTCCTATAAAAACCAATATGCATATATGGTTGAAGGATTTAATGAAGGGTGGATAGATCTCGGCAATTCAAGAGAATTGACACTAACTAATCTTGATCCAGGTGAATACACTCTAAGAATACGTGCTTCAAATAATGAAGGTATTTGGAACAGGGAGGGAACTGCTCTTTATATGTCAATCTCTCCTCCTTGGTGGAGAACTCAACTGGCCTATTTGGGCTATATCATTATCTTTCTAGGAATAGCCTATACCATATTTAACTTTTTAAGGAAACGATGGCAACTTCAAAACCAGCTTAAATTTGAAAAAGCAGAAGCTACACGTGTCAAAGAATTGGATGCTTTCAAATCTACTTTTTATACCAATATTACTCATGAGTTTCGTACTCCGTTGACGGTTATTTTAGGAATGGCAAATCAAATTGAAGAAAAGCCTAAACAACATCTAGAGGAAGGGATAAAATTAATCAGACGAAATGGGGAAAACCTTTTAGGTCAAATCAATCAAATCCTAGACCTTTCCAAGTTAGAAACCAACTCCTTGAAATTAAACATGGTTCAAGGAAACATCATAGAATTTCTTCGATACTCGACAGAAGCATTTCAAAGTTATGCCAATGGCGAAAATCTTTCACTACGGTTCTTCTCTCCTATTGAAGAACTCCAAATGGATTATGATCCTGAATCGATTCAAAATATTATGTCGAATCTGATTTCTAATGCAATGAAATTCACACCAAGTGGAGGAGATGTAAAAGTAGTGTTAGAAAATAATAACGAACAATTAACTATCAAAGTTCAAGATTCTGGAGTAGGTATTTCTGAAAAGGATTTACCTCATATTTTTGATCGGTTTTACCAAGCAGAAAGTTTGAATAGACAGGAAATTTATGGCACAGGCGTCGGATTAGCTTATGTTCAAGAATTGGTAAAAGTACTGGGAGGAAATATTTTAGCAAAAAGTGAGGTAGGAAAAGGAACAACTTTCGTAGTGAATTTACCAATTAAAAGAAAAGCAGCAATTGCTAAAAATGGAATAAGTAAAGTAGAAACTCAAACGTGGAAACCAATCCAAAAAAGAGTAGATGTAGTTGGTGATACCAAGATCAGTTCATCAAAAATTGATTCCACTTTAAATACAAATGAAAATCTCCCAAACTTATTAATCATTGAAGATAATGCCGATGTAGT
>JBGCCY010000321.1:0-5552 GCA_045104975.1 Saprospiraceae bacterium
TTTGAGTAAGTTTCTTTTAGTGATTAGTCTTCCTCTTGTTCAGCTAATTTTGTACAAAAATAAGAATAAGACTTATTATTATATAGGTACTTGAAATCAAGCATTAAAAAAATGTAGAATTAATATTAGTTAATTTAGGAAATATAAAATATCTATTAAATCCATAAATAAATATTCCAATTGCTATAAATATTATTCTGTTATTTTCATCTACAAATGAAATTGAAAAATATTTCCTTAAAATAAAGACGTTATTCATAAGCAAAAAACTAATGATAACAATAGAGTGTTCTTTAGCATAACCTTTAGGATGAATTTTCTCCATGTCTCCAACATAAATAAATTTATTATAAATATTGAAAATGAAATTAGTTACTATAATTAAAAATTTCATACTCTATTTTATTGTCTTTTTTTATCTCCCTCTCTTTTAACCCCAGAATGTTGCCCCATTAGATTTAACTGCTTACCACTTTTACAGTATCCATTATTTTTTTCAAATCCGTTTCAAAAAAATCATTTTCCGAAAAATCAAAATTCGGATTTTCAAAAGTCATTTTACTTTTAACTTCACCTTTTCCAGAAAGATGAAATTCTTTAGCTTGAGTCGTTTTTGCCAACTCCAAAATATTTTCCGCATTCACTCCTGCACCTGGCATGATGGAAATTCTACCATTCGCTTTTTCAACTAATTCTTTTAAAAAAAACCTTCCTTCGAAAGCATCTGCAAATTGTCCCGAAGTCAAAATTCGATGCGCTCCAGTTTCAATAATTTTTTCCAAAGATAAAAATGGATCAATAGCTCGATCAAATGCGCGATGAAAAGTAACTTTCATCGGAGCAGCTAATTCAACTAATTCTTTGGTTCGTTCAACATCGACTTGTCCATCTTTTTGCAAAATACCAATTACGACACCATCCACTTTTTTTCCATCATTCGTTTTTACATTTTTACAAAAAAGAATATCTCGTTTAATTACATCAAACTCGAGAGAGGAATAAAAAAAGTCTCCCGGTCGAGGACGAATCAAAACGTAAACTTCGATGTCTAGTATTTCTTTCGTTTTTTCAATCGTCGAAGCACTAGGAGTAATTCCTCCCAATTCCAAACTGCTACACAATTCTACTCGCTGGGCTCCTGCCAACTGAGCGGTCAGAGCAGATTGAACAGAGGCTGCACAAACTTCAATTTTTATTTTCATAATTAAAATTACCTTAAAAAAACTAATCACTAAATTTTATCCGTTGAAAAGTATATTTTTGTTCTCAAAGTTTTCTAATCAAATTAAAAGACATTAAACCTAAAAATATATTCATGAGATTATTTTCCCTTTTTATCATTGTTCTTTTTCTAGCGGCTTGCAATAATGCGGATGACAACTATTTGAAACCACGCAACCTGCTCGAATATGGAATTCCATATACCATTTTAGCACCTGATAGTGTTGAGATCAAAAAAGAAAATTTAGTAGTTCAAGATGAAGTGATTATCAAAAGTCAAAAATCTGATGATTATGAAGTACGTATTTATTTTGGTGAGGCAACAAAAGATGTTGTAGCAACTAAAGCGGAACACTTAAATAATTTAAAAAGTATTTCTGCTTACTCGGCGGTCAATATAATTTTAGATGAACCAAACGGATTTGTGTTTGAAACTGTGATTGATTCAACTTTGCATAATTTCGGATTTCGAAGAATTGTAGTGCAAGGAGATCGGGAATATATTTTCCAATCTGGAAATGGAAACTACACCAAAGAACAAGCAGAAGAAATGTATCAAGCAACTATCCCTCAAGAAATGAAAAAATAATAATTTAGATCATTCTTAAAATCAGAAAAGGCTTTCACAAATTTTGTGAAAGCCTTTTCAATTTCTTAGAGTTTGTTTTACTAAGCCTCTTGTACGATTTCATATCCGAAAACAACAAGAATTAGTGCTAAAATGCTTAAAATGATCATGGGTAAAGGGTTTTGTAAAAAAATTCGATTATGTAGGAAATTCCTTTATAAACGATTTTTGGATTATAATAATTTGAACACTATATAGATGATGTATGTTCAAAATAAGTTGCTTCAAGTTACAATGTATTCCTCAATTTGGCAAATAACATAAAACAACTCCCTCCCTTATTTCATCCTTTTACCTACAAAAAAGACCGAAAACAATCGTTTTCGGTCTTTTTCATTAAACCAAAGGAGACAATTATTGAAACGTTAAAATTTATTAATTTTCACAATTGTCTCTTTAATTACATTCTAAAGTTACTTTTTAGTAGCTGCAGAGTAGTTTTGAGCTACTTGTTTCCAATTAACAACGCTGAAAAATGCTTCAACATAATCAGGTCGTTTATTTTGGTATTTCAAGTAATAAGCATGCTCCCAAACATCCAAACCTAAGATTGGAGTTCCTTTCTGCTCAGCACAATCCATCAATGGATTATCTTGATTAGGAGTACCTGTTACAAATAATTTTCCTCTGTTACTTACACACAACCAAGCCCAACCTGAACCAAATTGAGTTTTTGCAGCAGCAGAAAATGCATCTTTGAATTTTTCGAATGAACCAAAATCTTTATTGATAGCTGCTCCAATTTTACTTTTTGCAGAAGGTTGTCCTCCTCCTTTTGGAGACATCACTTTCCAGAACAAAGAGTGATTATAAAATCCACCTCCGTTATTTCGAACTGCTGCTCCATGCGTAGAAGCTTTTTTCAAAATATCTTCAATTGATTTTTTTGCAAGATCGGTTCCTTCGATCGCTGCGTTTAATTTTGTCGTATATCCATTATGATGTTTAGTGTGATGAATAGTCATTGTACGCTTGTCAATGTGTGGCATCAAGTCACCATATTCATAAGGGAGTTTAGGAAGTTTAAAAGCCATAATCTGTTTAATTTTAAAATTTGGAAATTAATTGTCTTTGTATAAAAACGCTCAAAGATAAAAAGTTTTACAAAACAAAAAGAACGTTTTCTTTAAAACGGAATTAGGTTAATTTTGTTCTTGATATTCAAGCAAAATAATTTTCGTAAATACATTGTTATAAATTTAAAAAATGATCACACTCCTCGTCATCAAAACTAATCAACTCGAAAAACAAAAATCATTTTACGAACAATTTGGCTTAGTTTTTCAAAAAGAAAAACATGGAAATGGCCCAGAGCATTTTAGTTCAATAATAGAAAAACAAAATATAGTTTTAGAAATTTATCCTTTATCAAAAAATCAACCTTTACCAGACACAACAACTCGGTTAGGTTTTCGAGTATCTGATTTAGAAAAAACGATTAGTACAATTTTGGAAATAGGTGGAGAAGTAAAAAACGAAATTCGAGAAATGGAGTTTGGAAAACTAGCAGTCGTAAAAGATTTTGATGGAAGGAGTATTGAGGTTTATCAAAAATAAATATGGTACTCTACGAGAGACTAACTTATAGCTAGCCTCTCGTTTGAAAAAATGTAAATGTATTGTTATTAAAAATAATCATAAGCTAGCGGGAAGTTATTCTCTGATAAAACAAAAAACCCGACGTTGATTACTCAACATCGGGTTTTATATTTTTCAAAAAGAAAACAACTTATTTCGCTGCTGCTTCTTTTGCTAAATGTTCTTTTACCCAATCTGTCGTGACAGATTTTGGTCGCTCCAATGGAAAGCCTAGTGCTCGTGACCAACAAAGTGCAGATAAAACTCCTAACGCTCTCGACACTCCAAACAAAACAGTATAGAAACTATACTCGTTCATTCCGTAGTGAACCAAGATTGCTCCTGAGTGAGCATCTACATTTGGCCAAGGATTTTTTACTTTGCCCAATGCTATTAATTCTTCTGGCACTACATCAAAACATTTCCAAACCACATTGATAATATCTGAGCCTTTAATATTTTCCTTAGCAAATCTTTTTTGCTCCACGAATCGAGGATCTGGTTCTCGTAAAACAGCATGACCATATCCAGGAATTACTTGTCGTGCAGCTAAAGTTGCTTTGACATATTTTTTAATTTGTGCTTTCGTAGGTTTCTTTGTTCCTAAAGATTCCAACATTCTGAAGATCCATTTGATTACTTCTTGATTAGCCAATCCATGCAATGGTCCAGCCAATGAATTCATTCCACCTGCCAATGAAAGATAAGCATCACTCAAAGTTGATCCCACTAAGTGAGTCGTGTGAGCAGAAGCATTTCCACCTTCATGATCAGCATGAATAGTCAAATACAATCTCATGAAACTTTTGAACTCCTCTCCTGGAACTCCCAACATATGAGCAAAGTTTCCTCCCCAATCCAATGTCAAATCTGGAGCAATGTGATCTCCATTATGATACGTTCTTCTATAAATGTATGCAGCCACTCTTGGCAACATCGCAATCAAATTCATCGTGTCTTCATACATCGCATCCCAATAATCATTTTTGCTCATGCCTTTAGCATATCGCTGAGCAAAAATACTCTTGTTTTGCAACGAAACAATCGCAATGCTAAATTGAGCCATTGGGTGAGTGTCTTTCGGAAGCGCATCCAACACATCAAAAGTATGTTGAGGTACGGTACTCCTCGCTACCCATTGAGCGGTCAATCCTTTCACTTGATCTTCCGTTGGAATTTCTCCAACTAGCATTAACCAAAAAAGTGCTTCTGGCAAAGGCTCTTTTCCATCTGCTACTCGAGGTAATAAGTCTCTTAATTCTGGAATGGAATGCCCTCTAAATCTAATCCCTTTGATTGGATCCAATTGTGAAGTTTCCCATATCATACTTTTAACACCTCGCATTCCCCCAAAGACTTGACTGAGTGTTACCTCATCAACTTTAGTTCCGCCTTGTGCCTTTAATAAACTTTTAACTTCCGCTTTTAGCTCGGACGACTTTTCAAAAAATTTCTGCTTGAGTTGATCCATTGATTTCTTATTGTATTTTTTATTCCTGAGTAAATCAGGAGAGATTGATTAAATGTTATAGATCTAACAATCGAACATCAAAATTGTTAAATCAAGAGACCGACAAAAATATTAATTTTTTGCCACATCATCATTTTTTTCGATAAGATAAATAATCGTAGGAGAAAAAAAATAAAAAGGAAGGATATTTGGAAAAAATAAAAGACTTGAGTGAATTACTCAAGTCTTTTATTTTTTATTGGAAAGTTAGATTAATTGACTTTGATAAGTGCTTTTTTAATTTCAAGAGCACTTGCCCCTTCTTTTTGCATGCGAGAAGAAACACCTGCTCTTTTTAATCTTAAATCAACTTCCTCTTTTGTCAAAATCTTAGCCTGTTCCCTATCCAGGATTCTTCGAATAGAAAAATTAGTTTGCTGTTCATTGCTACTCATTTTTGCTAAATATTTCTCTATATCAGTAGCTTCGAGTGATGCGATTTCTCCATCATTTTTAAGTTTACGTTGTTGAATCTTCAACATTTTGGCAGTTTGTGCATCTGTCAAATTATATTTTCCTACCAAGACTTGAGTGACTGCTTCCGCTGATGATCGATCCACATCCGTATCCTTTTGCGCGAAAATACTTACCATCATAAAAAGCATCAAACTACTT
>JBGCCY010000322.1:0-7030 GCA_045104975.1 Saprospiraceae bacterium
TAAAAAAGGGTAGGAGAAAAGTGTAACTTTAATTGTATTAATTTTTACAAAAAAAGAAAATACTAAATGAGTATCTCTTGACAATAAAAGCGTAGAAATACATCACTTAAACTTAAAAAAAGAATCTTCATGGAGGTTTAAACTGAGTTTAAATTCACCATTGTTTCACCAAAATACTGAAAATCGTATTTCAGTAAATACTGAAATACTGAAAATTCTAATTAATCTACTTTGAGGCTTATTTTTTTACAAATAAATTACTTCTATGACTTTTAGGATAAACATAAATTGACGGCTTTAAATTGGTTTTAAAATCAAAATTGAATTCAATTTTAATTTTGGAAAACAAAAAATTGTATTTTGAGAGTTCATATGATTTTTTTTATCGAATTTATTCCCAATTTGACTCCTGAGTTACTTTGGGAATGAATTAGCGTAATTGAAAAAAAGAAAAAAGTTTTTGAAAAAAACACCTAAGTCTCTATTTAGGTATTTTTATATCTTTTCTCCTAATCTTTATTATTTACTATTTAGAGAGGCTGTAACCCTTACAGAACCTAGCTTTTTTGGAAGTAAAACGTAGAAAAACCTCAAAAAAACGTAAAGTTACATCAGAAAAGCGTAGAAGTTCATCAACTAAAAACGTAGAGATACATCATTTTAAGCGTAGACTTACATCTTTAAAGCGTAGAGATTATTTTTAAAAGCGTAGACTTACATCAAAAACGTAGAAATACATCAGTACCTTCTGAAGTGCTTATGTTTATTAACATTGTAAAGGGAATAATACATTGAATACATGAAAAGCGTAGATATGCATCACTATAAAGCGTAGGAGTACATCGCAAAGCGTAGAAATTCATCAATTAAAAGCGTAGAACTACATCATAAACCGTAAAAATCATTGAACCCTATTCTTTCTAAAAAGCGTAGAAATGCATCAAAAAACGTAGTATTTCATCACATTTTTAAAATAATTATAAAAAAGCGTAAAAGATATTAGTTTTAGTTACGCTTTTGATTCTACTTTGTATTGCGATTTGAATATCCTTTATCGAAACACTTTATAAATCCATTCGCAATGGCAATTGTAAAACATAATAAACTGATCGAAACGAGCTATAAGATGAATAGCCGTGAGCAGTTTTTCGTCCTATATCTTATTTCCAAAATTTCACAAAACGATTCTGAATTTCGAGAATATAAAATGCATTTTTCTGAAATAGAACGCATTTTGAATTTCGATGGTAAACGTAGAATTGCCAATAAAACGGAAGTTTTTGCTATTATGGACCGCTTGAATAGTGTGCCGATAGTATATGAAAAAGGAACAATTGTAGGAAAAAGTGTGTGGCTACAACACATGGAACACGATACAGAAACGGATGAATTTACTTTTAGTTTGTCTGAAAAATTACGTGATTATCTGATTCAATTGAAAGAACATTTCACACAGTACAACATCAGTAATATCGTTTATTTGAATTCAAATGCGATTCGGTTGTATGAAGTTTTGAAGCGATATCAGTTTTTAGGAGAGTGTATTTTGGAGGTTGAGAAGATTAAATTTTTTCTAGGCATTGAAGGTAAGTATCCTAAATTTTATGAATTCAAACGTTGGGTTTTAGTTCCATGTCAAAAGGAAATAGAGAAATTTTCAGACATCAAGTTTGAATTTATGCCCGCCAAAAAAAGAGGAAAGAGTATTATTAGTTTGAAATTTTTTATTTCTGAAAACCAGCCTGAAATTATTCCTGATAATATTGGATTTTTAAATGGAGAAATTTCTCGACCAAAGGGGAAGAATGCTACTTTTCTCCAACAAAAGATTGATAAGCTCAATTATTCCCAATGGATGGCGTTTCAATTTTTATCCCAATTAAGTGTGAATAAAACTTTTATTATCGAAAAAGTTTTGTCAGATCCAAAGGTAAATTACCAACCACTAATTGGTTACGAGGATATTTATATGAAAATTCTTTGGAAATTTTTGAATGAAAAAAGTAACGCAACTGAAAAAGCAGGTGCATTTGTAGATTGGTGGAAAAAAGGAAAATTAACAGAAGATAATCTCCATGCTCGAATGGTAGAAGTGGTTTTGAAAAAGAAAAATGCTATGAGCGAAAATGAGCGAGACCGCCGAGAAGCGACCAAACAAATGAATAAAATAGAGTATGGAACATATTTGGAAAAAGAGCAAAATGAATTCCGAGCTGCCAATGCGATAGGGGAGGAGGTAGAGTTTGGTTCAAAAATCAAACGAGCAGGATTTGATATTAATATTTTTAAAAATAAATATCCTACTCATTATATGAATGCCATTGAGGAAGTGAAAATGGAATATGTGAAAGCCTTCGATTCGTTAGGGCAGGAAGTGGACTTTAATAAGTATCAAAATGCGATTGAGGATAAGGTTCGATTTAGGTGTAAGGCGTGGTGGGAGGAAGAGGGTAAAAAGGTGTCGTAAAATTGTTCTAATTGATCATGTTTTAAAGGCAGTCATATGACTGCCTTTAAAAATAAGTAACATATTGAAAGATGAAAAAATCGAAAATTGAAGTTCAAGGATTACAAATTCGAATAGAAAAAATTGAGAAAAAAGAATATGTGTCTTTAACTGATATTGCAAAATATTCGGATCAAAAGCCTTCGGTTGTGATAAATTCTTGGATGCGAAATAGTAAAACACTTCTATTTTTAGAAACGTGGGAAAAAGTGCACAATCCAAATTTTAAAGACAGTCATATGACTGCCTTTAAATTAAAAGCGATGGAAGAGCGTTATGCGATTTCGACTAAAAGTTATATTGAAGAAACTGGTGCAATTGGTTTATTGATGAAAAGAGGAAAATATGGTGGAACCTTTGCCTTTAGTGAAATTGCCTTAGATTTTTGTTCCTGGTTGAGTCCTCAATTCAAAGTATATCTATATAAAGAATTTGAGGAGTTGAAAACAGCTGAATTACAATTTAAACAAAAGGAAAAGGAATTTTACTTGAACAAAATGTTTAATAACTCTTTGGAAAATGCTCAGTATTCGAAATATCTTATTGATGGGCCTGAACCTTTGGAGGAAGAATAGTAATAAGGAATCTAATAATCTTGATTATAAAGTTATTTAAATAGAAAAAATTGAA
This sequence comes from Saprospiraceae bacterium, assembly GCA_045104975.1. Taxonomy (GTDB): domain Bacteria; phylum Bacteroidota; class Bacteroidia; order Chitinophagales; family Saprospiraceae; genus CAJQQY01. The sequence continues at coordinate 3,137 of JBGCCY010000322.1, forward strand.
GTTGTTTATTTTTACAACTTTAGGAAGATGGAATTCAGCTTCTTAAAAAAGAAACGGTTGTTTTGGTATTAGAAAACGAGTCTTCAATCGTGATAAAAAAGGGTCGTCCATTTGGCCTTTTAGTTAGAATGAATGGATAAAATACTTTCTATCTATATTTTAAAAATCTAAATACAAAAATAATTACCTTCGCGTTCTAATTTAGACCGCAAATTCCAATTATTGAAATATTAAAATCCTAAAGTCATGAATAAACAAATTCACATGGTCGATGTCGGTGGACAATATCGAAAGATGAAATCAGAAATTGACCAAGCAATTATCGATGTCGTCGAATCAGGTCAATTTATCAACGGTCCAAAAGTCAAAGAATTCCAAGCTGGGTTGGAAATTTTTTTGGATGTAAAACATGTGATTCCATGTGCTAATGGAACCGATGCTTTACAAATTGCTTTGATGGCTTTGGACCTAAATCCAGGTGATGAAGTGATCGTTCCAGCTTTCACTTATGTCGCAACTGCTGAAGTAATTGCATTGTTACAATTGACACCTGTAATGGTTGATGTTGACCCGAATACTTTTAATTTGACGGCTGAAATTATTGAAAAAGCGATTACGCCAAAAACAAAAGCAGTTGTCCCAGTTCATTTATTTGGACAATGTTCCGACATGGAGCCAATCATGAATTTGGCAAAAAAACATAATATTTACGTGGTCGAAGATAATGCGCAAGCGATTGGAGCAGACTACACTTTTGCCGATGGTCGTACACAAAAATCAGGAACGATTGGAGATATCGGAACAACGTCTTTTTATCCATCAAAAAATCTAGGTGCTTACGGAGATGCAGGTGCGATTTTTACAAACAATGATGATTTGGCTGTCAAATTAAAGATGATTGCCAACCATGGCCAAGAGAAAAGATATCATCACACGATGATTGGTTGCAACTCAAGATTGGATTCGATTCAAGCTGCAATTCTAGGTGTGAAATTAAAATATTTGACAAATTACTCTACTGCGAGACAAGAAGCTGCATCATTTTATGATCAAGCATTTCAAGGAGAAGATTGGATGCAAACACCAACTCGTCAACACAATTCTACTCACGTTTTTCACCAATATACATTGACCATAAAAGACGGTCATCGGGATGCACTCAAAGCACATTTGTCTGCTGCAGGAATTCCGTTTGGCGTTTTTTACCCACTTCCACTTTACGATCAGGAAGCCTTCAAACATTTTGTTCCAGACGATTTAGATTTGCCTGTGACTGAAATGTTGTGCAAATCTGTCATTTCCCTGCCAATCCACACGGAGATGGACGAAGAGATCTTAAATCATATTTCTGGAGTTGTAAAAGGTATGTTTAAAACAGCTTAACAGTTAGCAGTATACAGTTGGCAATAAGCAGGGAACTGCTTATTGCCAACTGTATACTGCTAACTCCTCCAAAAAAATCCCATTTTGATTTTTTTGGAAAAAAAGGAAAACCAAAATAGCATCTTTGAAAATCATCATTCCAAATATTGCCGTTCCTGAAATTGAATATACTTTTCATTGTTTGGTGAAGGAGTTTTTGGGACTGGAATATGAAGTAGAAATTTCGCCCACCGCCAAGGATTTCACTATAAATATCGGTTCAAAAAAATTAATCATTCGGAATCATTTTTTTAAAAATGATGACCCGCAAGTTTTGTATCAAAAACAAAATTTACCGTTGAAGGTTATTTTTAATGAATTAATAGTTGAAGAGAAAAGATATCCACTTTATGCTATTTTTGGAAAATCAGTATGGACCGAAACGAAGGATGAAATAATTTTGGACGCTGATATTATTTCGGCTACTTTTTTTATGTTGACGAGATGGGAAGAGACGTTAGAAGGAGAACGAGATATGCATAATCGTTTTTTGGGAAAAAATTCATTGGCGTATCAAAATGGTTTTTTAGAAAAACCAATTGTTAATCATTACATAGAAATATTGTGGGCTTTTTTACAAAAAATAAAAATCACACAAACTCGTAAAAAACGCACCTTTGAAATTGTTCCTACACATGATGTGGACATTCCATTTTTGTTTCCAAACCTTATTTATGGAATCCGAACGATTGTGAGGTATTTAGTATCGCCGACTTATTTTTGGGATGGGATTAATTATTTGAAGTTTTATTTAAAAAGAAAAGATCCGTACGACACGCATGATATTTTTTTGGATGGAGCAGAAAAATTAGGCGTAAAAGCGCATTTCTTTTTTATGGCAGGCTGCAATAATCGATTCGATCCAAGAGATCAATTATCGCATTTCAAAGTGAAATCATTAATTGAAAAAATAAAGAGGCGAGGGCATCAAGTTGGTTTTCATCCATCTTATAAATCGTACGATGACGATGTTATTTTTTCCCAAGAAAAAAGACGACTAGAGGAAATTGCAGGACAAAAAGTTGAAACAGGACGACAACATTATTTACGATTCGAAAATCCAACAACTTGGAACCTTTGGGAAAATGAAAAGATGAAATGGGACTCTACGATGAGTTATGCCGATGAAATTGGTTTTCGAAATGGCGTTTGTTATCCTTTTCCAGTTTTTGATATTTTAAAAAGAAAAAGATTAAATCTGATCGAACGACCATTAATTTTAATGGAAGGAACTTTAGGTTTGTACATGAATATAACTTTGGAGGAAGCGAAAAATAGAGTAGGGGCTTTGATGAATCAAGTTAAAAAATATGAAGGTGATTTTGTTTTTTTATGGCATAATTCCTCCTTGCATTTGCGACAATATTCGAAGTATAATCCCATTTTAACTGAAATATATAATTATAAAGAATGAAGATATTGACCATTGTCGGAGCACGACCACAATTTATCAAAGCAGCAGCAGTCAGTCGAGCCGTTGCCAAATTTGAAGGAGTGACCGAAGTGATTGTTCACACAGGACAGCATTTTGATAAAAACATGAGTGATGTTTTTTTTGAAGAAATGCACATTCCGAAACCAGATCATCATTTACATATTAATAGCCTTTCGCATGGTGCGATGACGGGGCGAATGTTGGAAGGAATCGAAGGAGTTATTTTGGAAGAAAAACCAGATTGGGTGTTGGTTTATGGAGATACGAATTCGACTTTGGCAGGCGCATTGGCAGCTTCGAAATTGCATATTCCATTGGCGCATGTCGAAGCAGGTTTGCGATCATTCAACATGAAAATGCCAGAGGAAGTGAATCGAATTTTGACGGACCGAATCAGTACGGTTTTATTTTGTCCCACTTCGACTGCAATCAATAATTTGAAAAATGAAGGTTTTGGAAAATTAGAAAATGAAGTGGTTCAAGTTGGAGATGTGATGTACGATGCTGCTCTTTTTTATGCGGAAAAATCTCGGAAACCCAATTTTGATGTTCCTGAAAAATTTATTTTGACGACTTGTCATCGAGCTGAAAATACAGATGACCCGAAGAAGTTGGCGAACATCATCAATGGTCTAAATGAAATTCATCGAGATACGCCAGTCATTTTGCCCCTTCATCCTCGAACTAAAAATTATATTAAAAAATATGATTTAAAACCTGAATTTCAATTGGTGGATCCAGTTGGATATTTGGAGATGGTTTACCTTTTACAAAATTGTTCGATGGTCATGACCGATAGTGGTGGCTTGCAGAAGGAAGCATTTTTCTTTAAAAAACCATGTATCACTTTGCGAGATGAAACGGAATGGGTGGAGTTGATAGAGCATAAAGTTAATTATTTGTGTCATGTGGCGAATGAAGGAGAGATTGTTTCGCTTTTTGAAAAGGTGAAAGAGGAGGAGATTGATTTTGAGATTAATTTGTATGGGAAAGGGGATACTTCGGAGTTGATTGTGAAGGATTTGTTGGGAAGGAAA
>JBGCCY010000323.1:0-3466 GCA_045104975.1 Saprospiraceae bacterium
TAAAAAAACGACCATGCGTGCAGGTCGATATAAAATTGAATCAAACTGGAGTAATCGTAATTTAATTACTCACTTGAGAGGTGGAAAACAAGCAACAGTAAATGTGGTTTTAAATACTGGAAGATTCGTGGAAGACATTGCAGGTAAAGCTGCAAAAACTATCGAAGCTGACTCTTCCGATCTTTCACAACTATTTCATAATCAAGCAGTTATTACGCAAAAAGGATTTACCGATGAAACCTTAATGAGTCTTTTCATTCCAAATACTTACGAATTTTTCTGGAACACTAATGCTGAAAGATTTTTAGACAAAATGATTAAGGAACACGAGGTTTTTTGGAAAAAAAATAACCGTGAGAAAAAGGCCGCTGCCATGAAGATGAGTAAGGAAGAAGTTTATACTTTAGCTTCTATTGTCGAGCGAGAAACTAATGCAAATTCTGAAAAACCTCGAATTGCTGGAGTCTATTTGAATCGATTGAAGAAAGGAATGTTGCTTCAAGCTGATCCAACGGCAGTTTTTGCCACACGTGATTTTACCGCTCGAAGAGTGCTGAACAAACACATTAATTTTGACTCGCCATACAACACTTATAAATATCTGGGGCTGCCTCCTGGGCCAATTAGTATCGCCTCCATTTCGAGCATTGATGCTGTTCTTAATTCAGAAAATCATGAGTATATTTTCTTTTGTGCAAAACCTGATAATTCAGGGCTTCATGCTTTTGCAAAAACCTTGACTGGACATAATCGGAATGCGAATAAGTTTCGGGCGTGGTTGAATGAGCAGAGGATTATGAATTAATTTTAAATCAAACCATAATAAATTAAAAAACGGCAGTAGTCTATTAAAAGACTTCTGCCGTTTTTTATTTTAAAAGCAAAATACTTATTTTTTCACTTAAGGTTGAGGAGCTACAACTACGGTGTTAGGATCCATAATGTTATTATTCTTGCACCATTCTTCAAATCCTTCTTGACCTAACATTAACTCTATTTATAAACTACCTCAGACGAAAAACAATTCTTTATATTTCTTATATTAAAAAAAAACTATTTAATTTACATCTCATTATTTGATAGGTGGAGTCCAGAAACCACTTTCCAAAAAACGGGGCGATACCGAAAAGCCTTATGAGTAGGAATTAAAAAAAAACAAATGTTAAAAAAACTAAAAGCATTTACCTTTTTGTGTATGATAGCCATTGCAGCTGTCAGTATGTCTAGTTGTTCATTGACTTTACCAGTTACTGCTACTAGCAACACGGTTGGTTCTAAAGTAGGAACAGCCAAAGCTACTGGTTATCTAGGAATTCTATTCTTCGACCAAGATGCTAGTATCAGTAAAGCAGCTAAGAATGGTGGAATCACTAAAATATCTACTGTAGATATTAAGTCCACTTCAATTCTTAACCTGATCGTTACTTATGAAACTATTGTAACTGGTGAGTAATCAAAAGTGAATAAAGATTAATTCTTAGGCAACCACATCATCTGTCTTTTATAATATTTCTATTTTTCAAGTCCGAAATTTATAACAACTAATTGATGTAGTTGCTTTTTTATAATTCTTAAAAACATTCATCCGAATGAAGCAACTGCTCCTTTTCTTTTCTTTGACTATTTTTTTTATCAACTGTACTTCCACTTCTTCCTCCCAAAATATTAGTTTTTATAATGGATTAGAACTTGCACTTTCACCTAACGAAACAGTAATCAATATTAAGCACTATCCTGATATCCAATCCAAATATGCTACGTATTTTGAAAATACTGACCGAAGTATTCCTTTAAATAAATATATTAAACATCCCGACTATTCTTTATATGTTGGAATCCCATACGGTGTTTCAATCTCAGAACTGACCGCCGAAGAATTATTTCAAAATATTGAACTGATGGAGGAAAAAAGTGAGGCGGATGTTTCCTCTTTTAAAAGATATAAAACACCTAGCGGACTTTTCGTAACTGAATATGCCCGACAGTATAATGACAATTCTATTTTTTTACTCGGTATCACTTCCAAAAAAGAAACTTCCGATACTTTTCTGAATGAAGAGATGTGGTCTGAAAAATTAAAACCAAAAATTTGAAATATAACACTCACTTCTCTAACCTGATTCCGTTGTTGCTAGCCTTTTGTATTTTTCCTTTAGGCGGTTGCTTTTCCGTAAAGCCTGCTGCAAAAAAAGGAGCTAGAAATTTAGTGGAAACCTTTTACTTAGGAGACAAAGGAACTCAGTATTTCATCAAACCTTTACTATTTAAAAGTGTAGATGATAAATCCGAGTTACGCTTAGATGCTACCTTTAGGTATAAGGAGGAGCTGAGCGATAGTGTTGCGCTTAATATTAGTTTAATCGGAAATAGGAGTTATCGTGAGGTAGAACTTTTGGAAATTTCTAACCCATCTACCAAGGCTGCTGCTACTGAATTTAATTTCTTATTTAATGAAGTTCAAAAGAAAAATTTTGTTTCTAGGTTCTCTACTAAAATAACATTGAATGACCTCAAACAACTTTTTAATAATGCGGAATGGACGATTCGATTGAGAGCAATAGGGGATAATAATTATGAATTTCAACCAAGTAAAAAAAGTAAAAAATCGATAAATAAAATAGATGCGAGTGTTTTTGCGAGTATAGATTAATAGAATGTTTCTTAAATAAATAGCGTATGCTAAAATCTTTTACTTCAACCTAAGAGCATGCCTAAAGATTTAACGAACTGAGAATAAAAACAATTAAAAATTAGGAGAATTTATAAAAATTAATCTCTCAACAATTCCACAATTTTATCCTCCACTCTAGTGATATTATTCCCTCCCTCAGGTTTGAAAGCGATTTTTCCATTTTTATCAATCAAAAAATAGGCGGGCAATTTTTTCACTTTATATAACTTCGCAATTTGAGATTTGTACACATCTCCACCTGAGGCGATGAGATGAATGCCTTGCGTATCATTGTTTTTTACATATGTCTCCCAAGCAGATTTATTTTTATCCAAAGAAAGATAGAGAAATACGACATCCTTATCCTTGAATTGTGCTTTCCAACTTTTACTATTCTTCATTTGCATCAAACATGGCGAGCACCACGTCGCCCAAAAATCTAAATAAATCACTTTCCCTTTTAATTCACTCAATACAACTTCTTTCCCTTCGATATCTAATAAAGTAAAATTTGGTGCATCCATTCCGATTTGCAATCCTTTCGCTTCATTGTAAACTAAGCGCAAAACATCATTATAAATTTCGTAGGGATTATTTTTAATAAATGCTTTGATATTATTTCCCTCTCTTTTTGCCTTTCCTCTGTTGCAAGCAATAGATAATTTTTTTGCTTTAAGATAAGCCGCTGGTTCACCAGTCAAATATTTTTCAATTAACTGATTCGAGGTTAATGCTTTATTTTCGACTTGCTCAGATTGATAGTCAATAAACTGATCTAAGAAATAAGCATAATTT
>JBGCCY010000324.1:0-3948 GCA_045104975.1 Saprospiraceae bacterium
AGCTTTTACAGGTGTATTTTTGGGAGCTAAAATATCTGTTCCATAATGTTTTTTATCAGGCATAAATTGCTCACTTACTACGCCGGTTAAAGGAGGAATGAAATATAATTGTTCCAAAGGCATTTCGTTGGAAGAAACATTGATTGATCCCAGTTTTTGTCTTTGTTGAGATTGAACTTCTTCTTCGACTTCTTGCCGGAGTATTTCATCTTCTTTAATGATAGCAACACTTTGGAGAGAATCAATTTCAAGTATTTTTTCCTCTTTTACATCATTTTCTGTTTCATCATCGCCAGTAATCATTCTTCTAAAACTATCGGTGTAATTTTTTTGTTCTTTTAACTGTTTTTCTAGATTCGCAATAGTTTTATTGATTTCTAACAAATCACCTGAACTTGCATCTCCGTAGCCAGGAACGAATCTTTTGATAGGCGTGAAAAAGATTAATGTAGAAACTAAGATAACTACCAAAACGATTGCAGCAGAAATAGCTACATATAAATTCAGCAAAGAAAGTTTGTAAGAACCCACTTCTTCAAATGATTCGTCATTCATCACCACCAAACGGTAAGTGTTCCGAAGCTTTTCCTTAAAATTGGCCCATCCTTTTTCCTCTTTATTTTCGGTACTCATTGTACACTATTTTGTTAAAATTAAAATAAATTTGTATTCTATTGGTTCTAATAAGTGAGCGTATCTAAAACCGTTGTTTTTCGTAACAAATACAAGGAATTCGAGTATTTGTTTAGACACATTTTACTAGTATAAAAACGCTCAAGTTTTTCTGACAACAATTTTCTTCAAAATATTTCTTTTTTCGAAAACGAAATTAAACATTTTTTTGCTTTGAAAAGATTCAATACACTTTTATCCTTTTGGGTTTTCATTTTTTTAATTTCTTCTTGTGCTACTCAAAAAAGCAAAGAAGACCCATCCAAAGTTGGTAAATTTTACCATGACGTAACGTCCAAATATAATGGATATTTTAATGCTAATGAATTGCTTGAAGCAAGTATCGTAAGCTTAAATGAGCAACACCAAGATAATTACAATAAGATCTTGAGTGTTTATAAATACTCAGCTGCTGACAATGCAACTGTAGTGGCTGGTGATTTGGACAATGCGATCAAAAAAGTTTCGATTGTGGCAAGTTTGCATCCAGCCAGTCATTGGAAAGATGATTGTTATCTTTTGATGGGGCAGTCTCAATATGTGAAAAAAGATTATGAATCTGCAGAGGAAACTTTAGAATTCATGGTAGATGAATATGATCCTAAGAATGCAGGTAAAAAGAGAAAAAAAGGAAAGAAAAAGAAAAAATCTAAGAAGCAAAAAAAGAAAGAAGCAAAAGAAAAGAAAAAGAAAAGAGAACAAACTCAAAAAGAAAAGAAAAAAGCACAAGACAAAAAACGAAAAGAAAAAGAAAATGCTCGTAAAAAAAGAATAAAAGAAAGTAAAAAGAAAGCAAAGCAAAATAAGAAGAATAGGAAGAAAGGGAAAAAATCTACTCCTAAGAAAAAGACTGAAAAGAAAGAACCTGAAGTAAAGGTGGTAGAACCAGCACCTGAAGTAAAGGAAGAGAAAAAAGAAGAAAAGAAAGAAAAAGATGAATCAGGAAATTATTTTTTGAAACATAAACCTGCATTTCAAGAAGGCGTTTTATGGTTGGCGAGAACTTATATAGAAAGAGATAAATTTGACCAAGCGTCCAGATTGATTGATCGACTAAAAAATGATCCAAAAACTTTTAAGGAAATAAAAAGAGATTTAGCTCCTGTGGAAGCTGATTTTTATTTGAAACAAAAAAAATATGCACAAGCGATTGCTCCTTTAGAGCGAGCAATTGGTTTAACAAAAAATAAAACAGACAAAGCAAGGTATGCTTACATCGTTGCTCAACTGCATCAAAAATTGGGGCAAGGTGAAGCAGCATATGCTTATTTTGGCAAGGCGAAAAAATATAGCCGAGATTATGAGATGCGTTTTAGTTCGCAACTTAACATGGAAACGAATGCCTGGCTAAATGGAAAAGCTACCGCTGACGAAACGATTACTCGATTAAATAAAATGTTGAAAAACGATAAGAATGAAGAGTATCAAGATCAAATTCATTATGCGTTGGCGGGCATTTATTTAAAAACAAATCAAAGTAAAGAAGCAATTGCTAATCTTCAATTATCATTAAATAAAAGTGAAACAAATCCTGCTCAGAAAGCCGAATCATATCTGCTTTTGGCGCAGTTGTTTTTCCAAGATGAAAATTATGTGTCTTCCAAAAATTACTATGATAGCACATTGTTAGTAATGGGGAAAACGGATGATCGATATATGGAAGCTCAAAAATATGCGACTAGTTTGACAGAGATTGCTGCAAACATTCAAATTATTGAATTGCAAGATAGTTTACTTCGAATCAGTTCATTGTCAGATGATGAGAAACGGAAAATAGCAGCAAAGCTTAAAAAAGAAGAACAAGAAGCATTGGCTTCTCAGAGTAAGGCTTCCAAGCCAAGTAATAAAATAGGAGGAAATCGACCTAACCTAAGACCAGGAAATCGACCAACTCAATTTCAAGAAGCAAGCACATGGGTTTTTTATGATGAGAAAAAAGTAAAAAAAGGAAAAAGATCTTTTGAGAAGAAATGGGGAAATAGAAAAATGGAAGACGATTGGAGAAGATCGAATCGACGAGGAGCAAGTCAGGCGGATGATGAGATTATTGAAGATGTAGTAGAAGAAGGAAGTGATTTAGGAGATGATGAAATTGCTAAAATATTAAGTGATGTCCCAAAAACGCCTGAGGAAATTGCTGAAGTAAAAGGCAAAATTAAAGATGCTTTATATGAGTTAGGAACTTTATATAGGGATCGATTAGAGAATAATGAGAAAGCAGTTGAGACATTAGGTAAACTTGAAAATCGTTTCCCTGGTAATAACCACGAATTAAACGCATGGTATTATCAATATCTTTCTTATACAGATTTGACTCAACAACCAACAGCTAAAATTTATAAAGATAAAATTAATGGGAAATATCCTGAGTCAACTTATGCAAAAGTCTTAAATGGAAATGCGGTAGCTTTCGAAAATGAAGAACAGAAATTGAAGAATTACTACAAGGATACTTACTCCGATTTTGTCAACTTAGACTACAAAACAGCTTATGAAAAAGTAGGAAGGGTAAAAGAAATATTTGGTGAAAAAAATCCTTTACAACCAAAATTTGCATTGTTGTCCTCTATGTGTATTGGAAATTTGAAAGGAAAAGGAGAGTACGTAAAATCATTAAAAGAAGTAGTTGCACAGTTTCCAGATACGCCAGAACAAAGTAGAGCTAAAGAAATCTTACGACTCTTAGGAGAATTAAAAGAAGATCCAGCTATTCCGAAAGAAGGAGGTGCAAAAGGTAAGTTCAAGTTACAAGACAATAAAGTACACTATATGATTGTCGTTCTTAAGGGTGGGAAAATAGAATTAGGAGATGCAAAAATTAAAGTATCGAACTATAATAGAGAATATCACAAATCTGATAAACTACGAATTTCCAATATTTATTTAGGAGCCGATACGAATACTCCAATCTTAGTTATTCGTAGATTTAAAAATAAAGACAAGTCGATTGCTTACTTTCAAGGAATCATGGCAAATAAAAAGAAATTCTTAGGAGACAATAATGATTATGAAGTGTTTGCAGTAACTCAACATAATTATCGAGAAATTCTCAAATCAAAATCAATAGAAGATTATCGAGAATTTTTCAAGGAAAATTATAAGTAGTAGTCAGGTGTGAGGTCGTTCGCTTTTGGCAAACTGTCAGGAGTCAGGGGCTTCCTGTTTCTCCCACGATTCAAGACAAAATGTATCAATGAGAAAAAACTCTTTTTGCTAAAAAGCAAAAAGAGTTTTTTTTTGTGCATTGGGTAAAACAAGAAGCCCCTGACTCCTGAC
>JBGCCY010000325.1:0-12875 GCA_045104975.1 Saprospiraceae bacterium
ACTTTTTATAATCTTTAAAAAAAGGAAAATGTATCGAACTCATAATTGCGGACAATTGCGTATTGAAAATGTAGGAAGTAATGTTGTACTTAGTGGATGGGTGCAAGGATCAAATGATTTAGGACATATGATGTACACTAATCTCCGTGACAGATATGGTATTACTCAATTAATTTTTAGCAAAGAGAAAACTGCTCAAGATTTATTTGATAAAGCAAGAACTTTAGGACGAGAGTTTGTAGTCAGAGCTACAGGTAAAGTGATTGAGCGGCATTCTAAAAATGCAAAAATTCCAACAGGTGATATCGAAATCGAAGTAACTGAATTAGAAATATTGAATGAATCGAAAACACCTCCATTTACAATTGATAATGATACGGATGGTGGAGAAGATTTGAGAATGAAATATCGTTACCTGGATTTACGGAGAAAGCCAGTTCAGAATAATATCATTTTCCGAAGTAAGTTATCTTTGGAAACTCGAAAATATATGGACAGTCAAAATTTCGTAGAAGTTGAAACACCATTTTTGATTAAGAGTACTCCAGAGGGTGCGCGAGATTTTGTGGTGCCAAGTCGAATGAACAAAGGTCAATTTTACGCTTTGCCTCAATCGCCTCAGACCTTCAAACAATTATTGATGATTGGTGGTTTGGATCGTTATTTCCAAATTGTAAAATGTTTCCGTGACGAAGATTTGCGAGCAGATCGTCAACCTGAATTTACTCAAATTGATTGCGAAATGTCATACGTGACGCAGGAAGATATTTTGAATACGTTCGAAGGTTTGACAAAGCATTTGTTTAAAACTACCTTGGATGTAGAGTTGGCAGATTTCCCTCGAATGACTTATGATGATGCGATGAGATTGTATGGATCTGATAAACCCGATACTCGATTCGGGATGGAGTTTGTCGAATTGAATGATGTAGCGAAAGGAAAAGGATTTCCTGTTTTTGACAATGCAGAAATGGTAGTTGGAATATGTGCAGCAGGTCAAGCGGCTAATTTCTCCAATAAAGATATTAAGAAATTGACAGAGTGGATGCAACGTCCACAGATTGGTGCGAAAGGTTTGGTCTATGTAAAAGTGGAAGCAGGCGGAACATTTAAATCTCCTGTTGGAAAGTTTTTCTCTGACGAAGTTTTGCAAATATGGGCAGATAAGTTTGGTGCAAAAGAAGGCGACATGATGTTGGTTCTTTCAGGCGAAGATGAAAAAACAAGAAAACAATTAAATGAACTTCGATTGGAAATGGGCAACCGAATGGGCTTACGTGATCCTCAAAAATTTAGCCCTCTTTGGGTAATTGATTTTCCTTTGTTGGAATGGGATGAAGATTCTGAAAGATTCCATGCGATGCATCATCCATTTACTTCGCCTAAAAAAGCAGATATGGAACGTATGCTAACAGGCGATCATGAAACGATGAAATCACTTCGAGCAGATGCGTATGATTTAGTCATCAATGGTGTTGAAATTGGTGGAGGTTCAATTCGAATTCACGATAGAGATTTGCAATCTAAGAATTTTGATTTGTTAGGATTTACCAAAGAAGAAGCGGAAGCACAATTTGGATTTTTGCTAGGAGCATTTGAATATGGCGCACCTCCACATGGTGGAATCGCTTTTGGTTTTGATCGATTATGTGCGGTGTTGAATGGTGTGAATTCAATTCGAGATTTCATTGCATTTCCAAAAAATAACCAAGGTCGTGATATGATGATTGATGCGCCGAGTCCGATTGATGAGACACAGTTGGATGAGTTGGGAATTGACTTGGCTAAGGAGGAAGTTGGGTAAAACTAATTTCTAAATTGTCAAAGAAGTATAAAAAAAAACCGTTCAACTTTTGTCGAACGGTTTTTTTTATGCTTCTATTAAATTAGTTTTTTAAATCCTAAAAACTAAAACCCAACGAAAATTGAAAGGATAAATTTTTATCCTTATCATCTCGTGTGTTAAAATCAAAACCTGTAATTTCTGTATTTGAAAAATCCAAATTTGAATTAGTGACATCAATCAAACCATAATTTGCAATGGCTGAAAAATACAAACTACCATTCAAAAAGAAAGCTGCACCAGCAGAAAGTCCGGCATCAAAAACTTTATAAGGTTTTCCATCTTTCTCATCCAAATCATAATATGCGCTCAAAGTGTTTGGAATGTCAACTGTTTCCCCTCCTACTTGAAGTGTGATATTTTCAACATCGTCAAGTAACTCACCAGCATCTTGTCGGCCATAATTATAATCTAAAGTTAATTCAATCTGATCAATAATATTATTATTGCCTTCAACCCTTCCATCTGAATAAATCAATTCACCTGAAGCTGTCGAACCAACTAAAAATCCAGCATAGCCACCACCAAACACTTCTAATTTTTTTCCAATTTTCCCATAAGCCATAATTGGAATTTCGATGTAGGCATTGGCGATATTTAAGGAAACGCTTTTATTTCCATTCGTCAAAATTCTTCCATTTGGTCCTCTAAAAACAAATGGACCTTCGCCAGAAAAAGTTCGTTTAGTTCCTTTTTGAGTAAAAACTACTTCGCCTCGAATACCAAACAAATCGGTGATTTCAACACGAACGCCGCCGCCCACATGAAATCCAGTATTGGTGCTAAAACTTTCTCCTGGTTCTGTATCTCCTTCTAGTGAAGAAACATTCAAACCAACTCTAAACCCGTAAGATAATTCTTGCGCATTTATATTTTCGGACCATGTAAATAACAAAGTCACTACTAAAATAATTACTCGTGTCATATTTTTAAAATTTATATTTTTATTCGTTGAACGTTTTACGATGGACGTTTTACGTTCACTATGATGATTAATTTTTTTATAAAAAAAGCAAAGATAGTATTCCAACTAAGAACTTGCAATAGTATTTATTCTAAATAAAGTTATTTACAGAAACGTAAAACGTCCGTCGTCTAACGTTCAACATTCAATTCTTTTTTCAAAAGGATACGATGTTCGTTAATGTTTTCTTTGGGCTCAATTTCAATAATTTTAAAATTATTTTTGATAGCAAAAATAAGCATGCCTTGATGTTTGTTTCTAGTTTTTAGAATAACGTTTTGAAAACCATTTTGCTTAATCCAAGTTTCTTGTTTTTTCGCCAACATAGCTGCAATTCCTTTTTTTCTAAAAGCAGGAAGAATACCTCCCATCCAAGTATAGAAATTTTTTCCATCTTCAAATTTGTCATACCCAACTTTAAAACCAATCATTTCCTTTTCAAGATAGGCGATCAAAATCAAATGTTTTTTCCCATTCATTCGGGTTTTGTAAACTTCTTTTGCATGTGGATTTTCTAATTCTGGAATTTGATTTGAGACGGTAACTACATCTTCTATACTTCCTTTTTTTATTTGAAAATTGAAATGAGTATTTTGCATCATAAAATTGGTTCTTAGACATATTTTTTCAATGAAAAAAAAGCCCCTCAAAAAAATGATTCTATGGATCGCATCAATTTATCTGTTGATCATAGTTGGAACTTATGCTTTGCAAAAGTATATCATTTTCCAACCTGATGGATTAATTTCAGATTATCAATTTGTTTTTGAAAAAACACACGAAGAGTTTTTTATAAAAACAGTTGATGGTGCGATGTTGAATGCATTACTATTTCAAACGGATTTGCCACGCAAGGGGTTGGTAATTTATTTTCATGGCAATGCAGATAATTTGCAACGATGGGGAAAATTTCAATCAGATTTTACTTTGAGAGGTTACGATATTTTAATGTCTGATTTTAGAGGTTTTGGAAAAAGTACAGGGCAACCTGATGAGTTGAAATTTTATGAAGATGCCCAATTAATTTATGATTGGGTTTTTAAGAATTTTGAAAAATATAAAAAAAGTGAAGTGATTATATATGGTCGATCTTTGGGTTGTGCTGTAGCTTCAAATTTGGCGACGAAAGTGGAAGCTCAAAAAATTATTTTGGAAACGCCATTTAAAAACATTGGCAACCTCATGAAAACGAATAGCAGAATTCTATATTTTCCATTTGATTTCAAATATAATTTCCCAAATGATGAACATTTATCGAAAATTAAAGAACCAATTTATATTTTTGTGGGAACAAAAGATTGGGTCGTTCCAAACAAGTCTTCGGAGCAACTCAAGCCACTTTTAAAACCTTCTGATCAATATATTGAAATCGAAGGTGCAGGACATAAAAATTTAAGTAAATTTAAAAAATATCAGCAAGCGCTAGATGCTATTTTGTAATGAGTAAGAAAAATAAACTTCAAAAATTCGCCGACATTTTAACCTTTCCAAATGTCTATGAAAACATCGATCCGATGAATCCTGAACTCTCTGGATTAAATGGAGAAATTGTAGACTTAAAAGGAAAATGGAGTGAGAAACATTTTAAAAATAATAATCCGATTGTGTTGGAATTGGCTTGTGGAAAAGGACATTATACCCTCGGATTGGCAGAAAGATTTCCCAACAAAAATTTCATTGGAGTAGATATCAAAGGTGCTCGAATCTGGAAAGGTGCAAAGATAGCGATGGAAAAAAATATCAATAACGCTGCTTTTTTCCGAACTCGAATAGAACAGATAGAATTGTTTTTTGAGGAAAATGAAATAGATGAAATTTGGATTACGTTCCCTGATCCATTTTTAAAAGATAGCAAATCGAATCGAAGATTAACTGCTCCTGCATTTTTGCATCGCTATCGAAATATTTTGAAAAAAGATGGCATCGTTAATTTAAAAACTGACTCGCCTGAGTTGTACGCATTTACTTTGGAGGTTTTGAAAAAAGAAACTTCATTTGAGTTGGTGTACCATGATGATGATATTTATTCCAAGCCACTTCCGGTGGATGTTTTGGAAATCAAAACGGAATATGAAGGAATGCACTTGGCGAAAAATTTGACGATAAAGTATGTGCAGATAAAGGTGTGAGTAGTAAACAGGAGTCATTCTGAATTTTTAACAAAAGAAAAAATAAGTCAAAAAGAGACGGCAACTCTAAGGTGGTAAATCGGTATCGAAGCAATTCGGTACCGATTTACTATTTTATGACAACAGTTTCTAAAAAAGAGCTGAATCCAAGACAATCAATTATGAATGAAAAAGTCATAAACCAAAACTACAATAGCCACTAGTTTTAATCAATTTTCTATTTTAAAATAATAACTTCATAAACGAACTTTGTAAATGAGAAAATTTAAAATTAATGAAATCATTTACTTTTTATTATATTAGCATGCCCGTCGCAAGATAAAATAGATTGATAAGTATAGGTTTCACCCAGACAGTTAAGCAACTTTAAGTAATCATTGAAACTTGATCATATGTATAAATTATCTCCCCAAGTCTTAGTATTATTAATATTTTCAGTTACGGTTGATGCCCAAAATCTGGTTCCCAATCCTAGTTTTGAAAACTATTCCTTTTGTCCTAGTGCACCTAGCCAGATATATTTATTAGATGATTGGAATAATCCTGCCAACTCGAGTCCAGATTACTTTAATAGTTGCTATGTTGGACCTCCATTTCCAGGGCAGAGTGTTCCAAACAATCTAATAGGCTATCAACCAGCAAGAACAGGGGGAGCGTATATTGGATTAGCCGTCCACGGAACAGGAACATCTGTTCGAGAATATTTGCAGGTGTTATTGCCCCAGCCATTAATTGCAGGAGAATGTTATTATGTAGAAATGCATACTAGCTCAGGATATACTAGTACTAATTTTGAAGGAATAAGTAATGTTGGTGTTTACCTTTCTGAAAATCCTCCGCCAGTCAGTTCATTGGCTATGATATATGCAACACCTCAAGTGTATTATTCTGAAGTGGTGACTGATACAGTTAATTGGGTGCCATTAACTGGAAGTTTTATAGCTAATGGTGGGGAACAATATCTAACAATCGGTAATTTTTTCGTGGAAGGAACCTATCAGATCTCACCTCCAAATGGGACAGGAGCAGCTTATTATTTTATAGAAGATATTAAACTTGAATTAACTTCGGGTGGTATTCTAAATATTGAAGAAACGGTCTGTACAGGAGAATGTTTTGAATATCTAGGGCAACAATTTTGTACGGAAGGAACTTATCAGATTCCGAATTCTTCGGGTTGCGCCAGCACTATTGAAATTAATTTAACCGTAGATGAACTAGCTAATGCAATAGTGTTGCCACCTGGTAATTTGGGGTGTAATGTTTCATCGGTTATTTTAGATGCTTCTAATTCTACATCGGGGCAAGGTGTCAATTATCAATGGACAGGGCCTAATAATTTCTCATCTACAGTACAAAACCCTGAGGTTTTTGATCCAGGGACGTATACTTTAATCGTTTTTGGAGATGGCTATTGCGAAGCAAGTGTAGATGTTGAAGTGTTAGAATCATTTAGCCCAGATATCTTTGCTGAGGTGCAAGGAATAGTAGATTGTAATAATATACCCGTTACGTTAGCGGGGTCTACAAATACTCCAAATGTAACTTTTTCGTGGATGGGGCCTGGAGTAAATTCCAATTTACCAACGGTAATGGTCAACCAACCGGGGAGTTATACACTTGTTGTAACTGCTCCTAATGGTTGTACCAATAGTGAAACAGTTTCTGTGATAGAGGATTTTACTCCTCCCGATATTTCTATTGATATTCAAGGAATATTGGGTTGCAATAATTCAATAGTTACTTTGTTTGGACAATCCAACACACCGGGTGTTATCTTTCAATGGGAAGGGCCTGGTATATTATCTAATGATCCTATTATCACAACCAATCAAGCTGGTAATTATAGTTTGACAGTTACCGCTCCCAATGGATGTACAATAATGGAAGATATAACGGTTATGGAAAATAATACTCCTCCTGATATTATTACAGAGGTTCAAGGAATATTGGATTGTAATAATTCGGCCGTTACTTTAGCAGGATCTTCTAATACGGCAAATGTAATTTTCCAATGGGTAGGTTCTGGAGTAAATTCTAGCTTACCAAATATAACTGTGAACCAAGCAGGTAACTATGCACTTACGATTACTGCTCCAAATGGATGTACTAGTACGGAAGTAGTTACCGTCTTTGAAGATTTAGATTTACCCGATATTTCTACTCAAGTAAGTGGGACGATTGATTGTAATAATTCCACCGTTACCTTGACAGGATCTTCGAATACGGCAAATGTAACTTTCCAATGGATAGGTCCTGGAGTAAACTCCAATTTACCAAATATAACTGGGAGCCAAGCAGGTAGCTATGAACTTACGATTACTGCTCCAAATGGGTGTGCTAATATGGAAACAGTTACCGTTTTTGAAGAATTAGATTTACCTGATATTTCTACTCAGGTAAGTGGAACAATTGATTGTAGTAATTCAACCATTGCATTGGTTGGGTCTTCGAATACGGCAAATGTAACTTTCCAATGGATCGGACCTGGAGTAAATTCTACTTTACAAAATATTACTACTAACCAGTCTGGAATATATACTTTGACCGTAACAAGTTCTAACGGTTGCACCTCAAGTGAGACCGTATCTGTTTTGGAAAACATTACTTTGCCTAATATTTCCGCAGGAGTTCAAGGAATTTTAGATTGTGAGAATGATTCGGTGACTTTATCTGGAAGTTCGACTACTTCGGGAGTAAGTTATCTTTGGACAGGGCAAGGAATTTCAGAAACTACACCTGATGTAGAAGTAACTCAGGCTGGAACATACACGCTTTCTATTATGACAAACAATGGTTGTCTGGCTGATACTATGATTGTAGTAAATGAAAATCTTGACCCTCCTATTCTTGAACTCCTTCCATTCGATACTTTGGATTGTGTAACCACTTCTGTAAATATTGATGCCTCTAATTCTAACGGCATGGGTATTTTGAATTTTGAATGGAGAGATGAAGATGGAAATATCGTAGGAATGGATAATATTTTCAACGCAACTATTTCACAGAATTATTTTTTAATCATTACTGATGTTGGAAATGGATGTACCAATGAGGCACAAGTTTTTTTAGAAAAAAATATTGAACTTCCAAGTATTGGACTTTTTCCCATTGACACTTTAAATTGTAATAACCTTGCTGTAGAAATAGATGCTTCGATGTCATTTGGGATTGGCGATTTAAATTTTGAATGGCATAATAGTATTGGAAATACAATTGGAACTACTGCCTTTTTGAATACTAATATTCCTGGCAATTATACCTTAATAGTTTCAGATCAAAATAATGGTTGTACGCAAGAAGAGACAATCGAAGTTTTCCAAGATATTGAAATGCCTTCTGCGATTGCGGTTTCAAGTGGTTCGGTAGATTGCAACAATAATCCAGTTACATTAGATGCGAGTAATTCAACAGGAGAATTTTTGAATTTCGAATGGTTAGATGCTAATGGAGATATTATATCAATGGACACTACAGTTGATGTTTTTACTTCGGAGACTTATTCACTCATTGTTTCAAATATGAATAATGGGTGTTCGAACCTTACAACTATAGACGTTGAAGATGGTTCGGATGTCCCGATTGCAAATTCAGAAACTAATGATACTTTAACTTGTGAAAATCTATCAGTAACATTAGATGGAAATGGGTCGACGGTTGGAAATAATATTTCCTACGAATGGCAAAACCCTTCGGGAACTATCATTTCTGAAGACTTGCAAGTAGATGTAGATGTTTCAGGAAATTATATTTTGATCGTTTACAATAATGATAATGGCTGTTCAGCATCTTCTAATATTGAAGTAGTTCAAGATATTTCTCCTCCAGTTGCCATCATAAATGGGGATCCTTTAATCACTTGTGATGAGCCTGTAGTTATTCTAGATGGGAGTGCTTCGACAAGTAGTGGAACTACGCTAACTTTTCAATGGTGGAATGTTAATAATGATATTATCAGTACAAATGAAACTGTTGATGTTGATGAGGGAGGGATATACACATTAGTCGTTTTTTCCGAAAATGGTTGTTCTTCCAGTAATGTGTTTGAAGTATTATTAGATACTAATATACCTGTAGCTGATGTAGGTCAAGTAGAGATATTGACTTGTGAAAATCTATCTATTGATTTAGGTGGAATCCAAACTAGTATAGGAAGTAATATTATTTATGAGTGGCTGGATGAAAACAACGATGTAATTTCTACAGCAAGTACAACTAGTGTTACATCACCCGGCATCTATTCTTTTACTGTTACTAATTTGGATAATAATTGTGTTGCTTCGGCGAATATTGAAATACTTCAAGATATAGAAAACCCAATTGCTGATGCAGGAAATGATACGATCTTAAATTGTGTATTAACAGAAATTTCACTTGATGGAAGTCAAAGCAGTATGGGCTTGAATTTTTCTTATGAATGGTTAAATTCAAATAATGATATTACTTCAAATGAGTTATCACCTTTAATTAACACACCTGACACTTATACTTTAGTAGTTACAAATACACTAAATGGTTGTTTTGAAACGGCTTCAGTTGTGATAGATCAAAACATTGAAGTACCAATAGCTGACGCAGGGAATAACGGAATACTTACTTGTGATATAAATGAACTTACATTAGATGGGAGTAATTCTACAGGAAATAACTTAACCTACCAATGGCTAAATGCTACTCAGATTTTGATTGGTGAACAATCTACAGTTGAAGTATCTCAAGCTGGGATTTATGATTTAATTGTTACCAATTCTGCAAGTGGTTGTAGCACACAATCTAATGTAGAAGTTATACCTGATGATAATTTACCTATTGCAATTATATCTTCAAATGGTACTTTGACTTGTGAAAATAATCAGGTAAATCTTGATGGAAACGCGTCTTCTACTGTAAGTGGCAACGCCAATTTTCAATGGATAAATTCAAACGGAGATATTATTTCTAATGCTGAAAATGTGATGATCTCCACACCTGGAACTTATACCCTTTTAGTAACCGATATTGATAATGGATGTTCGACCACTATGACAATTGAAGTTGAACAAGATATTATCTCACCAATAGCCGATGCTGGGCAAAATCAAATATTGACATGCGACCAAACAGAAGTGATACTTGATGGAACGAATTCAACGGGTACAAACTTAACATATGAATGGCAAAATGATGCAGGCAATTCCATTGCTAATACTGTAATCTCTTCTGTATCTTTAGAAGGTACTTATTTTTTAATCGTAACAAATAATTCCAATGGTTGTAGCTCGATTGCCAGCGTAGAAGTAATTGCTGATAGTAACTTGCCAATTGCTGATGCAGGAAATGATGAATTGCTTACTTGTGAAATTTTGGAAATTACTCTTGATGGAAGTGCCTCAAGTACAGGGAATAATATTCAATACGAATGGCAAAACAATGCAGGAGACATTATTGCAAATACCCCAACAACTTTGATTAACTCACCAGGGATTTATACTTTATTCATTGTAGACATTAACAATAATTGCCAGACCCAAGATGAAGTAATCATCACGCAAGATACCAATGAACCAATTGCTCAAATTGATTTTCTTTCTAATCAATTCATTACGTGTAATATAACTTCCCTTGTTTTGGATGGATTAGGATCAATTCCTTTTGGTAGTGTTACTTATGAATGGACGACTACAAATGGAGTTATTCTTTCGGGTGCCAATACTTCTAGTCCTGAAGTTGAACAAGCGGGATTTTATACTTTATTGGTAACTAATATAGTGAATGGATGTACTGATACGGAAACCATTGAGGTATTAGAAAACACTACATTACCAATTGCGATAATTACTCCTGCGGAAATGTTAACCTGTGTGGAAGAAGAAATTCAAATTAACGCAACAGGGTCTTCCTCCAATGGAAATTTTATTTACAGTTGGACTTCAATTCCTGCAGGAGGAATTTTATCAGGAGTATCTACCTTACAACCAACAGTGAACCAGGTAGGTACCTATACTCTGACCGTCATTGATAATGACAATGGTTGTCAAAGTGAAGCTGAAATTTTAGTTTCCGAAAATATTACTTTACCAATGGCAGTCGCATCGAGTACAGAAACACTTGATTGCTTAAATGAAAATATTATGCTGAATGGAGAGGGATCATCTACTGGTATCCCTTTTACTTATCAATGGACAGGAAATAATACAATTGATAATAGTACCACTTTGTCACCAATCATTTACGAGCCTGGGTTTTATACTCTTATCGTTACAAATAATGACAATGGCTGTACTAGTGAAGCAAATGTTTTTGCTGAGGAAAATGAAAATATACCAACCGCAGCTATCATTGAAACGGTTGATCCACTTTGCTATGATGATTTAGGAAGTTTGACAATTGTGTCTGTCGAAGGAGGAGAGACTCCTTATTTGTATTCTATTGATGGTGGACAAAATTATAGTGTTTCCAATATTTTTGGTGGACTTGTAAGTGGAAATTATTCTGTTTTGATTCAAGATATAGCAGGTTGTGAATTGCAACAAGAAGTATATATTGAACCCGTTAATTCACAGCTCAATGTTGAATTACCTCCGGACGTTAATTTAGAACTTGGCGATGATTATCAGTTTTTAACTTTTACGAATGTTGATACTTCAGAACTTGCCGAAATAATCTGGTCGCCATCAAATGGATTAAGTTGCACGAATTGCCTCAATCCGATAGTTGAAAATATTATCAATGGAATCTCATACAGTATCACCATTATAAACGATAGCGGATGTGAAGCAAGTGATGAAATAACCTTGACAGTCAATACGACTAAAGAAGTTTATATACCAAATGCCTTTAGTCCAAATGAAGATGGTTATAATGAATTGTTTATGATCTATGCCAATACCGCAAAAGTAGAAAAAGTTAACACCTTCCAAATCTATGATCGTTGGGGAGCGTTAGTTTTTTCAGCTAAAAATTTTATGCCCAATGATCCTGTATTTGGTTGGGATGGGTGGTTTAATAGCAAACAACTCAACCCTGCTGTTTTTGTGTATTTCGCAGAAATAGAATTTATAGATGGTAAGAGTGAAATATTTAAAGGAGATGTTACTTTGATTGAAAACTAAGTAAATATGACTCAAGTTTCAGGATTATAAAATTATCAAAATATATAGTTAGGAAAGAAGCCTCGAACATTTCGTTCGAGGCTTCTTTGTTTTATTAAGAAGCAGTCCGCTTAGCATATTTAAATATTTCCGTACTTTTCCTCAGTCTTTTTTTTATCACATAAACTTGTAAAGAAATTAGATACAAAGGACTAAAAGTATATGCCAAAAATAAAGGCATTTTAATATGTAATACATCTATCGTAAAAGACATGAGGGCAAACCAAATAACTATTCCAAGAAATAACTCAGAAAACATCATTATCATATTTTGTCTTTGTAAAGCATACAATTCAACTAATTCCTCACTTTTCATTCTTTCATAAGACCGATGTTTTTTCCACACTTCATAATCATCTTTTAAAAAGTAATAATAAGAAGTGAATGTAATTATGACAAAAGGAAATGTAAATGCATAAAAACTAGATAGTAGCATATTGATATATTTTAAGTTTAGAATTATATATAATATATATTCCTTTTTATGAAAAAATGACTCAACTCGATATAACAAGAGGAAAATTCGATGAATTACTTTTGGGTAAATGGAAGCAGAATTTTCAATATTATAGAGTTTTATTATTTGTCGCCTTCCCCATCTTTTCAAAAAAAAACCACTCCTCTCACAACATCCTTTCAAACTTTCTTGTTACACCAACTTATTAAATTTACCTTTGCAAAAAATTAGATTTCTATAACGGTTTTTAAACTGAATTTGATGAGTGATCAAATAAAACATGAGTGCGGAATCGCAATGATTCGACTACTCAAACCTTTAGAATACTATCAAGAAAAATACGGCTCTTCGC
>JBGCCY010000326.1:0-7853 GCA_045104975.1 Saprospiraceae bacterium
AGTCAAGAAAATTTAGAAAAATTAGTAGCTATACGTTTGTTGATGATTTCAGATATGAATGCTCAGCCTTCTCCACCTTTGCAGGTTGATTTTGGGATTGATTTTATGATCTTTACAGATGGTGCTCCTCTGGAATTATAATTAATAGAAAAGTTAGTTTAAGCGCTTGTTTAAATTTACTGATAGCTACTTAGAAAAAACACTATTGAGTTATTAAGTGTTATTAAATTATTTCAAGGTATTCTCAGAATAGCAATTCAACAGAAACAACTGGAATAAAAAATTTTAATTTTATTGAATATGATTTTATTAAATAGAAAATGCTACCTCTCCGGAATTGTCTTGTTATTTATTTTTTCAGGATGTGTTCAATTTAAAAAAGCATCCCTTTATGATGGTACTGAACCAATTATTCAAGAGCCAATTCCTACTAATATTTCGTTAATTGTAGAGTCTAGAATTTATGATGAAGATGCTACTGATGTTTGGGGATTAGAAAAAGATATTTGCCAAGAAGGAAGTATTTCAGATGTTGCTTATAGTGGAAAAGAATCGATTAAAATATCCTGGAATCGAGATGCCAAGGGATGCAAATTTGCAGGGATTGGGATTGGATGGGACAATTGGGCAGGTAAAGATCTTTCTTCCATCATGGATAAAGTAGCCATTCAAATGTATGTTCGTACTCAAAAAGGTAGAGCATTTGGTCTACCTATGGTTTTGACTTTAATTGATTATAGTGATGGAATGGGATTTTGTTATACGACAAACAAATTTTTTGAACGATCAGCTATCGACGAGAATTGGCAGAAAGTAGTTGTTCCTCTAAGTTCATTTGAAACCGAAAAAGAAAATCTCGACCCCTCAAATATTAAACAACTTCAAATAGAATTACAACAAAGCGGAAGTGTTTATTTAGATGATATCAGTTTAGTTTTTTATGAGGAACAACCTCAGACCCCTTGGATGGTCGAGGAAACTTTACCTGATGCTACCACGACTCCTCGACAAATATTCGATGATGCATTTATCAATAATAATGCATGGGGAATGATTACTGATGAGTGCCAGACTTTCGAACTCACAGATAAAGAAAGTTCAGAAGGAAACCAATCACTTCATTTAATCTGGAATGATGCTAACAACTGTAATCTTACTTCTTTTGGAGCAAGTTGGAATAAATGGAAGCCCGTAGATTTAACTCCAATTTATAATACAGCAGGTTTTGAATTTGATCTAAAAATGGCAAATGGCAATAGTTCCTCTATCCCACTCTACATTGGATTTGAAGACTATGACAGAGCTAAAACTTTTGTAAAATTAAAATCTGATTTTGTAAAAGGTGGACAATATTCAACCGATTGGAAAAAAGTGGTCGTTCCGATTTCTGCCATTCCTAAAGGAGTCGATCTTAAAAAAATCAAACAATTATATTTTAATGTGAAAGATTCTGGTGAAGTTTATATTGATAATATTAAATTGATAAAACTTTAGAGAGTGTTTTAAAATTAATAATCGATTCATAAGTAATACTCAAAAAAAAGGATCGGATTCATTAATGGAATCCGATCCTTTTTTTATAATAATTAAGGCTTTAGAATTTTTAGAAAAAAGAGGAACATTATTTCCATTTCCAAAGAAGTGATTATCACAAAATAGAAACTACCTTTTTCCAATTTGACAATTCTAAAGTTTATTGAAAAACCCGCACATAATCTACATACATTCTCTGAGGAAAAACGGTAGATGCATCTGGACTTCCTGGCCAATTTCCACCAACCGCAACATTTAGAATAAAGAAAAAGTCATCATTAAATGGATAAGAAGTATTCGTAACATTTGCATCAGTAATAGTAAAATATTGTTGATCATCAACTAACCATTTGATACTGTTATTTTCCCAAATAATACTAAATACATGAAATTCATCTGAAAACTTACTTCCTACTGGTAAGGTATATGCATTTCCTTGATAAGTACTTGGGTTACCTTGATTTCCCCAATGAGCCGTACCGTGAACCTTATTTGGTTGATGCCCAACTAGTTCCACCATATCTATTTCGCCACATGCTGGCCAACTAACCGTAAAAATATCTGCACCTAACATCCAAATCGCTGGCCAAATTCCCTGGCCTTCTGGCAACTTAGCTCGCACATCAACTCTTCCATAAGTAAATTCTTGTTTACCAGCACTTATCATTCTTGCAGAAGTATAATTACTTCCTGAGATATTTTGCTCCTTGGCTTCAATGATTAATTTACCATTAGAAATATAAGAATTCTCAGAACTACTCGTATAATATTCTAACTCATTATTTCCCCAGCCATTACTTCCTGTACCTATTTCGTGTGTCCAATTACCTAGGTCAATTTCAGATCCTTCAAATTCATCCGCCCAAACTAGAGTCATTCCTGGATAAGAATTAGGAGTGGTATAACCAATACAATCCGCTGGCACAAAAGTATCATCATTTAGGATAGTTCCAATTTCTAACTCGTCCCCCAAAGTGGCGTTAGTCGGATTAGATAATTGAATTTCAAATTCTTCATCATTTTCACTTAAAGTATCAGCAATGATTTCTATGGAAATAATTTGCTCAACAGTTCCTGAAAAAGTTAAAGTTCCATTCTGAGAAATATAATCTTCACCAGAAATCGCTGATTTATCTTGAGTAGCAAAATCTACTGTAACAATATCCGAACTTGATTGGGAAAGTATTACTTTAAAATCAAAACTTGAATTAATATCTCCTTCAAGTTTTGAAACTGGGGAGATAGAAATAGAAATCGCTGTGGGTCCATCGCAATTCTCAACTTCGCCATCATTATCATCTTTTCCACATGAAAAAACTAGTAGTAATGAAGAAAGTATTAGGAATAAAAATGAGATATTATTTTTCATAAAATAGAATTTTAGATATTATTTTAATTATTAATATATTAAGTATGATTCATTTAGTGGACTAAAATTTTCCGTCGAAAAATAAGCAATAGAAAGTAGCTTACAATAGAATTAGAAAGATCACTAAAAGTTAATTCTTTTCAAGTTTCAATAGGATGAAATTCATCGAATCTAAACTTGAAAAGATTTAAGTTCATAAAACTATATCATCAAATTCTATTTAAGAAAAATTAATCCCTCATTAATACACTCAAGAGAAAAAAATATAGTAAAAATGTTAATAAATGGTACTCAAAAGTAATTATATACCTACATATTACCACTCACTTTCGATTCAATTCTTATATTTACACCTCACAAACTAATTAATAATTGATTAGGTTAGAAATACTTATTAGTCTTCTGTTCTTATGCTTTTCAGAGTACACCACAGCTCAGGATTATAACCTTGGAGTACCCGTAATTCAAGCTTTCCCGAAAGATATTTCTCAATCAGGTTCACTTAATGCAGATATAATTCAAGATAAATTAGGCATCATGTATTTTGCTAATGATGAGGGTATGGTATCCTTTGATGGTACTACATGGACCATTTATCCACTACCCAATTATACCATTGTAAGATCATTAGCGATAGATCAAAAAGGAGTTATTTATGCTGGAGGCCAAAATGAGTTTGGCCGTTATATTCCTAATAAATTTGGAGAATGGGAATTTGAATCTTTAAAATATCTAGTGCCTGAAAAGTATCAAAATTTCGAAGATGTATGGAATATTGAGATCACTTCAGACGGTGTTTTTTTTATGGCATCTGAAAAATTGTACCAGTTAAAGGAAAACAAAATCTCAGTTTTCACACAAGGAATCATCAATTTTTTAGGGCAGAGTAAAGACAAAATTTATATTCAAGATTTTACTTCTGGAATTTATTCTTTTGATCGAAATCAATTAAACAAAGTTCCTGGTACTGATTTTTTTTCTTCGGTAGCCATATCCTCTTTAAACAAAATCGACAACAAAACTTTAATCGCAACTTCGAAGAATGGTTTCTTTGAATTGAACGATACAGGAATAAAGCAATGGAAAACAGATGCTGATGATTTTATAAAAACTAACCATATCAAACAGGTTGAAAATATCATTGGAAATAGAATTGTCGTTGCCACAGAATATGGTGGATTGCTTTTTTTTAATAACCAAGGAAAACACCTTTTCCATTTTCATAAAGGAAATGGATTACTCAATAACAATATACTTACATTATTCTCAGACAGAAGTCAAAACCTCTGGATTGGACTTTTGAATGGTCTAAATTATATTCACACAAATTCTCCCTTTACCCGAATTTTTCCGGATAAAGAATTAGATGCCGTCGGTTTTGTTACGAAAATTTTCGATGATAAAATTTATTTTGGTACGAACAAAGGACTTTATGTTGGAAAATGGAAGGAACAATATTCCCCTTTGGAATCCTTCGATTTTCAATTAGTCAAAAATACCAAAGGGCAAGTTTGGGGATTAGATATCGTGGATGATCAACTCATCGTAGCACATGTTAATGGAGCATTGATTGTAAAAAATGGAGTAGCTGAACCGTTTTTTGATAAAACAGGAATATGGAATTTTAAGAAATTAAACAATCATCCTGAACTCCGAATTGCCGGTAGTTACTTTAATATTTATCTTTTCAAAAAAGAAAATGATACTTATCAATCACTTCCTGATTTCGCTCAATTAAATGAATCTTCGAGATTTGTAGAAGAGGATCAAAAAGGAAATATATGGATGTCGCACCCTTATCGAGGTATTTTTAAAATTACTCCTAACAATGATTTTACAAGTTCTAAAATAGAGTTACTTGGAGAAGATCAAGGTCTGCCTTCTTATCTACTCAATCATTTTTTTAAAATTAATGATGAGATTATTTTCTGTGGAGAGCAGGGTGCTTTTACTTACAATTATGAAACTGAAAGATTTGAAGAGTACCCTATTTTCAATAATATTTTTGGGAAGAAAAATAAAATTAGAAGGCTATTTGAAACACCTGATAATAATATTTGGTTTGTCACTCAAAATGAATTTGGTTTTTTGGATATCAACGATAAGGGTTTAGAAAAAAAGATTAATAAAATCGTCTTTCCTTTTTTCAAAAAAGAATTAAATAAAGGATTTGAATCCATCTATCCTTTTGATAAAAATAATGTATTCATCTCAAACGATCAGGGATTTATTCACTACCACCCTAATGAATACTTAAATGTGGATAGTACTTTTGAGGTTTTAATTAATGAAATAAAAACCACTTCAAATGGTGATTCGGTCATATCTAAAGGACTTTTTTATAATGACGGTGTAGTTAATAATATTCAACAAAATGATCAGATTGAAACTTTTGAACATCATGTAAATGATTTCTATTTCAGCTATTCTGCGACTGATTTTGTAAGTGGAGAATCGACTGAATTCAGATATTACTTGGAAGGTTATGATAAAGATTGGACAGATTGGAATAATAAAAAATCAAAGGAATATACTAATCTACGACCTGGGAAATACACTTTTCATTTGCAAGGAAAAAATAATTTCCAAATTGAAAGCCCAGTTTTGACTTATGAATTTAATATTTCGCCACCTTGGTACGCTTCCACTTTAGCTTTTTTAATTTTCTCATTTCTCACCCTCTTTGGCATAATTTCTATTATTAGGATTTACAGAAAAAAGTATTTTGGATTGAAGGTAGAAAACGAATTAGTGGTAAAAGAATCAGAGATGGCTATTGGAAAATTATTGGCAGAAAAAACAGAATTAGAACTAGCTTCTAAAAAAAGAGAACTAGTCTCAACAACTATTAATTTGGTGAAAAAGAATGAAACTATTGATCAAATTAAAGAGCGATTAATTGAAATAAAAAAGGAAGCATCCGATCCTGCACTTCATAAAAAAATCCAAAAGCTTATTCAAAAATTACAACAAGAAGAAATTCAAGGTGAAGGATGGGAACAGGTAATGTTTCATTTCAATCAACTTCATCGAAATTTCTTTGAACAACTAAAATCTAAATATCCTAAGTTAACACCAAAGGATTTGAAGATGTGTGCTTATTTAAAAATGAACCTTTCTACCAAAGAAATGACCTCTTTGATGAATGTAACTACACGTGGAGTTGAAGCAAGTAGGTATCGATTACGAAAGAAATTTGGTTTAACAAAAGAAGAAAACTTGACTGATTTTTTAATGCAATTCTAATCCCCTTTTCTACCTTCTGACACAACATCTGCAGTTCTGAAATCTTGCAGTACATCCTCACTCCTTCCCTAAAAAAGAAATAATCACTTCCAGGTACTACTTTTTTTAATAGAAAATCTAGCGATTATAATTCCTCTTTTTTAAAAAGCAAGATAAAAACCGATAATGAATTTTAGTTAAAAATAATTTAGAAAGCTAAGAGTAATCAATTTCACCTCAAAAAATAAGAGTGAGTAGTATAATCGTAGCCCTATTTCCCTTGAAACTATAAATTCTTAGTAATTTCCCATTAGAAAATTTAAATACCTGTTATTAATTTTTAATAAATAATTTTAAACAGAGCTTCATATTAATTGTTAAATTATTTTAATACTAATTATCAACCTATTCCTATTTTTTTAATTGAGTCTACTCATTTCTAAAAAAAATATGGATAATATCAAAATTCATTAAAAACTATATCATGAAAAGAAAATTCTTACCCATCCTAATTCTTCTTTTTTCAATCTCATCTGTAATGGCTCAAGTCAATATTACATTTGAAGTAAATACTGCAGCACTTGGTTCAGTTGATCCAGCAGGAATATTTATTGCTGGAGGAACTGGCTTTGGCAATCCTGGCGATAATCCTTTGACTGATCCAGATGGTGATGGTATATGGACAACAACGGTTATCAGAGATCTAGGTTTTAGTAGTTTCTATACCTTCACAAATGGTAACTGCCCAAATTATAGTTGCAAAGAAGATATTGGAGGCCTACCGTGTGCCGATCCAAATAACTTTAATGATCGTTTTTTACCTGCTGTAATGTCTGATACAACTATTCAGGCATGTTATGGAAATTGTGCAGATGATGGAACATGTGATGTTATTTCACTTCCTACGCTTCCAATGGATTTCGAATCTACTGATATTACTTATGCACCTATCGGTTTTGGAGCTGCCACTTCGGCTCTTGTTCCTAATCCAAATATGGATACAGATAACGGAAGTGCGACAGTTTGGAATGTTACCAAAGTGGTAGGAGGTCAACCTTGGGCTGGAGCATCTATTGATTTGGCTGGGCCTATGAATTTTTCAAATACCAGTACCATCAAAATCAAATTCTACTCAGATTTCTCAGGAATTCCAGTACAAGTAAAAATTGAAGATATTACCGATCCAATGAATATTGTTTCTGCGGAAGTAATTGTTAATACAACTGTAGAGGCTGGTTGGGAAACATTAGTTTTCGATATGTCAACTTCTACGATTGGGACTTTTGACCCAATGATTGAATATACAAGATTTGTAGTTTTCCCTGATTATCAAAATATTCCCTTTATTGGTGATATTCCATTTTACTTTGATGATGCTGAATTAGATGTTGCCGCAACTGTCCTTCCTACACTTCCAATCACATTTGAAGATCCGAATATTACTTATGATAATTTACCATTTGGAGATTTAGTTTCTAGTGTCATTACAAATCCAGATGCATCTGGTGATAATACTAGTGCAACTGTTTTGTCTTTGGAAAAAGTAGACGGTGCTCAAACTTGGGCTGGTGCAACTTTACCGTTAGCATCTGCTATTGATTGGTCAAATGGTACAACTTTGACTGCTAAAGTTTGGTCGCCTGAAGCAGGAACTCCTTTCTTATTAAAAATTGAAGACCTTACCGATCCAATGAATATTGTTTCTGCGGAAGTTTTGGCAAATAGC
>JBGCCY010000327.1:0-4467 GCA_045104975.1 Saprospiraceae bacterium
TCATCGAGAACAAAAAGGGTGGGGGAAAGTCAAGTACGATGCCTCATAAAAACAATCCAGTTTTAAGTGAAGCGATTGTTGCATTATCAAAATATGTTTTTCAATTGTCAGCAAATAATCTTCATGCTATAATCCATACTCAAGAAAGAGATGGTTCAGCATTAGCTTTGGAATGGATAAGTTTACCTCAAATGATGGTGTCTATTGGGGGCATTTTAAATCATAGTTTAATCATCTCCAAAAATATTAAAGTGAACAAAAAAGTAATGGAGGCGAATTTGAATAAACTGAATGGGCTAGTTTTTTCTGAACAAGCAACATTTGTTTTATGTAAATATCTGACTAAGAAAGAAGCCAAAGAAAAATTAGGAATGGCCTGCCAAATAGTTTTATCAGAAAATATTCATTTAGCAGAAGTGCTTGAAGGAATTTTTCCAACATTAGAAATTGATTGGAAAGAAATCTTGCAAGCAAAAAATTATCAAGGAAGCACTTCTGAAATACTACAAAATAAATAATGAAAGAAGCATTTATCATTGATGGCACTCGAACTCCTTTTGGAAAATTTACAGGAACCTTATCTCCAATTAGGACGGACGACTTAGGAGCAATTCCCATCAAGGCATTGACCGATAGATTTCAAAATATTCCCAAAGACGCTTATGACGATGTTATTTTGGGTTGCGCAAATCAAGCAGGTGAAGATAATCGAAATGTGGCAAGGATGAGTTTATTGTTGGCAGGCTTGCCGTGGTCTGTCCCTGGAGAAACTATTAATCGTCTGTGCTCTTCTGGAATGTCTGCCATCATTCACGCTAATCGAGCAATCAAATCTGGTGATGCGGATTTAGTTATTGCTGGAGGGGTGGAACATATGACCAGAGGCCCTTGGGTGATTTCAAAAGTATCCAAAGCTTACGGGCGAGATGCTGCCATGTACGATAGTAGTTTTGGGTGGCGGTTTGTCAATCAGAAAATGACTGCCCTTTATGGAACAGATGGAATGGGAACAACTGCGGAAAATTTGGCGGAACTATATAAAATTAGTCGGGAGGCACAAGACCAATTTGCCTATTGGTCACAGATGAAAGCAGCTAAAGCACAACAATCTGGAAGATTGGCAAAAGAAATTACTGCCGTCGAAATTCCTCAGAGAAAAGGAGCGCCAACTATTTTTGATTCGGATGAATTTATTCGAGCGAATTCTACTTTAGAAATTTTAGCGAAGCTACGTCCTGCATTTAAAAAGATGGAGGAAGGAGGAACGGTGACGGCGGGTAACGCTTCTGGATTGAACGATGGTGCAGCAGCAGTTTTAGTGGCTTCAGCAGCAGCGGTAAAAAAATATAATTTAAAACCATTGGCAAGAATTGTAAGTTCTGCTGTGGTCGGAGTAGAGCCTCGGATTATGGGGATTGGCCCCGTTGGTGCAGCGAAGAAGGCTTTGGAAAAAGCAGGACTGAGTTTGGAGCAGATGGACATCATAGAGTTAAATGAGGCATTCTCCGCTCAAGTTTTAGCGTGCACTCGGGAGTTGAAAATAGCAGATAATGATGCTCGAATAAATCCTAATGGAGGAGCAATTGCAATAGGTCATCCCTTAGGTGTTTCAGGAACCCGAATTATGCATTCGGCATCAATTGAATTGCACGAACAAAATAAAAAATATGCTTTGGTTGCCATGTGTGTAGGTGTTGGTCAAGGTTATGCAACCATTTTAGAAAAAGTTTAAATTTATAAAAATGAAAAACGTACCACAAATAACATGTGAACAAGCAGCTGCAAAAGTCAAAGATGGAGATGTAATATTAGGAGGCGGTTTTGGAATGACAGGGAATCCAGTTCATTTACTTCATGCGCTTGCTGAAACTAAAACCAAGGATTTAACCTTTATTGGAAACAATGTAGGAGAAGTAAATTTAGGGGGCGGTCGATTGCTCAATAATGGACAACTCAAAAAAATGATTGGTTCATTTTTTACGAGTAATAAAGATGCGGTTGCAGCAGCTCAAAGTGGAAAGGTAGAATATCAATTATTGCCTCAAGGAACTTTAGCAGAAGCAATTCGAGCAGGAGGCGCAGGCATCGGCGGATTTTATACACCCACTTCTGTAGGTACTTTAATTGCCGAAGGAAAAGAAACTAAAGTCATTGACGGAAAAACCTTTGTCTTTGAAAATGCTATCAAAGCAGATGTTGCATTTATCCGAGCATGGAAAGCCGATACCGCTGGGAATCTGGTTTATCGAATGACGGAACAAAATTTTAATACTGCGATGGCAATGGCTGCCGACCTTGTCATTGTGGAAGCGGAAGAAATTGTGCCCGTTGGAGAATTGAATCCTAACAATATACACACGCCAGGTTGCTTTGTGGATTATTTAGTAGAAGCGCATACTTCTTTGGAAGATTTAGGTTCTTCAGCTTCGATGAAATCTAGTATTAAAAAAGTAGATGCTCGAAGAATGAATATGGCTAACCGAGCATTGCAAGAATTGAAAAGAGGGGATGTGGTCAATTTAGGAATTGGAATTCCAACCTTGGTAGCAGATTTGATTAAGCCTGAGGATGGAATTATTTTACATACGGAAAATGGAATGTTGGGCGTCGGCCCTGCTCCAAAAGATGGAGGTGGTGCTTTAGATTATCCTGTCAACGCTGGAAAAATTCCCGTGACTGCCTTAAAAGGAAGTAGCTATTTTGATAGTTCGAATTCTTTTGCGATGATTCGAGGAGGGCATATTGATGTGGCGATTATGGGTGGACTGCAGGTGGATGAAGCTGGTAATTTAGCGAACAGGGCAGTTCCTGGAAAACCATTGTTAGGCGGTGGTGGTGCGATGGATTTAGCTTCCGGAGCAAAACGTTTGATTATTACTTTATCACATACGAGTAGGGATGGGGTGTCGAAAATTGTTCCTGAATGCACTTTGCCTTTTACTGCGATGGGTGCGGTTGATATGGTCATTACTGACTTGGGGGTGTTTAGTTTTGAGGAGGGTAAGTTGACTTTGATTGAGTTGATGCCTGAGGTGAGTTTGGAAGAAATAAGGGCAAAGACAGCAGCGGAGTTTGTGGAGCGGGTGCAATGATAATTGTTTTAACTTATCTTAGTGTCCTTTTAGGTGAGGAAGTCCAGTTTTGAAATGAGGCAGGAAGAAGCATTCATAAAGGATTCATATTATCTTTATACGAAAACTTTATGGGAATATTTTCTCATTCTAATTATCAAAAACAGCCATAGCATCATCCAAATCCTTATTAATTATCTTAGCATAGACTTCTGTCGTCCGAACTGAAGCGTGACCTAACAATTTACTTACATGATGAATTTTCATGCCTTTGCTAAGGGCTCTTGTTGCCCAAGTGTGGCGACTGGTATGGAAACTTATTGGCTTTTCGATGCCAGCCATTTTTGCCAACTTCCTTAAATTCTTATTAGCATAAGCATTTTTACCATTAATGGCATCAGATAATTTATCGGAGTTTTCATAATCCTTTTCTGAATCTAATAAAGGGAAAATATGGTCACTTGGTTTCTGTCCTTCTAGTTTATATTTTTCGATTAGTTCCAAAGATTTAGTAGGAAGTTTAATAGAAACCGTACTACTAGTTTTGTAAGTGTCAATAATGATATGTGTGCCATTAAAATGAATCCATTTCAATCTGCAGATGTCTGAGATTCTAAGTCCTCCGGTGTAACAAGCAAAAATGAAAACATCTTTATGAATAGCAATTTTATGTTTGGGATTTACTTCACATTCTTCAAATGCTTTTAATTCCATTTCAGTCAGATAGACTTTTGTCGTTTTTTCCCATTTCAATTTGTAGCGATTGAATGGATTTTTTTCGAAAGGAAGTAAGTCATCATCAACGGCTTCATTTAAAATTCTACGAAAAGATTTTAAATCCGTATGTATAGTGTTTTCTTTATTTCCATGTTTTTTTGTGAGAAAGTATTCGTAGTTTTTTAAAAAAGAAGTATTCAAATCTTCTAAGGTGAAATGCTTTCCATCAAGATGGTCTTTGAGTTTATTGAGTGCAGAACGGAATCTTTTATATGTTCTAGTTTTACCTTTGCTTTGAAATTTTCTTTCAATAAAATTATATCCATATTCTAAAAATTGAGGAGAAGCTGTACCAAGAATACTTGCCTTAATATCTTTGGTTCTTACATTCACATCATTAGTATGCAATTCAACATAGGTGCCAAGCACATCAGAAATTTGTTTTTTCAACCATGCATTGAGCCGAGTAGAGTTAGGGTAGGAGCTTTTGATTTTTTGTTCATCCTTATTCCAAGAGGAGGGAGGTAATCTAAAATTCAGGGAAATGTATTGAGGTTTTCTATCTTTAATCATGCGGATATAAAGAGGAGCTTCACCAGATTTATTAGTTCTCTCGGTGCGGAGAATTAGTTTTACTGTTGCCATGTTTTCTCGTATTTTTGCTTAATACAAATATACG
>JBGCCY010000328.1:0-34466 GCA_045104975.1 Saprospiraceae bacterium
TCGGTCAGGAGTCAGGGGCTTCTTGTTTTTCCCAATTTTTGAATAAATACAAATCGAACTAATGGAGGGAACAAGTAGCCCCTGACTCCTGACCGAAAGCGCAGCGAACAACCTCAAATCTGACTACTGGCTAAAAAAAAATATTATGTCTAAAATAGCCAAAGCGCATATTGCATTATTTTTAGTCGCATTAATTTATGGAGCTAATTACTCGATCGCCAAGTTGGTGATGGATGATAATTATATTCAACCCTTTGGATTTATTGTTTTTCGGGTTTTGAGTGGGATGGGATTATTTTGGTTTTTTCATCTAGTATTTGTTAGAGAAAAAATAAAAAGAGAAGATATTCCAATGCTCCTTTTGTGTGCATTCTTTGGAGTAGCCGTAAATCAAATGTGTTTTTTTATGGGGTTAAAACATACGACTCCGATCAATGCGTCCTTAATTATGACCACCACTCCGATTCTCGTTTTGATTACTTCGGCACTATTAATCAAAGAGAAAATCACTTTTCAAAAAATGATTGGGATAGCGACAGGAGCGATTGGAGCAATTATTTTAATTAGCAAAGGAGGTTCATTTTCGCTGCAGCAAGATCAATTATTAGGAGATGCATTAATCTTCACCAATGCGATGTCTTATGGAATTTATTTGGTTTTAGTTAAAAAACTAATGATTCGATATCATCCAATAACGGTAGTCAAATGGGTTTTTACCTTTAGTCTTTTTATGGTTTTACCATTTGGCTGGAATGATGTGAAAGCAATCGAATGGTCTACTTTCACTCCTACGATCTGGTTTGCATTTGCATATGTTTTAATTGCAGTTACTTTTTTAGCCTACCTATTTAATGCATTTGCTTTAAAAGTGGTCAACCCTTCTGTGGCAAGTATTTATATTTATTTACAACCATTATTTGCTACAATCATAGCATTGACTATGGGGAAAGATGAGCTAGATGTAGTAAAGGTATTAGCGGGTATTTTAATTTTCATCGGAGTGTTTCTAGTCAGTAAACCAATCAGTTCTTTTCAAAATAGATGAAACAATTCTATAATGTATTGTCACAAATGTTAAAAATTTGTAATTTTTATCCTACCTAAAAATCAAGTTTTCTAAAATAAATTTTCTTAAAATAAATGTAATTCTTTGTCATATATTAGTGTATGAAAAAGAGACCATTAAAGGTTATACTAAAAATATTTATAATTTATTTCATTTCGTAATATGTTGATTGTCAGCAAGTTATACACTTTAAGTTTTAATTTAATACAAAAAAATATTAAAATTATTTTCTTCAAAAAAGTAGTTTCTTAAATAGATTTTTTCAATCTTTACAAAAGATACCACTTTAAACTAGATATAAAAATGAAATATTATCACGAAGAAAATATATTAAAAAAGCTTATTTTAAAGTTTTCGGACATGTCACAAAAGGGAACGGTGGGTTTTTTCGAGAAAACGGCACTTTTGGACTTGATTTTATTCTTTGAGAATGATGATGAGATTGAAAAGGCTTTGGAAGTTTGCGATTTCGGAATGGCTCAATATGGTTCTTCTATGGAGTTTTTATTTCACAAGAGTAGACTATTAGTAGAATTAGAAGAATTCGATAGGGCATTAGTGTACTTGGAAAAGGCCTTAGCCTACTCACCAGGGAACTTTGACTTAAACCTTTTACAAGCAGAAGTTTGGATTGCTTTTGGTGAATTTAAATTAGCTTATAATATTCTAAAAAGTTTATATCAGAATTCTGAGGATGCAGAACAATCTCAAGTACTCTTTTTATTGGCGAAAATTCATGAGATTAATGGTGATTTCAAAAAGATGTTTTCAGTATTGAAAAAGGCTTTGCAAAAAGATCCAAATCATCCTATTTTATTAAATAAGATTTGGTTAGCAGTAGAAATGGCTGGATTATATGAAGAGAGTGTGGAGTTGCATTTAGCTATTATCGAAGATCATCCTTATTCTTATTTGGCTTGGTATAACCTAGGGCAAGCGTATTTCTGTTTGGAAGATTATGAAACTGCTGCGGAGGCATTCGAATATTCTTTTATCATTAATAGTAAATTTGAAATAGCATACAAAGATGGGGCAGAGTCTTACATCATGGCAGAGAATTATGAGAAGGCGCTAAAAATGTATCAGGAACTTTTGGAGACATCAGCAGGAGATAGTGATGTTTTTGCAAAAGTTGGATTTTGTTATGAACACCTTGGAGAAATTTTAATTGCCAAAAAATATTATTTAAAATCAATTGAGAAAAATGCTTCAAATAGCATGGCATTATTTCGAATGGGTGAATGCCACATGTTTGAGGAAAACTGGGATGATGCTATTCATTATTACAATCAAGCCATTGAAGCAGATTGTGATCGAGAAGAATATTTAATTGCAATTGCAGAAGCTTATTTTAAAAATAAAAATGCAAAACAAGCAAGAGTGTTTTTCCAAAGAGCAACTGATATGGCTCCAGAATTAGGTAAATATTGGACTCAGTATGCCACCTTTTTGATGAAAATGGGAGATAGTGAAGAGGCATTTTCGATTCTAGATGAAGCGCAAATATATACTGTTGATACAGAACTTTTATATTGTAAGGTGGCTTGTTTGTTTGCTATGAGCAAAAGAAAAGAAGCCTTGCAAACATTGACTCAGGCACTTGAAGAGAATGCTTCTTTGTTGGAATCTTTATTTAAATTGACTCCAGAACTAGAGCAAGATTCGGAAGTAAAAGCGCTAATAAGTTTATTTAAGATGTAATAAAGTATTAAAAAAAAATAAAAAAAGCACTTTTTGAAAATCGTTCAAAAGGTGCTTTTTTTTGCGTGGCATATTTTTTGGAAAGGTAAGATGTTGGATATCCTTCAGCCTTAAATACATTTAATAATACCATGAGAAAGATTACATCTACATCTACCTACATTATTTTATTTTCATTTTTTTTAATAATTGGTTTAATGTCCTCTTGTCGGCCTGATCCGAAAGATGATATAGTCGTAGGGCAATCGAAGGAGGAATTTGATGAAGCAGACCAGGTAATGATAGGAAATGCTATTTCGGAAATAATTAATGAATCTACAAATGGACTTGATGTTTTGACGGAGGAGGATCACCAAGAAGTGTACAATCACTTAAATACAATAATCGATCAGATTGCAAATACTGTTTATGTTCAGAAGAGAGAAGAGTTTGATTGGAAAATATCTATTTTGAAAAATGATGAAGAGGTAAATGCATTTATTCTTCCAGGGGGACATTTATATATTTATAGTGGTTTATTGAAGTTTCTAGAAGGAGAGCATGAGTTAGTAGGTATGATGGCTCATGAAATGTCTTATATCGATTCAGATAATTTAATGAATCAATTGAAAAATGAGTTTGGAAGTAAAAACTTAAGTAAAGTTATTTCAAATGATCCAGAGAGTCATGCTATTCTTTCAGATATTGTTGATGCAATGGGGCATATGGATTTTGATGAAACGGCGGTGAGAGAAGCAGATCAATTTTGCACAGATATAATTTGTGAATTTGAATGGGATGGAGAAGGATTATTATCACTTGTTAGAAGAGGTGGAGGAGATCCATTCAAAACGATCGAATGGCTTCAGTCAAGACCTGTTACGGATGAAAGAATCGATAATTTGACAGATATAATTTATAATAGAATAGAGACATGTGGCACACCTGACTCGATTTATTATCAAAGATACTTGAGTAAAGTAATCGAGAAATTGCCTTAATTTTTTTCAAATAATTGAATCTTCTAACAAGCTCAAAAGCATAAAAAAGAAAAGACCTTGACTAGCTAGTCAAGGTCTTTTCTTTTTGTGAGGAAGCGAGGAAGGCTGCTCCAATTATACCGGCATGGTTGAGCAGTTGAGCAGGAACGACAGGGCTCTCTACTTTTAATAGGTTTTTATATTTGTCAAATTTCTTACTTGAGCCTCCACCTAGTAAAATCAGATCAGGAGAAAATAATAATTCAAGATGTTGAAGGTATTCATTGAATCTTTTGCCCCAATCACCCCAGCTGAGTTCCAATCTTTTTCGAATAGAATCAGCAGCATAATGCTCTGCAATCATTCCTTTGAATTTCAAATGTCCTAATTCTGAATTAGGTAATAAAACACCATTTGTAAAAACAGCTGATCCTAATCCGGAACCAATTGTGATTAATATTACTGTTCCTTTTGCACCTTTTCCAGCACCAAATTGTAGTTCAGCTATTCCAGCCACATCAGCATCATTTCTTACATAAACGGGGCAACCTGTTGCTTCAGAAAGTAATTCTTCAACATTAGTTCCAATCCATTTTTTATCAATATTAGCAGCTGTTTTAGCTACTCCATTTTGAATTATAGCAGGGAATCCAACACCAATTAATCCTTTCCAATCGAAGTGATTAACGACTTCTGAAATTGATTTAGCAACTGCTTTCGGTTTGGATGGGAATGGAGTAGGAACTCGAAATCGTTCTGTAACTAACTCTCCAGTTTTGACATTTACGATAGCTCCTTTGATGCCAGAAGCACCTACATCTATTCCTAATATTTGATCTTCAATCATTTTGATAAGCTATTTAATAGGTGTTTGATTTTTTTTTAATTGATTTGGAATCAGAACAAACTAAGGTAGTTTATTTAATCACTCTTACTTTCATCTTGACATCTGTCTTAGGTCGAGTCCCCTTCACAGCCGTAGCAGCGATTTTGTCAATCACTTCCATGCCACTAATCACTTGACCGTAAACCACATAGTTGCGATCTAACTGAGGAGTTCCACCCATTTTATAATATTTTTTTCGTTGGGCATCGGTATATTTTACTCCAGTTCTTTTTTCAAATTGATCTAATTGTTCACTTGAAACACTTCCTCCATGTACGATATAAAACTGAGATCCTGAAGATTTAAGTTGTGGATTAACTGCATCAGGTTGGCGGGCTGCTGCCAAAGCTCCTTTTATATGTACCAACGAATCTACAAATTCCGCAGGGACTTGATAACCTGGTCCACCACTCCCTAGTCTAGCATTGGTGGAGGCATTTCGAGAATTTGGATCGCCCCCTTGAACCATAAAACCATTCATGACTCGATGAAAAAGTAAATCGTCATAAAATCCTTCCTCTGCTAATTTAATAAAATTATCTCGATGGTTAGGGGTCGAACTGTACAAAAGAATAATCATGCTACCCATCGAAGTTTCCATTTCAATCAAACATTCTTCTGGAGCTTCGATTTCGATTTCTTGAGTTTTAGTATTGATTTTACCCTCCTTAATTGCTTTGAGGGTAATGGTATATTTTCCAGGTTTGAAATATTGATGTGAAGGAGTTTCTTCACCAGAGATATTTCCATCTCCAAAGTCCCACTCGTAAGATTCTGCTTTTTTACTTTTATTTTCAAAAGTAATTTTGGCA
Source organism: Saprospiraceae bacterium (assembly GCA_045104975.1). Taxonomy (GTDB): domain Bacteria; phylum Bacteroidota; class Bacteroidia; order Chitinophagales; family Saprospiraceae; genus CAJQQY01. The sequence goes on from JBGCCY010000328.1 coordinate 5,425, forward strand.
GGTGCTGTTTTTACAGCACTATTGGGAACTCTAAAATTTGCGATTGGCTTAGAACAGGATGTAAATAACAATGCAATTACACACCAAAAGCCAATTGTTTTTTTTGTGAAAACCATAATTTGATATTGTTCTTTAATTAGATTTTTTATTTGGGTAAAAATTATTCGTAAACGATGTAAACCTTCATTTTTATATCTTCAAAAGGTCGACTTCCATTTGGGTTTGGAGGAGCAGGAGCTGCAGCAATTTTATCAACAACTTCGATTCCTGAAATAACTTCTCCAAACACAGTATATTCACCATCTAACATTGGTGCACCACCAACTTGTTTGTATAATGCTCTTTCTGCAGGAGTATAGGTTACACCATTTCTTTTTTCATAACTATCCAACATTTGATCGGTTACAGGAGACCCATCTACAATGTAAAATTGAGACCCAGATCTTTTTTCAGGGTTAGGAGTTCTAGCAGCAGCTAGTGAGCCTCGAAAGTGATATTCGCCAATCTCATGATCAATTTCTGCTGGATTAGTAGCGATATCAGCGGCTACTTCTTCTGTTCTGATTTGAGTGTTACCACCTTGTACCATAAACCCTTTTAGGATTCTATGAAATATTAAACCATCATAAAAACCTCTCTGAGCTAAGGTGATAAATTGTTCAGTATGTCTTGGGGTACTCTCGAATAATTTGATTTTAATATCTCCCATGTCAGTTTTGATAATTGCATGTGGAGAAGTTTCTTTGCAGGAGGAAAGCATCAAAAGCATTCCCATGAAAAAAGGTAATATTAATCGTTTCATAAAAGTTGTTTTTTAATGATGAGTTCTCATAATTTATGGATCATCGTTATTTTTTACTCTTCTTCGTCATTTAAATTTTTAAAATACTCGATGACTTTGACTTTTAGTAATTCTTCTTGATTTTGAACTCCTTCAATTCCGACAGATTTTATTGCATCGAAATGAGGCCAACCATCGGCATCTCTACCTTTAAATTTGAAGTAACCATCAGGTTCTAACAAAGTACAAACGGCAACATGCATTAAGTCTTGTTTTTCTTCTTTGGAAAACTTGTCATCGAAACGACCTAATTCTTGAATGCCGATCAAAAATAAAATATTATTCAAATTGGGTAATTCCGTTTTACCCATTGATTTTTTGACTACATGTCTGACTCGAAGCCATTCATATTCTACTTGCCACTCTTCCATGCTTTTTTTTTGACTGCAAAAATAATAATATTTTGAAAAGAATGGAGGAGGAGGGGAAATTAGAATTTCGAACAAGAATTTGAGAATTTCGAAGTTTGACGATATTGTTTGTATTTTTTCCATGAGAAGTTTCGTCAAACTTCGAAATTGGAAATTCCTTAGCGAAGCGTTGGTTATTCGATATTCAAAAAAAACTACCCTTCTTGGATCAGAGTATTAATTTTTGAAGCTCGACGAGCAGGGCCAATAGTTGCTAATAATCCAATCAACATCACCGTGACGGAAACAATAATAAAATCTCCGAATCGTAAACTTGACGGATAAATATCAATGATAGATCCTTCAGGCATGGTAACTAGTCCCCATTTTTGATGAATGATATATAAAATGAGTGACAAAACGATTCCCGAAATTATTCCCAAACTGGTCAGCAAAATTCCATTATTCAAAAAAATATTTCTAATCTGCGAATCTTCTGCACCCATGGATTTTAGAATAGCAATGTCTTTCTTTTTATCCAAAACAATTACCCAAAGTGCGCCGACCATATTAAATGCAACTAGAACCATGGCAAAACTTAATAAGGCAAACATCAACCATTTTTCCATTTTCAAAACATTAAAATAAGTTTCTTCTTGCTGGTAACGATCTTTGATTTCAAATTTTGGACCGACAATCTTTTTGATCGCTGCAATGGTTTCTGATTGATTGATGTCAGGATTGAATTTTATTTCTAAGGAACTTAATCTGTTGGGCAAGCTCAATAAATCTTCGGTGAATTTTAAAGAAGTAAAAACATATTGATTATCTAATTCTTCTTGGTAAGCTGCAAAAATTCCAGAAGGAAAAATAGATACTTTTTTAAATGGTTGACTTGTGGCAGAAACCTTTTTTCTTTTCGCTGAGTAAATAGTAAGTGGCGTAAATGGATCGTCTAAATTAAGTGCTAACTTTCTACGAATACCTGCACCAAGAACAGCCATCTCTTTATCATTAATGTTAAGTGTGTATTCTCCTTCGCGGATAATTGAATCAATGCGATTGACCTTAGCAAAGTTTTCATCGACTCCTTTTACGATTCCAAAAGTTTGATCCCCCCCACTTCCATATTCAAAAAACGCTACTTCCTGAAGTGTTTTAGAAATAAATTCTACGCCTTCTAAATTTTCAATTTGAGCAATATCGATAGAGTCCTGCGAAAATGTTTTTCCCGTAAAAGGAACCACCTTCGCATCTGGATTATATGTATTAAAAAAACCAGTTAGCAAATCTTCCAAACCATTAAAAACCGAAAAAAGCAAAATCATCACCGACGTTCCCATCGCAATTCCAAATACAGAAATTCCCGAGATGACGTTGATCGCATTCGTAGATTTTTTGGAAAATATATATCGTTTGGCTATGTCAAAAGGTAAGTTCATAAAGTAGCTGGTCGCTTTAATTGCCAGCAAAATTTTGATAAAAATTTTAAAAAATAGATTTATGTAAAGATAGAAAATTTCCTAACAAGTGAATTTTCTGTCTTTTTGGATTATTAGGTTTTTGATTTTATTTGAGAAATATTTTTCAAGATTTCGATGAATAACTATAGCGTCCCACTATCTAATGCATCATAAATTATACTCTGAATTCTTGGTCTATAATCTTCGCCACTCCATTTATTTCTTCTCATCGAAGGGTAAGTTCGATTTGTCAAAAATATGAAAATTAAATTATTGTCGGGGTCAACCCAAACGCAAGTTCCAGTAAATCCTAAATGACCATAGGTATTCCCTGATGCTTCAGCACATACATTTTGCGAGCGATTACCATCCAATTCTTTCATGTCAAAACCAATTCCTCTTCGGGTACATTCAGTATGTCGAGTCGTAAATAATCGAACGGTCGAAGGGCTGAAAAATTGTTCTCCGCCATAGTATCCTTCATTCAATAGCATTTGCATGATAATGGCTAAATCATTAGCATTGGAAAACAATCCTGCATGTCCACTCACTCCTCCAAGCATCGCTGCACCCATGTCATGCACATGACCTTGAACTCGACTTCGTCTGAAATATTTATCATCTTCGGTTGGCGGAATCATCGTTCTAGAAAATTTATCTAAAGGGTTGAACGTGATCGAATGAAGCCCTAATCTTTTATAAAAATTCTGATCAGCATAAATATTTAAAGGTTGTTTTGAAACTTCTTCTACCGTTTTCGCAACTAGGTAAAAAGCCAAATCACTATATCTATATTTCCGAGTAGATAACAAATCTGACTCATAAATTTGATCCCAGATTTCATCTTTAAAAGCACTTTTCATAAAAAGTTTATCCGTTACCGGAGTATCAAAAGTTGCACTCCTTTTGCTACTATAATATTTGGGGAGTGGTCGTTTTTTTTTAGAAACGGTTTGTTCATAAAAAGGAATCCATGGATATAATTGTGCTCTATGTGCCATCATATCTTGGATCGTCAAACCTGCTTTATTAGTACCTTTTAGATCGGAAACATAATCGCTCATCGGATTATAAATATTCACTTCACCATCTTCATAAAGTTTCATCATAGAAATAGTGGAAGCTGCAATTTTTGTAACCGAAGCCAAGTCGTAAATATCAGTTGTAGTAACTGGTCTCTTTTTGGAGTAAGTGTGATAACCATATGATTTATTGTAAACAACTTTTCCATCTTTAGCTACCAAAACAACTCCTCCTGGAGTAGCTCTCGTACTAATTGCTTCTTGCACAAGTCCATCAATTTTCGCTAAAGTATAAGCATCCATTCCTACACTCTCAGGAATATCAAAACCTAATCGTAACAAACTTTGAGTTGTTACTCCAGTATTAAATTTACTTTTTTCAGAAGCAGTTACGGGTAATCGACCATCAATGGCAATCGCTCCAAATAATGCTTGCGCCGCAATTTCTTGGGTTATATCATCCTCATCATATGCCTGCAAAATATAATCAAGATTGTCAAAATATTTCAACGCATAAGGATTTCCAAAATGAACTAAAACAACTTTTGTTTTTTTACGAAGCGCATCGATAAAACTTTTTTCTTCTATGGTTAAACCAAAACCTTTCTTTGCATGACTACTCAAATCATGAACACTAACAAAGACAACATCTTTATTTTGAACAGCACTCATTAATCGTTTTTGCTTCGATGTACTCAAGTTTTTAGGAGCTTGATGGTGTGTCATTTTTTTATAAAAAGAAAGTGTCTGTTGGAATTTTGTCAAAGTCTTAGCACCTAAACTAATAGAGGCAAAACTCGTTTTTTCCAAATCTTTAAATGGAACTAAATTATTTGGATTGCGCACTAGTGTCATGGCATTTTGAATCAATTGACGCTTGAGTGTGTAGGCTTTTGGAGTATTTAATTCAGCCCGAATATTGACTTCGTTGATTGGACGATAATCATTTAAACCAAGGCGATATTTTGCTCGAAGTACTTTTTTCACACTTTCTTCAATTCTTGATTCAGGTAATTTTCCTTCAGAAATATATCGTTTGATTTCACTCACACATTTTTCAATATCATCTGGTAAATCCAAAACATCATTTCCTGCCATCAATGATTTTGCAGCAACTTCTCCTGGAGCAAAATGTTTGGTAACTCCTTCCATTTCCAAAGCATCAGTAAAAATTAAACCTTCAAAACCAATTTCTTTTTTCAATAAATCTGCTACTGCTTTTGGAGATAGTGAAGTCGCTAAATTTTTAGTATTATCTATACTTGGAATACTCAAGTGTGCGACCATCATACTTTTGACACCATGCTGTGCAAGCACTTTGAAAGGGAATAATTCCAAACTATCCAACCGATTTCGGTCATGCAAAATGACTGGTAGTCCATAGTGCGAATCTACATCAGTATCACCATGTCCTGGGAAATGTTTTGCACAAGCGATAATATTTCCATCTTGCATTCCTTGCATATACATATAACTTTTGGCAGCTACATTATACCGGTCTTCGCCAAATGAACGAGTATTAATTACAGGATTATTTGGATTGTTATTAACATCAACAACAGGTGCAAAATTGACATGCATTCCCAATCTTCGGCATTGGCGCGCGACCTCTTTTCCCATTTCATAGATGAGTCGATTATCTTGAATTGCCCCCAAGGTTAATTGTTTGGGGAAACTGACTCCATCTTTTTTAAATCGCATTCCTAAACCCCATTCTGCATCGACAGCAATCATTAATGGTATTTTAGAAAGTGATTGATATCGATTGGTGAGCTGTGCTTGTTTTTCAGGTGTTCCTTGAAAAAAAGTCATTCCCCCAACATGATATTTACGGATTTGTTCTTCCACCCAATCGGTATGTTTTTTTCCCAAATCAGAATGTGCTCGGATGGAAAATAATTGACCAATTCGTTCATCCAAATTCATGTTGTCGTAAAGGTTATCGACCCATTCTTTTTCTAAATCAGAAATGTCATTATGGAAGTTAGAAGATTGGATTTGAGTTTCACCTGCATTGATACAGATAAATGTAATTAGGAGAAGGGTAAGGATTTTGTCTTTCACGCGGTTGCCGATTTCTAGGTTTTATAAAAAATCCTAAAATATATTTTAGGATAGTATCAGTTATATGTAGCACGTGGTGATCTGCTTTAGCTAACCGGGAAAATTAGCGTAGCGAATTGTTTCCAAAAAACATTTATCAATCATTCGAATTGGTTTAAATGTTTTTTATTAATATCGCTGTGCTCCTTTTTTAGGTCAGCTAAAGCAGACCACCACGTGTTTTATTGACCCATTGATGGATCGAGTTCTTTTGCTTTTTGCATTAATTGAGTACCTCTTGCAGCATCTCCAAATTGATTTAATGCAATTCCCAAGTTAAACATTATACTTGGATTATTGGGTTGGAGTTTCAAAGCTTTTTCTAAATATTCCACAGCCTTTCCTCCATTGCCTGACATGCCGTAGGCGATGCCCATGAGTCGTAAAGTTTCGATGTCGTTGGAATCTCGTTGATGAGCAATTTCTAAATATTGGATTGACTTTTGAATATTTCGAGTTACCTCTCCATGGTGTTTCCCGCCATTTCGATACGCCAATGTCAAGTTATTTTCAGCATCAGCATATTCTGAATCGAGTTGCAAAGCTTGATTATAAAATTGAATGGCTTCGTCAAACTTCTTCAAATATTGATGTGCATTTCCCAACAACAAATAAGCATTTTTATAATTTGGATGAATGCGAATTGCTTCCTTCAAATGTACAACTGCTTCGTTGAGTAAAATATTTCGTTCGGGATTAGTTTCTGATAATTTTGTCGCCGCTTCAATAGTTGAGCCACCCATAGAGTTACGCAACTTTGCACTATTTTTTGAAACTTCAACATCGGTTGAAAATAATTTGTAGTTACTTTCCCAAGCACTATTTCGATCATTAGTTTTATAGGAAAAAAGTAAAACGGCAACTCCAACAAAAGCCAATGGCATCATGAAGTTGGAAGTAGCTAATTTCTTTTCTCCTGATAAATATTTTGCGAAGCGATAAACCAAAACTCCCATCACCAAACAAAATCCAACCGAAGGCATAAACATAAATCGCTCGGCCATATTTGTCCCAACTGGAAATACAATATTAGAAACAATCGAAAGTGTAATAATGTAAAATGCAATTCCGAAGGCTACAATGTCTTTTTTCAAAATTCCCATCAATGCATAAATCCCTAAACCAACATACATCAAGAAACTTAAAATCACTCGCCAGTCCCCAAAAGTCATCGTTCCCACATGGTAAGGATAATAATCATGCGTCAACGGATGAGGGAATAACAATAGTTTTACATATTGACCTAACGTATAAAAAATGGTGGCAATTTTTTCTCCACCTGAGTATGCGATATATTTTCCATTTTCGATTTTGATAAATGGATTATTCATCAACTCCATATTCTCGCTGCCAAAACCGCCTCCCAAAACACTTTGTCGAATGACTAAGAAAACAACCCCTGCAATCAAAAATGGAACAGTTTGCATCACGATCTCATTTGTTTTCGCTTTGGTGAAAACAAAATAGGTGAGTGGTAAAACCGCTAAAAATGTAATCGGATTTTCTTTGGCTAAAAGTGCGAAAAAAAATGCAACTCCTGCGAGTACAGTAAACGTTATATTTTTTTCATAGTAACCTTTTAGAGAAAAATACATGGCTGCTAAACTTCCGAGCAAAGCGACAATTTCATCTTGGCCTTTGATGTTCGCCACAACTTCGGTATGAATAGGATGAGTGATAAATAACATGGCGGCAACAAATGAAACGAAAAAAGCAAAATCGTCTCCCTTCGATGGTCGCAACATTTTGATAAATAAAAGATATAAAACGATACCCGTCAATCCATAAAATAGAATGGTGAAGAAATGAAAATACATAGCGCTCGTAGGTGTTCTATCAAGTGGCTTACCTTCGTCTTCTCCAAATATTTCCCAACCCATCGCAAAGAATACCAAAGTCAACGGTCGATATCTTCCTCCTTCTACTAAAAATTGTTTTCCTTCTTTTTTGAAAAAACCATAAAAAGTATCATTTCCCAAAATCCCTGAAATTCCAGAAACACCATCTTTGGTGTACATATTATCTGTGATCACAATTGCATCGTCCTGCGTGTAACCATAATTTATAGTTTTCCCATACAATATAAAACTCACCACCATGATGAGTCCACAAACCAATTTTTTATTGTAAATAAAAGACGGGAAAATTCTCCTCGATTTAGAAGAGGTAGATTTTTTAGGAATACTAACTTTTGGATTTTTCTTTTTGGACATAGTAATTTGGATTGATGATTTAAGATCACGGATTAAGGATTTTGACAATTACGGGAATCCATAATTTTGAATCCATAATCCTAAATCAATCTACAGTTCATGATTTTTATTATGAGCTTTGTACCGACCTTTGCCATATTTTGTTCCATTAAATACTTCTGTTTTTTTCTTTTCCTCTTGCTCTTCGAGAGACAGTTGGATAAAGTCTGTACATTTTTCAGAACAACAATTTTGAAATTTCTCTGCACATTCATCACATTGAATAAATAAAATATGACAGGCATCATTCGCACAATTAATATGGGTATCGCAAGGGTTCCCACATTGGTGACAGTTGGCGATAATGTCTTCAGAAATTCGTTCGCCCATTCGATCATCGAAGACGAAATTTTTTCCAATGAATTTATTTTCCAAACCTAACTGCTCTACCTGTCGAGCATATTCGATAATTCCGCCATCGAGTTGGAAGACATTTTTAAAACCTTTGTGCTTGTAATAAGCACTTGCTTTTTCGCAACGGATTCCGCCGGTGCAATACATGACGATATTTTTGTCTTTATCATCTTCGAGCATTTTTTCGACTTTAGGTAATGCTTCACGAAAAGTATCTGCGTCGGGTAAAACAGCATTTTCGAAATGTCCCACTTCCGTTTCGTAATGATTCCGCATATCAATGACAATCGTATCTGGATCATCCGTCAATTCATTAAATCCTTTTGCATTTAAATGAACTCCTCGATTGGTTACATCAAATGTTTTATCATTCAATCCATCAGCGACAATCTTTCCTCGGATTTTTATTTTCAATACGTAGAAAGATTTTCCATCATCATCGATGGCGATATTGAGTCGAACTTTATCCAAGAAATCAACTACATAAAGTCGCGTTTTAAATTCTTCCAAATTTTCAGTTGGAACTGAAACCTGTCCATTGATGCCTTCCTCCGAAACATAAATCCTTCCGTAAACTTCAACTGCGTCAAGTGCTCGATACAATTCATTTCGGAATTTCTCTACATCTTGAATTTTGGCATATTTATAAAATGACAAAGTGGTTCGTTCCACGTTGCTCTCGAGCATTTTCTGCTTGAGTTCCTCTTTGTTTATTTTATTATGTAATCTCTTCATATCTAAAAAATTGTAAATCAATACTTTTTTGCAAAAATAACAATTCCTTAGATAGCAAAAGAAAATTTATATCACCATTTTGAATTGCTGAAAGTTAACTTTATTTAATACCTTTTTTCCAAAAAAAAAAATCCGTGGCACGGTTCAAAACCGTGTCACGGATAATTGTGAAGCACCATTTTTTTGTAAAAATAAAATTGTGCTTTGAATTTAGTTTTACTTTCAAACGGTGAGACGACTTTGAGCCGTGCCACCGAGAGTAATTTAATTTTTGAAAATCTTTCCCGATTTCTCAGCAGCCTCATTTTTTATTTTATAAAAATAAGCACCTACAGAAAATTTACTTAAATCAATTTTTTCAATTTGATATTCTAACAAGTTAAACTGATGAGATTGCAATAATCGACCTGTCGCATCATAAATTTCCAAATCCGTTTTTCCCAACATATTTTGAAATTCAAACGAGACTAAATCACTTGTTGGATTTGGAAAAATGTTAACTGAAACATTTACTGGTTCATTATTATTGGTATTGGTAAAATTAAGTCCTTCGTTGACGGCTGCCAATGCATTGATTCTTCCATAACCATAAATGTTGTTTGGAATATCTTGACTTGAAATTCCTCCACAATCTAAAGTATCCATTTTTGGAACAGCAGTTTGTTCAATAATATCTTCAATTATTTCAACTTGTCCCGCCAAATCTGGATTAGCAGAGATCATCAATGCGACCAATCCTGCGGTGTGCGGACCAGCCATACTTGTACCACTATAAGTTGCATAACTACTATCTCGAACACAAGATCGAACAGCGACTCCAGGTGCAGAAACATCTGGTTTCCGAATGCCTGTTCCATTGACAGTTACCGGACCACGACTACTAAAACCTGCAATCGTATCATTCTGAGCAGTTGCTCCAACACTAAAACTTGCTTCGAATATTGCAGCAGGAGTGCTCACACTTCCGCAACCTTGGCTACCACTATTTCCTGCCGAAACGACAACGACGACACCTGATGCTTTTAAGTTTTGTACAACGGTTTCCATTATATGCCAGTTGGTAGAATCGCAACCTTCTGAAGTTGGACAACTCCATGAGTTGGCAATTACATGAGGTGCTTTGGAGACATTTGGATTCTCATTATTCAAATCGGTTGGTGCCATAAACCATTCGAAGCATTCGATGTAAGTTGCTGGCGTTCCATTTCCTCTCTCCATATTTCGGCAAGCAATCCACTTTGCACCTGGAGCAACTCCGATTTGATTATCACCATCTTCGCCAACCATCGTTCCCATGGTGTGAGTTCCGTGATTATGATCGTCGCATGGAAATGGTGAATCCAAACCACATGGATTAATCGAGTCTTGTGCGTTGGCATTGATTTCATGAATGGCATCATGCCAATTGTAATTATGATCGATAGTCATTCCATTGCCTCGGTATTTTTGACTGAGGGCAGGATGCGTCCAATCGTAACCCGTGTCTTGACCTCCGACGATGACATTTTGACCATTGAATCCGAGAGCCCAAACTTCTTCGGCATCAATCATATCAACTCCCCACTCGATGGCAGATGGTCCACGAGTGTTGGTGTAGTTGGTTGAAACTGGTTCTTCGAATTGGATAGGAGAGTTATCGGTTAATTGATTGACTTCTGACAACTTTGCTATTTTTCGAAGCAGGTTGAAATCACCTTTTACTTGAATCGCATTGATGATAAAAAATGATTGATAATTTGCTTGCTCATTTTTTAAGATCCTTAAAATATTTTTTTGATCAGCTTGAGCATTGGTTTTTAATTTTTCAAAAACGAAATTCCCGCGAGCTTCTTTTGTTTTGAAATTTTGAGAAGCGCTGACATCTTTTTGATTTTTTAAAATGACTAAAAAATCTAAAGCTTCTCCTCGGAGGGCTTTGGTCATGAGTTTGGGAGAGATTTTTTCTTCCCAAGTTTCGTCTTCATTTAAGGTGCTTTTTGAAGGAGTGAAAGCTGTCCATGTTAAAAACAGGAAAGAACTTAGGATTAAAAATGTAGTGTATTTTTTCATATTACTTTTTATATGTGGTGGTCTGCTTTAGCTGATCTGGGAAATGAACGAAGCGAATTTTTCTCATTTTTTTTAAAAAAGATCGCTTTGCTCTTTTTTAGGTCAGCTAAAGCAGAGCACCACGTTACTGTTTAATTATTTTAAAATATCCGATAGCTTGATCTTCATTTTTTACACTTAAAAAATAAATACCTGCAGGGATATTATTTTCAACGTCAAGTGTGATAATTTGTTTGCCACTCTCAACATTGGTGATGTTTTGTAAGATTGTTTGTCCTGAAATATTAATCATTTCTAAGTTGATCGTTTGTGCAAAAGCTAGATCGATGTTTAAAATAATTTTTTCAGAAAAAGGATTTGGGAAAACGTTCATATCTAAAACACCTAAATCTGGATTTGAAATTGACGTTTCCAAAATTATTTCAAATGGACTTTCGATAACACAACCATTTGCATCTTGAAGGTAACCAGTATAATTCCCAGCAGTTAAGATTGTGAAAGTCATTCCTTCTTGATAATCTAATCCATCTAAAGAAAATAGATAAGGAGGAGTTCCTCCTGTACCTTCAAAAGTGACACTTCCATTTCCGTTGCCTGTATCGTTGGTTAAATTTATGATAGAAAAAATGAGTTCGGGAGCTTCGGTTATTTCAAATGTAATTGTATTGTTACAGTTGTTTTCATCTGTTACGATTGCATCATAGTTTCCAGCAGGAAGATTTTCGAAAAGTCCTGAGGCGTTGGAACTTCCATCCATAGAAAAATCAAAATTGCCTGACCCTCCAGTTGCCAAAAGTTGAACCGAACCGGTGCTTTCTCCAAAGCAAGGTACATTGACAATCTCGTCTGTTGACAATTCTAATACATCTGGTTCAGTAATTTGTGCGGAGAAAATAGCTGAACAATCGTTGATGTCAGTTGCCGTAACATTATAAATTCCAGCAGGAAGATTTTGGAAAAAACCAGTTTCGTTAGTTTCGTTTCCAAGGGAAAAAGTGAAGTCTCCCATTCCGCCACTTACTGAAATTGAGATGCTTCCATTTTCATCTCCAAAGCATGCTACATTTATATTATTGAATTCATTTAATTCAATATCATTATTTTCATTGACAGTAATTGGAAGTAAAAAAATACAATCGTTTTCATCCGTCACGAGGCAATCATAAATTCCAGAAGCTAGATTTTCAAAGATTCCATCTGAATTTGTTTGATTCGAGATGGAATAAGTATAGTTACCCACTCCACCTGATGCTTGTACTTCAAAACCTCCTGTCGTTGCTCCTGCGCAATCTGCCATTTGAGTATTTTCTAAAGTTAGGTTTAACTCATCAGGTTCGGTGAGGGTAATGGTTTCAGTAGTTTCGCAATCATTTTCATCCAAAATAGTTACCTCAAAGACTCCTGCACTTAAGTTGTCAAAAATGCCAGTTGTATTTGAACTTCCATTTAAAATAAATGTGTGTGTGCCTGTTCCTCCTGTTGCGTTTATTTCAAAACTTCCGGATGCTTCGCCTGCGCAAAGGACATTTTGAGTTTGGGAAATTGAAGTAGTAATTTGTTGTGGTTCGTCGATTTCAAATTCAATTGTTGAGGTGCAATTATTTTGATCGACTATCGAAACAACATAAATTCCATCGGCTAAATTTTCAAAAATACCAGTTGAGTTGGTTTCGGAATCTAAAGTATATTGGAAGTCTCCGTTGCCTCCTGTGGCGGTTGCAGTAATTACTCCATTTGCATCTCCTTGGCAAAGGATTGGGTTGATGAATTCGATGTTTGGAACGATTACTTGTGCTTCGAAGATGTTAGCTTCGACTGAACTTTGGCAATCATTTTCATCCGTAACTATAATGTTATAATTCCCCGAAGGAAGATTTTCAAAAAGACCAGTTGTGTTGGTTTCATTACCCAGAGAAAATTCAAATTGACCAATTCCTCCGCCAGCGTTGACTGAAATTGAACCAGAGTTTTCGCCATTACAAAGGGTGTTTTGTATAAATAAAAAATCAATAGTAATTGCCAAAGGTTCAGTAAGCGTAACATTTTGAGAACTGGTACAACCATTGTCATCGGTCAGATTCATCATGTAATCATCGGCAGGCAGGTTTTCAAAAAGTCCAGTTGAGTTAGTTTGTCCATTCAAAGAAAATTCATAGTTACCAGCTCCACCGTTTGCTTCAAATTGAATCATACCATTATTTCCTCCAGCACAATCGATTGGAGTAGTTTGTAAAATTTCGGAAGTTAAAACTGTTGGTTCGGTAATGTTTATTTCGATAAAAGTGGAACATCCATTTTCATCTTCAACTGAAATATTATAATTGTTGGCTTCGAGGTTTTCGAAATTTCCAGTAGTGTTGGACTCATTTCCTAAAGAAAAAGTGAGTATACCTGTTCCGCCTGAAGCACTTAGATTTATGCTTCCGTTATTTTCTCCAAAACAGTTTACATTAATCGTTTGGTTGTTGGATATTTCTAAAACAGGAGGTTCTGTAAGTGCCACTTCAATCAAAGACATACAATTGTTTTCATCCGTAACTGTAATGTTATAAGTATTAGCATTAAGGTTTTGGAAGAAACCTGATGTGTTAGTTTCGTTACCTAAAGTATAATTGATAATGCCTGTTCCTCCCATTGCTTGAAGTTGAATAGTTCCTGAATTGTCACCAGGGCAAAGAGGATTTTGAGTTTGAGTTATCTCAATGTTTAGTGCATTCGGTTCGATGATGTCCACCTCAATTGAAGTCATACAATTGTTTCCGTCAGTCACACTAACCATATAAATACCTGCGGTAAGATTTTCAAAAAGTCCAGTTGAATTTGAATTACTTCCATTGGAAAATTGATAGGGGAGTGTTCCTCCTTGAGCAGCGACTTGAATGCTTCCTTCTTGTCCATTACAACTTGCGAGAGTAACAGTAGTTGTTGAAATAGTCAATTCTGAAGGTTCTGTAACTTCATGAGGAGCGGAGATAGAGCAATTGTTTTCATCCGTAATTATAATGTTATAATTTCCTGCTTCGAGGTTTTCGAAAATACCTGTTGAGTTTGTTTCGTTGCCTAAAGTGAAAATTAAATTACCTGTTCCACCACTTGCTTGGACTTCGAGACTTCCATTGTCTTCACCAAAACAATTGACATTTTGCGAAGCGGAAATAAAAGAAGTGATTAAGTCAGGTTGAGAAATAGTAGTTTCAAAAGTTGATAGACAATTATTCGCATCGGTAATCGAAACGGTGTAAGTTCCTGCAACTAAATTTTCGAAAAGTCCAGTTGAATTAGTCTCGTTGCCCATGGAAAAAGTATAATTACCTGTTCCGCCGCTTGCTTGGATTTGAAAACTTCCGCTGTTTCCACCGAAGCAATTTACATTTTGTGAGTTGGTCACGGAAGGAGAAATTTCACTAGGTTGAACAATAGTTGCGTCAATAGTAGTTTGACAATTATTTGCATCGGTAATTGAAATGGTGAAATTTCCAGCAGTTAAGTTTTGGAAGAAACCAGTTGAGTTGCTTTGTGTTCCGAGGTCAAATGTAAAGTTTGAATTTCCACCTGAGGCAGAAACTTGAATGGATCCATTATTATTTCCGAAACAATCTACTTCTGTTTGACTATCAATTTGAGCAACAATTGGATTGGTGGAATTAATGAGAAAAGGAAGGTTTTCGATACAAGTATTTCCATCCAAGATGACTACATTATAATTGCCTGCAGTAAGATTATTGAAAACTCCTGTTGAGTTAGTTATGCCATTTAAGGTATATTGAAAATTACCGACACCACCATTTGCTTGGACGGTTGCTGAACCATCGTTGGCTCCTGAGCAACTTTCATTTGTCTGTGAAACTAAGTTGACCTGAATGGCTGAAGGTTCAGTAATATCAACAGTAATTATATCTTCACATCCGAGATCATCTATTGTGGTGATGGAATATTGTCCTGCTGAAAGGTTTGTAAATGTATTGTTGAGACCGTTTGATGTGCCATTGATAGAATAACTGTAATTTCCATTTCCACCAATTGTATTTACGGTAATTGCACCGTCTGAAAATCCATTGCAAGTTACATTTTGAGTACTAGTCAGGAATAATTGGACTTCGGGGTTTTCACTAATGACAATAGATTCTATAGTTGTACAATTGTTTCCATCTTCAATTAAGATTGGATAAATTCCTGCTGTTAAATTTGAAAAAACTACCGTACTTCCTGCAACGGTATTTCCATTCATAGTGGTATTGAAATTTCCAGCACCACCTGAAAGTTGAAGTGTAACGGAACCTGTATTTCCTCCAAAGCATTCCACCTGAGTTACTTCAGATATTTGTACAACGATTTCTGGAGAAGAGGTAATCGTAACATTTAGCGAAGCGATACAATCATTAGCATCTTTGATATTGAAGTCATAACTGCCTGCGGTTAGATTGCTAAATGTAGCACTCGTTTGATAATTTTCCCCATCTATATTGTATTGATAATTCCCAGTTCCACCTTGTCCGTTCAAAATAACTTCACCATTTGTATCACCAAAACAATCCACATTAGTTTGTTGATCCACGGAAATTTCTAAAAGAGCAGGTTCCGAAATTGTGAAAAAAGTTTCTGAGATACAATTATTTACATCAAGTGTGTATAAAGTATAATTACCTGCTAGGAGATTGGAAAACGAACTACTTGCTTGATAATTTACTTGATTAAGAGAGTACAAATAACTTTGTGTTCCACCAACGGTATTAAATTCTATTGCGCCTGAGTTATTTCCAAAACAATCTACCTCTGTCTGTGTATTAATAAAAGATTGTAATGGATCAGGTTGAGAAATAGTAAAAGGCAAAGCGGATTCACAATTATTATCATCTCTAACAGTCAAGATATAAGTACCTGATGTGAGACTTGTAAATGTATTGTTAGAAGAAAAATTAACACCATTAATGCTGTAAAAATAATTTGACGCAACTGTCCCTCCAACAGCACTAGCTGAGATGGATCCGTCCATTCCTCCGTTACAAGTCACATTTTGTTGCTGTATAATAATTGGTATAATTAGATCAGGTTGAGTAATGGTAACTGTAATATCTTCTACATCATTATCAGCATCAGTTACTTCTACAATATATGCTCCTGCACTTAGGTTAGTAAAAATTCCGCTAGATTGGGAGGAGCCTCCAACTATTGTATAGGTATAGGGAGGAGTTCCATTAGCAGCTGTTACTTCAATTATTCCATTTGATCCGCCATTGCATGAGGCATTGGTTTGACTCACAAGGTTAAGTTCCAAAGGGGGAATAGAATTGAAACTCGTTCCTAAAAGAAACAATCCATTGACATCATCTGAACCTAGAATTCTCCCCGAAGGCAAAAATGGATATGTTCCCCAACATCCATCATAACCATTGTACTGAGTATTCGAAGGATAGGTGTCATAGTAACCAGCCAACGTCACGTTCTCAGGATCGGATACATCAAAAACTTCAATTCCATCTTCGTAATAAGAGGTATAAAGATAGTCACCAACCAAGTATGGATTATGCGGCGTATTATCTGTGGAGTTTGGCGCAAGCAATGGAAATTGAAAATTACTAATTACCTCAAGATCATTATAATCGGAAAGATCCAAAGCCGTCATAGGTAATCCAGTTCCAACCTCTCGGGCATAGAAGGCAGTATTCCCATCAGGGGTAACCCAACTACTATGATTATAACCTGGTTCACCTGTGTACGATGCTAAAAAACCAGGACTGGAAGGATTCGAGACATCCCAAATATAAAACCCATTCCATCCATGCGAAGCATAAGCCGTGTCATTCCGCACATAAATATCATGTACATAGCCACCTCCAGGAAGAGGAACGCTTGCCAGATGAGTTGGTGGACTAGTGGTAACATCGTAAATAATTAATCCATTACTTTGAGTATTGGATCCTACCACATATAATTTTCCTTCTGCCTCATCAATATATATATTATGAGCTCGAGAAAATTCAGAAGTGATTTGTTGAGCTAAAGAAACAGATGAGGGTAAATTACTCAAATCATAAACTAGCAGACCTTCGTTTCCTTCGGTGCAGGCATAGGCAAAGTTGCCATAAGTTTTAAAATCTCTCCATGTACTCGTTGCGCCTGGTGTAAATTCATCAATAAGTGATAAGGTATTACTAGTAGTAATTTCGAAAAAATGAATCTTACTCCTAGATCCTAAAATGGCATATTCATTACCGCTTCCATCCACATAACCCCAAACATCATTATAATTCAATCCTGATTGATCCCAATTGTCCAGCAGGTTCATATTCATAGAGACTTGCGATATTGAGTTTTGGAAAAATAAAAATACTAGACAAATGAAAAGGAAATTTTTTTTCATAGGTTCACCTTTTTGAAAATAATGATTATTAAATAATTAGGGACGAAACTCCTTAAGTTAGTTGTAGTTTTTAAGAAATATATTTTAAGATTAGAAGGGGGAAAAGGATTTTTGGAGACCAGTTCATTTTCATAATATTAAGAATTTGAACCAATGTAAATCTAAGAAAAAAATTGAATTTAGATTAAATTTGATATGTCTATGGGATGTTATGTGAAGTTTACGACAAGAAAAATTTAAAAAATCTAAAAAAGGAAGATAAACAGCTGAGGATGAAAGATTTAGCTCTGTTTTTTTTTCGTTTTATGAAATAAATTCTTAATATTATGCTGACTAATGAGAATTATTATTATATCACAAATTTAAAATATGGGAGGTAATCATGTTTAAACAAAATCTTTACGACGCATTCTCAAAGATGAGTCCTTATGAAAGGCATCGTGTGATTAAGTTTCTGTATGACAATCAAGGAGATTGTGAAATTGAAAAAAGTGACATTACAAGCGCGATAGAATATGCGATGAAAGACCGACCTTCATTTGGAGGATATGTTGTAACTGTCGAGAAAGACGATCAAATTGTTGCAGCAACAGTAGTTAACAAAACGGGAATGTCAGGCTATGGGCCAGAAAACATTTTAGTTTATTTTGGAACACAACAAGATTCAACTTATGAAGTGAATCAAAAAATGTTGGACAAAACAATCACAGTAGCTAAAGGCGATATCGCATTTTTAGTAACTCCTGATAATCCTTGGAAAAACATTTTTAGAAAACTTGGATTCGAATCAAAACTTTTAGAAATGAAATATTCCAAACCAAACAGAAACTCAAAGGCATCCTAGTCCACAAAAACGACTTCTATTCTTTCCTGAAAAATTAGGCATACTAAATATAAAAATCCCTTTTTAGAGACAAAACTAAGCATGACTTTTCCCTTTTGCAAAGGAAGAGATAGTGTTGCTATGTTCAATTAAGTTAAAGTCTAATTCTCTTGCTTACTTCT
Organism: Saprospiraceae bacterium; assembly: GCA_045104975.1. Lineage (GTDB taxonomy): Bacteria > Bacteroidota > Bacteroidia > Chitinophagales > Saprospiraceae > CAJQQY01. Next base: position 23,960 of record JBGCCY010000328.1, read on the forward strand.
ATTAGGCTCCTATATTTTTTACCATAAAATTTTGCGAGGTTCTTTTTTTGAATAAACAGTAGCATGTTTACTCATTCTTTAATGTTAGTCAAATTTTTTTATTTTTTTAAAATCACCAATAGAGAACATTTTTCCATTAGAAAAAATGAAATGTGAAGATTAAAAGGTCTTTAGAAAAAATTAAGTCAGTTTTAAAATTAGCTTAAAGCCAAGAATTTATTTTATTTTTTTAAATCAAAATCCCATCTTGTTGCTATTAATTTATTTTTAAAACTATTGCTATGAAAAATATTATCCTCGTTTGTTTATCTATTCTTTTTGGAAGTACCCTTCATGCTCAAGACTTAATAATGGAATCTGCTAATGCTAGTGAAAAACAAGTTGGAGTAAATATTACCGACTTCTTTTTGACTTTCTTAAGTTTTAATAATCCTCCCGATAATTCTACTCCTTCTATCTTGGTTTTGTATAAAAAGACTAAAAACGGGAAAAGGAAACGATATGGATTTGGAGGAAGAGTAAGCTGGGATCAACAGAGTGATGGAGATAAATTTTTTAGTACAAGAGTTAACTTTAATTTTGGGCGAGAATTTGTAAAAAAAATTGGAAGCAAGTGGAAAACTTATGCAGGTTATGAAACTAGATTATCTGGTTCTTATTTTCATGCAATAGAAAGTCTTAGTAACGATGAAGAGGAAAAAGATTTTAACCGGTCTGCTAGTATTGGTTGGCAAGGATTAGTTGGATTAGAGTACCATATCAATAATCGGCTTTCTTTATTGGCAGAGACTAGTTATGGTGTTTCATTCAATTATTTCTTAAGTAAGTCTGAGAACTCTAATCCAAAAAGAAGGGAAAGTTATTCTGCCGGGACATTCTATCTTGCTCCAACTTCATTAATACTAAGTTATCACTTTTGAAATGTAATATATAAAAGCCTCTAAATCAAAGCGTTGGGTTGTTTTATGTTAAAAACATCTAAGGTAGAAAAGGGGATATTTAATTTTTTAGCCTACATTGATCATAAGATTAGGCAGATTATAATAAATGTAGGGTATTTAACGTTTTCGTTAAATTTTTCTTAAATGAATAAAAAAAATTAGCCTCGAACATAATAATCTCTTATCTTGGGAATAGATTTTGAATATTAATAGTAGAAATCCATAATAACAGAAAGGTTATTACCCATTTTTAAAACATTTTCTTCATAAAATTAATTGCTTATAGATCACATAACATCTACACTTTTTTAAAATTTATTGTCAAAGACCACTTTTTTTTAACTTAAATGTAGATAGTTATGCAAGTTACCCAGTTGAACGATCAGCAATTGATATTTAGTTACCTTGAAGGTAACGAGAAAGCCTTCGAAGTATTATTAACTCGACACAAGGCGAAAATTTATACTCAAATTTATTTATTCGTAAAAGACACAGCACTCGCTGAGGATATTTTCCAAGAGGTGTTTATCAAAATTATTGATACGCTAAGAAAAGGGAAATATAACCATGAAGGCAAATTTTTGCAATGGGCTTTGCGGATTTCATACAATATGTGTGTAGATAACTTCCGACGAACTAAGCGTCGTCCGAAAGTTTCCCAAACAGAAACATTTGATATTTTTGATGTATTGAAATCAGGAGATGACAATGCAGAAGATACTATCATGAAAAGTCAAACACATCAAAAAATTCGTTCGCTTGTTGACGCATTACCACCAGAGCAAAGAGAAGTGGTAATTTTACGTCACTATGCGGATATGAGCTTTAAAGAAATTTCTCAATTGACGAGAGTAAGTATCAATACAGCTTTGGGTAGAATGCGATATGCATTAATTAATATCCGTAAGATGATTGAGGAGAGAGAAGTCAGTCTGAAATAAACCTTTTGAGTAAATCAAAAGGCGTAATTTGTTACGCTATCAAAATATATGGGAATTCGACATTGGTCGGATTCCCTTTTTTGTTGTATTAGAACGTGGTGACTTGTTTTAGCTGACCTGAAAAATATACTACGGGGTAAAATAGCAATCCCATGGTTTTTTGTTTTAATGTCAGCTAAAGCAGATCACCACGTGTTAATTGACTAGTTTCGCATAGTCTTTTGCGAAATATGTAATAATCACATCTGCTCCAGCTCGATGGATACTAGTCAAAGTTTCCGGCATTGCTTTTTCATAATCCAACCAACCATTTTGGCAAGCGGCAATTAGCATCGCACATTCCCCACTTACATGATAAGCAGCAATTGGCAATTCAAAATTATTTTTCAATAAACTAATTACATCCAAATAATTCAACGCAGGTTTAACCATCAAAAAATCAGCTCCTTCTTGCGCATCCAATTCTGCTTCAATGAGTGCTTCTCGTTGATTGGCAGGATCCATTTGATAGGTTTTTTTATCGCCAGCTTTTGGAGCAGAATCTAAGGCATCCCGAAATGGTCCATAAAATGCACTTGCGTATTTTACTGAATAAGACATGATGCCTGTTTCTGTAAAACCAGCTTTGTCCAAAGCTTCTCGAATATATTGAATTCGACCATCCATCATATCAGATGGGCCGATGAGATCGAAACCTGCTTTGGCTTGAGCGACAGCCATTTTTCCTAAAATGGGCAATGTTGGATCGTTTAGAATTTTTCCATTTTTAACCAAACCATCGTGTCCATCTGAACTATATGGATCCATAGCAACATCGCTAATCAAGGTGATTTGTGGAAATTTCTTTTTGATTTTCGTTGCGGCTTTCAGGTAGAAATTTTTTGGGTTGTAGCTATAAGTCGCCGTTTTGTTTTTCAATTTTTCATCGACAGCTGGAAAAATCATAAAGCTTCGTAAACCTAAATTCACGCACTCTTCGATTTCAATTAAAATATTATCCAACGACATTCGAAAGTTTCCTGGCAAAGAGGAAATTTCATCTTTGATATTTTTTCCATCAAAAATAAAAAGTGGATAAACTAAATGATCTGTTGATAAATGTGTTTCTCGGATCATGCCACGAATAGCTGCGGAACGTCGGTTTCTTCTAGGTCGTCTTAACATAAATGTTCTTATTTATTTCTTAATGAAAATCGTGTTTTGAGTCAAGCGAAAATCAAAGTTAAAACTTCCTTTGGGCGTTTTTAATTTCAATTTTTGCCTGATTACGAATTTTTTCTAAAAAGATTTTTAATGAAAAAACTGCTAACAAATTTCGTTGTTAGCAGTTTTAATTATGCTTGATTTTATTTCTTTAGTTTCTTCTTTGGAACAGGATCGTGCATCTCTCTTTTACTCCAAGGATGGCAACGTCCGATGCGTTTTAGTCCTAACCATGTTCCTTTAAAAATTCCCCATTCTTCAATTGCACCAACCATATAATGAGAACAGGTCGGTTGATAACGACAATTTGAACCCAATAATGGTGAAATGGTGATTTGGTAGAATCGAATTGGGAGGATGAATATTTTTTTTAATAAATTGCTCATGATCAGAAGGTTACGAAAGCTTCTTTCTTTTTACTATCGAGTAGGAAATATCCTTTTTGTTTGTTAGGTCCTTTGATTTTGATGACACTTTGTTGGTCTCTATATAAATCGGTGAGGATGCTGTAGTAGATTTTTAAGTCTTTGAGTTCTTGTACATTTTCTACTTCAAGGTAAAACCATCCACCTAGCAAATCTTCTGTTATTTCTTTTCCTAAAAAATTATAACTCACCTCTTTTTGATTGACTTCGAGCTTGAATTTCTTTTGAAAATATTCAGATAAATATTTATCTCCGTCTTTGTGTTCTTTCTCTGTGAGCAAATGTAATTTTTCAGTTACCCCACCTTTTGCAATATCGGACTCTAAATCATCGAGGTAAATATGCATGGTAATTTGCAATGTTTTTTCTTCATTAGAAAAATCAATATTGCACTTGCTGACATGAATATCGTGCGCTTCATTTTTTCCAGAAAAACTAGTTCCTAGAAGAAAAACAAAAACTAACGAGATTAATTTTATATGAGTCATTATTGGAATAATGTTTTTACAAAAATACGGAAATAAAAATGGTGTTGTAGGTTAGAACGAATTTTATGACTTTTTTATGATTTAAAAATAAACTAATCAACTACCAACTTCTCTATCCCAATCCATTTTCTTTTTTCAAATATTTTTACAAAATAAACACCCGAATTCAAATTAGAAATATTGATTTCATCAAAACCATTTGAGTTTTTTTCTAAAAATAATTTTCCTGAAATATCCCAAATTTGGAGATCAAAATTTCCTTCTTTTTCTAAAATGAAAAAATCAGCAGTAGGATTTGGAGAGATTTTAAATGGATTCAAATTTATATTTTGATTAGCAACTAAGGCAGTCCAAACGTCAACTTCAAAAACTTTGTCAGTTACTTGTTGATTAGCTACTATGCCTCCTGCAATAATTGCTCGGCCACCATCATTAAGCGATGCGATTCCTCTTAAATCCATTACTTGAGGCATCCCATTTCCAAACATGTCTGGAGCAACTTCGATCAAACTATCATTTTCAGTAAATAAAATAGTCAGATTTTCTCGAGGCGGAACACCTCCTGAATCATTGTAAGCGATGCCATTAAAATTATAAGTGACTTCAGAACCTCCGATCCAATAAATCGAATTTAAGAATGGAATTGCTGCTGCCCGATAAACTTTTCCAGAAACATTAGGAACCAATGACCAAGTGATATTCGTAGGATCATTTGAATCAATAATGCCTCGTCGAAGACTACTCGAAATATTAAAACCTGAAGAAGACTTCGCACCTCCAAGATAATAAATCGTATCACCAACGATGGCTCCAGATGCTCCAAAGGCTTTGTAGTCATTAGTATTTGGAACAGGTGTTCCTGTCATCCATTCATCATCTAAAGGGTTGTAGATTTGGACATTTGGATAATTAGTATTGTTACTCCAACCAGTTACCACATAAATCAAACTATCTTTCCAAACTGCTTGAACGTGGTCATCTATTGCCAAAGGAATTGGCGTACCATCAGCTTCGTAGCTGTTCGTTTCTGGATTATAAATATGAGTTTTGTTAACTGAAACTTCACTTCCGTTTGAGAAAACTTCGTAACCTCCAATGATGTAAATTTTATTTTTTACGACACTTGCACCTGCTGCGATTCGACCATTTCCACTAGGAAGTTCCGCGATTTCGTCCCACACTTGACTTTGAGTATTGTAGCGGAATGCTTTTTTGTGGATACCTGTATATATTTTCGTCTCATCAATTCCAGCGAAGGAATAAACGTGAGTAATTCCATTTACCGTAGCTTCTGTAACTGCATTGTTAGCAACGGGCATTGGCATATTTGGAAGCTCATAAAAAACTTGACCAAAAATATTAATGGATATAAAAAGGAAGAGAAGGGTGGAAATATTTTTCATAATTTATTTTTTGTGAAAATATTGAAAACTGTGGACAAAGAATGTGATTTCATTCTAAAAAAACTATCAATGTCTTCAAATCACCTTTAGGGATGTCAAAGATTTTTTTTGGTTCCATAATCTACTAATGTAGATTGTTATATTTTCTTGAAGACTTTTCATGGAATCCATCTAATGGAATTCTAAGTTGTTTTTATTTAAGTATTTATTTAAATTTGTATTCTCTTTTAGAGACCCATAACCCATCTTATTGTTTTTCAACATTTAAAAATAATCAATAATTTGCTCTCTTACTTACTACAAAGTATTGAGTTTCAAGTCTATTGAACAAACTTTTCGTAATCTTCATTAAGAAATAAATAATTGCCAAATGAAAGTATTAATGCTAATAGATAGTCTTGTAAAAGGTGGCCGAGAAAGGCGACTATTAGAACTATTAAAAAGTTATTCGCAACGAAAAGATATAGAGGTTTCGTTAGTCCTTTTTTCCAATAAAAGTAGAGTAGACTATCCAGAAGTGTACGACTTGAATATTCCAATTTATTACTTAGAGAGAAAACCCAAAAAAGATCCTCGTGTTTTTTATCGCTTTTATAATATTTGTAAAAAAGAAAGACCTGATATTATTCACAGTTGGGGGATTATGCCGACGATATATGCTATCCCTACTGTTAAGATTCTTGGCATTAAACTCATCAATGCGTGTATAGCGGATGCTCCCGAAGATATGAGTTTACTGGATAAAAGATATTTTAGAGCAGGGTTAACTTTTCCCTTTTCCGATATTATTGTTGCTAATTCAAATGCAGGTTTAGAAGCTTATCGAGTTCCGGAGAAGAAGAGATCGTGTATTCACAATGGTTTTGATTTTAATAGAGTCAAAAATGTTAACGATGAAGAAAAGACGCGCCAACAATATCAAATTAACTCAGGTAAATTAGTTGGAATGGTCGGTGCTTTTTTTGACCGAAAGGATTATGATACTTATATCAAAGCAGCCTGCAAATATCTCGAAAAGCAAAGTGATACCACATTTCTTGCGATTGGAGATGGACCAAATCTAGATCATTTTAAATCAATAGTACCAGAAAAATTTCGAGATAAAATACTTTTTCTAGGGATGGTTCATGATGTAGAGTCTGTTGTGAATTTATTAGACATTGGAGTGTTGGCAACTTATACAGAAGGTATTTCCAATTCTATTATGGAATATATGGTACTAGGAAAACCAGTTATTGCATCAGATGGAGGTGGGACTAAAGAGTTAGTGATGGATGGAGAAACAGGGTTCTTAGTTCCTCAACAAGATCCCGATGCTTTGTTTAAAAAACTAGATTACTTGTTAGCCCGTCCTGAATTAGGTGTTGAAATGGGACAAAAGGGGAAAGCTCGAATTTATGAACATTTTACTATTGAAAGGATGGACAAAGAGTATTTGGATTTGTACGAGGCTGTTTAATTCCTCCTTTAATTAGTGTCTTAGAATTTACTACGTTGAATTAAACCATCAATAACTGATACTCCAGTCTGATGTGCGTAGGAATGTGCACGCCTGATACTTTTATCAATATCTGATGGAGCAACATGTAGAATTCGTTTTTCACGATATTCTGTTTCGGTTAGAATTTCAATTTCATTTAGGTTGATTCCATAACCATATTTTTTGGAACAATCTTGAGAAGGTCTGATGATCTTTCCATCTTGGATATAAATACTTCCTCCAGGTCGAGCACTTCTAACATCTGAAATTATTGGATTTTGAGGATGACTTTTCCAATCTTTGGTCAACGGAATATCTGCGTAAAAAAGAAATAACTCATCATTCTTACCGATGCCTTTACATTCAGAAATAACTGTAAACATCCACCATTTTTTATTATGATAAAATAACGTTGTATCAACTGCAACTATATCCGTCATTAAATCCATTTTGTGTTTCCACTCATATGGAAAATTCGTACACTCATAAAGTTGAATATCTTTATTCTCATTGGACTCTGGAATCATGTAGTAAGTATCTTCCAACTCAAAAATAAAAGGATAAGATAAATGATAAGGTTTTTCCAAAATTGAAGTGATCGGTCCTGAAAAACCATTTTCATTTATTTCTACAACTGATAAAAATCCTCGATTAGTTGAAAAAGGTAATTCCTCAAAAAAAAGATAATTCTTATTCTCTCTTTGCACTAATATTGGGTCTGCCCAAAATCGATCTTTTGGTGGTGATATTATTTTAAAATCACTAACGGAAATGGAAGGACTAATTTCACTTTTAAAAAGAAGTAGCCATTGTTCGCGATAAAACTTTTTCCTAATAAAATTATAGATGATGCGACAAAAATGATTGCTCAGATTTGACAATGCGCTAATTTCACTTGGTGATTTTTTAGTGGGTAAATTTTCTTGGTTTAAATATTGAGGTTTGTTTGCAAAAAACGCTTCTCCCTCTTTGGAAAAAATATTTAAGAATCTTGGAATGAAGGAGTGTAGTTTCCATGCATGCTCATTTCGAGATCGAGATAATGATAATGAAGGCATCGTTGACCAAGTTTGACTAATAATTTTTCCTGAGTCAACAATGTTGTTTTTAAGAATTAGAGCGGAAGAAATCACTCCTTTCATTTGCATAAATTCTTCATATCCAAAATAAGAAAACCGAGCATCTTCTTCTCCATGTGCGAAACTTAAAATGCCATATTTTAAATTATTATAAAATAGTTCTTGGGGAGATTGATCACTTAGCCAGATTAAAAAGTCGAAATGATTATTTTTCAATTGGTCTTCAAAATCAGTTGATATCCAATTGTTTTGCTCAGGAATTAAGTCTTTTAAGTTTTTTACTTCAAAAGCATCAGGCGATGGGTTGTAATATTTTTTATCGAATTTGAAATGGAAATCCTGAACCTTACTTGTCTTTGTCTTTGTAGCAATAAACTCTTTGGGGAGAACAATTGCACAACTTAGGTCAGTAATTTTTTCATCTAAAATTCTTTTTATTAATGCATATTTCCAACTAGAGATGACCAATTCATCTATTACCAATGCCACTTTAATTTTGTTTTCCATGAGGTTCTAATTTGTTTTTTTACAAAACTATTTTCATCTATTTTTGAATCAAACGGTCATGTTTTAAAATGTCGTTTTATGTAGGAGGGCTGTTAACACTTCAGCGTTAACAGCCCTTTCTCGATAAAATGAGATTTACCTAATCAAATCATCTCTTTTTCTTTTTCAAAAAAAGTCTTTTCCTCCTGTGCCATTTTTCGCAATAGCGGACTACAACGATAGCGATCTTCACCATAGGTTTTATATAATTTATCCATGCGTTTGACACATTTTTTGATACCGATTTCATCTGCCCATTTTAATAATCCCTTCGGATAATTCACTCCTTTGGTCATGGCTAAATCAATATCTTTCTTAGAAGCAATCTGCCAAAAGACTGCATCTGCTGCTTCATTGATTAACATTGCGACAATTCTAGCAACAATATTTTTTCCTAGTTTTTCATTTTTGGTAGGTTCTGGATTTTTAGCATTTTCGGAATAATCATAGAATCCTCTTCCAGATTTTCTACCAAGGTAACCCGCTTCAGATAATCGCTTTTGAGTGAAGGCAGGTTTGTAGCGAGGATCGAAATAGAAAGCAGTAAAAACAGTTTCAGTTACGGTATAATTTACATCATTGCCAATGTAATCCATGAGCGTAAATGGTCCCATGCGGAAACCTGCAATTTCAGTCATAGCCCAATCAATTGTCGGAACATCTGCCACGCCTTCTTCCAAAATGCGAAGTGCCTCAGCATAAAAAGGACGAGCAACCCGATTGACAATAAAACCTGGAGTGTCTTTGGTCACCACGGTCAACTTCCCCCAACCGTCGATGAGTTTTTGAGATTTTTCTAAAACATCATTGGCAGTTTGTACAGCAGGAATGATCTCTACTAATTTCATCAAAGGAGCTGGATTGAAAAAATGAATTCCGACAACTCGTTCTGATTTTTCACAAGAGGCAGCAATGGATGCGATGGAAAGAGAAGAAGTATTAGATGCTAAAATACAATCATCACTTACGATGGATTCCATTTGTTGAAAAACAGATTTTTTGATATCCAAATTTTCGACAATTGCTTCAATGACAAGTCCACATTCTGCATAGGCACTCATGTTATCCACAAGATAGATTCTTCCAAAAATTGCTTTAGCAGTTGCATCATCTATTCGACCCTTTTCGACGAGGCGATTGAGAATTTTTTGCAACTTTTCGCTAGCGCGAGTTAACGCATCTTTATTTTTATCAAAAAGAATAACTTCGTGTCCTGCCGTGGCTGCGACTTGTGCTATGCCACTACCCATTGAACCACTTCCTAAAACTCCTATTTTCATAATTGTTAATTTTTGATTTTGAGTAGTAAAAAATTACAATACCCAATACTCAAAATCTCAATACTATTAAATTTATTCCCCTTTAAAAACTGGTTTTCTTTTTTCCAAAAAGGCAGCTACACCTTCTTTATAATCAGCGGTGTGCGATGCATCACTTTGCAAATGTTCTTCGACGGCAAGTTGAGTTTCGAGATCGTTGGTCAAAGATTTATTTAAAGCTAATTTGGTGTAGGCTAAACCTTTGGTTGGCATCTTAGCTAATTTTTCTGCTAACTTTTGCACTTCATTTTCGAAATCTTCATCAGCTACATATTTGTAAATCATCCCCATCTCGACTGCTTCCCTTGCAGGAACTTTTTCTCCTAAAAATGCCAAAGCAGTTGCTCGTGCCATCCCTACTAATCTAGGCAAAGTAAACGTTCCACCGCTATCTGGAATCAAACCGATTTTAGAAAATGCTTGCATAAAATAAGCCGACTCAGTTGCAATTACAATATCGCAAGCCAAGGCAATATTTGCTCCTGCACCTGCTGCGATTCCATTGACTGCGGCAACGACGGGTTTTTCTATTTCTCTAATTTTTTTGATAATTGGATTATAATGTTTGCTCACAAAAACTGATAAGTCAGGACTATCAGGGTGAGTCGCTTCAGCCAAATCTTGACCTGCACAAAATGCTTTTCCTTTAGCAGTAATGATGATGCAACGAACTTCTGCATCT
>JBGCCY010000329.1:0-20401 GCA_045104975.1 Saprospiraceae bacterium
CAATACACACAACCATGTTCACAACCTTGGTATGGATTGATAGAATAATCTGCGGGAACGTCAGGACTCGTCACTTTATTCAACATCGTTTTGGGATGCACTTTGATAAATTCAGTCCGCAAACTTGGGTGATCTTCTTCTGCCATTGACCAGTCAATTGGCGTTTGATCATACACTAAATTATGGTAAGGATTAGCAGTATTAATTTGTGCTCCTCTGCCTTTGAGGTAAGTATTTTTTTCATCCATGCGATTCAAATCCATTTTAAAATTAAAACAATTTATTTATAAAATTAAATAAAATCATTCACTTTTAAAACAATTTGTTAAGATAAAGTATCGCAAGGACTTTGACTACAATAAAAAAGAACTAAACTCGAATCTTCCTCCGTTCTGAATTTATTTTTAAAACCAAAAACAACATCGCCACAAATAGAATCAAAACAAACCCAAGTCCGATTCTCAAATCATAGACATCAGCCAAAAAACCAATCATCGGCGGACCAACAAAAAAACCAGTATAACCAATTGTCGTTGCCATCGCTATTCCAATATTTGGTTCGACTCCTTTCATATTTCCAGCGGAAGAATAAACAATAGGAACAATCGTCGCCAATCCTAATCCAATCAAAAACAATCCAAGCAAAGTCATCCAAGTTGTCGCAAATAACAATACAATGGTCAAACCTAAAACAGAGAGTATACTATTGTAAATCAACAATTTATATTTTCCCAATTTCTCAGTAAAATAATCTCCGAAAACTCGCCCAAGCGTCATTGCAATAGCAAAAACGCCATAACCAACGGCACTAAAATATTCACTTTGTCCAACCACCTTATTCAAATAAAGAGCTGACCAATCTGCCATCGCCCCCTCTCCTGACATGCAACAAAAGGCTACGATTCCCAATGGCAAAATTGCTTTGGTCGGAAGCACAAACCCTCCTTCTCTTTCTTTTCTAACATCTTCTTTTGGCGTATCATCAATCAAATAAAACGCTGCAGCTAAGCAAGCAATTCCTCCTAAAATCGCCACCAAGGTCAAATGAGAAAGCAAGGCTACATCAAATTTTGCAAACAACGCACCACTCCCCGCCCCCAACGCTACACCGATACTAAATACCGCGTGAAAAGAAGACATAATTGATTTTCCATAAGCTCGTTCGACAAAAACAGCCTGCCCATTCATCGCTACATCGGTTGCGCCAACACATAATCCTAAAAAGAAGAATGCTGTTCCAACGACCATTAAATTTGAAGTAAAAACTAAATATGGAATAATAATACACGAAAGAATTCCGCCAACTTGAGTAATCGTTTTCCCACCAAATCGAGTCGTCAACCAACCTGCAAAAGGCATCGAAATCACCGCTCCAACTGCCATAGTAAAAAGTAAACCTCCCAACATTGAATTGGAAATATCATAAAAACTTTGAATTGCAGGAAGTCGTGCAGTCCAATTTCCGTAAAGAAATCCGTTGACAAAAAAGAAAATGCAAACTGCTATTCGGTTGGCTCGCATAAAATTCATAGTTTATTTTTATTCAAATCACGAGTTTAAAATCACCTTATCATAAAACTAAAACTCCTTTTCCTTATTATAAATTGACTACGAGATTTGAATAAAAAGGGAAAAATTTAGAGAGGAAAAATACATTTATAAAATGTAAATATTATTTAATTATTCGTTAAAAAAAATATCAAGTCATTTTTTACCAACGAAACTTTTCCTCATTGCGTTTTTAAGAAAAAACAAACTGCTCAAAGAGTGTAAGCAAGAACTATATTTTAGCTGCACTTATTTTTTTCAAACTCCTAAAAATTTATTAAAACCCGTTCTTAGAGAATTGTCTAAGAACCTTAAAAAATACTCAACAGTACTTAATTGTACTGCTTTGGGGTGGTTTTTTATTGTCAAAAAATTACGACTCATGAATGCTAAAATTTTAAAATTAACTATTCTCTTGATGCTTTTAAGTCTACTCTCATTTGGACAAGATCAAACAAAAAAAAGTTATGAGATTGCGAGCATCAATATCAAAGGTGCAGCATATTCAAGTGACAAAAATATCTTGGCAAGAAGTGGTCTAAAGGTTGGTCAAAAAATCAGTTTGCCTGGTTATGAAATTCCACAAGCGATCAAAAATCTAATGCGAATTAAATTGTATCAAGATGTTCAAATTTATCAAACTCGAAAAGTAGAAGATTTAGTTTTTTTAGAAATTGAAGTTCTCGAATTACCTGTTTTGAAAAATTTCTCCATCAAAAACATTAAAAAATCTGAACGAGAAGATTTGACCGCTTCGCTAAAAAAGCATTTGATTGAAGGCACAATCATTTCTCCATCAGAAGAAGGTTATTCGAAAAAAATAATCAAAGAATATTTTGTCAAAAAAGGGTTTTTAGATGTTACAATTTTGATAGAAAAAACACCTTGTTCTCATGAAAAAAATTGTCATAAAATAGTTTTTGAAGTAAGAAAGAATGAGAAAGTAAAAATCAATAACATTGCTTTTACAGGGAATAAAACTGTTTCCAAAAAGCGATTAAAAAAACTAATGGAAACAAAAAGTAAACCTCAGATTTTCAAAAAACCATTCTTTATCCAAGAGGATTTTGAAACTGATAAAAAAAGAATCTTAGCCTATTATGCTTCGCTTGGTTATCGGGATGCTAAAATTACTGCCAGTAAAACTAATCGTAAAAAAGGAGAAAATTTAGATCTTAAAATTTCCATTGAAGAAGGATCTCAATATCAATTTGGTGACATTACATGGAAAGGAAATTCGAAATACTCCGATACTCTCTTGACCACTATTTTAGGTATCAAAAAAGGAGATATTTTCAATGATCAACTTTTGCAAGAGCGAATTAATTTTAGTGAAAGCGGTCGAGACATCAGTCGATTATACATGGATGATGGACATTTATTTTTTCGAGCTAATCCAATTGAAAAGGCTTTGAACGGAAATCAAATTGATCTTGAAATTCAAATCACAGAAGGTGCACAAGCGACTATTGGAGAAGTGAATATTGTTGGAAACGACATCACAAATGAAGACGTCATTCGTAGGGAATTACGAACCTTGCCAGGAGATAAATTTAATCGAGAAGAACTTATTAGATCCCAACGAAGTCTAATAAACATGGGCTTTTTCAACCCTGAATCTGTCTTAGCTATTCCTAAACCAAATCCTCAAAATGGAACGGTAGACATCGAATATGAGGTCGAAGAAAAAAGTAATGACCAATTCGAATTGGCAGGGAGTTGGGGCGGAAGTGATGTTGGAGTTGTTGGTTCGGTGGGGGTACAATTGAATAATTTTTCTGTGCGAAAAATGTTTAAAAAAGATGGTTGGGATCCTTTCCCAAGAGGAGATGGACAATCAGTCGGATTGCGAATGCAATATGGTGGAAAGCAATATCAATCGTATAATTTCACTTTTTCAGAACCTTGGTTAAATGGAAAACCGAACGCTTTGAGCTTTGGTGTTTTTTATAATCAATACAATGATGATGGGACGACGGAAAATATTTTTGATGAGCATCTGAATATTTTCGGAGCGAATGTTAAGCTAGGAAAAAGATTCAAATTAGGGAACGAATATATCATTTCTCGAACAGGTTTAAACTTCCAAACTTATCATTTAAATAATTGGTCAAATGGCCTCTTCCGAACGGATGATGGTCAATTGGTGGCTGATGGAAAATATTTCAACCTAAATATTTCGCAGGAATTTACTCGAACAACTTTGAATCATCCGATCTTTCCAACAAGCGGTTCGAAAGTTTCTTTCACCATGCAATTCACTCCACCCTACTCTCTTTTTTCTGAAAAAGATGCAGACCAAACTATCGAGCAAAAACATCGATTAATTGAATATCATAAATGGAGATTAGATGCTGAAAAATATTTACCAGTTGGTAAAAAGTTGACTTTGAAATTGGCAGCCAAAATGGGTTTTATGGGCAACTATAATAATGCTAATGGAACCACTCCCTTCGAACGATTTCAATTGGGTGGCGATGCGTTGAGTAATAGTCAAGCTGGATTTACTGGAACTGATCGAGTTACGATGCGTGGCTATGGTGTAGAAGATTTCGAAACAAATCTACAGGATGGTCAAATTGTAGCGACACCACTTTTTAGTAAGTTGACAGCTGAGTTGAGGTTTCCGATTTCGTTGAATCCGAGTGCGACAGTTTATGGTTTAGCATTTTTGGAAGCGGGGAATTCATGGAGTAGTTTTAATGATTATAATCCTTTTAATTTGAAGCGAGCAGCGGGTGTTGGGTTTCGTGCACACTTGCCGATGTTTGGTACTTTGGGAGTGGATTATGGAATTGGATTTGATAATGCGGGAGCGAAGACTTTGAGTAATTTGGGAAGATTTAATTTTACATTGGGATTTGAGTTAGACTAACATCAATTTCATTTTTCGATTAAGGCTACACAATTAAGAAACATAAATTATTTATTAAGGAATGGTCAAACAATAATTTATAAATTATTATTACTCTACCGTACACTTTTTGGAGCTGCAAAAAAATCTTTAGGAAAGGAGGAGCTTTGCGAAATATATTATTATTTGACCATTCCTAAGACCAAGATTCTAATGTTTTATTTTATTTTTGGAAAAAATAAAATTTATGAAAATTTCAACATTAGTCATCTCTTTTACGCTGTTGTTTTCCACTTTTAGTTTTAGCCAACAAGACCTATTTGAATATGGAATCAGCACTTTTCCTTCTTTAACTTTTGCTTGGGAATTACCCAAAGAACCCTCTGTTAGTTTTTCAGGTGGTGTTTTTTGCAACTATAATATTTCCGATAGATTTGGAATTGGTGGCTCATTAGAATACAAACAACTTAATCTAAAACAAAAACAATTCTCCGATAGAACCTCTCGAAATTTATTTGAAATAATCAAAACTCCAGTTTGGATGAGCATCAATTTAAATCCAAAGTCAACAGGGAAATCAAAATCATATTTAATTATAGGTTACTCTTTTGGGAAAATTTTATTCTCTGATGCTGCTGAGCGTGAATATAATTTGACTGATCTCGTGGACCGTGTTCATTTTGGAAAAATTGGTTTAGAATCCAGAATACGTTTGGGCGACGAACATCAATTCACGATTGGTCAACATTTAGATTTTACTAATATTTATGATCGTCGATATGGAAATATTTTCGATTATCAGATTGTGATTAGAATTGGAAAAATTACTTTTAATAAATAATTGGATTTTTGGTATTGGGTATGGGGACTACGACCACTTCTCAATACCCTATCCTCATGATTTAAATACTTTTTCAACTATGAAATGTAGGTTATCCGCAACTTGAGTTAAATAAATTTTTATCCTTTAAAAATCACTTCTCTGAAAACATCTTTTTTAATTTAATTAATTTTTTAATTGGGAACAAATCTAATAAAGACTCACTACCGTACACTCTTTTAAGCGACAAAAAAAGTCTTTAGGAAAGGGGGAGCTTTGCAAAATCCGTGAGTTGGCATTTGCGCATAAGCGAGATTTCGTAAAGCGGATGATTAACCATTAATTCCGCTTTACGAAACCTTGCCTTACTCTGATGCCAACTCATGGGTTTTGCAAAGCTCAGTTTTCTATGGAAAAAAATAATTTTCAAAAAAGTGTACGATAGCGAAAATAAAGAAAACCCGTGTCGATAATTCGCCACGGGTTTTTCCATTTCACAACTTTAAAAAAATATAGTCACTCGTCGTACGAGTCTTTGATCCGTATTTATTTTTATGCAATTTAGATAATCGATTTACTGATTAATTTCTACACTTTCTGGCTTACTCCAATTTCTCAATTCATTCGTGTAGTATAAATAAGCAACTGATGCAGGTGCTTCGTAAGTGCCTGCCAAATTAGCTTTCAGATCTAAATTCACTTCTCTAGTTTCATTCGCAGCCATTCCTCGATAATGTAAAACGAGATAGCTATTCATAATTTCATAGTAATCGAAAGCGAGTTTCTCTTGTAATTCTTTAAGTTGCCAAGGCTGCAAATTCAGGCCTGATGGAATTCCAATTTTTGCAATAGTATTTGGTAATACTTCGTTAGTCGTATTTTGTAAATGTATTGTTAATCTAATGTTCTCACCAATTTTTCCAGTTGGAGTTTGCAGAGTAGTTTTTAAATTAACTTTACAATCTGCATCATTTTTTGGAAGGCTGGTAAAATATTTTACGGATAAATCGAAAGGCAATGCCATCTCTGTTTCGGCAAACAATACTTTTACATTGTGATTTCCTTCCGTAAAATAAGTGCTGATTTCATCAAAAACGATTGGCGTTTTTTGTTCGCTGGTAAATGCTTGTTGAGCTACTTCATTTCCATCAATCATTAATTTGACTATTCCATCTGTATTTAATTTTGTAGAAAATTGCGCATGTTCGATTAAAGCTTTCATTGCCAAAACAGTAGATTGAGTTGAACCAAATCCATAGTCAGTTTTTGATTTAGCAATAAAATTCATCGCTTCTTCTAGTTGTGTTAAACCTTTTCCAACTTTAATAATGGCAAGTGCAGCAAGTGCGGTCGTTTCTATTTTTAAACTTTTTCCACCTGAACGAGTCATCGAAGTTTTGCCAATCCAGCTACCATCTTCTGCTTGAAGTTTTAATAAATCTTTTAGCAATTTGTCCGCTCGACCATCTTTGATATTATGCAAAGTATTGATGACTAATGCCATGATATAAGGGTCTTTAGATTGACGTGCATCTTCGTAGGATTTTTCAATTTCAGGTCGAACCTTTCCACCGAAGCCAGCTTCCGACATCGCCCAAGTAATGTAAGCATCACCTGCAGGATTTTCAGCACTCCAAAAATGCAATCCACCTTTGCTATTTTTCCAACCACCTTTTCCATTTTTTCGCGTCAACAACCATTCAGCAGTTCGATCAATTAATGCTTGATCTACTCGATGAACTCTTTGCATATCTTTAAATTGCATCAATCCGTAAGCAGTCAATCCTTCGTGCGCTGGTGGTTTTCCATACCAATCAAATCCACCACCTTTCACTTCGAAAGTAAGTAATCGTTGATATCCTTTTTCCAAAACGTCATATAATCGTGCTCCTAAATTTTGGTCTAGCGAATTGGTATTTTTCAAATAATCTAAGACCAAAAGATTCGGATAATTCTTACTGGATGTTTGTTCAAAACAGCCTGTCGGTTGGCGAATCATTCGATCCATTCCTGCACTCAGATCACTCAACAGAGAAGGATGAACAATAAATTTCGCTACTGCATTTTTTCCAATCACATTTAAAACATCGATGTTAAAATCACTTTCCACATCGTTTCCACTAAACATCATATTGACTGGAAATCCTCTTGATAATACTTTTACTTTTTTGGAAAAACTATCTTCCTCACCATTGGCACTTACTTTTATTTCAAGGTCGTGCTCTCCTATTTCACCTTGCACTTCAAATGGCAAATAAACCGTCTTAGTTTCTTGATTACCAATAGAATACAAAAGTGAATCTTGACCAACATATTTAAATCCTGGTGGAACAATCGCATCCAATTTTACTTCCATTTTCGCATCAGTATTATTTGATAGAGTAACTGGAATCGTCAATTTATCCCCCATCAAAACTTGTGCTGGAAACTTCGTTCGCATTCCGAATGGCATCTGCGTAAAATACGTGTGTGTATTGTTACCAATTTTTCCATTCTGCGTAATTCCTTCGATGGTCACTTTAAAGGTGGTCAAATCATCGGAGTTATAAAACGCTACATTGGCATTTCCATTAGCATCAGTTTCGACATTTGAATTCCAATAAATCGTTGGTCGGAAATCATTTCTAGCTTCTCCTTTGATCTTCGTTTTATACTTTGGAACATAAAATTCACGTGCTACATAGAAGCCATTTTTAAAATCACGAGCATATTCTAAGTCTTCGATAAAGTCTAAATCTTTATCTACAAAATTAGTTGAAGGATAAATTCCAGTCAGTCTTCCCAACTCAGTAGCGACATTTCTTTTGTTCGAAATTTTTGCCAATTGAGCATTTAAACTAATTCTCAAATTTCGAGTTTGACCAGCATCCAACGTGTTATTCATGATCATTCTTTGCGCCAATTCATACTGATTTTGGTAGTCCGTAATTTGTTCATTTATTTTTTCAGATAATTGACTTTGATAATCCAAAAGCGCTTGGTTAGAAGTTGCCCCTTTTCGTTTTTTCGTATCAATTACGATCACTCCATTCCTTCCTCGTTCGCCATAATTAGCCGCCAATGCATCATCTTCATGAACTTCAACCGATTTGATTTCATCAGGTTTAATATCAGCCAAAGCAATTTTATCCAAAACATTTCCATCCAAAATCACCATCGGTTCATCTGTCAAAATCACTTTATCACCCACCATGGTAATACGATCTTTTTTACCATTTCGTTGAGTAATGCTTCCACCTTCAGCAGTTCGTTTTTCCATCGTTTCTTCTAATTTCCCGTAACCTAAACTTGTAAAATTACCATCAGAAACCAGATCTGCATTTCCTTCAAATTTCGCAGAAGTTCCTCCTGTAAGAACTTGCATTTCCGCAATTTCACTTTCGGGTAAAAGGTTTCCATTCACTCGAACTCCATCAATATAATAATCAGTTGCATTTGATCTCGAGCCTTTAATTGATATTGCTTCATCACTTGAACTTGCGCCAGCAGTTGCAGCAGCAATCGCATTAATATTTCGAGTAGGTAAATTCCTGATTTGTTCACTAGTTACAGTCGAACCAGTAGAGGTCACATCTTGCTGAATTAATGGCACTCGATAATCAGTTATAACCACCTTCTTTGATTTTGGAATATATGTTGGAGTTATATTTTGAACAGCAGCCTTTCTTTCTTTCCTGCTACTTCTTTTTGCACTCGTCACTACAATTTCATCAAGTTGTTGTCCTTCATTTAACACAACATTTGCCAAAAGTGATTCGTCACTTTTAAAAGAAATCACTTCCTCTGCCATCTGATACCCTGTATAGCTTACTTGCAAAACATGATCTCCTTCAGGAATCTCAAGTGTATAATTTCCATCTATATCTGCGGTTGTTCCAATCGATCCAGATCCTCTTCCTAACAATATATTCGCACCTATTAAAGCTTCGCCATTTGCATCGGTTACTCGACCTTTTACTAGTCGCTTTCCTTGGCTTGGAATTATTTTGGTAGCAAAATTTTTATTGTTGGCATTGCGCAATCTCATCATATATTGCTCTCCATAATTATTGACTAAGATTTTACTCGCACCACCTTTGGACGCAATTATAGATAAATGAGCATTCTCCGTTTTTCGATTTCCACCCAACGACACATTTTCAAAACTGAATCGCCCTTTTTCATCTGTCACCACAGACTCTTCCATGCCTTCTATTCGTACAATGGCATCTTTAACCACCTGCCCAAAATCATCCATAACAACTCCTGCAACGATAGCTTTTTCATTTAGAAATGGCAACTGTGCGATGGCATTGTGTTCTTTATTTTTCCAAGTAAATCTTCTCCAACCATGTGTCATCATCAAATAATCCAATGCTAAACTTTGATCTTTGTCCGCATGTTTTTCTTTTGATTCAAAATAAAAATTTGGTTCCTCGATTGCTCCTTTCAAGTCAGATTCGAGCAACAAATAAGCTAACATCTTTCCTTGCTTATCATCTGCAAAACTGAGTAGTTTATCATCAGTTACGCCTACGGAAAAATTACCTTTTACTGGTTTTCCATCTTCATCTTTTACGGCGATTTTCATGCTGACTTTTTCACGAGGAAGATATTGATCTTTGTCTGTGGTGATTTTTACATCGAGTGTTTTTTCTTTATTGAGAAAGAATAAACGCTCGGCATGTGGTCGCTCTTGATTATCAAATAAAGTCAATTGAGCTAAACCGATTGGAGTATCCTCAGTTGAAATTTCTAATAAATGAACACCCGCATTGGCACTTGTAGATATACTGTTATAAATTTTTCCTTGTGATTGCAAAACTAATGTAAGTGATTCATTATCAACATTTTGAACTTTTACTTTTACTTTATCTTTATCTACATCTACGACCTGCATCACATTACCTTTTTCCAAAACATCTGGCAAAGGAAATTCACCTACGATATTCTGTGGCTTGGTAATTTTTGCAGTATATTTTCCACCTTTAAAAACATTCAAATCAAACGCTCCCATGCCTTGATGATAACTTTTGAATCGGCTGACGATGACTCCAGTTCCATTCAGAATATGTCCTTCCACATCTGCAGGTTTGCCAAACTCATTCAATACTTTGAAAGCAACTCTTTGCTCAAAACCTGCCGTCAAATCTCCTCCCTCTGGGAAAAATTGCAAGTCCATTTTATTCAAAATAATTGGAATCGAACGACTAATTGATTCACCTTGCCCATTGTATTGTAACAATACATTTACAAGTCCATCATTAGTCGCTAAATCTTTTGGCAAATTAAATTTAAACTCCGCGGTGCCTTTGTCATCTGTCTGTGATTTTTGATTGGAAAAAATTTCTCCAGCCAAACTTACTTGATAATCAAAGGCAAAATTTACTAAGGCCGTATTTTCCAAAGTTTTTAAATCTAACTTCGCCACTACTTCATCACCCGCTCCGTAAGCTTCTCTTTCAAAATCCAGTTCCATTCGTAAGTGAGGCAAAACAGTTTTTTGCAAAGTGATATTTCTTTCGAAGTATGTTTTAAAATTTTTCTGCCAATTAGTGTAAGCTTTTATTTTATAAATTCCACCAACCATTTCGGCAGTTGTTTGAATATCTCCTTTTGCAATTCCATCTTTCGTCACTAATTTTAATTGCTTCAAGACTCCTCCATTCGGAGCGATGAATTCCACATAAACCATGTCGCTTTTCCCACTTGGTTGCAAATTATTGGCATCTCGAACATAAGCACTAAACCAAAGTGTTTCACCAGGTTTCAACATTGTTCTGTCGAAATGCAAATACACTTTTTCCTCTGCACGGAACTGATGATAAGTTGATAATTGCTCTTCAATATTTTGTACGAAAGTTAGATCAGCAGGAATCGTTTTGGTAAAAATATTACTGGAAGAATCAATTGGATCCACCAAAGGATTTAAAACCATCGGTGCAGGCTGACTAATAATATATGGGCCTTTATGATCAGGCGGAATTATTTTTCCATTCGTATCTCGTTGTCCAATTTCCAGCGTATTTTTATCTAAATCATTTTCAGTAATCGTTTTCGTTTGTTGCTTTGTAGTATCATTATTTTCAGAAATGTGAATGTCTTGGGATGCAGCTGCAGCGGTAGTTTCCGTTGCAGGTATATCATTAGGAATGTCCCCCGTCGGCACGACGAAATACATTAAAATCATGAGTAAAATTATTATAGCTAATATATTTTTGTAATTGAAAAAGGAAGCACCAGGGCGTGGTGGTTCAGGCGGAGGCGTGTTGTCGAGCAACGCATCCATCTTCTCCCAAGCAGCGGGATTGAACGGCACCTCATGCTGATCGCTGAGTTGTTTTAGTCTTTTATTTTGGTCGTTCTTTTTCATATCGCAATACGACTCCTATCGTAATTTTTTAATAATTTCTGCAAGTTTTTTTTTGCAGTAGATAAATGCCACTTGGACGTGTTAATACTAATGTCGAGTAGTTCGGCAATTTCTCGATGTTTATAACCATCGAGTACGTAAAGTGAAAAAACGGCGCGCACCGTGTCAGGCAATTGATGTAAAGCTTGGTACAAATCTTCGGCTACTAATTGGTCGATAATTTCGGGAGCAATTTGCACATCCCGTTCAGTATTGAAATCCATAGCTTTATTGTAGCGTTTGTTTTGGCGGATATAATCGATCGAAGTATTAAAAACAATTCGAGCCATCCATCCACTCAGCGTACCTGTTGCTTTGTAGTCGCCAATTGCATTGAAAATTTTTAAAAAAGCACGATTAAGCACATCTATAGCTTCATCCTGATTCTTTGTGTATCGTTTGCAAATCACGACCATTCGCCCGTAATACCTCGTATAGAGGTATTTTTGAGCGAGCCTGCTTTGCTCTCGACACCCTTGGATTAAGGCTTCGTCTGTACTTTGTTGTGAGTAATGCATTAATGCTTGACTTATTTATTCTTAAAAAGTTTTTTTGTTTTAAGTCAAGTAAAAATAAAAATCAACACTTCCCTTCGGTCGTTTTTGATTTCCATTTTTGCTTGACCAAAAAAACGTTTCAAGAATGGTTTAACTATTCAAAAGTTCAATTGTTAGATGAATCAAACTTTTAAATAGTTGTGAAAACTTTCTTATTAAAATTTTCGGTGTTTTTCGACTACAATTAAGACAACGAGGGTTTGGTTGGAAATGGTTGTAAGATTTTTTATTATTTTCTTGAAGATAAGAATAAAATGTTTGAGAAAGCCTATAAACATTAGGAAATGACTCTCAATTTCTAAAAATAAAAAGGGCTAAATATTGCTTTGCATGCAATATTTAGCCCTTTTTAAATCAATTTTTTATAGTTGATTTTACTATCTCAGCTTAGCTATTAACTCTTTCGATAAATTATTATGATAAATCGAATTTGTGGTCAAAAGTGTGCCTTTGATTCCACTACTCGTTTCGATAACGTAAAGAATAGATCGAGAATCTGCACTACTATCATCGCCTTCAAAATGAATTACTTCTTCCACGTTAAATTCTACTGGCGAAAAATCTTTATCTAACGTTTCACATCGCAAGCATTTATCTAATAAATTAAAATCGTAAGAATAACCTTTTGATTTAAGGTCGTTTAGTGCTTCCACTAAGTTATCGTAGTGTCTCATAATAATTTATTTTCTTTTAAAAAGAATACAAAATTATAACATCAAATCATATTTAATGTTCAAATCCCCTCGAGGTTAATTTCTAAATATTCGATTCGTCTATAAGGTATAAGTTCTTGGTCTTATAGATTTTTCCTTGAAACAAACATTAAGATTATTTAGTATAAATAACTGGTGTAATTGGGTTTTGTCTACTCTCCTCATTTTTGTCAAATTTTAAAAAAACTTATTGACAAAAATATTAGCTGTAAAAGTAAATTCCAATAACCCAACTGAATCAAGATTCATAAACAATTGATTACTAAGTAATTAAAAACCCAATTACGTCCGTAATTACGCAGTAAAAAAGATATTTAAAACTGAAAATAGAATGATCAGATCATTATTTATTATTATAATTCTTACCTTAATATCTCAGCATTCCCAAGCTCAACTAAAATCAGAGCTTGGTATATTAGATTTAACTGCGAATGGCGGAATCAATCCTAATACTGGTGCTCCATGGATTAATGGAGATACTTACCGACTAGTGTTTCTCTCTAGTACCTCGCGAGACGCAACTTCTTCCAATATTACAGATTACAACTCTCATGTACAAAATGCTGCAAACGCTGCAGGCTTGGGTGCTGTGAACTGGTATGCGATCGGATCTACTAATGCCGTTGACGCAAGAGACAATTCCTTTACAACTAATGTGGATACTGATGGGGCGATCTTTTTGGTAAATGGATCAGAAGTCGTAGCAAATGATTTGGTAGATCTTTGGGATGGAGCAGTCGACACTCAAATTGATACAGATGAAAATGGAAATCCTTCTTCCGTTTCGACCTCCATTTGGACGACGTGGACGGCAGTTTGGACTGGAACAAATAATGATGGAACTGCATCATCAAGATATTTAGGAGCAAGTAATGTAACCCTTGGTCTCGCAAAAGCAGAATTGAATTTCTGGGAAAATCGTTCTCAAGCTAGTAACTCCAATATCTTCCCTTTATATGGAATCTCAGAAGTTCTTAAAGTTAGTGAGACAGGTGGTGCAGGTGTTATTCATGTTGCTGGAAATCCAAATGAGAACTTACTCTTAAATACTATTTCTCCAAAAGAAGGGAATCTCGCCTATGATAAAAGTGCACAAGTTATTTACTTTTATGATCCTGCAGGAACTGATTATGATGGTATCACAGCTGGTACTCATTGGCTTGGTGTAGATATTTCATCGTTAGTTGATCCCATTACGAGTATTTTAACTCCTGATCCTGAATTAACTTCCTCTAATAGTGGTGGAGTAGTTACGATTTCTTTTGAGTCAGATGCAACCATAAGTTATACCTCAGCCACAAACACATTGACTTTTATAGATGTTGATGGAGATCCCACCCCCGTTGATCTTTCTGATCTGAAAACAAATATACAAGCAGAAAATGCAAGTATTACCATTACTGGGGATGGTTCGTCGGGTACTCCATATTTAATTTCATTAACTGGCTCAAATGTAATCGGTAATGCTGGTCTTGTGCCTGTTACAGATGGTACAGGTACGTTGACTTGGACTAATATTGTTGAAAATATAACTGTAAATAGTGATGGTCAAATTATGATTACTTCTACGAATAGTATCACTCCTTTACCGCTTGACTTGAGTGTAATCCCAGAAATTACAAATATTACAGCATTGAATGCCGCTGCTAATGCATTACCTGTAGGTGAGAGTGGTATAGTAAGAACTGGAAATAATAATACATTTGGAATGCCTTCTACATCAGAAGCAGGAGTACTCATCTTTATTAGTAACTGATAGAAGTTTTACGATGGGATTCATTTAAGTAGAGATTAATTAGACTTTACGCTAAAAAAAGCGGTAATAGAAAAATAAAAAAAACCTCAATTAATATTTCATAATTGAAATATTATTGAGGTTTTTCTTGAACTATCGGATTTGTATGAAATTTAATTTTTAATAATAACTTCCCACTCCTCTTCCCAATTGACCTTTCCAGTTATTAATTTGAACTTTATTAGTTTTAATTGGTGTAACGTTACTAGGAGCCCAGTTTTTACCTTCCAATTTTACTAGGCTGAAAGTAGTAGATGTCTGCATCAATGATTTAACATTATCTCCAACAAAATTTTGTAGAGAAGTATTAGTCGCAAGTGGTTCAAAAATATTCCACTTCAAGTCTTCTGTAATATTAATGGCATATAATTTTTCAAATTGCTGAACACTCGCAGGAGAAAGAAGATCCTTATGAGCTATCGTTGGAAAATTTAATGCATTCCAGTTTGGTCGATTAGTCACATTACTAGAAATCTTATCTAAATTGACTTTAAACGATGGAAGTTTTATCTCCAATAGGTTATTTTCAAGCGCAAAACTTAATTCATTTTTGCTCTTTAATAGACTTGGTTTTTCCAACATCATACTTACGATACTCATCATTTCAGCTGACACTAAATCAATCTGATGAATTGGAAGAAGATTAGAATTATTTAATGATGAGTTACTCTGTCCAAACATGAAAGTGTTAGCTTGAAGAACAAAGATTACGGATAAGAAAAAAATTGTATTTTTCATAATTACTCATTTAAAAAAGGTAAAGAAATAGTTGTAAAACAATATTTAATAATATTAAAACTTTAATTTATAATAGTTTTACTATCATATTCAAAGGTAATTAATAATTTCCATACCATCCTAATTTTTTTATATTTTTCTTAACTTTTTTTTTTAGAAATTGGAGTCATATAACAGGAAATCGATACCGAAAAGCTTCGATACCGATTTACCGTCTTAGAGCTGCCGTTTCTCTATGCCTTATTTTTTGTCTGGCTCAAAATTCGGGATGACTCATGTTTGTTATTTCAAGATTGAAATATTTCTAAATATTAGACCATTATTATAGTAAAGTAGCAAAGCATAATTATGATCTGCTACTTTACATATTATTTTCTAATAATAACTTCCCACACCTATACCAAGCTGTCCTTGCCAGTTACTTATCTGAAAGTTATTTGCCGGAATTCGTTGAATATCATTTGGCACCCAATCATTACTTTCCAATTCTACCCAACGAAATATATCTGAAGGTTGCATAAATGATTTTGCATTTTCTCCTATAAAATTTTGTAGCGAAATATTAGTTGCAAATGGTTCATATATATTCCATCTTAACTCTTGAGTAGAATTAATCGCATGTAAATTTTCAAATTGCTGAGCACTTTCTCTCGAAAGAAAACCTTTGTTTGCTACAGTTGGAAAATTTGGTGAATTCCATATTGACTCGGTTGACTCATTGATTAAAGTCAGTTCTAAAGTAACCTCAA
The DNA here is from genome assembly GCA_045104975.1 of Saprospiraceae bacterium. Taxonomy (GTDB): domain Bacteria; phylum Bacteroidota; class Bacteroidia; order Chitinophagales; family Saprospiraceae; genus CAJQQY01. The sequence goes on from JBGCCY010000329.1 coordinate 16,166, forward strand.
AAGATGGAAGGTTTATATCTATATTTTCATTCTCTCCTCCTAAGATTAATTTATTTTCACGATTAAGTAAACTTTGTTCCTCTAACATCATCGTTACAATACTCATCATTTCAGCAGATGCTAAATCTATTTGATGAATTTGAATCAATCTAAAATCTTTTGGCAATGAGTTATTACTTTGACCAAACATGTATGAACTAGATTGAAGAACAAATACTGTGGCTAAAAAGAAAATTGTATTTTTCATGATTACTCATTTTTAAAAATATGAAATAAATGCAAAACTATATTTTTTGATAGCTTTACTATTAAAACTAAAGAATCATAAATATGTTCACGCAGAAGTGAAAAATTTTAATCTTTTCTTAACATTTATTTTGAAACTCATAAAAACCTAGTATTAATAAGGATTCCAGCAGCTTAATTAAATATTCTTTTTTTCAAATTTTCTATAAAAAAAGCTGAGTATCTTATCAATACTCAGCTTTTTCAAAAATCATTTTTTTTACTTTTCTAAAAAGTATACTTCACACTCCCCCTCAAGAAGAAAGGAACACCGGGCGTAAAATGAATTTCCTCCACACTCTCCGCTTCATTTCTTAATCTAGATTCCGTCGCAAATTGCGCTTCATTCCATTCTTGATTTAGCAAATTTTCGATATTCATTCCGAGGGTAATATTTCCAATCTTATAATTTGCATTCGCATCTATAATAAAATATCCATCTGCTACAATCGAATTATCTTCATTCGCAGGACGATCTTTGATATATCGGTAACGAAGACTAGCAGTTAATCCATTAGGATTTTGATAGGAAAATCCTCCAACCGAAGTTAACTCAGGTGCCAAAGGAATTCTATTTTGACCAGCTTCCTCTTCGATTGATCTTGCATGCGTATAATTCAAATCAGCATTAAAAAACAACCGATCTGTTAATTGATATCTCATCCCAAAATCAATTCCTTGCCGTCGAGTTTTTCCACTCGGTTCAACAATTCCTGCATCTCCCACATAAACAAATTCTTGTTCCAAAAATAAATACCACAAAGCAGTATTTAACCAAAGTCTTGGCCTTGGTTTCCAAACTGCTCCCAAATCCGAACCATAGGCTGCTGGCAAAATTTCTTTTCCATCTTGCGCCACAACAACTCTGGTATCATTGGAATGAAATCCTTTTCCAGATTTAAAAAACAATTGCCATTTTTGATTAGGATTGTAAATCAAATTAACCTGAGGAGCCAAAATCGCTTTCATCTCTGTCAAATTACTTGCGCCAGAAGATATCTGATTTTGATAATTATAATTGAAAGCATCTACTCGAAGGCTTGGATTAAATAACCATTTCCCCAGATCAAATTCCGCATTGATAAAACCATAATAATTGGTCTCGCGAATATTCCCAAAAGCATATTGCTCTAGCGTATTTTCTCGATTCAAAGTATGTGCTAATTCATTGTCATTCACATTATCATGTCGAAAACCTACTCCATAACTCATTTCCAAATCAATTCCTCCCAGCTGTGTATTTTGAAATAATGTGCTATTGGCTCCAAAAATATTCCGAGCTTCATGTTGGCGAATCTGATCACCATTAATAGAGTCTTCTAGAAAAAATGTAAAGTTGGAAAATAACTCAAAATTATAATTACTATAAAATGCATTTGATTGGATAAATGAATTATTCCCCAACACTTGAGTCAGCGATGCTGCCAAATTTGTTCGACTCGTATTTCCACCTTCGGTATCATCCACACTCCCCCATCGAGTAATCGTTCCATTATCAACGAGCCGTTGAGGGATTTGCCCGGAGGCGTTCCATTCACTTTGAAAATGAGAAAATAGTAAGGAAAACTTCCCTTGATTTTTTAAATCCATCACATATTTTCCCATCACATTAAATCGGTTAAAATCCTGAGGTGATTCAACTGGTCCATCGGTCAATAAATATTCGGAAGCAATGTAGGCATTCTGCCCTTTTACATTTTTCAATAAATCAATGACTGCAAAAGTTCGAAAAGTATTGAATTGACCATACTCCATTCCAAAAGAACTTTCTTCCAGTTTATCTTTGGTTTTAAAGTCAACATAACCTGCGGTGGCAAAATTTCCATGATCCGCAGCATATAAACCTTTAGCAAAATCAATATTTTCAATCGTCTCGGGAATCAAAAAATGCAAGTCTGCGTAGCCTTGACCATGCGCATGAGATACCATATTGACTGGCATTCCATCAACACTAATTGCGATGTCTGTCCCATGATCTAGATCAAATCCTCGAAGAAAAATTTGCTCTGCTTTTCCACCACCAGCATGTTGTGCGATGAACAAACCTGGGACTTTTCGCAATACTTCTTGCGATGAGTTTACTGGATTATTTTTTAGGTCAATAGCCATAATAGTATTGACTGCCTTGAGAGAATTGGTTATCGTAACTTGTTGTAAATCAATAGATCCGCCTGCTAAAACAAATTTCACTTCCTCATTTAAGTCCTCTTGAGTAATAGCATATTCTAAAGTTTTGAAACCTAAAAACGTAATATTTAAGGTATCATTAAGTTGAACATTTTTAAGTTCAAATTTTCCTAACTCATTACTCAATGCATATTCATTCCCTTTGGTTAAAAAAATGTAGGCATCAGAAATTGGAAGGTTAGATTTATTGACAACAGTTCCTCGAAGGCTTTGGGCGGAGACCAAATTTCCAAGAAACATAATTAAGATTAAGTGTATAATTTTTTTCATGATATTGTTTTTTATAAAAATGAAACCCTATGAGGCTTAATTAATATTTCATAGACATATGATGCAGGAAACTATAATGTGTTACACATTAAAGATTTTCTTTCACCAACATTTCTTTTATTAAAAACTAAGCAAACTGAGGAGGAGGATTTGGTATTTTTATAAAAACAAACTGAAGAGGTGAGGTTAATTGAAACTGCTTTTTAGCTAAAAAAATAACAACATCTAAAGACGAATATTTTTTATCAATAATCTGGATTTTCTTTTTAGGTTCTTGAATAGTTTGAGCTGGTGGAGTTTCTCCTTTTTCATCAGAAGCATCATAAAAAGCAGTTAAGTTCTCATGAGCATGTATTTCTTGTGAGTGAGAATCGTAACTATGAATTTTTCCTTGGGAAAAAATAATATCAGGTAAGTGACAAGCGAAATGCAATGTTTCGAAGATTGGTTTTTGAAAAACACTAAATACATAGCTGATAATCAGCAATCCAAACAAAAATGATCGGTATGTATTTAAAGAGTTTAACATTGAATTTCGCTATTCTGTTTATATGATAATAAAAAGTTAAACAAAAAAATTTGATTTCAGTTTTTGTTTGCATTCAAAACTATATACGAAGTATTCTAGCGGACAGGATCATTTCAAAAGACAATTTACAAAAAACAATGTTGCAGGTTTAAATTCTAATACCGAGTTAACTCGAATATGTATAAGGTAGGTAAAAGACTCTTTCAAAATAAAAAAAAGCCAAACTATCGAATTCCGATGTTTAGCTTTTAGTTTATTTTTCAGGTTAAAATATCCAAAGAGAATTTGTTGAATAATATCAATGATAGCTTTATATCTATCTCTTATCAATCTTACTTAAATTTCATCATTTTACATTTATAAAAAAGGTCCATTATCTAAAGTCGAAAGGAAATGACATGAAAGGTCCTTTTGAACAAGCGAATAATTTCTTAAAAGCTCCTTTTGAGTTGATCTAAGTTTCCTTTTTTAAGAACAAACTCTCTTAGAATAGTCTTCTTCTGTCCTTTTTATATCAAAAAAATAAATTTCACAACTAGTTAACAAACTTTCTAAAAAATCTTTTGTTTCTTTGTGGTACTAACGGAACTAAAATATTACCACTCGATTTTTCGTTAGTAGAAATTACACAAAAAAGAGGTTCAAAAGATGATTACAAAAGATCTCATCATTCAAACTGCCACTCAATTATTTGTAGAAAATGGCGTAAAAACGGTAACTGTTGATAAAATTGTCAAACAGTTACGTACCTCTAAGCGCACGGTGTACAATCATTTTGAAAACAAAACTGATTTGCTCCGAGCCAGTCTTGCCATTTATCATCAAAAAGTAAAAACGGAAAACGAGACGATTATTAATGCCGCACCAAATGCCATTGCAGCACTTGGAAGTATGCAACATCAAATAGTCAAAAGAACTTACCAAGTCAATCCTAATTTTTTCAGCGACATCATTCATTATCATCC
>JBGCCY010000330.1:0-6848 GCA_045104975.1 Saprospiraceae bacterium
ACTACGATAAATAATAATTTATACTCCAATTTGTCGGTGGAAGAATTTGCGAAATTATGTGCGATGAGTGTTTCGACTTTTAAAAGAAAATTTAAAGAGTTGTATTCCGAATCGCCCAAGAAGTATTTTTCCAAAATGAAAATGAAAAGAGCGAGTCAACTTTTATTGATTAACGAAAATCGAATTTCAGATATCGCTTATGAATGTGGTTTCGATTCTTTGGCTACGTTTAACAGAATTTTCAAAAAGCACTTTGGTCAATCTCCCTCTGAATATCGGTTGACTCAAAATGATTAGTGACTTTTAGTTTTAATTTGCTGGTTCAAAAGCCACTTGCATTTCACCTTGAATCAATCTATTCTCAATATCCAATCCACTAAAAACTCCTCGAATATCTTTTTCTCCTTTATTCAAATAATAGGTTTTGACGAACGCTTCTAATCTTGTAAATAATGTAATACCTCTTAATTCAAAACTAAAATGAATGACCGTACCATTTTGAATCAACTCAAAATTATCTTTAACTATCAATAATCCTTCTATCATTGATGACAATTTGAAATTATCTCCCTCAATCGAAAATTGAAAATCACCCAATGATTTGTTTTCTTGGAAAAGGGTAAAAGTATAGTTACCCGGTATTTTATTGTAAGTGATATGATAAGGACTCCTTGAAGAAATTTCCAATATAGAATTCGGAATTACCGCATCGTTTTCAATTCGCATATTTCTGATTTCTTGAACAATGTAGGCTGGTATTTTTTTTAGTTTTGATTTTTCAATCATCTCTTCTTTACTAGCGCATTTTTCATGAATTACTCTACCTGCTATCAATCTATTATTAATATCGAAAGCAGAATAAGTGCCTAGAATAAATGCACCTTGAGGTTCTGAGTAGCCAACGTATAAAAGATTTTCTCCACTTTCAACCATCTTCCCATCCATCAAAGTTTTGGTTTTAACATGAAAAGTGTCTGCTCTTTTTTTAATTTCACCATGATATAAAAACTCTTTAAAAGAACCATCTTTTTGAGGGTAGAGATATTTGTATTGAGCATTTTTCCAATCGTTTAAGAAGGTCACTTGACTTTTGACAATCTCTTTGTACTCACCAAAATGATAGGAAATATAATAATGCTTTCTTTGGATTTTATTGCTTTCGAGAAGTTGCCATTGTTTTTTTTGTTCAATTTTATCTATGATTTCTTGGACGATAAATGCTTCTATATCATCGTAACCGATATATTGAAAAGGAGCGATTTTATAAAACCCGTTGAGTTTTATAATAGGTTTTCCAGTCTGTAATTCTCTGCTTTTATCATACATGTATTTACCATTGATAAAACCTCCAGCGAGTTGTTCCAATTCATTTTTAAGATTGGGTAGGTTGGAATTGTAATTTCCAAAACCATAAAGTTGAGTCACTTTTCCAATTGCGGGTATTTTGTGCTTGGCTTGGAATTGAGCTAACATTTTTTCCAATAAGACTTTAAAACAATGAGCTGTAATAAAGGTGGTATTACTTTCTTGAATTTTCCTGTTTTCCATTCCTTTCCTATTTTTTCAAATGAATTACTAAATAAACAAATAATATTTAGAAATAAGTAAATAGAAAAGACTCTTCTTAATTTTATTTTGAAAATAAGTATGAAGACAAAATTATGTTAAAGCATACTTAAAGATCATTTCTTCAATCAATTTTAAAAATTTGAACAAAATGAAAAACCATATTTACTTATTCTTACTTTTTATTTCTAGTCTAGCAATGGCTCAATCAACTAATATTTCTGGAAAAATAACTGATGCTAATGGCGAAACATTAATCGGTGCAACGGTGGCGGAAAAAGGAACAGAGAACGGAACTGTTTCTGATTTTAATGGAAACTTCGAGTTGACCGTTTCCTCTTCAGATGCAACTATTAGTATTTCTTACACAGGTTTTGAAATTCAAGAAATTGCCTTAGCAGGCAAAAAACTAATTAATGTTACGCTGTTGGAAAGTAGTAATAAATTAGATGAAGTAGTAGTGACTGGATTTGCTGGAGTAGTCGGACGTGCAAGAAAAAGAACGGAATCTATCCAGAAAATTCCAGAATCAGTTACCGCCCTCAATAGTGAAGATATAGAAAAATCGGGCATCAGTAATGTAGCAGACTTTGCAGAATTAGTTCCTAATATGAAGCTAAGTGAATCTCAAGCGGTAGGTGTCAATTTTCTCGTAGTCAGAGGTATCCCGCAGATTAGAAATGCAGATGCACCTGTAGCTTTTGTAATAGATGGGGTAACTATTCCCGACCCTGCATTGCTTAATCAAGAAGTCTTCGACCTTGCACTTATTGAGGCGGTAAAAGGGCCACAAGGAGCATTGTATGGTAAGAATGCAATAGGAGGAGCTATCAATATTTATTCAAAAGAACCTACCAACGATTTTAAAAATAATATCAAATTGGGGGCTGGTAATGGTGGATTTTATTCAGGGCAATTGGTTTCCTCAGGTGCCCTAAAAAAGGATAAAGCGTACTATAGAGTTTCCGGTAAATATCAAAATTTTAACGGATTGCTTACGAATGAATTTTTGGATGAAAAAGTAGATTACAGTCAAGACCTAAATTTGAGAGGACAAGTCACGCTCACTCCATCAAGCAAAGTAAAAGCTACAGCAACTTTACAATATATGAATGTAGATGGGGGGGCTGCTTATTATTCCATCAGTCCAACGAGTATTGGAACTGGAGGATTATTAGAACCTATTGACCCTAATCCAACTGGTGACAATAGTACCATTTATCAAGACCAGATTGGTAATTCAAATATGGAAAATTTATTTGGTAGCTTAAATCTTCAATTTAATTTGGGTAAAGCAAAACTACAAAGTATCACTTCCTATAATAAGGTAGATCGATCGACTACAGGTGATCTTGATTTTACGGAAGAGCCTTTTGATTTTGAAAATCCATTTGTAGATTTTTTCGGTTTAGACCAAGGGGAGTTTAATAATACGAGTTCTTTTAATCAAGAATTCAGGTTGACTAATTCGAATAAGAATACAAAATTGGATTGGAGTCTTGGAGGATTTTATCAAAATGTGGAAAGAGATTTCTTTCAGTCTGATTTGACCTTGAGTGAAGATTGGGCAGTTACAGATTATACCGTTTCATTTAATACCATTGCGTTTTTTGGATTTTTGGATTACAAGTTGACCGATAAATTGACGGCTTCAGTTGGGGTGAGATATGATATTGATAATTTTGAACAAGAAGATAGAATACCTGCACTTTTTGGTGATCCTATTGTTAAGAATGACCGAAGTGATAATGTGCTTCAACCAAAATTATCATTGAGTTATCAAGGTTCTGAAAATGTACTAGTGTTTGCAAATTATGGAAGAGGATACCGAGCAGGTGGATTTAATCCTCAAGTGACTGATCTTTATAATCTTGATTATGAGAAAGAATTGTCCGACAATTTTGAGCTAGGAGTAAAGACATCATCATGGGGTAACAGATTCCTTTTGAACGGTTCTGTTTTTTATTCTAATTTTTCAAATCGTCAACAGTTTGCGATTGAGCCTACTTTCTTTATTCCTGGAAATTTCAACTATGATAAAAGTACTATCGTTGGTTTCGAAATAGATTCCAAAATTCGGGCATCTAAATATTTGGATATCATGTTTAGCTATGGATTTGTAGATTCAAAAATTGATGAAGGTGGATTTACAGGTGGTGATAATGGAATGGCGTCAGACCTTAATGAGTTCAATGGAAATATTACTTCTTTCGTACCTCGCAGTAATTTTAATATTGGATTAGCTTCAAGTTTTGACCTTTCTGAAAAAGCTACTTTAGATCTCAATGTTAGTTTGAATGGCACAGGAGAAATTTACTGGTCAGATTTTAATGATGAAGGAAGTCTTTCTGATGGGTATCAATTATTGGATGCTAGAGCTACTTTAAACATTAATAAATTTAGCGTATCGGTCTGGGGTAAAAATATTACGAATCAAAAATATTACCTCGAATTAGACACTTTTGGTTTTGGATGGATAGGTCGTCCTGCTACCGTTGGAGCAACGGTTGGAATTGATTTTTAATTTAAAAGAAAAGGTCAGTCTAAACAAATAAACTTTTTTTAAGCAATGAAAAAATAACTTTTGCATTTCCTATTCAAAAGAAATGTAGAAGTTATTCTTTCACCCACACTTTATAATTTCAATCAATCAAAAATATCATGACAGTAAAATATGAAACAGAACATGAACTAGTTTCCAATATTATTATGGAAAAAATGTTTCAGGTTAAAGCAGGAGAAACAGTAGCAATTACTGCCGATTCAGGTTCCGATAAAAAAATGATAGATGCATTGGCAAAAGCTGCTGCTGAGGCAGGTGGACTTCCACTAGTCATGTGGATTCCAAAAGCAGAACAAGACGGTCAAGCAGGAATGAAATTTTGGCCCGCAGAAGCATTAACCGCAGCACTTTGTAAAGTGGATGTTTGGGTGGAAGCACAATCTATCATCATTCTTTATTCTGACATTTGGGAAACGGTAATGGCTGAAAATAAAAAATTGAGATACTTGATTATTGGTGATACTAAGATTGATTCGATGGTTAGAACCTTCGCAGGTTACGATATTCAGCTTTTAGGAAAATTGCTTAAGAAAGTAATGGCTATGGCTAAGGTTGCTAAAAAAGTTCGGATTACGAGTGAAAATGGAACAGACGTTTCCTATGAAACAAATCCTAATTATGCTTTTGATTACGACGATGGTGATTTTTCAAAACCAAAATTTTGTACCGCTCCAGGCTATGTAAATATAGTTCCTAAAACGGGAAGCATGAATGGTAAGATTGTATTTGATGCTTTGACGAATGTCGATGTTTTTAATAATGAGAATCATGTGGAATTTGAAATGAAAGATGGAAGTATTGCTGCCGTAAATGGAAATGAAGAAGCAGAAAAATTCTCCAATTATTTAGCCTCTTTTGATGATCCAAATATGTACAAGATTTCTCATAATATGTTTGGGTTAAATCCTGGGATTAGAAAACTGAGTGGCGATATTGTAGAAGATGAACGAATCTGGGGTGGAGTAGATTTCGGATTTGGACATACCAGTCCGATTGACATGCCACCACTTGGGCAAGTGGCAAAATCACATTTTGATGGAGTAGTTGCAAAAACGAGTATATATTTAGATGACCAATTAATAGTAAAGGATGGAGAAGTTTGCCATCCTGAGTTGAAAGATTTAGCAATAAAGATTTTAGATGAATATCAGTTATAATGATTGGTTTCAATTGACAACGATTCCCTTTATTGATGCTTTTTTAGCAGGAATAGTTTTTTACTTATTGATATTACGCAGGAAGTTTATCCTTATTCTCCTACTTTTTTTCCTGATGAAAAAAAAGTAGCAAAAAAAAATCAAGACTTTCGATAAAATTGATACAGTTCTAAACTTGCTTTTTCTCGCTTTCTAGCAGCTAAACTTGCAACTTAAGAATGACTAAAGCTCGTTCCTCGCTAAGTCTTTCTAAAGTTTCTTCAAACAAAGCTGCTGCCTCCAAATCTGCGCTCAAAAAGCAAGTTAAGAACTGTATCAATTTTCTCTAAGGTTTAGTCGAAATTCGAGAAGTTTTCCTTTCAATTACTTAATGGGAATCAATAGTAAAAGTAAGCGAAGGGAAAGATTTTCCATTTTCTTCTTGGCCTTATTCTTTTTAGGAAAATTGGATTTAAAAATGCGTTAAGAACAGTTTACTGTTTGAGACCGAATTAGAAAATCTTCTCGACGCAGGAGAGCTTAGATTTTCTTATTCGGGTGAGTTTAAACTGTTTAGCTTTTTTGAATTCAATTTTCCGTTAAAAAAAGAATACAGCCTTGAATTTTTTTTTGCTACTTTCTTTTTCTTCAAGGAAAAAAAAAGTAGGGAAACGGGGAATTAAATTATCATGCATAGCATGAGTTACTTATTGAAATCTTTCCCAAAATAAAAAAATGAACCATGTCTGATAATAATCAATACACTACATCAAAAGTTGAAGCCAAAGATTTTACCTCTGGTTGGGTGATTGCATTTATCATTGCAGGTATGGGATTTAGTTTGCCCATTCTTTTTTTAGGGTCAGAGGTTGCATTAGGAATAGGCTTAAAAGATGCACTAATCGCCTATGGTATTTCAACATTGGTCTTAACGGTATTATGTGTCGCTACAACGCTAATTGGAAATCGTTCAAGACTGTCTACCTATATGATTTTACGATTTCCATTTGGGGAGGAAGGAGCAAGAATCATTAATTTTATTATCGGTATCATTTTAATTGGTTGGTTTTCCGTAGCACTCGAACTTTTGGCACAAGCGATACAAGAAACTTCGACAGAGGTTATCGGAATGACTTTACCTCTTTGGGTGGTCGTGGTGGTCGCCAGTATATTTATTACAGTAACGACCATTTATGGAATTCGAAGCATTGAGAAATTAGCAAATATTGCTGTACCTATCCTTGCGGTATTTTTATGCTACGCTACTTACAAAGCATTAGGTCAAGTTACAGCAATTACCAACCTTTGGGATTATATACCGTCTGAAGAAAGTACCCTAACCTTATTTACTGCTACTTCAGTTTTAATTGGATCTTCCATTCTTGTACCTATTTTGATGGCAGATTTTTCGAGGTTTGTTTATAATGATAAACAAAGTTTAGTTGCTGTTTTAGGAATTATAATCGGAACGCCTCTCGTTTTTATTATTGCTGCGATAACTTCAATCAAGACAGGGGAGGTTGACATCATAAAAATTATGAAATCGCTTGATTTGGTAGTGCCCGCATTTATATTGTTATTCG
>JBGCCY010000331.1:0-5599 GCA_045104975.1 Saprospiraceae bacterium
ACCAAACTTGTTGACTATATCTAGCTGCAATTTGATATAATTTAGTCGAGAGAAACTTTACAATTTTATTATTAAAAGAAAATAATCTTCCGAGTCCAGTTGTAATCGCGATAGAAGGAATCTTACACCATCGAGCAGCAAGTGTTCCGTAGATATTTGGCTTGATGGTGTAGTGAAAAATAAAATCGAATTTATTCTTTTGATAAATCCTCTTGAGTTGAAACAATGTTCTCAAATCGTTTAGAGGATTAGTACTATAATTATTGGTGTAGATATGATGAAAGTGAAATCCTTCCGCTACCAATTTTGCACTAAAATTATCCTGTGGAGCGATGATCGAAATTTCATAACCTATTTCTTGCAATCTTCTGATGAGTCCTAACCTAAAGTTATACACACTCCAAGATGTATTAGATACAATCGCTATTTTTTTCTTTTTCCCCATAGATTTCCTAGAGAACGGAATCATCATTTAAGTCATTTCGAACTGATTTAATCTCTTGTTCTTGATCCTTTGGATAAATCAATAACACATCACCCTCATCAATTACGATCATGTTTTTTAATCCTTTGATGACTGCCTTTTTAGCTCTAGGCAATCGAACAAAATTATCTTCGCAATCTACTGCACTCAAAATAATTCCTTGCATCACATTCTCCTTTTTGTCTTTTTCCAAATAGGCATGCAAAGAATTCCAAGTTCCTAAATCACTCCAACCAATATCTGCGGGAATGGTATATACATTTTTAGATCGTTCGAGTAAGGCATAGTCGACTGAAATCTTTTCTGTGTTCGGATAAACTCGATCTATATATTCTTGTTCTTCAGCAGTATTATATTTCGAAACATCTTCTCCCAACACCTTCAAAATCGAAGGCGCATTATTTTGAAAAGCTGCGGTTACCGCTTTGACACTCCAAATAAAAATACCGGCATTCCAAAAATAATTACCTGCGTCCAAATAACTTTGAGCAGTTTCTAAATCAGGTTTTTCTTTAAATTGCACCACCTTCTCGATTGCTTGCGCACCATCTTTATGATTCACTTCAATATATCCATAACCTGTATCAGGTCGAGTTGGTTGAATACCTAAAGTCACCAATGCTTCCCCTTTCTCAGCATAGGAAAAAGCAAGATTCATTTTCTTATTAAACTCCATCTCTTTTAAAATTACATGATCCGAAGGCCAAACAGCAAAAGTAGAATCAGGATTTTGATTTGCAATTTTTAAAGCTAAATAAGCGATACAAGGAGCTGTATTATTTCTAGAAGGTTCCAATAATATTTGATTATCGGAAATATCAGGAAGGTGTTCGTTGACTAATTCTTTATATCTTTTATTAGTAGCGATTAGGATATTTTCTTTTGGAACTAGTTGTAACGCTCGATCATAAGTCAGCTGAATCAAAGATTTTCCAACTCCTAAAATATCCAAAAATTGTTTGGGCAAAGATTCCCGACTGGCAGGCCAGAAACGAGAACCAACTCCTCCAGCCATGATTGCGATGTATTTATTTGAATTTTCCATATAGACTTATTTTACGGGATAGATTTTGAGTGAAAAGGAGGAAATTAAATTTTGCACAAGGCATAAATTTCTTGGCATAACCTAGTTACGGCAATAAATTTTAACGAAGTACAAAGTTTAATTTTCCCTTTGTAGCCGAAATTTATCCCGTAAAACAAGTCTAATACCAATCTTTTGTTTTTAAACCATCATAAACCATTTCTATCCCTTCTTGTAAGGGTATGGAAGCAGTCCATCCAGCATTAGCGAGTTTATCTACATTCATTAATTTCCGAGGAGTGCCATCAGGTTTGTCCAAATCATGCTTGATCTCACCTTCATAACCCACGATATTTTTTATAGTCAAAGCAAGTTCCTTAATCGCAATATCTTCCCCTGTTCCAATATTCACTAAACCAGGTTCATTATAGGTTTGCATTAAATAAAAACAAGCCGCCGCCAAATCATCCACATGCAAAAATTCTCGTTTAGGCGTTCCTGTTCCCCACATCATCACATGCGGTGTCTCATTCTTTTTAGCTTCATGAAACTTCCGAATCAAGGCAGGTAATACATGTGATTTTTTCAAATCATAATTATCATTTGGTCCATACAAATTAGTTGGCATCACCGAAATAAAATTAGAACCATATTGAGCACGATACGCATCACACATTTTAATGCCTGCAATTTTTGCAATAGCATAAGGTTCATTCGTAGGCTCCAACTCACCAGTCAAAAGATAATCTTCTTTTAAAGGTTGAGGCGCTAATTTTGGATAAATACAAGATGATCCGAGAAACATTAATTTAGTTACTTCAGCCTTATACGCTGAATCTATAATATTAGATTGGATCATCAAATTATCATATAAAAATTCAGCTCGATAGGTATTATTCGCTAAAATACCTCCCACTTTAGCTGCAGCTAGGAATACATAATCAGGTTTTTCTTTTTGGAAAAAATCTGAAACAGCTTGCTGGTTCCGAAGATCTAATTCACTAGAAGTTCGGCTGATAATATTTTCAAAACCTTCCTCTTTTAATTTTCTAATGATGGCAGAGCCGACCATTCCACGATGACCAGCGACATATATTTTGGCATTCTTTTCCATTACTCAAATTCATTTTTTATCTGAAAACCTGCTGATTTAAGCAGTTGATCTCTTTTAAATAAATCTAAATCCATCTGAACCATTTCACTACAAAGTGCTTGTAGATCATACTTTGGCTCCCAACCCAATTTGGCTTTGGCTTTAGCAGGATTTCCAATTAAAAGTTCTACCTCTGTTGGTCGATAATATTGTGGATCAACGGCGACTACTTGTGTACCAATTGCTATTGGATATTCAGCGTTGCTAGAAGAAATAACTGTTCCTATTTCATGTTCCCCTTCCCCTGTAAATTCCAATTCTACTCCAATCTCTCTAAATGACATTCTCACAAAATCTCTTACGCTAGTTGTCACTCCTGTTGCAATAACAAAATCCTCTGGTTCATCTTGTTGTAAGATTTTCCACATACACTCGACATAATCTTTAGCATGTCCCCAATCTCGTTTGGCATCCATATTTCCAAGGTATAACTTGTCTTGAAGCCCCAAACCGATTTTAGCTGCTGCTCGAGTAATTTTTCGAGTAACAAACGTCTCTCCTCTAAGTGGACTTTCATGATTAAAAAGGATCCCATTGCAGGCAAACATACCATATGCTTCCCGATAATTGACAGTAATCCAAAATGCATACATTTTAGCCACCGCATAAGGAGAACGTGGGTAAAAAGGTGTTTTTTCACTTTGAGGAACTTCTTGCACCAATCCATATAATTCAGAAGTAGATGCTTGATAAATTTTTGTCTTTTCTCCTAGTCCTAAAATTCGAACCGCTTCCAAAATTCTAAGTGTTCCTACACCATCTACATCTGCTACATATTCAGGTGTATCAAAACTTACCTTGACATGCGACATCGCACCAAGGTTATATATTTCGTCAGGTTGAACTTCTTGAATGATCCGAATCATGTTAGTAGAGTCGGTTAAGTCTCCATAATGTAAGATAAAGTTCCGATTATCAATATGTGGATCTTGATATAAATGATCAATCCTACTAGTATTAAATGAAGACGATCTTCGTTTAACACCATGGACTTGGTATCCTTTTTCTAAAAGAAATTCTGAGAGGTAGGCGCCGTCTTGACCGGTGATTCCGGTTATTAATGCTTTTTTCATTTGTTAAAATATTGATTAATTATTCTAATTGGTTTTAACCAGGTTGTATAAACTTTAGGTTTAAATCCATTCTTTTCCTAAGCCAATTTATCTTCTTGATTAGCTTTAAATCTATTTTTTATGGAGACAATTACTTTACCTCTTATTATCATTATAAATTATAAAACTCAAATAATCAACTGAATTAAAGTTTATCCTAATCTTTAATCTATCTAAAAATTGTTTCAGTAATGATTCTTGATAACGAGGATCAAAGTCTCCTCTCATGATGACAAATTTATGTCCTCAAGGTTTCATTAATTCTTAAAAATTTCGTTCTGGTAACCCTTTAAGGATTTTTAAATGCAATTCCGAAGTTGGAAAAACTATTGCCCAAGCTGTGAGAAAAATAATTTGAATATCAAGAAGAATAGATTTATTTTTCTGATACCAAATTTCTAATTGTCCTTTATAAGGAAGGATAAACTTCTCATAAAACTCCCTTGGTGGTAAATCTGATTGATCCAATATGGATTCCTCATCGCGAAATATAAGAGATCCAACACCTGTAATTCCAGGAGGAGTATCGTAAATCACCTTTTTTACTTCATCACTATATTGGTTAAAACTCTGAGCCATTAAAGGACGAGCACCAACAATACTCATATTACCTTTCAAAACATTAAAGATTTGAGGAAGCTCATTTATTTTAGTTTTCCTCAAAAGTTTCCCATAAGGTAAAACTCTAGGGTCATTTTTAACAGTAACATCTCCTGTCCCTAAACTTGGACTATTTTTTAGCATGGTTGCAAACTTCCATATATTAAACGGTTTATTCTTTTGTCCTACTCGCTCTTGTAAGTAAAAAACTTCGCCTTCTCCAGTTACTCGCAAAAGAATTATTACTGGTATTAATAATGGAGAAAAAATAATCAAAGAAACAAAAGCAATAGTTAAGTCTAAAATTCTTTTAAGTAGTCGATACATCATGTTCAGGTTTTTCGAATGCTGTTTCAAATGTTTTTTTCCCCGATTCGAAAAAGGCTTTATACCAATCCATTGTAATTTTCAATCCTTCTTCCCATCCTACTTTTGGATCAAATCCTAATTGTGTTTCTGCTTTTTTCGTATCTGGACATCGTCTAGCTACTGAACCCGGATAAGTAGGAGCATTTACATATTCCCCTTTAAAATCAAACATTCTGCCTGACTCTTTAATCAATTGTTCAATAGTAATTTCTTCCATTGTTCCAATATGATAAATTTCTCCATTAGATTTCTCATGTTCCATCGCCAAGACTGTTCCTTCTACTGCATCTGTGATATAGCAGAATGCACGTGTTTGGTCATGGCCATAAACTTTAAACGGAGACTCATTATCCAAAAATCGTTGAGCTAAATGTGGGATTACATGTTTGAATCCCATTCTTGGACCATATACATTATGATATCTTACGATGGTGCAATCAAAATTACATTTACGTGAATAGTTTAAAAATCCAGATTCTCCTAACATCTTAGTAACAGCATAGGTAAATCTTGGGTGACCAATATCTGCAATACATAATGGAATTTCTTCTGGAGTAGGTACTTGATAACCAAAGGAATCAATAGTTCCTGCATAACATTCACTTGTAGAAGTGAATAATACTTTTTTCACTTGACTAATTTTTAGCCATTCCAGAGTATTAAAAATTAATGCTGTATTGATCCGAATAATTTCATGAGGAATCTCTAATGTATTATTAACTCCAACCACAGAAGCAAGCATGTAAAGATAATCATAATCTTTCTCAAGTTGATCGTAAGTAGCAGGAACTGTAAAGTCTCCCTCTATTACTTTTATTCCATGCTCTTGAACTAAAGCTGATAAATGTTCATCCATT
>JBGCCY010000332.1:0-27258 GCA_045104975.1 Saprospiraceae bacterium
TTTTTTCGGCAATTGCAATCCCTAGCCGGTAATCCCAAGAATACTCTCGATAGGTAGCATTCCCTAGATCTGCTGTCATATAAGATGATATTAGTAAGTATAGCGTCCAAAACCCAAGATGTAAACTCACTCGTTGATTCATTTTACAAAACTGCAAAAAATACTGCGATTATGTAACTACTTTTTTATGAACGACATGTTGCTCCCAACGAACAACATTAATTTAGTAATAGATTTCTTTCCATGGAAATTGGAAGTTGATGGAAGGGAGGAAAACGGTGTTTTTACTTTTTGTAAAATTATAAAAGGTAGCTGCTGTTTATTTGCTTCAAAAAAAATATGAAACAAATTTTATTATTTGCCACGAGCTTCTTTTTCTTCCATAATTTAATTGGACAAACCTTTACTCAAATCACCACAGGAGACATTGTCAATATTAATTCTGCTTCTAGAAGTGCAAATTTTATTGATGTCAATAACGATGGTTGGGATGATATTTTTATTTCCAATGGTCCATCTATTGGTCAAAATAATATGTTGTATTTAAACAATCAAGATGGAACATTTACGACAGTTTCTAATGACCCAATCGTTGGTGATGGCGCAAAATCTGATGGCGCAACATTTGGAGATGTAGATAATGATGGAGATTTGGATGCCTGCGTGGTGACTTGGTATGGCCAAACTAATAATTTTTATAGAGGGCAGAGTGGAGGAGTTTTTGGGAATGAAAATAATGTCATAGGCCAATCTGCGACCTATTCTGAAACAGCATCTTGGGGGGATATGGACAATGATGGTTGGCTAGATTTGTATGTGACCAATAGTGATGGTATCAAAAAAAATAAATTATATCACAACTTGGGGGATGGAAATTTTGAAGAAATTACAACTGGACCAATGGTGGAAGATGCTCATGCTTCAAGGTCAGTAGATTGGATTGATTATGATAATGATGGCGATTCAGATCTGTTTGTAACGAATGAAAGTAATCAGAAAAATGATTTATATCAAAATGATGGTTCTGGCAATTTTACAAAAATTATCGATCTCATTTTTTTAAATTCCAATAAAAATTCTACAGGAAGTAGTTGGGCGGATATTGATAACGATGGCGATTTTGATTTATTCATTGCCAATTATCAAGGACAAGAAAACCAATTATTTTTTAATAATGGAGATGGGACCTTTACAGAAACGTCAGGAGAACCAATTGTATTAGAACAAGGTTGGTCATTTGGTACCTCCTTTGCCGATGCCGATAATGATGGTGATCTAGATTTGTTTATTTGTAATGCATTTGGGAGTACTCAAAAAAATTCTTTTTATATAAATAATGGAGATGGTACTTTTTATAAAGATGTGTCGAGTTCACCTTCTGCTCAAACTGGTTGGACCTTTGGCTGTGCTTGGGGAGATTATAATAATGATGGTTTCTTAGATTTGGTTTTAGCGAATTGTAAAGATGATAATCAAATAAATGGCTTATTTGAAAATGATGGAAATGATAATAATTGGTTTAAGCTAAGTTGTGAGGGTTCGCAAATTAATCGATCTGCGATAGGAACAATAGTAAAAGCAAAGGTCACGATTAATGGAGAATCAATTTGGCAGACAAGAAGGATTGTAGGACAAAGTGGATATAATTGTCAAAATTCTTTAACGGTACATTTTGGTTTGGGAGAAGCGACGATGATCGATAGTCTGATCATAAACTGGGGAGTTGGAAATGAGCAAGTTTTTGAAAATGTAGAAGTCAACAATTTTTGTACTTTAAAAGAAGGAGAAATGTTAGACTGTGAAACCACTGTAGTTAATGACATAACAATACATTCCCGTAAGTTTAAAATTTATCCAAATCCATCAAGTGGAGATTCTGTTGAAATAGAAAATCCTTTTTTTCCAAATCAGAATTTAATAAAAATGAAAGTATTGGATGGAAACGGAAAAGTAGTTTTTACCAAAGAAATTAAGAATGGAGAAGAAATAATTAAATCAAATTTTGGAAA
Source organism: Saprospiraceae bacterium (assembly GCA_045104975.1). GTDB lineage: Bacteria > Bacteroidota > Bacteroidia > Chitinophagales > Saprospiraceae > CAJQQY01. Next base: position 2,010 of record JBGCCY010000332.1, read on the forward strand.
AATGGCTTCAGGTATTTATCAAATAGTGCTTTCTCAAAAAGATAAATTTGCGAGCTCTACCTTGATCATTCAGTAGCTTTCCATTTAATATTTTTGCGAAAAAAACTTGTCCACTCTAAGAGTGGACAAGTTCTTTTTTATGAATCAATTTTAAATTTATTTCATCGCAGCAATTCCCGGCAATTCTTTTCCTTCCAAAAATTCTAACATTGCACCACCTCCTGTTGAAACATAACTTACCTTTTCAGCTAATCCCATTTGATTAACAGCTGCCACAGAATCACCTCCACCCACAAGTGAGAAGGCTCCTTTTGAAGTTGCCTTAGCTACCGCTTTAGCAATTGCCATAGTTCCTTTAGCGAATGGTTTCATTTCAAAAACACCCATTGGTCCATTCCATAAAATCGTTTTGGATTTGATGATCACCTCAGTAAATTCTTTTTGCGCTTTTGGTCCAATGTCTAATCCCATCCAACCTTTTTTGATTCGCATAGAGTATTTCGTTTCTCTTTTTGCTTTTTCAGAAAATGAATCTGCAATCACAGAATCTTTAGGCAAATAAATTTTTACACCTTTCTTTTTTGCTTTTTCTAAAAGCCGAGTAGCCAACTTTATTTTATCTTCTTCCACCAAAGAGTTTCCAGTATTTCCACCTTTTGCTCGCATAAAAGTGTAGGCCATTCCTCCACCGACAATGATGTTGTCAGCCAAGTTCATTAGTTTTTCCAACAACATGATTTTATCAGATACTTTTGCGCCACCAACGATTGCGGTCACCGGTCGTTCAGGATTATTGAGTAAACGGTTGGCATTCTCGATTTCTTTTTCCATTAAAAACCCAAACCCTTTGCTTCCTTTTTTGAAGTGCTTAGCAATTACTGCAGTTGAGGCATGTTCACGATGGGCTGTTCCAAATGCATCATTAATATAAATGTCAGCTAAGGTTGACATGGCTTTAGCAAGCTTGGCATCTCCTGTGGTTTCGCCTTTTTCAAAACGAGTATTTTCCATTAATAAAACCTCTCCTGATTTTAAAGCTTTTGCCATTTTGGTCGCTTCCGTACCAACAGTTTCTTTACAAAATTTAACCTTCGTTCTCAATTTTTTATTCAGATGAGAAACAAGATGTTCCAAAGTGAATTTCTTCACATTAATACTTCCATCCTCATTTAGTGCCTTTTGAGGTCTCCCTAAGTGCGACATCAAAATTACTGCACCACCAGCTTTTAAAATATGCTTGATGGTAGGCAAGGCAGATTTGATTCGAGTATCATCTGTGATTTTGTATTTATCATCCAAAGGAACATTGAAGTCCACCCGAACTAATACTTTTTTATTTTTAAAGTCAATATTCATTTTCTGTTTTTTTAGTGTTGATGAAATAGGATAGGAGAGTGCGAAAATAAAAAAACACCGTCAAGAATTCACTTCACGGTGTTTTTATTTTTTATAAAAATAGGATTAAGCCATTGCTGGTTTCCTAGTTTTTTTTGTTGCTACCTTTTTTTTAGCAGCTGGTTTTTTCTTCGCAGCAGGTTTCTTTTTTGCAGAAGATAACTTTGCGATCTTTACCGTCAAATCTGCTAATCTTGCAGAGTATCCAGCTTCATTATCATACCAACTTACTACTTTCAAAAAGTTACCTCCAATTACACTCGTTAAAGAAGAATCGAAAATTGAAGAATGTTTGTTTCCAATTATATCAGAAGATACAATAGGGTCTTCTGTATATTCCAAAACACCTCTCATTTTTCCTCTAGACATTTTAGCAAAAACAGCATTAACTTCTTCAGCCGTAGCATCTTTTTCTAAAACCACATTTACTTCAACTAATGAACCTGTGATTACAGGAACTCGAAATGCCATTGCCGATAATTTACCAGCAACTTCAGGAATAACTAATCCAGTTGCAACAGCTGCTCCAGTAGAAGTAGGAACGATATTTACTGTCGCGGCACGAGCTCTTCGTAAATCGCTATGAGGTGCATCTTGAATATTTTGATCTGCGGTAAAAGCATGAGTTGTATTTACAGAACCATATTTGATTCCCCAGTTATCATTAATAATTTTGGCAACTGGTGACAAACAGTTAGTTGTACAAGACGCATTTGAAAAGATATTATTTTTAATATCCAAATTTTGGTCATTTACTCCTAAAACGATAGTTTGAATTCCTTCTCCTTTTCCAGGAGCAGAAAGTACTACCTTTTTGGCGCCAGCTTCTAGATGCATCCCAGCTTTAGCTTTGTCTCTAAAAATACCTGTACATTCTAATACAACATCCACTTTCATTTTTTTCCAAGGAAGAGCTGCAGGATTTCTCTCTGTCAATGAAGTAATTTTTTTACCGTTGATAGTAATGTACTTATCATCAGCACTTACCTTACCTTTGAAAATTCCTTGAGCGGAATCGTACTTAAAAAGGTGAGCTAAAGTTTTGTTATCTGTTAAGTCGTTGATCGCAACTACTTCAATATCTTTTTTACTTAAAAGGTTTCTGAGAGTTAATCGTCCAATTCGACCGAATCCATTAATTGCAATTCTTTTTGTCATTTGAGAAAATGTTTTTGATTTAGAATAAAATAGTAAAACGAAAAAAATTCAAATAGGTTTATAATTTGTTAAGTCTTTTAGTCTAATAAGACTGCTTACTTAGTGTAAAAGTAACAATAATTATTTTATGAAATACATTTTGAACGAAATAAATCTATTTTTTGTTTTGGAGAATCTTGAAATGGGCGAATAAAAAATGCTTTTTAGGATTAATTTTTTTTTTTTGAAAAAAAACAAAATAAACTTTGATTTTTAAATAAACAGAACATATATTTGCAGCGCTTTAAGAGAAAAGCTTTTAAAATTGAAATAGAATCCAATCGGACAGCGGCGAAATAAGGCTGGAAATATATATCATAAGAATTTTATGCTATATATTTTTGGCCCCTTCGTCTATCGGTTAGGACGCCAGGTTTTCATCCTGGAAAGAGGGGTTCGATTCCCCTAGGGGCTACTATCAAGAAGCATAAACCCTTGTAACTCAATGAGTTATGAGGGTTTTTTTATTGTAGGTAAAACATTCCAAAACGAACTACTCCTTTCTTCCAATTTCTTCTCTTCTAAATCTGTGACAGAGAGTATTCCTTCTATTTCCATTATCTTTACTTTTCCATTCAAATAGTAAGAGATTCTTTCATGATAGTCCTTTATTTCATCTACTATTATTTCATCTACTATTAATATTTACCCATTAACTTTTGTTACAAGGCCGTTATTTATTAATTAAAATTAAATCACGAAAAAATAGATATGATTTTTAGATCATCTAAAAAAAAATACCTAGTTTTTGATTTGGATAATACGCTGATTGTTCGTGACCAAGCAATGATAGATTGTATTGAAAATATTTTCAAGAAAAAACTTTCCAACTCTCAGAAGGTAGTAATTAAAAAGCAAGATGAAGAAGGTCATTCCGATCGAATTGTATTTTGCCAATGGCTCAAGGTATTTTTGAAAATTCAAATAAATAAAAATGAAATTTGGGATTTGATAAAAAATAATATTGGATTCTTTGTTTCATTAAATGACGGAGCTAGACCCATGCTTCAAGATTTACATGGGAAATATGAGTTAGTATTATTGACCAATGGTGGAAAGGAAAATCAACAACGGAAAATTGACCATACTGGATTAAAAGAATTTTTTCCCGAAGAAAGAATTTTTATTTCAGGACAGATTGGCTACTCAAAACCTAATCCTAGGATATTTCAATTGGTAGAAAATAAGTTTGGAAAAAATAATCATTATTGTATGATAGGAAATCATTTCGAAAAAGACATAATCGGAGCTAAAGAAATTGGTTGGCAAGCCATATATTTGTCCCAAGAAAAGAAATATTCTTCCATTGAAAATGTGATATGTATTTCTTCTTTATCCAAAATGAATAAAGCTTTGTATGAACTCAAATATTGATATGAATAGAGTGGTAGGAAATTCCAATATTTTATTTTAGTACTAGATGCATTACGATTTGATGCGGCGCAAGAACAATTTTTAAAAGGGAATCTGCCATGTTTTGATCAATACTTGCCAAAAGAAGGTTGGGAAAAAAGATATGCACCAGCTTCATTTACCTATCCTTCGCACAAAGCATTTTTCGCAGGATTTTTACCAACCAAGACAAATACTAGAATTACGCCTAGACTATTTGCGACGGCATTTCAAGGTAGCGAATCAACTACCCAAAACACTTTTACATTTGAAGAAAATGATTTTATTACCGCTTTAAGAAATCGAGGTTATTCAACTAATTGTATAGGTGGTGTAGGTTTCTTTAATAAACAAACTAAAATCAGTCAGGAGTTTCCAAACCTTTTTGAAGAGAGTATTTGGTTGGAAGAGTTGGGCGTTACAGAGAAAAATTCTACGGAACATCAATTCAATCTAGCAAAAGAATGGCTTAAGGAAATGGAAAATAAATTCTGTTTATATATTAATGTTTCAGCTATTCATCAACCCAACTATTTTTATATTCGAGAAGAAAAAAAAGATGATTTGGAAAGTCATGCGGCGGCATTGAGGTATGTAGATTCGCAGTTGCCAATTTTGATGGATGCCGTAAAAGCTAAAGGAAAATGTTTTTGTGTTTTTTGTAGCGATCACGGTTCTGCTTATGGTGAAGGAGGGCATTGGGGACATCGAAATGGACATTCAACCGTAATGGAAGTGCCTTATTCGCATTTTGAAATTTAAAATTAGAAATGACAAATACAAAAAATAATATTTACCAACAATATACTTACGGGTATCCTCATAAGCATACTTATCGATTCTTAGATCAAGCTGAAGAGTTAAAAACAGTATGGCAAAAAGAAGATAAATCCAATTTGTTCGCTTACTTACATATTCCATTTTGTGAAATGCGATGTGGATTTTGTAATCTATTTACTATTGCAAATCCTAAAAGTGGAGTAGGTGATTATCTTAATGCTTTGCAACGCGAAGCATTAGATTATCAAAAATCTATGGATGAAATTGAATTTGAAGAATATGCGATTGGAGGAGGAACACCCACCTTTTTATCAGTTCCAGAATTGGAAAAAATGTTGTCTATTTTTAAAAATGATTTGGGTGTAAATACGCTAAAAAAATATGGAAGTATCGAGGCTTCTCCAAAGTCTATTTCCTCAGAAAAAATTCAGTTGATAGAAGCATATGGAATTAATCGGATTAGCATGGGGATTCAATCTTGGCTCGAAGCGGAAACTAAATTATTAGGACGACCACAGTCTGTGCAAAAAGTAACTCAAGCTGTCGAAGCGATAAAAAGGTCTAAAGTTCCAGAGGTGAATTTAGATTTGATATACGGAATCCATCATCAGACAAAAGCAACTTGGCTTTATTCTTTGGAAAAAACCATAGATTATAATCCTACGGAAATTTTCCTTTATCCACTTTACACTCGACCGTTGACGGGACTTAGCAAAATGCAAAACGAAGGGGAAGATAATCGTTTGGAGTTGTTTCGTATCGGGCGTGAATTTTTAAAAGCAAATGGATACACTCAAACTTCCATGCGATGTTTTAGAAAAAATGATGCACCAATTATTTTCAATAATTATCAATCTCCAACTAATGGAATGATTGGAATTGGAGCTGGTGCAAGATCTTATACCAAAGATTTACATTATAGTACCAACTATGCCGTTACTCGAAAAGCGACCAAAGCAATTATTCACGATTACAGCGCAACGAAAGATTTCACAAAAATTAAAAATGGTTTTTATTTAAATGAGGAAGAGCGAATGAGAAGGTTTTTAATTAAATCTTTAATTGATGGAGGTTTTTTAAATCCACAAGAATTTAAAAAACAATTTGGAAAAGATATTTCTGAGATTGACATTCTGGATGAATTGTTTGAACGAAAATGGTTAGAAGAAAAGAATGGTTTTTATCAATTGAATGAAAGAGGAATGGAGCTAGAAGATATGATTGGGCCAATGTTTTTTTCAGAAAATGTAAAAAAAATGATGCAAGAATTTGAACTAAGTTAATGAATCCAACAATAAATATTTTATATCGTGGACCATTGGAAAGTTGTAATTACGACTGTCAATATTGTCCGTTTGCCAAAAAGAAAAATACTAGATCCGAGCTACTTTACGATAAGAAATGTTTGGATCAATTTGTTGGCTGGGTAAGTAAACAAAAGCATAATATTGGAATTTTATTTACACCTTGGGGCGAAGCTCTGATTCGGAAATATTATCAAGAAGCCATCATAAAGTTGAGTCACCTGAAGCAGGTGAAGAAAGTGGCGATCCAAACCAATTTGTCTAGCAAACTTGAATGGTTAGAAAATGCGAATAAAACGAGAGTAGCTCTTTGGACAACCTTTCATCCGACAGAAATTACCTTCGAACGATTTTTGAAAAAGTGTAAACATCTGCATAAAAATCAAGTAAAATTTAGTGTTGGGGTTGTTGGGAAAAAAGAAAATTTTAAATTTGCTCAACTACTTAGAGAAGGACTTCCAAATGATATATATTTTTGGGTAAATGCATATAAACGTATTCCTGATTATTATTCAAAAGAGGATATTGAATTTCTAAATGAAGTTGACCCACTTTTTAATTTGAATAATACAATTTACAAAACCAAAGGCAAAGCATGTTTTGCAGGAGAAACAAGTCTTTCTATTGATGGGGAAGGAAACATTTCAAGATGTCATTTTATTAAAGAAAAAATAGGAAATATTTATGATCAATCCTTGAATGCAATTTTAAAACCTGCGAATTGTACCAAGGAAGAATGTAGATGTTATATTGGTTATTTTAATTTAAAAGAACTTAATCTTTCTTCGATTTATGGAGCTCAAATTTTAGAACGAATAAAACAATAATAATGAAAGCTGAATTAATTTATCAAGATGAAACTAGTAACAAATTTTGGAAAATAAACGTGACAGACAATAAGCATACAGTAACTTATGGTAGAGTAGGTTCTGACGGTACTTCAAAAACCAAAGAATTTTCAGATAGCGAGGCGGCTTTAAAAGATGCAACCAAACTGATGGCTGCAAAAAAGAAAAAAGGTTATGTCGACACTTCCACCAAAGCAACAATTGTGAGAGATCCATTTACCTTGGCAGGGAAACCAATTGCAGAATTTGCTTCAACATTTAATCCCGCTACTGCTGTAAAAGTAACATCAGGATATGAAGAGAAATTTTCTGTTGTGGACAAATTAGACAAGTTATCTAACTTATCAAATATTGCAGAAATGGATACTTTGGTCATTGGTGCTTGGCAAGAATCATGGGAAACGAATGGAGATGCTATCTTAAAAAAACTAATAGAGTTTAAAAATAAATTTTCAGGACTAAAACATTTATTCATTGCGGATATGGATATGGAGGAATGTGAAATGTCTTGGATCAATCAATCTGATTACACTAATTTTTATGAACATTTTCCTGCCTTAGAAACCTTTGGAGTAAAAGGAGGACAAAGCTTAATCATGGGTGAAATAAAATTACCTAACCTAAAAAACCTAATTATTGAAACAGGAGGTTTAGATAAAAAAGTAGTTTTGGATATTGCAAAATCTTACTTACCCAACTTAGAACATTTAGAAATCTGGTTGGGCACAGAAGACTATGGAGGAACAGTAGAAGTCAATGACTTGCAAGGAATATTAAAAGGGAATTATCCAAAGTTAAAATATTTGGGGCTGAAAAATTATGATGAACAAGATGTTTTAGCAAAGGGTTTGCAAGGAGCAACGATTTTACAAAATATTGAAGTGTTGGATTTATCGATGGGAATATTAAAAGATGAAGGAGCAGAAGCTTTGTATAATAATGATGCTTTATTGAAACTAAAACATCTTAATTGTCGACACCATTTCATTTCTAAGGATTGGCAAAATAAATTAAAAACTAAGTTTAGTGCGCAAAATATAAATTTGGAAGATGAGGAAGATTCAGAGGATGGCGAATATTATTTTGTAGAAATTGGCGAATAGGTGAGTAGTCAAATACGTCAATTTTTAACCATTGGATCTTCTAATTCTAGGCGAGTGGAATTTTGGGAAAATGCATTGCAGCAACAAAATTGCCAATATGATTTTATTTCATATGATATGATTTGCAATGATTCGGTAGTTGCATTTCCGAAAATAAAAGAACCTACTTATTTGAGAATTACCTCGCCTGGAGAAGATTTCGATTTGCAAAAACGACTTTTAAAAATAGGAGGTTATGCTGATGCGGATAGCCTACATTTTGAAAAAGGGGTGATTTTCCCCAACGAATATTGGTATCGAGGTTGGTGTGTGGTGCTTCAAAAAATAGAAGGCTTTATTTCAAGAAATCCGTTATTAAAAGTGCTAAACAATCCAGCTTCTATTCAATTAGCTTTCCATAAATTAAATTGCCAAAAGCTACTTTCCAATCAAGGTATCTCTACACCTAAAATTATTTTAAATCAAATTTCCAAATACGACTCACTAATTCATTTGCTCAAACAAGAAAACATCCATCAAGTTTTTATTAAACCTTACCATGGTTCCTCCGCCTCAGGTGTGATGGCATTGCGACAAAATAAAGGCAAGCAAATTTTATATACAACGATTGAACTAAAAGGAAATCAATTATATAATAATTTGAAATTGCAAAAATATTCATCGATACCAACGATTAAAACTATTGTTGATTCAATGATTCCTAGGGGACTGCTTGTAGAAGAATGGATTCGGAAAAAAACATTTCAAAAGAAAAGTGTAGATTTTCGGATTTTAGTCATCAATGGAAAGGCAGCTTTTGTGGTACCTAGAATGAGTCCTCATATTATTACTAACCTCCATTTGGGAAATGAAAAAGGAAATATTGATGAGGTGGAAAATGTGTGGGGGAAAGAACTGATTCATGAGGCAAAAACACTCGCAGAAAATGCGGTGAAAATTATTGACGGACTTTTTTATGGTGGTGTAGATGTTGCTATTTCTGCGAATGGAATACCCTATGTTTTAGAAATAAATGCTTTTGGAGATCTATTGTTAAATATTTTTCAGAAGGAATTAAATGCGTATGAATTTGAATTGAAAGAGGTTTTGGAAAATGGGATTTATTAGAAGAATTGGAAAATGGATTTTTTATTTCAATTAAGGATAGCAAGAAAAATAGGAGTCTTGGACAAATCCTGTGACAAAGGAATTTCGATAGACTATAGAGAGCATGCACACAGGAGATACCTCGTATTTATTGCTATTCCGTCAGCGAAGCGGCCGTCAACCGTCTATCGTCAACCGAAAAAACAACTTCCAAAGGATTTGTCTAAGAACAATAATAAAATTCTTTTTAGTTTAATTTTGAACGATCGTGATAACTTTAAAATCTGTAATTGCTTTGAGAAATTTGAGAGGAGATTGATTGAGTAAGAGATTTTCTTGAAATTTAATTTTAACTTCCTCTCCTTTTTCTCGAATACCGCTTCACAAGTTTCCCAAATCAAAACAACTATCTCGACCTAAATTGAAATGATAGTTTAAATAGTAGAATAAATTTAATGCTGTAGCTATTTTTTTATAAAATTTTCTAATTCATCCACCATATCTGATGAGCCTACAAAAATAGAAGTTCTTTCATGTAGTTCCTTAGGTTCAATATCCATAATCCGCTGATTGCCATCCGTCGCTTTTCCTCCAGCTTGTTCTATCAAAAAAGCCATTGGATTACATTCGTAGAGTAGACGCAGTTTTCCCTGAGGAGCAATGCTCGTAGCAGGATACATAAAAATGCCTCCTTTCAATAAATTACGATGAAAATCAGCGATCATAGATCCGATATAACGACTAGCGTAAGGGCGACTAGAGGCAGGATCAATTTGTTTGCAATGGCTAAGATAACTTTTCACCTCAGGTGAAAAGTATTCATAGTTTCCTTCGTTGACACTATAAACTGTTCCTACTTTTGGAATTTTCATATCAGGATGAGAAAGATAAAACACCCCAATGGCAGGATCATAAGTAAATCCATTTACACCATTTCCAGTAGTAAAAACCATCATCGTCGAAGAACCAAAAATTATATAACCGGCTGCTACTTGTTGATTACCTGGTTGTAAAAAATCTTCCAACGTAGCAGGTGTGCCAACTGGAGTGACCCTTCGATAAATAGCGAAAATAGTTCCGATAGAAACATTCACTTCAATATTGGAAGATCCATCAATTGGATCAATCAGCACCACATATTTTCCATTGACACCTGTTTCATTTTCAAAAAGTACTACCTTTTCTTCTTCCTCAGAAGCAATTCCACAAACCTGATCTCGAGCTTTTAATGCTTTGATAAAAAGATCGTTGGCGTAACATCTAATTTTTTTTGTTCTTCTCCTTGGACATTTTGTGAACCAACCGTGCCCAATAAATGTTCAACAAGTCCAGCTTTATTAATTTGACTATTCATTACTTTCGCTGCCAATCGGATGGCACTCATTAAGCTACTTAACTCTCCTTTGGCATATGGAAAATCTGCTTGGTTTTTGATGACAAATTCTCCCATCGTAATGATGTCTTTCATATTTTTATGTGATTTTGATCTTTAAAAAAATGTTCTTCGGTTAACTATTGAGTGATGATTAATTTTTTACTAATCTTATAACCATAATTATTTAATACAATAAAGTATACTCCAGGAGTTAATCCATCGGTAGAAATTTCTAAATTAAAACTATCCACTTCTTTTGAATAAATGACTTGTTGTAAAGTATTTATAATAAATATATCTTGAAAAAAACCATCAATTTCTACTCGAAGATTTTCACCACTTTTCAACGGATTTGGATATACGATAGTTTTATTTTCTTCTGTAAGAATTTCCTCTTCGCTTTCGCCTTCAAAATAATAATTTGCATTTCTGATCACTTTATCACCAAGAATAATTCCCATCTTTCGACCTGGAATATCATCAACAGGTGGATGAATACCTCCCCAAATTCTAGACAAACTACATTGGTCAGAAGCATCTCGATAGGTCGCCCATTGCAAGGTTACATCTGTACTTGGCCCATCTTCAAAAACTAAAAATTCATTTTGTTTCGCTTCAAATGTTCCCATTCCTCCAGGGAAATAAGGGTCATCAGTCAAGTAAGTTAAGATTTCTGCTGCAGCTCTTGAATAGGTAGAATGCCCCGAGACATAACCTGCAAAAGGAGGAGTGATAAAAGAAGGTCGTTGATAAGGCCACCATTTTTCGGCTAAAATCCAGCCGACTCCTGCATAGTCCGTTGCTGCATCATTAATATAGTCGGGCCCTTTCCATGTTTTTAATTTTATCTTTCCTAAAAATTCTGGAGCAGAAAAATCAGGGTCATTTGCTTCGATTAATTCTATGTAGCCCGTTTGCAAAGGAATACCTTCAGCATGATAATTTGGTAATGCAGCATCAGAAGATTGTCCTAAGTTTGCCATATAACGCAATGCTGAGATGGGTCGAATATAATCATAATATCCTTTCACGCTCCAGGCAGCAATGGCCGCATCATGCATGGCACCTCCCAACATAAAATAAGCTTTTACATCATATTCCAAAACGGGTAATTCTTCTTCACCATGATATTTTCGATTAAACTCTGGTTGATCCATCACATAATTAATGATAGAAAACCAATGTCCAGGAGGTGTTTCTGAGTCAGGACCATCTGCCCAAAATTCAGCTAAAATTCTACTATAATCTCCTCTTGTTACTAGCTGTTCTTGATAGGGTTGTCCCGTAATTGGGTTTTGATTATATCCCGTTCCCCAATCGCCACCTTCTTCTTTATAAAAAGATTGATACTCTTGAAAGGTAGTTGGAAATTGATTAATATTTCCAATGGACGCTGGAGAAATATCAATCATCGTTGGATCTGTTGGGTCAAGGTGAGAGGACCATTTTGAGACCAAAGAAAATCCCCATTGATATTCTTCAGAGCGATTACTCGCCAAAAGAGGAGGATCACCTGGATCGAGGTAAACTTGGTAAGTTTGATTATCTCTACTTTTTAAGGTTCGATCACTTTCGGTCAAACTAAATGGTTCGACTTCGCCCCACTCAGGACTTAAAAATAATGGAATTGCTTCGGGCAAAGGGTTACCTGCTTGGTCAATAAAATTATTAAAAAACAAAGGTTGCCAACGATTGGGATCAATATTTTCTACCGTTTGATTATTGACAGGATTCAGAGGAGGATTGACAGATTCGTAAAAAATATTCTCATATCCGTTCTGTTCATTTGCTCCATCTTTAAGTCCATATTTTATTATTTCCAAACCAATAAAATTTCCGAGACTTGCAGGGTCTCCAGTAGTGTAATCGAAATCAGTCAACAATATATCATAACCTCTTGCTGACATAAATGCATCAATAAGTATTTTTGTTTCTCCAAATTTCGGCGCATTCTGATACCGATGTAAAATGATTCTATAGATGGCAAAACTGATCGTTTGATCTAAATCTTTATTTATTCGAAGGAATCCAAGTTCATCAAAATCAAAACTAGATTTGAAATTTTCGGTCTCTCGTCCAATCAAATAAGTATCAGCTTCCTCATCAAAAATTGCCCAGCTATCGTACATCGCAATGGAAGTGTGAAAAAGATTTCTAGCATGAATGGTGGGACGAGCAAAGTCATTTCTAATCGCTGCTAAAATTAACTCATTCCACTCTCTGGCAATACTATGGTCTTGGGCTTTTAATGATAAGCCCGAAAACAACAACAAACAGATAAAAATATATTGAGTTAAATACTGAAGTTTTGGATTCCTATTTTCCATAAATAAAAAGGTATTCTATTCTTTAAAAAATTTCTCTTTAAGGGTATAGTCTTTTCCTTTTATTTCTAAAAAGTAAAGACCAGAACTCAAGTTACGAATTTCGATTTTATTCTGAAATTCATTAACTATACCTTCTTGGACAATTTGCCCAATGAAATTATAAATGAGGTAGGAATAAGATAGTGTTCTTAAATTATGAACTGTCATTTGATAAATAAAATAATAGGATTGGGGCTAACCCACTTCAAGTTGTTCCCAAATGCCATCTTCATAACTATCCAAAATACATCTATAACAATCATAAAAATTTTCAGGGTATCGAAAACTTCCATTGTCTGATTGTGCTGATGAATGAAAATTACAAGCCAACATATCTATGGAATACCCGAAATGATCATTTATGTTATCTGGGTAAAAGAGTTGAAGTTGTCAGAAAAAAGGAACAATGTAAATTTCTCCCTGATGATTTTTTCTTACTTAATATTGCTCTTCTATTTACCATCTATTAAATTTTATTTTAATGATTTATATTAATTGTGTTGGATTTTTAATTTTCTTTTGTAATTTTCACCGATGATTTGATTTGATCATTTTTGAAAAACACTTTTCTGAAATGATTTGACAATTGATCTAGCATACCAAAAGAAAACAATTAGTTGCTTTGTATTTTTACAAAGTAGATAATTCTATAGCGCCAAAAATTAAATTCAGAGGGGATAACCAAAACGCTAGTTTTATGCGAGTTATCCATAACTGTATTGAAAAAAAACTACCTGTACTCTCTGAGTATTCTACTAGGGTAGCTGTTCTTACCTACCATAATTTTCCTAAAAAAAATACTTTAAGTGAACAGATGATTCATTCATCTTCCCAATATTTCTATAGTTCAAGGTCTCCTCATTTTTGAGCAACTAATCTTGACTAGGCTACCACTATTCTTAAAACGGAAAGATCTATTCATTCCATTGGCATGATTGCAAATAATGATCAATCTGGAATTAAATGAACATATTAGATTTTTTTGAAAATAAACCTCGATATAAAAATCAAAAATGAAAAAAATTATTGGAAGAGGAGTTCTCCTCATTAATACATCAACAACTAAAGGTCTTAAATTTGGATTTGAACTAAGTACTGAAGGTATTCTATTATCTGACTTAGGGAAAAATGCTCACATGAAATCTTTGAGCAAATCCATAAAAAAGAATTCTGAACCAGTTAAAGGAACAGGACATATCATTTTAAATTCCTTGCCTGCCTCTCCTAATGATGCATTTTATAAAGTAAACTTTGAAGCCAAAAAAGTGGGATTTGCTATTGAGTCATATACGCTTAGTGTTAAGTCTTCAAGCGTTGCAGGAAGTGAGGCATTTGCACATGGGCCACAATATTATTTTTCTGGATTGGATCTTAATTACTCTTATGAAAATATTGGGAATACCAAACCTTCAGTAGTATCGCTAACAGGAAAGGTTAACCTTCACTTGGAACAAGGTGTTTTTGAAGACTGGAAAAAATTAAAAATGTCATTGGACTGGAATGAGAATAGTGAAACTTTAATTTTTTCAACTTCCAATGCTGCTCATCAATTCCAAATGGATGCAATAGGAAAACTCAGTAAACTTAAAGTTGAATTAGGACAATCTTATGATCGTTGGGCACAAGTGCAAGGAGTTTATACTTTTGATGGAAAGGCTGGTGATGTTGCGACACATGATATTTCAGGTCAGGGAGCACCTAGTCTTTATTTTAGAGGAGAGGAAAATTTTAAAGATAAACCTAGTGATCCTTACGCTGCCACTTGGACAAAAAGTGGGATTGCTTTAGATGGAGGAGTTTTAGCAAGTCCAGATGATATGCCCAACAAGGTGGTAGAATCTATTCTTCAAACTGAATCCTTTTCTATCGAGATGTGGATTACTCCGACTAAGGTTAATCACAAAGAGAAGGCATGTATCTTCTCATTTAATGGTAAAATAGTTGGACAAAATTATCCCTATAATTTCAAACTGGGACAAGGGCCATGGCATACTGAAGTGGATCAACCAAGTTCATTTGCAAGGGCTAGTTTTAAGTTTCCTCCGCTAGGAATGCATCCCGGTATTCGTAGTTGGGAGTATCCATTAGAGAGTCCTGCCAATTCGATGAGCGATCAACAAATGCATTTAGTTTACTCCTGTAGTAAAGATGGAATGCAACGAATTTATATCAACGGAGAGCTGACTGTCGAAAGACATAATCCAGATTATTTAAATATTTGGGGAGGAAATCTTCGCATGGTGATAGGTAGTGATATACCACATATGACTTCTGGAAATATTTACAAAGGTCAACCATGGAAAGGAGAAATTCACCACCTCGCAATTTATAATCGTGCCCTGACAGCAGAAGAAGTAAATCTTCATTATTTGCCTGCTGTGAAAATAACAGGTGACCTTAGTTTGGATAATATGATTGCTCCATTGACGAATGAGGTATATCCATTTCATTTAACCACTAGCGAAGATACCGCAACTTTGATCGCAAGCAGAGAAGTTGATTTTAATATAAAACCTCAACTTGGTTTTAGAAAAATAGATATTGATTGTAATAAATTAAAAGATGATCCTTGGACTTTTTCTGGGAAATTTCAAACACTATTTTGGGAAGACTTTTTTGAACTAAATGCAAATTTAGAGGAGTCGACTGGAAGTTTAGAATTAACCAGTTCACCCGATGAAACTCAACCCATAAATATTTCAGGAATTGGTGTGGCAAAGTATAATGATATTTTGCTGAAAATTGGAAATGAAAATAATTGGGAACTTTCCTTTGGTGAACATCAAGAGCATGGATTAATTTCTATGGTTCTTGAAAATCATGTATCTGAATATGGCGGCATCCAAATAGGTAGACCACATTTACGTTTATCAGATCCAACTATTTTAAATGGGAATTGGTTGGGAGAGGAAATGGTTTTTACCTCAGAGGAAAGAGAAATTGACGATGTAAATTGGGGACAAATATTAAAAGGTAGTACTGCTTTTGATATGATTTTTTCTCTTACTATTCCTGCTGCAATTAATGAAACTAGTGGAATTAGAAATGGGGAAGACATTGAATTGATCGACACAATTATTCATATCAGTCTAGAAGTGGAATTGCAACAGGAAGGTTTCCTCGCATTACTAAATTCAAATTTTGGCTACACCGCTCCTTCAGGAGAACAGAAAAATATTCAATTAGCTGAGCGTCGATTGTATCAAGCTCCTGCTTCTAAAAATGAATTGCTAGAGGAGATTTTAGAAGAAATAAAAATCCAAGCTGATTATCTATTTGTTGAACTTCGAAGTCATCAAGAAGATTATTATATCAACACGGATGCCATCATCAAATTTAAAGGATCAGAAACATCTGAGAAAGGTGTCCTTTCCGTTTTACCCAACAATTTAATTGCCGCTGAATCCATCCTCCCATTAGGCAATGAATCTATTTCGATTGTGAAAAATGAGGAGCAAGAAATTTGTTTAAAGATTGATGTAAAAGATGGAGTTGACATTAAAATAAAATACGATGATTTTTTCGCAGATGAAGTAATTGCCGCTCTTTCAGATGATAAAATTCATTTGCTCAGACAAAGAATCATAGAACGACTTCCACTCAATTATAATCAAGTTTTAGAATATTATTACGGATGGAATCTGACTGAAAATTACCTTGATCTAAATGGTGGAATGCGGTTACGCATTGATTTTCAGAATTACCAATTTGTCCAAGCTTCTGATCCTACAGCACTACGGGGCTATGCAGGAAGCGGAGGATTTTATATCAATGTAAATAGTTATACCCATACTGACTCGGATGACAATTCTTCTCAATTGATAGGTTTTGGTTCTTTCATTTCACGACTAGGGACAGACAATGAGATGGATTTGAGAAATGATGGTGCAGGGGGTGTATTTGACTTACTCAAAGCGAGTAATAGAAAAGCCTACTATCGATTGGTTTACCCAAAACAACCAAATTCAGGAAATGATCCAGAGCGGCTAGTTACTTTCATTGGTGCTGATACTTTAGAAAATTTAGATACTGCTACGACGAGATTAATAGAAAAATTAGAAGCAAATGATGAAGTTGAAAATATTGCCGATAGTATAAGTTTTTACTTTAGAGGTAAAGCTATGGTCGTTCCAGAAATCAAAGTTTATGTAAGTGATGAGGCAGTCTTTGTTCCAGTAGGAACTACTGTTCGCCAATTGGTCGAGCAGTATGACGATGTTCCGAGAGATGGACTTAATCAAGATTTGAGTGTTTTTATGGGGAAATCGAGACCATTACGTCGGATTCATGAAGGAGCGGATAGTCAACCAGAATATCGCTTTATCAATTTTTCAGACATAGAAAAATCAGACTCAGCTATAAATGTTTTAGATCTTCCTTTAATCAAAGGTGACCGATTTTATTTCTAAAATTTAACCAAATGGATATTACAAAATGGGAATATAATAGTGAGCCGTTCGAGGAATGGGAGAACAATAGTTTAACCGAAGGATATATTCCAGCATGGTTTGGTCCTGCGGGTTTTACTACTTTAAAAAGTCGTGACAAATCAAATGACGGTGTTTTTCTTTTCTTGAAAATGACAAGAGAAGAACAAACAGACGCCTCCATACCTTCTTTGGAAAGCAGACTAAAGAAATACTTAAGCGAGCCAGTTCATCAACAAGTCCGTTTTCTTTGGATAGATAATCCTTTGGAAGAACTTAGTCAATGGCGCAACAATTCCATTTCTGTGGAAGGTAATTTTGGTAATCGAAGGGTAAGTTGCCTAGCACATTTAGATTTGCATAACTATTCTTTTTCTATAGCGAAAGGAACTACTCTTGAACTTAAAAAAAATGGTACAGATAAAAAGAATAGAGTAGCCCGCCAGTTTGTTTTTTCTAAAATAAAAAATAATCAACGAGGATTTGAACTAAGTGCTGGAAATGGATTACATCGTTTTTCAGACATTAGTGATACTATGATCTTGCCAATGTATGATGAATCCTTAGGTTGTTTGCAATTTGAGTTAGAATTAAAAAAAGAAATAAATACAGAAGAAGAGACTCCCAGTTTTGGCTATCCTAGTTTGAATCAGTTAGATATAGGTTTAAGAATATTTTTTAGAGATCCTGAATTTCCAGAACCGGGAGATAGTTTTTATTTGGCATCTCATCGTTATCCTATTTTTGATGAGACTCATCTTCAATTGGATGGAAATGATAATCCTCATAAAGCTTTTAAATATTACCCTAGCACTATTCCTTTTAAAGTTCAGCTTGATTTACTTTACCCTTTAGTGGCAGAACGTACTCATTTTATTTTTAAGGAAATTCCTGGTGTCGGAAAAAGTACAGGGTTACCGTCGTCCTATCGAACCAATTTGGGATATCGAGTTCACTTGATTCCATTTCTAGAAAAAAGTAGACTCCAATTTGCTTTTCGACCTTCTCTTTTATCAAATGAAAAAAGTCATTCTACTCCTTTATATTTAGTACCAGCAGGACAATTCAAAATTCAAGTTCCAAACTATCATGATGATACAAGAATCGACCTTAAGGCTGAATCCAATGTTGATTGTGGGATTTCAGGAGTAGAGTATATTAAAATTAAATCTAAACCAGCAGCCATTTTTACTTTTGTGCCAGGTCAAGCAGCTTATGCTCTTGCACATGTTTCGGTTACTGCATTGCTACGTGATTTCCCAATAATCTATGAAGCCGAAACGGGTGATACGCTGACTGAGGATACGACAGATCAAGATGCTGCGATCATAGATAAAAGAACTGATCTTCAAATCATAGATAATGATTCAGGAGTAGATTATTTGGAAATTATAAAGAATGATTATTTTCCCACTAATTTTTCATTTTCCTTCAGTCAATCTGCAGAGTATAACAAATTGGAAAGGGTAGAAGAATTAGTGACTTGGTTGCAAGATACACTGATCTCTTCTGGAATTGGAAATGGAGATTTGAATGACCAAGCTACAACCTCTTGGGTATACATTTCACAAGGTGCTGGTGCAGTTTACTATGCCCAACCAGAGCAAGCCATTCTTTATAAAGCAGAAGAATCAAGTATTGATTTTTTGGATTATTTAGAAATTCCTTCAGTTGGTTTGCCACCCGAACTTTCCATAAATGGTGAAGCAAGAGCTTTCCCAATGCTCCCATATGGAGATGTTGATCCCTATGCCCTTGCTGATCTGAAATTATTAGAAGTTTCTCTGATTAATCATTTCCGTCGAAAACGCATTCAAGAAATTAGTGCTGAAATCGATCACGTTACACCTTTGGTTTTAGAATCAGAAGAAGCGGAAAAAAATCCAATTGGAACTACACCTCAAGGATTAATTGCTACTTTTTCCAAAGATTATAAAACCATCTCTCGACTTGAACTCGCCCGAGATACACATGAACCTATTCCAATGGTTATTCCTTTTGTTGATATACAACATGGGACTCCACTCAAGGCAGCATTGCAGTCCAACCAACTTTTTATGGTGATCTCTGATCCATCCTCTATTTCTACTAATTTTAAAAAAGAGCTTGTAGATGCCTTGGATACCTTGGATACCACTTCCATGGAAATCAAAAAATGGATATTTGAATTAGGAACAGAAAGTTGGAATAAGAACAATCGAAATACTATATTAATTTTCAAATTCCACGACAAGCCTCTGGTAGAATTGGCTGCTCGCCCAGACCTATGGTCTTTTCCATATCACTTTAATGGCGACGATGAAGTTGTGGCTGTGGCAAGTTCAACTCTTTTAACTATTCTATATGATGCCATAGAAATAGGTGGTAGAGTAGACCCTAAAGAAAGTGGAAAATATGAAATGTTAGCAGAGGCAGCTACCCAAGCAAATTGGACAGGGATTCTTGGATTTAATATACATGTTCCACCAGGTGGACTTCCTCCTGAATTATTGGCTTTGGCTGCAGGAATAGATCCTGAATTATTTTTTGCTCAATACATCGGAATAGAATTGACCCAAGTAACTTCTGATGGAACGAATCTAAAACCAGAAGGATCATCTCTTTTTGGACTTATAGATTATTCCAATCCTGAAATTCCAGTAGCTACAGAATCAGGTTATAATTTTCATGTAGCATCCTTGGTCGTCGTTTTTGAAAATTCTAGAATAAAAGATTTTGCAGCAGAGATATTATTGGTCATTGAAAAACTATTTGATGAGCCAAGTCGGCTTTTAGATAGCCCAAGAAATATTGTCAGTCTGATCGGAGTGGCTGAAGAGCATAATGGAAAAATGACTTACTCATTTGGATTTAAGGGAGCAAATCGTTTTAAACTCTCGGGCAATGCATTTGAAGAAATAGAGATCATCAAAGCACAATTTGTTACAGATCCAATTCCAGATCCAATTCCAGATCCAGATTTAATTCAAGTGGTGGGACGATTTATTTTCTGGGGGCGAATCAGATTCGCTTATTTAGAAGAATTTGACATTTTATCTTTTGGAAAATCTCCAAGCATTCTTACTGATGATCCAGACTATCTTAGTTTTAGCAACATGCAAATTTTAATGGAATTCAATCTTGAAAAAGAAGCGACCACCATGCCTGTTTCCACTTTCACGTTTGTTCCCAATCAAATGGCATTTGATTTAGAAAAAAGTGGATGGCGATCTAATAGTCTTTATGAAAAATTCCCACTCATTTTTAAAGGCTTCCTAATTGGCAAATCTGATGGTTCATTGCAGAGAGGTTTTATGGAAGTCATTACACCACTAGAACCGATTGTCTTAGGGGAAAATGATCAACATTGGTATGGGATGTCATTTGCGCTCAACATGGAAAGTTCTGAAGACATAGGCGCAAAGGCAAAAATCAAAGCAGATATTTTAGTGGGCTGGAATGCAGGGAAAAAAGGAATCTACGTTGGACTTCGATTCCCTGGTTCTTCAGGAACGGATCGATCGATAACAATTGTCGGAATTCTAAAATTGGTATTTAAATCTATTCGGTTTGTGGCTTATCCACTCACCACAGAATGGGATGATAATGGCAATAAATTGATTGGAGATAATGTAGAACGGGAAGTCGGTTATTTACTCAACCTAAAAAATATCCGATTAGAATTTTTTGTGCTTTCTTTCCCTCCAACTGGACGAACAGAAATTACACTCTTTGGAGACCCAACTCGTGGAATTGAGCGAGAGAAAAGACTGGTAGGTTGGTATGCCGCATATGTGAAAAAATAGAAATGGAAAAAATATTATTTAACCATGACTTTTAATATGAAACAGGAATGAGCCTAAAAGGATTTGGAATAGAATTAGAATACAAGGGAATCTTGGTAAATTTTGATATTTACCAATCAACTGATATCAATTCTTTTTTGGTTGCTGCCAAATCAGAAGAAGGGGAGAAGTTTGATTTGGTTGATGACTTGTTAGGACTGATAACTAGTGAAGCTGAAAATATAAATATTGATCCTAGTTTGACTACGATAATTTTGTATGGAAGTAAAATTACTTATAGGAAAGATACAGATGATACAGAATTTGCAATAAATGGCGAATTAGGTTGGGAACCGAATATTGATTTTGGTGGGCAAGTCATTTCATTAAAAATAAGTGCATTCGCTGATCTTTGGAAAAATAAAGATGGTCTTCAAGGAATCCTTTATGGATCAGTTCAAACTCCAATTCCAGGGATTGAATTTCTAAAATTAGGACTTGGATTTAATGTTGGTACAAACGCAATATTTCTAATCATCAGATTGGGACAATATGAAATAAGAGGAGATTATGATAAAAAACCAAATGGAGATATCGAACTCGAATTTGGTCTAACAGATATGCCAAGTCTATACTTAGGTGAAGTAATTACTTTTTTCGCTGCACTTGTTGATCCTTCCATTGATGAGTACGAATTTGAACCACCTTGGGATTTCCTTTCCAAAATTGATCTCGCAATACTTCTTACGAACCTCAAACTTAAACTGACCCTAAAAAAGAATAAGGAAAAAGTCTTTGGGATTACGATTGGAGGATTAAGGGAATTAGTCCCTAATTCAGTAAAACCTTTGGTTGAAACTTTCTTAAAAATAAAATCTGTAGAATTAAACTACACAAGCAAACCAAGAGGTAAAAAGAAAAAAACTTCGATTACAATTAACGGTAGTTTCCTAGGAGAAGAAAAACCGATTACTTGGGATCCAGTCAATGGTGGGCCTCCAGATGTACCAGGTCAAGGAGGAGCTATTTTCGATTTAAGGTATTTAGGTATGGGCCAGCGAGTGGCATTTTCGGATGCAGCTAAGGTCAATAATATTGGAGAAGTCATGGGGCTTTTGCGAGGTTCACTTAGTGATGCTGAAAAGAAATTAATTGAAAATCGAACGTTGAGTGTTGGTGATCCTGGGCAATCATTTTTGGGAGGCGATAGTCCGATTGAATTTAATCCAGAGGCAGCATGGTTGATCGGAATGGATGTTTCCTTGCTTAAAACATTGAGCATTAGTCTTATTTTTAATGATCCATTTATCACAGGAATTCGGATAGAACTCTATGGAGAAATGGCCAAGAATTTTGCAGGATTAAAATTTGAAATTCTCTATCAACGCATCTCAGAAACTATCGGTAAATACCATACTGAACTCGTCCTTCCTGATATAGTTCGCCACATGACTATCGGAGCCGTCTCGGTTACGTTGCCAATTATTGTTATTGATATTTTTACTAATGGAGATTTTAAAGTTGATTTAGGATTCCCTTGGAATTTCAATTTTGAAAGATCATTTGCTTTAGAAGTTTTTCCTTTTACAGGAGCGGGAGGTTTTTACTTCAATAAATTATCTGCTGCTACAGCTACCAGTACTCCCAGATTAAAAAATGGCGGAGGTGAATTTACACCAGTTTATGAGTTCGGAATTGGGCTTAGAGCAGGGCTAGGAAAATCTATCAACAAAGGTCCCTTAAAAGCTGAATTTAGCATTACCATGCAAGGGATTATTGAAGGAGTTATTTCCTATTACAAACCTCCAGGAGGAGGAGATCAATCTTTGTATTATGCTATCCGAGGTGGAGTTGCCATTGTAGGAAGACTTTATGGTGAAGTTGATTTTAAAGTCATCGCAATTGAAATAGAAGTCATGGTTAGAGTATCTGTTGTCCTTCAGTTAGCAGCCTATACTCCAATTGATGTAGTGGTCGCTGCAGAAGTATCTGTAAAGGCAAAAGTTAAAGTATTGTTTGTAAAGGTGAGTTTTAAATTTAAACATAAGATAGAACAGAAATTTGTTATCGATTCACCAGACGGCCCAGCAAGTGCAGCCCCATGGCATAGTAACTTACTAAATGGATGAAATAATTAACGTTCTTTGACAAATTTTAAAGTCAAGTTTATGACTTAAAATTTGTCTGAGAATCAAAATTAAAAGAATTATGAGTTTGACTTGGACAAATATTAATGTTAATACGGATGAATTATACGGCATGGATGTTTTCTTTCAACCTGCATTGACTTGGAGTGAAGGAACAGCTAAAGGCATTGGTTTGTTTTTTCTAGAAAATGATCCAACTAAAGTAGATGATCTTGGAAATCTTACAGGGCAAGATTTTAAAATGTTGGTTAAGGGAATGTTGACTTGGATATGGAAAGTTGGAGGAAACCAAATGGATACAGAAACTTCCTTTACAGAATTTGAAAACTTATATGATTTATTTTTAGAAAAACCATTTACCTATGATGAGTTAATAGCTTTTTTCAAAGTAAATTATATTTTTAGAATTCAGGAATATAAAGAGTCTGAAACTATGGAGGGAACGATATTTCCCATGTTTCCAGATTTGACTCTTAAGGTCGGTCCTAGTTCTCAACTAGTCGAATCATTAGACATTGTATATGATGGCAATCAAGAATCTCAAGATATTTTCTCTGGACAATATCTTCCTCAATCAGATTCTAACGATATAATTATAGATACGATTGAAGAAATAATTTCAGCAAGAGAATCTATTTTTGAGGACTATGGGCAATTACTTATGCGAAGTGCTATTCAAATGGCGAAGGATCATCTAGAGGAAAAAACTGACTCACCAAGTAGCTTTAGTGTTCTGCTTGATGAGTTTGATAATCAAGTCATTAACGATTTAGCTGGGATGGTTTCCCGATTTATGATGCATGGTGTTCGGTTGGAAATTGGTGCAGACGAAAAGGCTTTATACTTGGCAACAGGTCAGCAATTTGATTTATCACAGGCAACTACATTGGATAGTAATAATACTCCTACAGCATCTTTTTTATTTTTTGTTGAAGATGAAAACGAAGAGTCATATTTAGAGTTCCTTCCGTCTGATCCGACAACTCCAGCTACCAAGTTAACTTATACGCTTCCCCTATCCGAAGAAATTTCTGAGATAAAATATCCTCTTTTTTCATTAGCCAATTCTTTTTTAAGTCTTTCGGGAAATCCCTTGGAATTTGATTCTAGTATGGTTAATGATCTTCCTTTTTATAGAGAAGAACCTCGACTTTTTGCCCTTCGCAAATGGGTTGTTTGGGATGGTGCTCCTGTTGATTTAAGTAACCCTGATAAATCTACTTTTCAACTTCAAATACCGCAGAGTCTTCAATTTTTTCTTCAAAAAAGAGATCCCAATCCTTCTATTTCTATATTCAAAATTGATCCTTCCAAAAGACCAAGCAATCTAATCGATGTTAATATGGAAGGGGTTGTTAAAATTGATGGAACTATAGATTATAATTGGAGTACTCGAATAAATATTTCTATCCAAAGAATTCCAAAATCAGAAGGAGGAGGTTATTTAAAAGATACATTTGAGTTGGAAGGAATTAGCGAAGCAGAGATTAATATTTTAGAATCTATTTTAAATAATGGAAATTTTACTGGCGTTAATCTACATCTTCTATATGCTTCTCAAGGAGGTACTACAGCTCCTACTTTGACCAGTTATCCAGGTTTTGAAACGGGTACTGATTTTGTTTTGGTTCGAAGTAATTTATCAACCAATAATCCCGACTCAGGTGAAAGCACTCCTAGTGTCCAAGCCAAAATGAATACGATTGAAATTAGTAAAATTAGAAATTTTCTACAACTTTTATGGGAAGGTGCAACGGTCGATAATGGAGGTTATTATTTTCAGTTACCTATTGGTGACAATGATCCTACAAATTTATTTCAATCTGGAAATACCGATAAAATAATTCTACTTATTGAATATACAAATATTACTACTGACCCAATATTTGATTTTCATAATAATATTATTTTAAAATTAGATGAAGGCATTGCGCTTGATAGTCATCTTATCATTGCAAAAATTGAAGATGAGATTGTTGACGGTGAAATAGTCACCAATGAAAAAGTTCCTATTTTAAATATTCCTCCAGGTTTCTTTGGTTTTAATTTTGAAAGTGAAATTCCT
>JBGCCY010000333.1:0-11822 GCA_045104975.1 Saprospiraceae bacterium
CCTTCTCATCTGATTTGTAGTATTCCGGTATATACCTATCATGAAGGGATATTTGAAATTCCAACAATCCTTGTTGGGTTGAGTATTAAAAAGGATTCATCTAGGGCCTCTTTCTTTTCCACTTTTAGGAGAGGAATTTTAGAAACCGCACCCATTGAGTTGGAAGTGGTTGCAATGGCTAAGCAAGACGATCCTTATCCTCCATTGAACGGAAAAGAAATTTTTGTAGAGGTAATTGATACAGCACTTTATCGTGGACAAATTAAACTTGATCTTACAATAACTGGCTTAGGAGATCCATTATTTTACACTCCACCTAAGTTTGGTTTAGAAAAAGTGGCTAGGATACAACTAGATGAAATCACGGAGGAAATAACGAGGTTTCCAAATGAACAGAACAATAAGAAAACTTTTGACTATACGATTAATTTTTTGGAAGAAGGTGAATTTGAGATACACCCTGAATGGGTCACTTGGAATACAGGACAGAAAAGTTGGGATACGATCTATGCTAAACCTCAAAAGATACTTGTTCCATCCAAGGTTGTTAATCCTTTATCAAAAGAGGAAAAAGTGTCAGTAGTAGAACCTGAGATACCGATTCCCCATGATATTATATTTGTGATGGATCTTTCTTCTTCGATGTTGACCCAAGATTTTTCGCCGTCAAGGATTGGTTTTATTAAGGAGCGATTAAAACATTTTATAAAAAATGAAACTGATTTACAGCGATATGGAATAGTGGCTTTTGCAGGAAAAACAGGAATTGTTTGTCCCCTTACTCCAGATGTTGAAATTATTAATCAAGCACTTGACCAAATTGAAATTGGGAAGTTGCCTGATGGAACATCCATCGGTGACGGTTTAATGCATAGTTTGGAAGTGCTATCACATTCCAAAGCACTTCGGCGCACGATTGTTTTATTAACAGATGGAGATCAGAATTCAGGGAAATTTGATCCTCTTTTTAGTGCAAAGGTCGCTAGGCAAAAATGGGTGCGAATAGTTTCATTAGGCGTAGGGACAAAAAATAATGAAGCAATGGTTCCTGTTAGCAAAAAAGCTAATGGTGACTATAGATATGCATTAGCTAAGAATAATAAAATAGATGATGAAATCCTAAGAGCTATAACTGCCAAAACTAATGGGACGTATTTACGAGTTTTAGAACCAAGCAAATTTGATGAAAATCTTAAACAGGTGCTGAATACAAGAAATGGTTTGATCCCTATGGTAGAGTCACCTATTGATGAACGACTTTTAAATATTTATTTTAAAAGGTTTCAATGGAGAAATGAAATACTGATTTTTTGAAAAATAATACTTTGTCTTTTACTCTGCTTTAGTCATCAATCAGAATATAAATGCACTATGAGTTAAAGAAAGAATAGACTACTGCGTCCTTCGATGGGTCTTCCACCTAGAATAAATAAAAATAGAAACCTGTTTCCTGTGAATTTTTTTCCATTCCAAAATCCATTGTATTTTCAAATTGGTTAGTTGTACAAATTATCCATTTTGAACACTCTTTCAGATGAATTCTTGTATCTATTGTTGCTGTCAAATATTCACAAATAGGGATAAAAAAAATTAGTATGTTGCCGACCAAAGGATTATTTTTATCTTACCTTGATTTTGTATCTAACTAGTTTGCCAATATTTAATAAAGCCTCAATGACATCATCTATCTTCTTTTCATATAGAAGTATAAACTTGACTCTATTTTTAATTTTTTCAATCAATTTATTTGGACAAAGTCCTTATGAGATTAGTTATAAAAAGGACGTTCCTCTTTTGGCAGGTGCTGTTATCGGTAATTTCTTAGGAGCAAGATTTATCAATAATAATCTTTCTCCATTTACAGTCTCCGAGATAGGACAATTAGATCGACAAAATATTAATAGATTCGATCGAATAGCGATAGATAATTATTCCTCCTCTGCCAGAGCTTTAAGTGACGTTCTTCTTTACAGTACATTTTCATATCCAGCATTAATACTTCTTGATAAACCAATACGAAAGGATTATTTTAAAATTGGAATTCTAGCAGTAGAAAGTCTTGGCTGGACAATTACCGTGACAACTCTTACCAAAGGGCTGACTAAAAGAACGAGACCTTTTATGTATAATCCAGCAATTCCTTTTGAAGATAAAATTGATTCTAATGGGAGACTTTCTTTTTTCTCAGGACATACTGCAGGAGTAGCTTCTATTTCTTTTTTTACGGCTAAAGTGCTAAATGATTATTATCCCAACTCCAAGTGGAAGTCGGCCATTTGGTCAGTAGCTTCCATTATTCCTGTGACGACAGGTTACCTAAGAATTAGAAGTGGAAAACATTATCCGACAGATGTTCTAACCGGATTAATCGTAGGAGGAGCAATAGGAATTCTAATCCCACATTTTCATAAAAAGAAAAAAAAGAAAGCTAGTACAAATCTCTCTTTACTTCCTAGTGGAAATGGTTTAGGGATTGTTTTAGTCTGGTGAAAAAAACAACCTACGCATAACTTATCATTATTTTTGACCAAGTACTTAAGCAGGTAATCAATTTAAACTATAGAATAATTTGATTACCTATCTAACGTCCTTTAATTTCTCATTATAAATTCTTTTAAAAATATGTACTATTCAATCAAATATCATTTAACGACACTTAGCATTTTGTTATTGACATTAGTCTCTACTTATGCGCAACTCGATCCTTCTACTGTGGTTGTAAAAGAAAATAATTTAGCTAATACAGAAGCTATTTCCCATAGTATATTTTTAATTGGAGATGTTGGTGTTGATTTCAAAAGTCCAACTAATTCGACCTTACAATTATTGAAAAACCATCTCGGGAATGCTGACAAGAATAGCTCAGTTTTATTTTTGGGAAACAATGTAGGTTCCAATGGGATGGCTTCTAAAAGTCATGAAAAAGAAAGAGAGAAGGATGAAAAAACCTTGGATGCTCAATTAGAAATTCTAAAAAACTACGAAGGGGATATCATTTTTATGCCAGGTAATAGAGACTGGAAAAAATATGGATTAAAGGGATTGAAGAGACAAGAAAAGTACATTGAAAAAAAATTAAACAAGTCAATTGACGATGATGATTTATGGGCTAATAATTTTTTGCCAGACCATGGATGCCCAGGTCCAGAGGTTGTAGAAATAAATGATAAATTAGTCATCATTATAATTGACTCACATTGGTGGTTGATGGATTGGGATGATAATCCAAATCTTAATAGCGGTTGCGAAGTAAAAAGTCGAGAAACATTTGAACTATTATTGGCCGCAACAATCAAAGACCATAAAAATAAAAATATAGTTTTTGCCTCGCACCATCCATTCAAAAGTAATGGGCCTCATGGTGGACGTTTTAGTTTGAAGAATCACATTTTTCCTTTTACGACTGCTTCAGACAATGCGTATATTCCATTGCCAGTCATTGGAACTGCTTATCTGTTTTTGCGACAAGCAGGAATTTTCAAACAAGATATTTCCAATAGTCATTATCAGGAATTTAAAAGAATGGTTATGAAGGCTGCAACAGGAAATGGGGAGATTATTTTTGCTTCAGGTCATGATAATAGTTTACAATATTTTCAAGACCAACAACATCATTATGTTGTAAGTGGATCAGGTTCAAATAAAACAGCAACTAAAACGAAAAAGGATGCTTTGTTTACCTATGGTAGTCAAGGATTTTCTAAAATTGATTTCTATGAAGATGGTTCTTCTTGGGTAGAATTTTGGACGCCTAGTTTGACTGACGAAAATGGAGAAATGGTTTTTAGAAAACAAATGAAAGGCCCGTTACCCATAAAAGAAATTCAAAATTTAGCAGTTGATTTTTCCGAATTCGAAAACTTAAAAGATAGCATCAATACTTTTCCTACCACGACCAATTTAAATGATCTAGGAAAATTCACCTCATTTATGTTGGGCGAACGATATAGAGAATTGTACAGAAAAGAGTATAATTTTCCAATGCTAGATTTATCGACTTTTCAAGGAGGATTAAAAGTTATCAAAAAAGGTGGAGGGAAACAAACCAATTCACTTCGGTTAGTCAATCCTGATGGACACGAATATGTCATGCGTTCCCTCACCAAAGATTTGACTAGAGGTGTACCTTATCCATTTAATCAATTGCCGATTGTCAATTTTTTATTTAGTGAAAATTATTTGGGGAGTCATCCTTTTGCACCATTGACCTTAGCTCCTTTGGCTGATGCGGCAAATGTTTACCATACCAATCCTGGAATTTACTATGTTCCAAAACAACCTGTTCTAGGAAATTACAATGATGGTTTTGGAGGCGAAGTTTATCTAGTAGAAGAACGTGCATCCAAAAGTTGGGAAGATGCACCCTTCTTTGGCAATGCAGAAAAATTTATTAGTACGACCAAACTAAATTCAAAAAGAGAAAAAAATCATAAACACCAAGTTGATCAAAACTGGGTAGTAAGGACGAGGCTTTTTGATATGGTGATTGGTGATTTTGATCGGCATGCTGATCAATGGCGATGGACGGTAAACAAAAAAGATAATGGAGAAATTACCTATCGCCCTGTGCCTAGAGACCGTGACCAAGCCTATAGTAATTTTGATGGCTACATCATGAAATTATTAGGTCCTTATCATGCTTTGCTAAGACAATTAGGTACTTACAATGAAGATGTAGGAAACCCAAAATGGAACTATTATAATACCCGACATTTTGATCAGCATTTCACTAACGAAATGACTCTGGATGATTGGAAAAAAGAAGCAGCGTATCTTCAAGAAAATATAACTGACGAAATAATCAAAGAAGCAGTTGCGCTACTTCCTCCAAAAGCTAATCAACTTTCTGGAGAAAAAATCGAACAAATTTTAAAATATCGTAGAGATAACTTACAAGAGATTGCAACTGACTTTTATAAGAAATTAGCTAAGAAATCTATTTTGCATGGAACGAATGACCATGATTATTTTGAGGTGATACGAATAGATGATGAACATACTGAAGTTAGTATGTATGATTCAAATAAATCTGGAGAAAAGAAGAAACGAATTTTTCAAAGAGTTTATAAAACTTCCGAAACCAAGGAATTAATTATTTATGGATTAGAAGATAATGATTTCTTTCATGTCTCGGGTTCAGTAAAGAAGAGTATCAAATTACACCTTGTAGGTGGACCAGGTAAAGATACTTTTATTGATGAATCTAAAGTTGGAGGGTTGGGTAAAAAAGATAAGATTTATGATACTAAGAAAAAGAATGTATTAAAATTAGGAACAGAAGGAAAAAACAGAACCAGCAAGGTTGCCAAAAATAATATTTTCGAATATTTAGGAAATCAGTTTGATGAAAATACTTTTATTCCATTTCCTTTGATTGGTTGGAATTCTGGAGATGGAGTTAAGGTCGGTTTCTCGGGAAGCTATCATGTTCAGAAATTTAATAAGCATCCATTAGGTTCGCTTCACAAGTTTAAATTAAATTATGGATTTGCCACCAACGGAATTCAATTTATTTATAATGGGATAAAGTTTGAAGCAAATAACAATTGGGATTTTGTACTTAATACAGAACTCAGAGGGAGTAGATATGCGTACAACTTTTTTGGATTAGGGAATGAGTCAGAAGAGAACATGAATGATATAGATTTTTATAGAGTTGAACAAAGCTTGCTTCATCTAGACTTAGGATTCCAACGACGGTTTGCTGGGGATATTGGCAATCTCTCTATTCGTCCTTTAGTCCAACGTACTGATATATCTGATAATGAAAACCGATTTATTATTCAGGATAACAATGGTCTTACACCAGAGGATTTTGAAACAAGATGGTATGGTGGTGGAATAATTGATTTGACATTTTCTAATGCTGATAATCCAATATCACCTAGAGATGGATTTGTATTTAGTAATAGTTTTAACTGGCAAACCAGTCTTACCGGTTCAGATAGAGAGTTCTCTAAATGGAAAACCGATTTTAAGTTTTACAAATCTATAGGAAAAAGTAAACGAACTGTTTTTGCGACTAGATTAGGAGCAAGTACGATTCGCGGAAATTATGATTTTTTCTTTGCGCCAACACTTGGTCAAGAAGAGAATGTTAGAGGATTTTTTAGTCAACGATTTCGTGGTAAAACTATATTTTTTCATACCACCGATTTGCGAATGGGGTTAGCAAGTGTTAAGAATTCTTTCCTTCCTTTTTCTGTAGGAATCACAGGTAGTTTTGATTATGGAAGAGTTTTCGAACCGAGCGAAGATTCTGATAAATGGCATTCAAGTGCAGGTGGTGGTATTTGGTTAGCTCCTTTAAATATCTTGGTCGTAGGAGTAAGTTATAATAAAGCCATTAATGAAGAGGGGGGAAGGATAAAACTTTCTTTAGGACATGAGTTTTAAATTAGACTTGTTACCTTTTGAAAAGTTTATTAGGAAACAGATTCAAAATTCCTTGGCATTAGCCAAATTGCAAGAATGAATGATGGAGCAGAATTCAAGGTTTTCGAAAAACAAGAACACGTATGACTTAACAAGTATTTTTCGTTATGGTAACTGACAGTTGAATGTCGTCAACTTAAGAAACAGAATCAGGCAAATCGATCGTTAATTAAATCTACTACTCTCTAGCATTAAGAAGAGTAGAAAGGATTTAATCTTCGGCATTTACTCCTCAACTAGCGCTTAAGTTTTTAGAATTTAAAACCATACAAAATGAATAGGAAAAAATTTTTAATCAACAGTTCCTTGGCAGTTTTCTCAGTTTCGATATTTGGAAAAGTACAATCAAAAGACAATGACTTTGAAGGAGACTGCGAAACAACCAATGATATTTTAGGCCCATTCTATCGTCCAGAAGTTCCTGTGCGAAGCGACTTAACCTCCAAAGATTTGCAAGGGACTATAGTTGAATTAAAAGGGCAAGTGTTTGGTTCAGATTGTAAGACCCCACTTAACAATGCAAAAGTAGAAATATGGCATTGTAATACAGATGGAGAATATGATAATGATTCGGAGGGTTTTCATCAGAGAGGAAAATGGTATTCTGATGAAGATGGTCATTATTCTTTTAAGACTATTCTTCCCGGCAAATATTTAAATGGAGGTAAATTTCGTCCTGCACATATTCATTTTAGAGTAACTGCAAAAGGTAGTCAAGAATTAATTTCTCAAATTTATTTCCATGGTGATCCACATATAACGAAGGATCCATGGGCATCTAAAAATAAAGCAATACATCGAATATTACCAATCTCATTAGAAGATACCAAAGGAAATTTAGTAGTGGTTTTTGATATTTTTTTGAAAGACATATAGTCAAGCGTTTTTTTACAAAGAGAGGTTATTTGGTTCTAAGTGATTCCATTTGATTATTTTTCGATAAAAAAAATCTCCATCGTACTCTTTTTATACTACGCACTTTCAGCGCCGAAATTCTCCATTACATTCAGCGTGCGCGTTGCCCAAAGCTAGTATATTTAAGCCTTGCAGGTTTTTCTATTGAAAAAGTAAGCGCTGAAAGTACGCCATAAAAAGCGTATGATTGAGAAAAAAGTAAGTTTTCAATGGGTGTTAAAATAAAACATTTACAAAATAAAATATTTTATACACGGCTAGTTCGAAGCAGTTAAATCATTAGTATTTCGATTTTAGAAAAACTTACTTATAAATTTAGACCAAATGAATTCGCTTAGAACGGTTATTTAATTCCGACTCCCATTAGTTCATTTGAAAAATTAATTTTTTTTATTAAATCCATTTTGAATGATTCCTTTAAGCTGTAAATATTTTTACGCAGGAATATTGGCTATAATTCTTGTCATTTCTTGTACATCCAAACAAGAATTATTTATCGATTATTCAAATTCTCAAATTGAATACTCTGGAAGAATAGATTCATCCAATATGATCGGTGCTGAACTGTATTGGTCAGGGACTTCTATAAAAATAAATTTTGAAGGAGAATCTCTTGCAGTATTGTTGGAAGATGAAAAAGGAGAAAATTATTACAATATTATCATTGATAGTGATAGCCTTTTTATTTTACGTGTAGATACCACTAAACGTTATTATCAACTCGCTTCAGGATTGCCAAAAGGAAAACATACCATTGAAATTTTTAAGCGTACGGAATGGGATAGAGGAAAAACTTCTTTTTATGGAATTCAAATAAAAGGAAAGGCAAAGCTGCTTCCTCGATCAAAACCTTTTAAAAGAAAAATGGAATTTTATGGAAATTCTATAACAGCAGGATATGCTATAGAAGATACCTCCGGAAGAGATTCCCCTGATAGCACCTTTACAAACAACTATCTTAGTTACGCAGCAATTACAGCTCGTAATTTTACTTCAGATTATCAATGCATTTGCAAAAGTGGTATTGGAATAACGGTTAGTTGGTTTCCGTTAATCATGCCAGAAATATATGATAGGCTAAATCCTACAGACTCCACAAGCCAATGGAATTTTTCATTATACACTCCTGATATTGTAGTAATTAATTTATTCCAAAATGACTCATGGATAGTAAATTTGCCTGAATTAGAAGAGTATAAAAGGAGGTTTGGCAATCAATCACCAGATGAGGAATATTTAATAGATGCTTATAAAGATTTTCTATCAAAAATAAGAAATCAATATCCGAATGCTCATATCATATGTTCGCTAGGATGTATGGATGCGGCAAAAGATGATTCGAAATGGATGGAGTATATAAAAAAAGCAGTAGCAAATTTAAATGACAAAACGATTTATACCCATTTT
The DNA here is from genome assembly GCA_045104975.1 of Saprospiraceae bacterium. Lineage (GTDB taxonomy): Bacteria > Bacteroidota > Bacteroidia > Chitinophagales > Saprospiraceae > CAJQQY01. Next base: position 8,758 of record JBGCCY010000333.1, read on the forward strand.
ATGCCTTACATAGAAGCTTCAGCTCATCCCTCCATTAAGGATCATGAAAAAATGGCAAATCACTTAATCAAGTTTATTGAAGATAAAATAGATTGGTAATTTGAAATAAGGCAAGTTAAATATAGGATAACATGCATTTTATATATTTCTACCAAGGAAAAGTATTGAGTATTGGCTGTAGACCTAATACTCAATACCCATAATCCAATTTTACCTTTATTCCCACCTTAAGATTTTACAGATTATAGATGTAAAATAATATTTCACAAGAAATTTTATTATTAAATATATTATGCAAATCGAAAATATTTGCTAATTTTGGTCAACCAATTAATTGGTCAACCAATTTTATCCTTTCGAACAACAACACAACAAGAACAAAATGTTAGAAAATTTTAGTGAAATAAAGGTAGAAACTCCTGTTGACAAGATCATTCGACAAATTAGAAGTTTAATCACATCTGGACAATTAAATTCAGGTGACAAACTTCCTCCCGAACGAAAGTTAGCTGAAAAATTAGGAGTTAGTAGAACTCATGTTCGAGATGCGATTCAGAAATTGGAATTTTATGGAATTTTAAAAACACTTCCTCAAAGTGGGACTGTTGTAGCTGGAATGGGAATAACTGCTTTAGAGGGATTAATCACCGATGTTTTGAAATTAGAAAAAAGCGATTTTATCTCGTTAGTTGAAACTCGAGTTATTCTTGAAACGCATGGAGCAAAATTAGCTGCGGAAAGAAGAACTCCAGAGGATATTATAGAAATTGAAAAAGCACTTAAAGCCTACGAAGAAAAAGTAAAATTAAATCAACCGGCAGTTGAAGAGGATTTAATGTTTCATTTGAAAATTGCTGAAGCAAGCAAAAATGCTGTTTTGAAATCATTGATGTTAATCATTACACCTGACATTGTCAGCAGTTTTATTCAGTTTAGAGTTTGTGATGATATTGAAACTGAAAATAAAGTACTTAGAGAACATGAGGAAATTTTAGAACACATAGTGAATAAAGATGGAGAGGCTGCAAGCCAAGCAATGAAAAGACATCTCAAAGATGTAATCGAATTTGGCAAATCAATAATGTAAATAAGGAGAAGTTTTTTAACGCAAACTTCTTTGAACACTACTACCATATTTTAGAAACAAAAAAACGATTAATCATGTCTTCCAAAAAATTCAACTCCAGTTAAGTTTAGTCAAAAAAAAATGGATTAGCATTCGCTAATCCACAATTCGGTAGAGAGAATATACTTGCCTACTCATTTCGAATTACACATACCATAATCTACAAACTATGCGTGTAACTCTAATGGTCTTTAATAATTTGGTGCAGTGCCAAATTAAAGAGGTTTTGTATGTCTAGGCCTACCTCATTTTAAATAATTCGCATTAAAGCGAACGTTAAAAAAAATATTTTAATAAATCTTTAATTATGAAATTAGATTATTTACCCTTCAATCAGATTTCCTGCAAATTAAGCCTTTTTATGGGAGTATTTCTACTCTTAAGTCTTCAAACTTTGCAAGCAAATGATTTCACGTTTGCCAATGAAACTGAAAACATTACTGTACTGAAAATTTCAGGAACAGTTATAAGTGCAGATGATGGAGAGGCTCTTATTGGAGCTACCGTTATCGTCAAAGGTACTAGTAATGGTACTACTACCGACTTCAATGGATTCTATGAACTAGAAGCTGCACCTACAGATATTTTAAGTGTAAGCTATACAGGAATGAAAACTCAAGATGTTCCTGTTGACGCTAGGACTACTATAAATGTAATTTTGCAAGGTTCCAATGTAATGGATGAAGTTGTTGTAATAGGATATGGAACTCAGAAAAAATCACATTTGACTGGATCCATATCAAAAGTTGAGAATAAAAATTTAGATCAGATAGCAGTAGCGAGAGTAGATGATGCTCTTATTGGACAAGTGTCTGGAGTTAATATTCAGGCAAGTTCAGCAGAAGCTGGCGCTGCTCCTACAATTACTATTAGAGGATTTGGATCTGTAAACGCTGAATCTGGACCAGCAGTAGTAATTGATGGTTTAGTTGTAGATCCTGATTTTTTAGGCAATATGGATATGAATGATATCGCATCATTTGAAATATTAAAAGATGCTGCATCTGCTGCTATTTATGGTAGTGAAGGATCTAATGGTGTTATCTTGATTACTACAAAGAGTGGTAAAGCTGGAAAAACTAAATTTAGTTACGAAACCTACATAGGTAGAAAAGAAGCGTTTGGAAGTGATGGTTATAAGAAGAGTGTTGCTGATTGGGCTGAAAAAGAAATGGCTGCAACTGGCTTTTTGACTAACAACACTCAATACGCACTTCAATTAGTAGAAGATACTGGAATTGATAGAGATTGGCAAGATGTGTTTTTTGATGGAGGAAATATTTCAAGTCATTCTTTTTCTGCAAGAGGAGGAAGTGACAAAACTAAATTTAGTGCATCACTAAGAACCCTTGGAGATCAAGGAGTTGTAATAACTGATGATTACAGACTTTATTCTGGAAGAATAAAAATGGATACTAAGATTACAGATAATTTGAAATTTGGATTTAATTTAAATCCTTCTTATTCAAAACGGAGAGCATTACCTACATCAATACATAATCCTATCAGACAATCTCCATGGTTACCAATTTACCATACAGAAGGATCATTAAAATATATTGATAGAAATAATTATCCAGATGTTGGAGTAGGAGACTACTTCCTCGAGAATCATTTGATTAATATTGATATAGATACTACTGATGAGCAAGGTTCTAGTAGACCTCGTACTTCAGGAGATATGAATCCTTATGCTCAATATGTGGAAAGAGAACATTATGAGTATAAAACTAAAATATTAGCTCAAACTTATTTAAGCTATAAAATTGCGGATGGACTTACAGCAAAGACATCACTTGGTGTAACTAGAGAAAATAGAAAGAGAACGAGATGGAATGGAACAAAACACCATGCATCAGCAAGTAGAGCTTCTTACCAGTTACAAAATAGAGTACGAAATAGAATAATTTCAGATAATACAATTAACTATACTAAAACA
>JBGCCY010000334.1:0-10349 GCA_045104975.1 Saprospiraceae bacterium
ATGCTCGGGGTCATCCTCTTTTTTCTCCTCTAAAGCTAGAGTCGTTTTCTCTAACTTATTTTCCAAATCATTGGTTTTATTACTGTACTTCGATAACTCCGTTCGGAGTTTATTATTTTCTTCTAAATATTTATCTCTTTCTTTTTGGGCACGGTCGAGTCGTAAAGCCATTTGTTTGACTTTCATTTCGATAGTGTCCATTTTTTCTGATAAATTATCCATTAGAATTTTTAAAATTATCTTCTTATTACTGCTCCCAACTTACTTTCGTAAGTTTCGATTAATTGATTCATGATTTTTTCAATATCCTTGTCTTTCAAGGTTTTTGTTGGATCTTCGAAAATATAACTAACTGAGTAGGATTTTTTACCTGCACCGAGTTGTTCTTCATTTTCGTAAACATCGAATAAATTGATGTCTTTTAATAATTTCTTTCCTGCTTTTTGAGCAATTGCTGAAATTTGGTCAAAATTAACAGATTTTTCTATAACTAGTGCTAAATCTCTACGAATAGATGGAAATTTTGTTATTTCTGTAAAGTTGATCTTATGTTTACGCAAAGCTTTAAGAATAGATGCCCAATTAACATCAGCGAAAAATACATCTTGTTTGACCCCCATTTCTTTGAGAATCTTAGTTTGTACTTTTCCAAAAGTAACTAATTCTTGCTGCCCTCGATGATATTTTAATCCAAAATTAAATACATCATCTTTAACCGCAGTCTCTTGGAATTTTTGAATTCCTAACCTTTCTAACAAGTTATTCACATAAGTTTTTAGAGAAAAGAACGAAACTTTCGCTTTGTCTTGATTCAACCAGCTTTCTTCGAATCGTTGTCCGGTCATCAACAAACTTAAATGTGCATTTTCTTGATATGGGAATTCTCCCTCTTCTAATTTTTTATATGTGTTACCAAATTCAAATAATTTGACATTACCATTTTGTCGATTTTGATTATGTAAAATTGCTTCCAATCCACCAATCAAGATACTCGCTCGCATGACATCCAAATGAATATTCGAAGTGTTATTGACAAAAACCAATTCATTTTCAGGAACTGGAATCATCGTTTGGTAATATTTAGATTGCGTGAGCGATAAAGCCATCATTTCACTAAATCCATTTCCAGTCAAAAATGCGCTGGTGATATTTTGAACTTTCCCTTTGTCAACTCCTGTGCGAAGCGTAACTGCACTTCTAATTTGGTTAGAAACAGGAACCTTATTGAATCCATAAATCCGAAGAATTTCTTCAATCACATCTACTTCCCGAAGCACATCTGCTTTGTTAGTTGGAATTGCTACTCGCATTCCTTCGTCAGTTTCCGTTATCACATCAATTTCCATTGCTTCAAAAATATCACGAACTTCTTTTGGAGAAATATCTACTCCAATTAATCTGTTCACATTTTTAAAAGTGATGTCGATTTCTTTTTTTCCAATCTTAGTTGGATAAATATCAACCACTTCTGAAGCAATTTCGCCGCCACCATATTCTTGAATCAACAATGCTGCTCTTTTCAATGCATACAAAGTTACATTCGGGTCGCTCCCTTTTTCAAATACTTTTGCAGCATCTGTGAAAAGCAAATGTCGAGTACTTGTTCGTCTAGTCATCTTCGCATGAAAATGAGCTGCTTCCAAAAAGATATTCGTTGTCGTATCAATCACTCCTGAATTCAGTCCTCCGAAAACACCTGCGATACACATTCCTTTTTCATTGCCATCACAAATCATCAAATCTTCTGCATGTAATTTTCGCTCCACCTCATCCAAACATAAAAATGGCGTTCCTGCTGGTAATTTTTTAACGATTACTTTTCCGCCTTCGATTTTATCTGCATCAAATGCATGCAATGGTTGCCCTAATTCATGCAAAACAAAATTCGTGATATCGACAATATTATTGATCGGTCTAACGCCGATAGAATTCAATCGTTTTTTAATCCAATCAGGTGATTCTTGAATGGTTACACCTTTTATAGTAACTCCTGAATATCGAGGGCAAGCTTCCGTATCTTCAACAACTACTTCGATTGGGTAAGAATTATTACCTACTTTGAAGTTATCCACAGATGGCATGTTAACCACTCCGTCTCCGCCATAATTTATTTTCAAGGCTGCCGCTAAATCTTTTGCAGATCCAGTCTGAGAGGTTGCGTCAGAACGGTTTGGAGTCAAACCGATTTCATAAACTACATCATTTTCGATTTCAAAATAATCTTTTGCCAAAGAACCAATTGCTACTTCTTCAGGCAACACTAGGATTCCATCATGGCTATCTCCCAAACCTAATTCGTCCTCTGCACAAAGCATTCCTTCAGAAACTTCACCTCGGATTTTTCCTTTTTTAATTTTAAAAGAACCACCTTCTTTATCATATAAAGTTGTGCCGATAGTGGCAACTAAAACCTTTTGGCCTACTGCCACATTTGGTGCGCCGCAAACAATCTGCAAATCCTCTTCGCCTCCAATACTAACTTTCGTAAGTGATAATTTATCTGCACCAGAATGCTTCCCGCATTCTTTGATATGTCCGACAACAATGCCTTCGAGTCCACCTTTTATGCTTTCAATTTCTTCCACGCCTTCCACTTCTAATCCGATGTCAGTCAAAATTTCTGAAATTTTTTCGGCAGGTAAATCTACGTTTGTGTATTCTTTGAGCCAGTTGAGTGATACTTTCATTATTAATTTTGAACGGTAGAGTGTTTTGAATACAACTACTCTATCCTATATCTTTTATTATAAAAAATCTTGATTTGAGGGCGCAAAGATAGTGATTTATTTTGTTTGTCGGAAGCTATATTTAGAGCTTATTAGGAAATTAAATTTTGGCTAAAAGCCTAATTTCCCAACAAGCTCTTAGAAAACAAAAAATGCTCGCATCAAAACTGATACGAGCATTTTCCAAACTCTTCTTTCTGCATTTTTTTATTAAAAAACTACAGCTTAGCGTGTTCTATTTTCAATTCCCTCATTACATTATCTAGGTTATTTTCCAACACTTCCATTTTTGAGGAAACCATTGAACTATTTCCTGCACCATCTTTACAAATAGTTTCAATATCTGTATTTGCAGTAGTCATTGCGTCACAGCCGATAAATGAAAGTGTTGATTTCATTTTGTGAGCAACTGAAGATAATTCTTTCCAATCTTCTGAATTTGCCAGTTCTCGCATCTTAGCAAGTTCAGTAGGTAATTCTTCGAAAAGCATATCTAGCATGACTTTTTTCATTTCTAAATCTCCATCAGACATCATGTCCAAGTAGTCTAGGTTGATAAAATTATACACTTTTACTTCCATCTTAATATGTTTTTAAATTTATGATGTTCCAACTAATTTATTTACGGAGGAAAATCAAAAACGTTTTACTTTTTTAAAATTGATTTTCTAAAAATTAACTTCTTCCATTTCCGTTATTCACATATTGTGCAATTTTCCCAAAAAGTTGTTCAGGTTTGAATGGCTTTAAAACAAAATCATCCATTCCATATTCTCTATAAGAGTGATCTTTGGAAATATTTGCGTGAGCGGTCATTGCTAAAATTGGCATATTTGCAATTTCAGAAGGCATATTTGCTCGAATATATTGAGTAGCTTCATAGCCATCCATGATTGGCATTTGAATATCCATTAGTACAATATCATACCTTTTCGCTTTGATTGCTTCAACTCCAAGTTGGCCATTATCCGCGATCGTGATATCAATATCAGGCCATTTTTTCTGCAAAGTCTTTTTGGCCACCATTTGATTCAGTTTATTATCTTCTACTAACAGTAATCTGACTGGTCGATCAAGATGAATCGTATCATCTAATTCTGGTGTTGGAGCGGATGCTTCTTCACTACTTCCAATATCAAAAACTAAATCGAAAAAGAAAGTTGATCCTACACCTTCCTCACTTGTTGCTGCAATCTTTCCACCTTGTTGTTCTACTAGATTTTTAGCAATTGAAAGCCCTAATCCTGTTCCTTCATAAATTCGATCCTTAGTTCGAATTCTAGTAAATGTTTCGAAAACCGCTGCCACTTTGTCTTTTGGAATTCCGATCCCGGTATCTTCTACTTCAAATTTTAAGAAGACATTATCATCTCCATCATACAAGTTTAATACCCTAATATGAACATCACCTGTGTCAGTAAATTTCACCGCATTTCCTACCAAATTATAGAGTACTTGATTCAACCTTAATTTATCTCCTTTGATAAATTGAGGCACATTATCGCCAACATCTACAATTAGTCTTAGATTTTTCTCATCTACTTTATATTGCATTACATTGACCAAGTTTTTCAATAATTCATTAAGGTCAAAGTCTTTATTTTCAAAGGCAATCTTTCCATTTTCTAAAGTAGAAATTTCCAAAATATCATTTACGATACCCAAAAGTAATTCAGAAGATTGCTTGATCGAACTCAAATAATTATATTGTTCAGGATCAAGATCAGTTTGAATAACCAAATTACTCATTCCCAAAATCGCATTCATCGGAGTCCTCATCTCGTGACTGATACTTGCGATAAATTTTTCTTTCATTTTAGAAGAAGTTCGAGCTAAATCCCTAGCCTTTCGCAATGCTTCCGCTTGCTTTTTTTCTGTAATATCTCGAATTACCCCATTGTAACTTTCTTCCGTTTCAGAATCAAGCATGGTTGCGGTAATCAAACAGTATCTTTTTTCTCCATCTTTTCTTTGCATCTCCACTTCAAAATCTTGCACCTCCTTATTCCTTTTCAATCGCTCAAAAAACGCTCCCATCCCATTTTCTACTGAAATTAAATTATGGATATTGAGTTGTGAAATTTCTTCTTTGGAATATCCCAAAAGTTCCACCAAAGCTTGATTGAATGCTTCACATTTTCCATCCATCGTACAGATATAAATGGGATCTTTTGATTTATTAAAGAAGTCTTGATATTTTTCCTGACTCTTTAAAAGTTCATCTTCCGATTTCTTTCGCTCGGTAATATCTTGCATAATTCCAGTCAGAATTACTGTACTTTCTGCACTTGCACTTGCCTTACATTGAATAAAAACATCTCGATAGCCTCCTTCAATTTTTGGAATCCGAATATCTTTCCGAACACTTAGATCTTGATTTGCCAAAGCTTCCTGATGAATCACATTGAGTTCCTTAAAAGGGTGATCTCCTTTTAAAATATTTACATAATTCAAAACCGTTTTTCGTGGTTCCAAACCAAATATTCTATAAATCTGATCGGAAGCTAAAAATTCTTCTGAGGCTGGATTATACTCCCAGTTTCCAATATTTGCAATCCGTTGAGTTTCTTCTAATCTCTTTAAAACCAAATTTCGTTCGATAGAGTATCGAAGTGATTTTGATAATTGATCTGAGTCAAATGCGCCTTTGATTAAAAAATCCTGAGCACCTGCTTTTACAGAATTGATTCCAAGACTTTTATCTTGAAGACCTGTCAGAACGATTACATTATTATCGGGATATTTGGCAAGTAGAGTTTCGAGGGTTTCAAAACCTCGACTATCTGGAAGTGTTAAATCTAATAGAATTGCTGCAAAATCATCCGCTTCTTCTAGCGCAGCCATTCCATCTGCTAAATTTACTTTGTTGGTGATTTTACAATCGAGCAAATCCGACTCACTCAATAAAATTTCCACAAGACGAGCATCCCCTGGATTATCTTCGATCAACAAAATTTTATTATGTGGTTCGTAGTTTGACATCTGCTGAATTGTTGTGGCATCTTCTACCATTGAACCTCCTGAGTTACCTGCTCCGTTTGATAAGAAATTATTATCCAAAATATTAAATTTTATTGAGGATTAAAAAATTGGTTTTAATTCGGCGAGATTTGCAGTGTCTGGGTGTTGATATTTTGGAAAAAATTGATTGTTTCTATATATCAAATTCACTAAACCCCAATTCTCTTTTATACACGAGGTAAGAATACAAAATTTGCTCCAAATTCATCTAGCACGAATAGGCACAAAAACTCAACAGGATTTTTATAGATTTTGGTGAAGCGATTTACTCGGCTTGCTTCGATAACTTGCTTGGTCGAGAATTCTTCCAAGGTGGATAAATTGACCAACCACTCATTAGGTGTATTGATTTCATTTTTTAGAGAAATACCTAATTCGAGAGGTTCTTTGTGAAGTACAAAAATTGGGTATTTTGAAATCTCTTGCGCTAAAACAGTATCAACTGCTTTTCCCAAAACAGCTTTGTAAGGGGAAATTATATTTTCTAATTTTTCGTAATTTCTTTCTTTTTCCATATCGTCCTCCGAAGTTCCTGCTTCGGTTTTTTAATTAAAAAAAAGGCTGTTAGCACTTCGAGAGCTAACAGCTCTCGTAAAATAATTTATTTTTTTAATTCCAACATCGCCACCGTTTCAATGTGAGGCGTTTGTGGAAACATATCAACTGCTTGTACTTTTTTGATATCATATTTTCCCTTCAACAAATTCAAATCTCTTGCCTGGGTCGATGGTTTACAACTTACATAAACAATTTTCGGCGCTTCTAACTCAAGCAGCATTTCAACTACTTTTGGATGCATTCCTGCTCGGGGAGGATCGGTGATAACTACATCTGGTTTTCCATGTTTTTCAGAAAACTCTGTGGTCAATATGTCTTTCACATCACCTGCATAAAAAACCGAATTCGTAATATTATTTCGATCACTATTTGCTTTTGCATCTTCGATTGCCGCTGCGATTTCTTCGATGCCGACAACTTGTTTACAATTCTCTGCAAGGTATAATCCGATACTTCCCAAACCGGTGTACAAATCATAAACATTCTCATCACCTGATAGTTCTGCAAATTCTTTTACAACATCAAAAAGTCGAATAGCTTGCTTGGTATTGGTTTGAAAAAATGACTTAGGTCCAATCTCGAATTTCACTTTTCCTAAATATTCTTCAATCGTTTTTTTACCAAAAAAGTGATTCATCTCTAGATCAAACCAAGAATCATTTACCTTTTTATTTACTGTAAAATAAACGCAAGTCAAAGATGGATTTTTTTCTAAAACTGCATTCAAAAGTGTATCGATTTTCTCTTGATCATTTTCGCCCACACTTAACACTAACATCACTTCGCCTGTAGTCGAAGTTCGGACAATCATATTTCGCAGAAAACCTGTATTTTTCCGAACATCATAAAAAGTTAATCCTTGCTCCAAAGCAATCTCTTTGAATGAATTCCTCAATGAATTCGAAGGTTCTGCCTGCAAATGACATTTATTGATATTTAAAATTTTATCAAAAGCACCTGCTCGATGAAATCCTAAAACATCTTCGACATTTGAAATATCGCTATTCAATTCTTCGTAGGTCAACCATCTTTTATTGGAAAAAGAAAATTCTAATTTGTTACGATAAAAAGCAGTTTCCTCACAAGGCAAAATGTCTCGAAATTCTTCAATTTCTACTTTACCAATTCGACGCAAAGCATTGTCAACTATTTTTTGTTTGAACTCCAATTGTTTGGCATATGGAATGTGTTGAAATTTACACCCTCCGCAAGTTCCGAAGTGTTCGCAAAAAGGTTCGACGCGATCTTCTGAGTATTTTTTTATTTCTTTGACAGAACCTAAAAGGTAGCCTTTCCTTTTTTTATAAACCAAAACATCGACTACATCTCCAGGTGCAACATCTTCAACAAAAACGACTTGGCCTTCTTCATTTTTCGCTACATATTTACCTCGATCGGCAATGTCGACAATCGTTAGGTTTTCGATTAATTTCTTTTTAAATTTTCTTCCCATTTATCCTTTCTCTTCTTTTGTAAATGTACTGTTATTAAATTCTTTTTTCTTGAGTGACTAGGAAAATCGTTTTACGTGATTATCTTGTTAGGACGATATAATCTCGAATGAGTGTTTTTAAAAATTCGATTTTATTCGGAGGCATTTTCTCTAAATCTAATTCATCTTTTAATCTAACCACTAAATCATTCACCACCTCTCGATGAGCTTTATTTCGATATAATCTAGAGCGAGTAATAATTGATTTGATCAACAACATATCTTGCTCACTCAATTTTCGAACATCTGGAAATTGCGGTTCGTAATCTTCAATTGAATTAATTTTCAAAATATCTTCCAAGCGAAATCTTAAATTAAACCGAACTCGAATCACCGTTGTATTTGCGGTCAGATCTCCAAGTCGTTGACTTTTTGCAGAAGAACTAATCAATAAATTTGCTACTACTCCAAACGAAAATAAAATATCAATTATGTAAAAAACTGATCGCAATAAATATTCACTCAATCCTGGTTCTTGTCCATCCAACCGAACTACTTTTATGCCTACTGCTTTCTTTCCCCATGATTGTCCGTCTGCAATTATTTCCGAAAATAATTGATAAAAAACAAAAAAACTAAAAAGCACCACCGCTCTCAGAGCGTAACTTTCTACATTCAAAAAAATATCTCGAAAGCCAGCTTTCAAGGTGAAATATAAAATTGAAAATGTTACATAAACAATTACAAAATCTATGAAGAAAGCTAAAATACGTTCTCGCAAAGTAGCAAGCTCATATTCAATCGTAACATTTTGAGTAGTTCTGATATCTATCGTTTTCATATTACTTTCTGACTCTTGTGAACAAAAACATTTAGTTTCTATTTTCTATTTTCTAATTGCAAATTTACCAAATTCAAACAACTTCATTACTTAAGGAATGGTAAAAGAATAACTTATAACATTTTGACTTCTTCTTTCCACCTAACTCTTCGTTATGAGAACAGTTATATATCTAGATATACGCCTATTTTCATGCCTTGACTTAGATGGAAATAATCGCCAAACTGTTACAAGTTATTTTTTTACCATTCCTAAATATTAAAACGCAACTATTCTGTTTTTAATATCTTTTTCACCACACTCCCATTTTGAGTTTTTAATTGTAAAAAATAAATCCCGTCAGGAAGTTTTTTTATGGAAAAATTCTTGGTGTGGTTCCCAGCCATTTGAAATTTATGGTTTTCTATTTCATAAATAGCTTTTCCATAAATATCAAAAAGAGTCAACCGTGCTTCGCTTGCATTTTTAAGGTGGTAAAAAATGGAAAATTCACCTTGACTTGGATTTGGACTAACTTCTAATGAAGGTTTTTGATTTTTAATATTTCCAACTGAAACAGGTTCTGATAAAACATTAACGACTTCATTTGTAATAACTGGTAAATTATAATCAAAATAAATCGCTGCACTATTTGAAATAGTTGTCCCTAATGGCAAATCTAATCGCCGATCAATTGAAAAGGTAACATAGCCTTGACTCTCTGCCAAATTCGTAGTGCTGTCAGGCAGTAAGATATTTTCGAAATTAAAAATCAATATATTATTTCCTTCAAATTCAAGACTATATGGATGACTTGAGATAGCAGGACGAATAGTCGTTACATCTAATACTTCACTCAAGGTATCTCGAATCACAACTGCAAAAGCAGTATCTGTTCCTGTATTTTGAAATCGAATTTGATAAAACAATGTCGTATCAGATTCATAAATCATTCCTCCAAATTGATCTTCGCTACTCGCTGTGAAAACTTGTTTGTCATTCGGATCGTAAGAGGCAGATACAGTTTGATTCCAAGATTTAAGATTATTGCTTGGATCAAAATCATCTCCATCATCACTAATAATTTCCAAAGAACCTGAAAGAATATCTCCTATCTGAGCAGTCGTAGGAATGTCTAATATAATCTGTTGTGTCAAACAATCACCTGGCTGAAGATTCGTAAATGTCCACGTTGCGGTACTCGTTGTTGCATCATAATTCCAATCTTGTGGAAGAGGGTTTGTGAAAATATTGGTTTCCATCGCATCGTGAATAAAAGTTATTGTTCCTGATTTTGCTAATTCTCCCTCATTACAATATTCAATATTATATAGGTGTTCCATCCCTGGTCGAGCAATTCCCATAAAACAACTGACATCAAGATCAAATGCTCCAGGTACATATTTTAAATAAAAATCATTATCTGCTGAAGCTGTGCCATTGACAGGAAGACTTACATTTATCAATCCATCTGAAGGACAGAGATTCTCTAAATAAGGAGGCAACATAATTTCAACGGTATGATCTCCATTGTCAGTAACGAATTTATAAAACCCATTATAGTTAGTATAAGTGTAAATATCGTCTGGCATTAAGTGTAGCATAATTGCTTCTTCTCTCACGCTTGTCACATCGTCGAGACAATCAGGAGAAACGTTATCATTAAACACTCTACCTATTATTTGCACTTTGCAAGAGAGCTCTTCATCCACAAAAATATTTTCTTCCACCATACAATTATTATCATAGGTTATGGAAACAGAATACCAACCTTGCGCTAAGTTTTGAACGG